>NZ_JAMYLX010000002.1:0-628309 GCF_040318265.1 Mesorhizobium sp. M1252 | reverse complement strand
CGACTACCAAGGAAGCCTATGCCTTCACGGTGTTCGAGAGCGTTTTCAAAGAGTTCGGCCTGCCCAGCGCCATCAGGACCGACAATGGCGTTCCCTTTGCCAGCCCAAACGCGCTGTTCAATCTCAGCAAACTGTCGGTCTGGTGGCTGCGCCTGGGCATCGACATCGAGCGCATCCAGCCGGGCTGTCCGCAGCAGAACGGGCGCCATGAGCGCATGCACCTGACTCTCAAGAAGGAAACCACCAAACCGGCTGGCGCCAATTTCCTGCAGCAGCAGGCCAGGTTCGATGACTTCATCAATGAGTTCAACTCAGAACGCCCACATCAGGCGCTCGACATGGCCTGTCCAGCCAAGCGCTACACCCCGTCACCGCGCATCTATGCCGGCCTGCCGGATCTCGATTATCCGTTTCACGACAAGGCCGTCACCGTCACCACCTGCGGCCGCATCTGCTACAATCGCAAGAAGATCAACCTCAGCCTCGTCTTTGCCGGCCAGACCGTCGGCATCAAACAGGTCGAGGACCATATCTGGCTGGCTTCCTTCATGGATTATGATTTGGGCTACTTCGATGATGAGACATGCAGGCTCGAACCACTCCAAAACCCCTTCGGGCCAAAAGTGTTACCCATGTCTCCGATATAAACCGTAACCTATGTGTCCGGAATGGACCTGGGTAGATTGGCGCACCCGACAGGATTCGAACCTGTGACCTCTGCCTTCGGAGGGCAGCGCTCTATCCAGCTGAGCTACGGGTGCCTTCAGGGAACCTGAAAACGAACCAGCCGATAGGCCGGCCAGCCACGGCTTCTTAGCGGAAGCCGGCGCGGGCTTCAACGGGCAATTGGCGTGGCGATATTTTCGAAGCCGCCTTTCGCGGCCTGGCAAGTTCGCGTCCGCCCTGCAGCCTCAGCCCGGGACTCACCCCGCCACCTCCACCTTCGCCACCCGCCTGCGCACCCTGCGCGGCGCCCGCTTCGCCTTCTTCGCGCCGGTCAGTTCATGCATCGCGTCCAGCTGCATCTGCTGCATTTCGGCCAGCCGCGTCCATTGGCGCGAGATCAGATAGTCGAGCTTTTCGTGCAAATGGCGCACTTCCAGCTCGGCTTTCAGGTTCACCCGGTAGTCGTTGAACGAGCGCAGGCGGTCCTTGGCCTCCGTCCGTCTCTGGCTCATCATGATGATCGGCGCCTGGATGGCGGCGATACAGGAGAGCAGCAGGTTGAGCAGGATGAAGGGGTAGGGGTCGAAGGCGCTGCTCACGCCCGCGATCAAATTGATGCCGATCCACACCGCAAGCACGCTGCCGAACGAGATCAGGAACCACCAGCTGCCGCCGAAAGCCGCCATGTTGTCGGAGACGCGGTCGGCGAACGAGCGGTGCTCCTCGAACTCCTCTTCCGAGTTTTCCGAAATCGTGTCCTGCCTGGCGATCGATTCGACCACCTGGCGGTCGAGCTCGGAGAATTCGCCATGCTCCTGCTGCAGCAGCTCCTCCATGTAGCGCATGCGGTAGCGGCCGAGCTCCTCGCGGCTGATGCGGGCTCCGCGCGGCAGGTCCGGATGATCGGAGCGGATGCGGTCGGCCAGGCTTGGCCGCAGGTCGTCGATGCGCACCAGGTCACGCTTGCGGAATTTGCGGCCCGATATCGCCGACGGCTTTCGCTTCGGCTTCAGGCGGCCATGCGGTTCGGAGTCCGGCACATCGGGCGCTTCCAGCGCCTCGTCGGCAACCAGCTCGGCGTCATGATCGCCGATGGGCGGCGCCTCGAAATACTCGCCGCCGCTGTCGTTTTCATTGGCGGCCTGTTCGGATGGTTTTGGGCTCATGATGCCGGCTCCTGCTGTCGCGCCCACGATACGCCAAGGCGAGGCGGCATAGCCACCGCCTCGGTGACGATTGCGGGCTTGTGCAAGCGCTTGTGATGCAGGCGCCAAGCCTGCAACGGCGACGCCAGCCTCCACTCCGTCTCGGTTTGCGCTCTACGAGTACCCCCACCCTTAATCCCTCCCACAAGGGGAGGGAGACTTGGTAGGCGCTGATCTCCGCAAACCGTCTAGGTTCGCTGCCAAAAAGGATGGCATGCGGCAGCGTTCCCTCCCCTTTATGGAAGGGCTAGGGTGGGGGTCCTCTTCGGAAGAACCATATGCGATTGCCCTGCATCTTGGGGGGTAGAGGGTGGCTCGGCGAAGCCGGGACGGAGTGGGGGGACGCGATTGCCTGCCCCTCCACGAGAGATCGCGAGCGCGCCCATCGCCTTGGCGCCATGGTCATCGGCTGCTGGCCTCATCCTCGCCCTGTGGCCAACCTGCCGGCGCGCTTATATCCCTGGGAGAGCTGCGCCATGATGCGCCTCGCCAAGCCACCAGGGGCAATGGCCCCACAACAGGGGTCGCCGCCATGTACAAACATATTCTGATCGCCACCGATGGTTCGGAACTCGCCGGCAAGGGCGTTGCCCACGGGCTGACGCTGGCCAACAGCCTTGCGGCCACCGTCACCTTCGTCAATGTCTCCGAGCCGTTCCCAATCCTCGCCTGGGGCGGAGCTGTCGCCGGAGTCGCGGTCGGCGACGAACTGGTCAATTATGAGGAAAATGCCCGCCGCTATGCCGCCGACGTGCTGGACCGGTGCAAGGCCTCGGCCGACGAACTCGGCGTGCCGGCAAAGATCTTGCACGTCGAAAACAAGACGCCCGCCGAGGGCATCCTCGACGTCGCCCGCGCCGAGGCCTGTGACCTGATCGTCATGGCCTCGCATGGCCGCCGGGGTCTCGGCCGCCTGCTGCTAGGCAGCCAGACGGCCGAAGTGCTGTCGCTGACGGAAACGCCTGTGCTGGTGGTGCGGTAGCTGTTTATTGAGTTGGCAAGCCGGGTGGCGCTAGCCCAGGAAGCGACGATGCAGGCGGCGGCAGGCCGGGAAGCGGCGACGCTGCCGGCTGGTCTCCCGCAAACATCAGCCGCGTCTTGGTATCGGCCAGCATCGGCGAAAGACTGCGCTGGATCAGCGCTTCGACATGGTCGTTGCGCTGCCTAGCGCTGTCGGCGCCCATCACCACCACGATCAGATGCCGGCCGTCGGCATTGTAGGACGTGACGATATTGTAACCGGATGCCCTGATATAGCCGGTCTTGATGCCGTCGACGCCGCGCACCCGGCCGAGCATGTCGTTGTGGCCGCGCACCAGCCGGCCGCGGAACATGAAGTCGCTTTCGGAGAAATAGTGGAACTGCTGCGGGAAGCGGGCGCGCAGCGCCATGCCGAGCGTCGCCATGTCGCGCGCCGATGTGTGCTGGCCATCGTCGGGCAGGCCGGAGGCATTGCGGAAGACGGTGCTGCTCATGCCGATCTGGCGCGCCTTGGACGTCATCATGGCGGCGAACTGGTCCTCCGAGCCGCCGAGATATTCGCCCACCGCCACCGCCACGTCATTGGCCGACTTGACCACGATCGCCCGGATCGCCGAATCGACATCGATGCCCTCGCCGCGCTTGAAGCGCAATTTGGTCGGCGGCTGCCGGGCGGCATTGTCGGAGACCGGGATCTGCGTTTCCTTCGAGACGCGGCCGGACTCCAGCGCCTCGAACAGCAGGTACAGCGTCATCATCTTGGTCAGCGACGCCGGATAGCGTTGCGCCCTCGAACTGACTTCGAACAGCGTCTTGCCACTGCCGGCATCGATTACGATGGCGGCATATTTCTCCTGCGGCGCCGGCACCGCCAGCACGCTGTCGGGCGGTGCGGTGGTGCTGCAGCCGGCCACGAAGACGAGCAGCAGGAGGGCTGCGAGAAATTTTTGGACGAGGGAGCGGAAATGGAAGTTTGGCAAGGCAAGTCCGGCGTTGCTGAGAGGGCCGGAACCTAGCCTAACCCATTGTGTTCGTCCATTTGGTTAACGGCGGAGCTGCCGATGACGCTGCCAATCTCCCCCGCAAGGGGGGAGATCAGATGTCGCTTCGGCTTCGCCAATCATCGGCGCTGAAACGGCAACCTCGACATCCGCCCACCCGCCCGAAATCGCCTGCTTCCTGTCCTGTTTTGCCTGCGGGGTCGCGGTGCTGCTATAGAGGCGGCAATTGCTTGGGGGATTTGACAATGACCGGTGACATCGGCGCGGCTGCGCCATCTCTTATCAGGGCTTCGCTCAGCCGCACCGGCAAATGGGCCGGCAGCGTCGCTTTCATCGGCGGCGCGGCTTCCGACATCCTCAATCCGCTGGCGCCGTTCGCCGCCTATATCGCGCTGGTCGCTTCGGTTGCCGCCGCCATCATCGCCATTGCCATCGTTCTGCGGCTGGTGCTGGCCGCCAAAGCGCTGCCGGCGCTGATCTTTGCCACCAGCGCTGCCGCCGTCGCCGGCGGCGTCTATGGCCTGCAGCAGCAGACCAATTCGCAGAACGGTGTGATCGCCGGCCTGGTGCCGGCCATCGCCCAGTTGCAGCAGCAGATGGGCATCGTCTCGGCCAGGGTGGCCAGGATCGAGCAAACGGTAACCGAGACGAAGCTGGCGGTCGACCAGGTCAAGCAATCGACCGACGCGGTGGCGAAGAAGACCGAGGAAATTGCGTCGACCCAGCAGCAGCAGGCTGAGCAGGGCGCGCAGACGCAAAAGTCGGTAGAGGCGGTCAAGCAGACGACCGAAACGCTCGCTGCCGGCCAGCAGAAACAGGCCGAGCAGGCGGATAAGCTTCAGGCGACCACCGAGCAGATCGCCGCCTCGATCGACACCATCGCCAAGGGCTTTGCCGCATTGGCCGCGCAGGGCGGGACGATCGCCGAGCCGAAGCGGCCGGACGAATTCTATCACAATGCCCGCGTCTACGAGCTTTCCGGCGACATGCTGAATGCGCGGCGCTCCTATCTCGCTTTCGCCGGTTTCGACGTCGACGCCGTCGATCCCTACACACGCTTCGCCACCCTGCTGCGCGTGCAGGACGGCAAGGCCGGCGCCCGCGAAGTGTTCGGCGCCCTGGCCGACAAGGCCAAGGCGCTGTCGATCAAGCTGGTCCATATCCTGCAGTTCGATGATGCCCAACGTCTCGACAAGCTCAACGCCTTCATCGCGGCCAATCCGGATTTCGCACCGGCCTATTACCTGCTCGCGCAGGAGTTTTCCGAGGATCGCCTCGGCGTCCAGTCGCTGTCCGACAAGCGCAGCGAGGCCGAGGCGCTGACCAAGTTCGTCTCCTATGAAAAGGAAGGCGGGCTGCTCAAATATTTCGTCGACCAGACGCAGCTCGCCGACTGGCTCGATCGCAGCCGTACCCGCCTGACGGCGCTTGGCGACGTGCTCGACCCGCAGCGCTTTGCCCCGACGCTGACGCCGATGCGCTCCAATGCCGGCTGGACGATCTCCATCTCGCTGCCCGAGGCTGCGACCGGCATTTCCTGGCGCATGGGTGTGTCAGGTCCGTTCACCGACACCGGATTGATGGCGATGAACGACCAGCGCACCGGCAAGCCGATGCCCAATCCGAGCTTCGAATTGCCCGAAAGCACCACGGCCACCACCATCGGGGTCAAGTATCTCGATCTCAGGGGCCGCGAGACCGGGCCGTTCAACATAAGTTTCGATCCGGACGCAGCGCTGCAACAGGGCAACAAACAGATCCTCGACCAGTTCTGGACGTCGTGGATCGCCTTCGACGCCAGCGGCAATCATGGCCTGGTCTATTTCTCCCAGATGCTGTCATTCCGCTGCGGCATCAAGGAGGTGCGCTACAGCCTGAACGGCACGGCGCTCGACAAGGAGATCAAGCTGCCGCCTTGCGACAAGAAGGACCCCTACGCCATTCCTTATGACTACCAGCCTTACTTCAAGGTCGCCGACAACGTGACATCGATGGCGGTGCAGGTCACCTACACCGACGGCACCAAGTCGCCGGTGCGCGAGTATAAGCGGCAGTAGGCGCCCACCCTCCCCCATGTGGGGAGGGTCGATCCGCGTAGCGGATCGGGGTGGGGGTCCTCGTAGGGCGCTACCCCCACCCGGTCGATCGATCTCCGCTTCGCTCCGAGCGCTCGCCGACCCTCCCCACAAGGGGGAGGGTAAAAATCGCCCTGATGCAAAATGCCGGTCGCTGTGCTTGCGCATCCCTCGCGGAGCGGGTTTGTTCGCTGCCATCAGAATCAGCAGGTGCGCGGATGGATACGGTCACGATCAAGGCAAAGGGCATTTCGGTCACGCTCGATCTCACTGTCGGCCATATCGCCGACATGACGGTCGACAGCGATGGCCGCCAGCTGAAGCCGCTGCACCGCGCGCCCTGGATCGATGCCGGCGAGACGCTGCCGCCGGATCTGCCTCAAGGCACGGTGCGGCTGTCTGGCGATTTCCTATGCGCACCGTTTTCGGCCAGCGACATCGAGGCCGCACCGCTGCATGGCTGGCCGGCCAACAGCCCCTGGGATGTCACCGCCAGCGAAGCGACATCCGACGGCTGGCGGGCCGTCTTCCGGTTGCGCCGCACGGTGATGGGCGCGACGGTCGACAAGATCTTCACGCTCCGCAACAGTCATCCCTTTCTCTATCAGGAGCATGTCTTTTCCGGCGGTTCCGGCGCGGTCTCCGCCGCCCACCATCCGATGGCGGCGATGCGCGATGGCGGCCGGCTGGCCTTTTCGCCGAAGCGCTTTGCCGGGACACTGGACGCACCGCTGGAGCCCGATCCGGCCCGCGGCCGCTTCAAGCTTTCCTATCCCGCCCGCTCGACCGATCTGACGCGCTTTCCAGCCACTGGCGGCGGCACGCTCGATCTCACCGACTACCGCATGGAGGATGAGCGCGAGGATTTCATCACCCTGGTCGAAGCCGATCATGACGGTCCGGGCTGGACGGCGCTGGCGCGCCGGGCCGAACTGGATCTGGTGCTGGTGCTGAAGAACCCGGCGGAGCTTCCGGTCACCATGCTGTGGTTCAGCAATGGCGGCCGCGACTACGCGCCGTGGAGCAGCCGCCATCGCGGCGTGCTCGGCATCGAGGACGGCCGCGCCGCCATCGGCCATGCCGCATCGATCGACGACAATTGGCTGAAGCGCGAAGGGGTCGCGACCGCTTTTACCCTCGGCGGCGAAGTCTCCTTCCGCCATGTCATCGGCGCGCTGCCGCAGGCAAACGGCGAGCCGCCGCGCGCTATCGGGACAGCCTCAGGTCACATGCGTCTCACCGGAGCCGATGGTTCGACCCGCGATGTCAGGTTCGACAGCGATTTCCTGCGGATCGGCCAGCCCGGCTGATTTTCGAACGCTGGCCCTGCCCCTCACCTGCCTGCCGGCATCCTCGACACACGGCACATGGAGCTTGTCCGCCGCACCGCCGCGCCAACCAATCTGCTTGGCGCTGCGGCGGACGCATAGGGGGAGAAGTGTTACCCATCTATCGGCTGGACACCGGCAGGGCGACGAGGGGCGGCGCTGACGTGACGGATGTCGTGAGATTGCCCAAATCGCGGTTTGAAATTTCCTCGAACTGCCGACAAGATGCAAAGCATAACTGGAAGCGCCCAATGTCCGAAATCGCCCATCTCGCCGCCACCATCTTCAAGCGCGCCGGCAAGGCGAAACGCTTCATCGTCGCCATTGCCGGCCCGCCCGGCGCCGGCAAGTCGACGCTCTCGGCCGGGCTGCATGATCTGCTGCCGGAGGGCGCGGCTGAAGTCGTGCCGATGGACGGCTTCCACTATGACGACATCGTGCTCGACCAGCGCGGCCTGCGGCCAAGAAAGGGCGCGCCGGAGACTTTCGACTTCGCCGGCTTCGAGACGCTGTTGAAGCGCATCCGTTCGGGCGAGCCAGACATCGCCATTCCGGTGTTCGACCGCAGCATGGAATTGTCGCGCGCCGCCGCCTCCATCGTTGCCGCCGAGACCAAGTTCATCCTGGTCGAAGGCAATTACCTCCTGCTCGACGAGGAGCCGTGGTCGCGGCTGGCGCCGCTGTTCGACTTCACCATCTTTGTCGATGTGCCGCGTGCCGAACTCGAGCGCCGCCTTCTGGTGCGCTGGCACGAGCATGGCCGCTCCGACGAAGACGCCCGCGCCTGGATCGCTTCCAACGACATGCCCAACATCGATCGCGTGCTCGGCCGTCGCAGGTCCGCCGACCTGGTTGTTGGCGATCCCGCATAGTTCGCTGGACTTCGGAACGGGAACCTTAAGACTTTCAGGTCGTTATCCCTCATCGGCAATCGTGCCGCCGTGAGGGAACCGTCAGATGGCAACCAAGGCAAAAACACCCGCCAAGAGCAAGACCGCTCAACCCAAAGCCAGGCAGGCAAAGGCCACGCAGGCCAAGGCAGGCGCCGGCCCGGCGATCGCCGAGCGGTCCAAGGACGCAAAGCCGGCTTTCGGCAAAGCGGCGCCAAAGAAGGTAGAACCGGTCGCGACGGCGAAGGTGGCGGCGAAAACAGCCAAACCCAAGAAGCCGGCAAGCCGCGGCTCGATGGCCGGCGGGGCCATGCGCACGGTCAAGGCGACCGCCAATGTCGCCGCTGGTGCGGTGGCGGCGACAGCCAGGGGCGCCGCGTCGCTCGCTGCGTCCGTCATCGGCAAGGGCGGCTCGAAAAGCAAGGCCAAGGCGAAATAGACCTGGTTGCTTCGGCCGGCCGAGGTCAATTCCTGGCGGGAATGGTCAGGCCGCGCTGCACCGCGGGCCGCGCCAGCCCGCGCTCCAGCCATGCCGCGACGGTGGGGAAGTCGTCGAAGCCGACGAGTTCTCGCGCCTCGTAGAAGCCGATCAGATTGCGCACCCAGCCCAGCATCGAAATGTCGGCGATCGTATAGTCGTCGTCCATGATCCAGGTTCGACCCTTCAGCCGCGTCTCCAGCACCCCGATCAGCCGCCGCGATTCATTGCGGTAGCGATCCAGCGGCCGCTTGTCGGCGATCTCGCGCCCGGCGAATTTATTGAAAAACCCGACCTGTCCGAAAATCGGTCCGATCGCCGCCATCTGGAAGAACACCCATTGGATGGTCTCGTAGCGCCGCGCCGGATCGGCCGGGATCAGCTTGCCGGTCTTGTCGGTGAGGTAGAGCAGGATGGCGCCGGATTCGAAGAGGCCGAGCGGCTTGCCGCCCGGCCCGTCGGGGTCGATGATCGCAGGTATCTTGCCGTTCGGGTTCAGTGACAGGAATTCCGGCGTCCAGCTCTGGTCCTTGCCGATATCCACCAGATGCGCCTCGTAGGGCAGGCCGAGTTCTTCCAGCGCGATCGAGACTTTCACCCCATTCGGCGTCGTCGCGGAATAGAGCTGCAGGCGGTCGGGGTGGCTGGCCGGCCAGCGCTTGGTGATCGGAAAGGCGGACAGGTCGGTCATCGAAAGCTCCGGTCGGGAATTTGGCGCGGTATCGCGCCGTCTGGCGTGTGGCGAAGGATTATCCTCGGCGTCTTTGCCGATCAACCGGCCGACGGTGCACACACCGTCTTCGCAGTCATGCAGGGCCAGTCGCTCAGGGGCCAGTCGCTTGCCGTCAGACCGCCTTGAACGCCACCACGGCATTGGTGCCGCCAAAGGCAAAACCGTTGCTGATCGCCGCGCGCACCTTGCGCTCGCGCGCCACATTCGGCGTGATGTCGAGATCGCAGTCGGGGTCGGCCTGCCGGAAATTGGCCGTCGGCGGCACGATGCCTTCGCGGATCGCCATCACGCAGGCGATCATTTCCAGGCCGCCCGAGGCGCCGAGGCAATGGGCATGCATCGACTTGGTCGACGACACCGACAGCTTATAGGCATGGTCGCCGAAGACGCGCTTGATTGCCGCCGTCTCGATCTGGTCGTTGGCCTTGGTGCCGGTGCCGTGGGCGTTGAGATAGTCGACGTCCTCGGGATTGAGCCCGGCGTCCGCCAGGCAGGCGCGCATCGCCGCCGTCGGTCCCTCGACAGTCGGCGCGACGATATCGGAAGCGTCGGCGGAAAGGCCGGCTCCGGCAAATTCGGCCAGAATGGTCGCGCCGCGCGCCATGGCGTGTTCATACGTTTCCAGCACCGCCATTCCAGCACCTTCGCCGAGCGACAGGCCTTGGCGATCGGCCGAGAACGGCCGGCAGGTATCGGGCGCCAGCACCCGCAGGGCCTCCCAGCCCTTCAGGATGCCCCAAAGCAGCGGCGCGTCGGTGCCGCCGGCGACCATGACATCGGCGCGGCCGAGCCGGATCTGGTCGACCGCCGAGGCAAAGGCGTGATTGGACGAGGAGCAGGCCGAAGTGACGCCGAACACCGGCCCGCGCAGGCCGAGATTCATGCTGACATGGCCGGATGCCGCACTCGGCATCACTTTCGGCACGGTGAAGATGCCGGCCCGGTTCTTGCCGTCGACCAGGATGGCGCGATAGTTCTCCTCGATCGCCTCCCAGCCGCAGACGCCGACGCCGACAACCGCGCCCATCCGGTAGGTGGTTGCTTCAGTCGATGTCAGGCCGGCATGCTGCATGGCTTCGCGCGCGGCAATCGTCGCCAAAAGGCTGAAGCGGTCCATCGACACGGTCTGCTTGTGGCTGATGCCATGGTCGGGCAGCGTCTTGATTTCGCAGCCGACCTTGACCTTCAAATCATGCAAACCGGGATTGCTGATTTGACCGATGGCCGATCGGCCGGCCCGCATTTCGTTCCAGATTGCAGGCGCATTGGCGCCGAGCCCGCATATGCCGCCGATGCCGGTAATGACGACGCGCTTTTGCATTCAGCTCAGGCTTTTTTCGCAATCAGCGCGCGGACAGCCTCAACCATATCGCCGACATTCTTGAGATTGCTCCAGGCATCGACCGTGTTCATCTCGATCTCGATGCCGTACTGCTCCTCGAGATCGAAGATGATCTCGGTCAGTTCCAGGGAATGGATGCCAAGCGCGGTCAATTCCGTATTGGTGGTGATCTCTTCGCCACCGGGCTCCGCATGTGCCCTGATCTTGGCGATGATTTCCGTTGCCAGCTCGTCAGCCATTCGATTCCTTCCCCAATTTTATAACGTCGCGGTGCCGATTGGTTGGCGCCCCTGTTGCCTGGACTGAAATCGCCGTCGCCTTCAAAAACCCGCCAGGCGCAGCATGACCGTTCCAAAGAGGCTCCCTCTATAGAAACGGAAACGCTGTCAAGCAACAAGCTATATCAACAAGCACCATATCGACAAAGCGCCGGGAGTGCTTAACGTTAGCGCCGTGGATACGTTGCAGCATGTCTTGATCCCAGCTCTTCCGGCCCAGCGCGCGGCCGGGGCGGCCCGGCTTGCGTGCGGCGTCAGGGATGGACGCACCCGGCTTTTGCGCCTCTATCAGGACGGCTCGGCCAAAATCCGCATGCCGGCCGTTGCGGCCGATCCGCTCGAAGCCGTGCTCATCAACACCGCCGGCGGTCTGACCGGCGGCGATCGGCTCGGCTGGGAAATCGATGTCGGGCCAGGTGCCTCCGCCTCGATAACCACCCAGGCCTGCGAAAAGATCTATCGTGCCGCTAGCGACCGCGCCGAAGTTCGGGTGAAGCTCAGCGTCGGCGCGGGCGGGCGTATCGCCTGGCTGCCCCAGGAAACCATCGTCTTCGACCGCTCGGCCTTTGCCCGCACGCTCGAGGTCGAGCTTGCCGCAGGCGCCGAGGCATTGCTGCTTGAAGCCACCATATTCGGCCGCCTCGCCATGGGCGAAGAGGCCGCGCACGGCCATTTCCACGACCGTTGGCGTGTCCGCCAGGATGGTGCGCTCGTTCATGCCGAGGATTTCCGCATCGGGCCGGCTATCGCGGCGGCACTTGGCCGCCCGGCGGTCGCCGGCGGCGCCATTGCCGCTGCGACGCTGCTGATGGTCTCGCCGCAGGCCGAAGCCTTGCTCGATCCGGCCCGCGACATCGTCGGCGCCGACGGCGATGCCAGCGCCTGGAGCGTCAAAAAATCTGGCAAGCTTCTTGCGAGGCTGTTTGCCGAGGACGGCTATCAGCTGCGCAAGCGGCTGGTTCCGCTCGTCGAACTGCTCAACGGGCGGGCGGGTCTGCCCAAATTATGGTCACTCTGAGCCAAATACAGGCCAAATCCAGGAAAGCGCATGAACCTGACGCCGCGTGAAAAGGACAAGCTGCTCATCGCCATGGCGGCGATCGTGGCGCGCAAGCGGCTGGAACGCGGCGTCAAGCTCAATCACCCCGAAGCGATCGCGCTGATCACCGATTTCGTCGTCGAGGGCGCCCGCGACGGCCGCCCGGTCGCCGAACTGATGGAGGCCGGCGCCCATGTCATCACCCGCGCGCAGGTGATGGAAGGCATCGCCGAGATGATCCACGACGTGCAGGTCGAGGCGACCTTTCCCGACGGCACCAAGCTGGTGACCGTTCACGAACCGATCAGGTGAGGAGAAAACGATGCTGGAGCTGCGACCGAATTGCGAATGCTGCGACAAGGACCTGCCGCCGGAAGCGGCGGACGCGCTGATCTGCACCTTTGAATGCACCTTCTGCGCTGACTGCGCTGAACATGTGCTGGGCGGCGTCTGCCCGAACTGCGGCGGCAATTTTTCCGCACGCCCGATCCGCCCAGTGGAGAAACTGGTGAAATATCCGGCCTCGACCCAACGCGTGCTCAAGGCCGAGGGCTGCGGCCCGCGCAAGGCTGCGTGATTGTTTTCGTGACTTCGAAGGGAAGACCGATGATCTCTGCTTCAACCAAACGCACCACGCTTGCAGCGATCCTGCTGCTGGCGGCGGCGATGCCCGCCTATGCCCATGTCGGCATCGGCACGACCTCGTCCTTCGCGGCGGGCTTCGCGCATCCGCTGTCCGGCCTCGACCATATGACCGTCATGGTAGCCGTCGGCCTGTGGGCGGCGCTCAAGGGCGGCAAGGCAATCTGGGCCTGGCCGCTGGCCTTTGTCGGCGTCATGCTGGTCGGCGGCGCGCTCGGCATGCTCCACGTGCCGGTGCCTTTCGTCGAACCGGGCATCCTTGCCTCCGTCGTCGCGCTTGGCTTGCTGGTGGCGTTGGCGGTCGATCTGCCGGTCTCGGCCGGAGTCGCCATCATCGGCCTGTTCGCGCTGTTCCATGGCCATGCCCACGGCACCGAAGTGCCGGAAAATGCCGGTGGACTTGACTATATGGCCGGCTTTGCCGTTGCCACCGCACTTCTCCATGCCATGGGCATCGCTGCCGGCCTTGGCCTCGGCATGCGCTTTCGCGGGCTTGCCCGCGCCGCTGGCGCCGCTTGTGCTGCAGTCGCCGTCGGCCTGGTCTTCGGCGTTTTGTGAGGCTAACGATGATTCCCGGCGAAATCATCACGGCAAGCGGCGACATCGAGCTCAACAAGGGGCTGCCGACGGTGACGCTGAAGGTGGCCAACAGCGGCGACCGGCCGATCCAGGTCGGCAGCCACTACCATTTCTTCGAGACCAATGAGGGGTTGAAATTCGATCGCGACAAAGCGCGCGGCAGGCGTCTGGACATTGCCGCCGGCACCGCGATGCGCTTCGAACCGGGACAAGAGCGGGACGTCACGCTGGTGCCGTTCGGAGGAAAACGCGAGGTCTACGGTTTTCAGCAGAAGATCATGGGCAGGCTGTGAGATCGACGGGGTCGGGCGCCCTGAGGTCAGTTCGACGGCCTGGCCGCCGCGTAGATGACGATTCTTGCCGAGCCGTCGAATTCCACCGCAAGGACGTCTTCCGTAAGCACGCGCCGCGAATCGATGGCGTTGAACAGCAAGGCGTTGGCGTCGATCTCCTTGCGCAGTTCCGCAATGTCATCCTGATGCTGTTCGACCTTGCTCTCGACCGCCGGCGGCGGGCCGCCTTCGCTGCGCGCCGCGTCGGTGAGGAAGACGATATCCACAGTATCGAGCTTGGACGTCTTGCGCACGGCGCCGATGTTCTCACGCGTCCGCTCGATCGCGGTGATGATCTTGTTGGTCTGTGGTTCCGTCCGCGCCTCCTCCTGCCGGACATCGGAGCCGACGATCCTGTTGACGGTGTCGGCCCGGTTGACGGCGTCAGCGCTTTCAAGACCTTGCGCGGCTTGCGGGCCGAAAGCTGCGAGAAATGTGCAGGCAGCAAGGCTCTGGAGCCATCTGGTGTCGGCAAAGACAGGCATTGCTCGCTCCTGGTGGACTTTTCTGTGCAACGCCGTTCGGCGCCAAAGGAACGAAACGCCTCCTGTCGGGCGAAGGTTCCCTGTGGGCTGGCGGGCCGGGTGCCGGCCCGCCAAGCGCTTCTTTCAGCTTGCCTTCTTGGTGACAAGGGTCAGCGCGCCATCGGTGGTCATGCTGGCGGCGACCACCTGTGCCGAGGTGAGCCCCTTGGCTTCGAGCGCCGACTTGATCTGCGGCGTCGCGTCGATCGAAGAGCGCAGTTTCTGCAGCCCGGCATCGCCACGCTGGGCGATCACCTGATTGACCTGCGTCTGGGTGGCCTTGGGCAATTCGCTGATATCGACGATGTTGACCTTCTGGATCGCCGGCGCCGCCGGCTGAGCGCTGGGCGCCGCCGGCTTCGGTTGCGGCGTGGGCTGCTGCTGGGCGCCGGCTACGGTTGCGGAGGCCAGCGTGGCGGCGGCTGCAAGAACGATGATTTTGCGCATGTATTTTCCTTTCATCGATTTGGCCAAGGGTTTGGCAAACGGGCGGTTTGGGGTGGCACGGCCACCTCAACGGCCAAATGGGATCAGAAGGTGTCGCCGAGCGGGTCATTGCATGACCATTGGATGGCGACGATGTGGAGTTCGGCTGCGGCCGGACTCTCGTTTGGGGAGCATTGACTGATGGCTAGAATTACCCGCGCCGCCTACGCGCAGATGTATGGCCCGACGGTCGGCGACAGAGTGCGCCTGGCCGATACCGAGCTGTTTATCGAGGTCGAAAAGGACCTCACCGTCCATGGCGAGGAGGTGAAATTCGGCGGCGGCAAGGTCATCCGCGACGGCATGGGCCAGAGCCAGGTGTCGCGCGCCGGCGGCGCGGTCGACACGGTCATCACCAACGCGCTGGTGGTCGATGCCACTGCCGGCATCTTCAAGGCCGACATCGGTCTCAGGGACGGCCGCATCGCGGCGATCGGCAAGGCCGGCAATCCCGACACGCAGGACGGTGTCACCATCATCATCGGCCCCGGTACCGAGATCATCGCCGGCGAGGGCAAGATCCTGACCGCCGGCGGCTTCGACGCGCACATCCACTTCATCTGCCCGCAGCAGATCGACGAAGCGCTGATGTCGGGCATCACCACCATGCTCGGCGGCGGCACCGGCCCGGCGCATGGCACGCTGGCCACCACCTGCACGCCGGGACCCTGGCACATGGCGCGCATGATCCAGTCCTTCGACGCTTTCCCGATGAACATCGGCCTGTCCGGCAAGGGCAATGCCTCGCTGCCGGCGGCGCTCGAGGAAATGGTGCTGGGCGGCGCCTGCTCGCTGAAGCTGCACGAGGACTGGGGCACGACGCCGGCGGCCATCGACTGCTGCCTGTCGGTTGCCGACGATTACGACGTGCAGGTGATGATCCACACCGACACGCTGAACGAATCCGGCTTCGTCGAGAACACCGTCGCCGCCATCAAGGGCCGCACCATCCACGCCTTCCACACCGAGGGTGCCGGCGGCGGCCATGCGCCTGACATCATCAAGGTTTGCGGCCTGCCCAACGTCATCCCGTCCTCGACCAACCCGACCCGGCCCTACACCGTCAACACGCTGGCCGAGCATCTCGACATGCTGATGGTCTGCCATCATCTGTCGCCGTCGATCCCCGAAGACATCGCCTTTGCCGAAAGCCGCATCCGCAAGGAGACCATCGCGGCGGAAGACATTCTGCATGACATCGGCGCCTTCTCGATCATCTCGTCGGACTCGCAGGCAATGGGCCGCGTCGGCGAGGTGGCGATCCGCACCTGGCAGACCGCCGACAAGATGAAGCGCCAGCGCGGGTCATTGCCGCAGGAGACCGGCAACAACGACAATTTCCGCGTCCGCCGCTACATCGCCAAATACACCATCAACCCGGCCATCGCGCATGGGCTGTCCAGGGACATCGGGTCGATCGCGGTCGGCAAGCGCGCCGATCTGGTGCTGTGGAACCCAGCCTTCTTCGGCGTCAAACCGGACATGGTGCTGATCGGCGGCATGATAGCCGCAGCCCCGATGGGCGACCCCAACGCCTCTATCCCGACCCCCCAGCCCATGCACTACCGCCCGATGTTCGGCGCCTATGGCAAGGCCAGGACCAACTCGTCGGTGACCTTCGTTTCGAAGGCGGCGCTGGAGTCCGGCCTGCATGGCAGGCTCGGCGTCGACAAGCAGTTCGTCGCGGTCGAAAATACCCGCGGCGGCATCGGCAAGCACTCGATGATCCTCAACGACGCCACGCCGCATATCGAGGTCGATCCCGAAACCTATGAGGTTCGCGCCGATGGCGAACTCTTGACTTGCGAGCCGGCAACCGTGCTGCCGATGGCGCAGCGGTATTTCCTGTTTTGAGGCGAGGGGCGATTTGATCGACCCGGCAAATTCCATTGCGAGCCGGTCGGTGCCGCCGCAATATGCGGCTCAAAGAAACCGCGTAGCAGGTCATGGCCACCGAAATAGCCTCCGCCCACGACATCTTCCCGCATATCCGCATCGTCATGGGCATGGTGATCGGGCTTGGCGTCGCCCGCCTGCTGTCGGGGGTGGCGCGCATCGTCCAGCATCCCGGCCAGTACAAGCTCTATCCCGTGCACCTCGGCTGGGTCGCGTCCATGCTGTTGCTTCTGGTGCATTTCTGGTGGTGGGAGTTCGGCCTCTACACGATAGAGGTCTGGACCTTCGGCAAATATTTGTTCCTGATCTTCTATGCCATCACGCTGTTCCTGCTGTGTGCGCTGCTGTTTCCGGATTCGATGCTCGACTACACCAGCTATGAGGATTTCTTCTATTCGCGCCGCGGCTGGTTCTTCGGCCTGCTGGCGACGACCTATCTGCTCGATGTCGTCGACACGCTGCTGAAAGGGCCGGAGCATTTCGCCCGCTACGGCAATGAATATTTGTTCCGAACGCCGGTTTTCGTGGCGCTGTGCATCGCCGCCATACTGGTGCGCGACCGCCGCTTCCACATCGCCTTCGTCGTCGGCACGCTGATCTACCAAATTTCGTTCATCCTGCGGCTCTTCGACACCATCGTCTGAGCAGGGGCTATGGTTTAGGGTCGCGGGGAAAGAAGGTTCAACCATGTGCAAGGCCATCGGATCGCGTGGATCCCGCGTCAGCCGCGTTCTGTGGATGCTTGAGGAACTCGGGCAGCCCTATGAGTTCGTCGAAGTCAAATTGCGCTCGCCGGAAGCCTATGCGCTCAACCCGTCGGGCAAGGTGCCGATCCTGATCGACGGCGAGCTGACGGTGACGGATTCGGCGGCAATCTGCGTCTATCTCGCCGACAAGCACGCCGACAAAGGCATGGGCGCCGGTCCCGGTGTCGCCGGCCGCGCCGAGATGGATTCCTGGATGCATTTCGCCCAGTCGGAGTTCGAGGCGCCGCTGTGGAACAAGCTGCGCCACCGCTTCCTGCTGCCCAAGGAAGTGCGGGTCGATGTCGGTCCTGCCGCCGCCTACGATTTCGCCTCCGAGACCAAGGCGCTGGACGGCCGGCTGGGCAACAGGCCTTTTGCGCTGGGCGACCGATTTTCCGCCGTCGACGTGCTGTTGGGCGACATGGGCGGCTGGGCCCGAGCCGGAAAATTCCCGATCGAGTCCGAGCGCGTCAACGCGTATTTCGACCGCGTCCTGGCGCGGCCTGCCCGGGCACGGGCGCAAGCCAATGGCGGAGCCATGCGATGAAACTCAACCTCAACACCGACTTCACCAAATTCCCGCGCGCCGTCTCGGTGCTGACGGCCGGCACTGCCGGTAGCGTGCCGCCATCCGGCCGTGCCGTGCTGCCCCATGACGAGCGCCATCTGCGCCGCCGCGCCATCGAACTTGCCGACGGCAGCAAGGTGCTGGTCGACCTGCCGGAGCCTGTCACCCTGAACCATGGCGACCGGCTGGTGCTGGAGGACGGTGGCTATATCGAAATCATCGCAGCGCCCGAAGAGGTCTACGACATCCGCGCCCGCGACGCCGTGCATCTGACCGAACTTGCCTGGCATATCGGCAACCGGCATCTGGCGGCAGCGATCGAGGCCGGCCGCATCCTGATTTTGCGCGACCACGTCATCAAGGCGATGCTGGAAGGTCTCGGCGCCACGGTGCGCGACGTTTCCGAGCCGTTCAAGCCGGTGCGCGGCGCCTATTCCGCGCAAGGTGCGCATGGCCACGATCACGGTCATGCCCATGCTCATGCCGAAGCGCATTCCCATGATGGGCATTCCCACGCACACAGCGAATCGCATTCGCACAGCCATTCCCATGACGGACATCATCACGATCATGACTGACCAGCCTTCCGGCATCGCTTTGCTGCGGCTGATGGCATGGCTGTCGCCGGCCTTTCCGGTCGGCGGCTTTGCCTACAGCCATGGTCTCGAACGCGCCGGGCAAGACGGGCTGGTTGCCGATACCGCCAGCCTCGCCTTCTGGCTGGAGACGCTAGTCGAGATGGGCTCGGGCTGGAACGACGCCGTGCTCTTCACGGAAGCCTGGCGTCGCGCCCGCGACGGCGGCGATCTCCATGAAATTGCCGATCTCGCCGAAGCGCTGGCCGGCTCGCGTGAGCGTCACACCGAAACCATGCTGCAAGGCGCCGCCTTCCTGAAAGCGGCAGCGGCGTGGGCGAATCCGGTGTTGGGCCGCCTGCCGGCCGAATGCGCCTACTGTGTCGCCGTCGGCGCCGCTGCCGGCGGCAACGGTTTCGCGCTTCAGGACGCGATGTCGGCCTTCCTGCAGGCCTTCTTCTCCAACCTCGTCCAGGCGGCGATCCGACTCGGCATCGTCGGCCAGACGGACGCTATGGCCTTGCTCGCCGGCTTCGAGCCGTTGGCGCTGTCGACGGCCGCGCGCGCCGCCGGCTCGACATTGGACGATCTCGGCGGCTGCGCCTTCATCTCCGACATCATGGCGATGAAGCACGAGACGCAGTATTCCAGGCTGTTCCGCTCATGATCGTCCTCGCCTTCGCCCTCTCGGCCGTCCTGCTGCTGATCACCGCGCTGCATGTCTATTGGGGCCTTGGCGGCATCTGGCCGGGCAGGGACGGCGTCTCCTGCGCCCACGCCGTCGTCGGCTTTCGCGGCGTCGACGAGATGCCGACGCCGTTTGCCTGTTTCGCCGTTGCCGCGTGCCTGTGCCTCGCAACCCTGTGGCCGCTGGCGCTGACCGGGGTCTTCGCCTCCCCCTTTCCAAGGGAGGGCCTTGCCGCCACAGCGCTGCTCATCGGGCTCGTCTTCCTCGGCCGCGGCATTGCCGGCTTCACGCCGTGGTGGCGCCGGCTGGCGCCCGAACAGCCTTTTGCGCGGTTCGATGTCACCTTCTATTCGCCGCTCTGCCTGTTGATCGGGCTCAGCTTCGCAATCCTCGGCATTACGGAGTTTTCGGCATGACGGATTTTTCGCTATGACTCAGGCCAATGGTCCCCTGCGCATCGGCATCGGCGGTCCCGTCGGCTCCGGCAAGACGACGCTAACCGAAAAGCTCTGCAAGGCGCTGCGCGACGATTTCTCCATCGCCGTCGTCACCAACGACATCTACACCAAGGAAGACGCCATGATGCTGGCTCGCCTGCAGGCGCTGCCTGAGGACCGCATCGTCGGCGTGGAGACCGGCGGCTGCCCGCACACCGCCATCCGTGAGGACGCCTCGATCAATTTGCAGGCGATCGCCGGACTGAACAGGAAATTCCCCGATCTCGACATCGTCTTCATCGAATCCGGCGGCGACAATCTTGCCGCCACCTTCTCGCCGGACCTTGCCGACCTGACCCTCTATGTCATCTCGGTTTGCCAGGGCGAGGAAATCCCCAGGAAGGGCGGGCCGGCGATCACCCGTTCCGATTTCCTGGTCATCAACAAGAGCGATCTGGCGCCCTATGTGAACGTCAACCTCGATGTCATGGAGAGCGACGCCGCCCGAATGCGGGGCAAGCGCCCGTTCGGCTTCACCGACCTGTCGCGCGGCAAGGGACTGCAGGAAGTCATCGACTTCATCGTCGAACATGGCGGGCTGCAGTCGGCTCGCTCGGCGGCGTAATGCATGTCGCCCAAAAGTGCGTGGCGGTTTTGGGACAACGGACAATGCGAAGACAGCCTGACCCACCAGTTTGCGGTTGCTGGCCACGGCCGAGCGCGGCATTCTCTTAAAAACGGAGGTTTTCGGATGAGCATCGCCCGCCTGCAAAAGGAAATGCTGACCAACCTGCCCTACTATGAGGAGCGCGTCGATCTGGCCGCCGCCTTCCGCTGGACGGCGCGGCTCAACATGCATGAGGCGGTGGCCAACCACTTCTCGCTGTCGGTCAACGAGGACGGCAGCAAATTCCTGATGAACCCCAACCAGGTGCATTTCTCGCGCATCAAGGCGAGCGACCTTTTGCTGATCGACGCCAACGATCCCGAGACGCTGACCGGTCCCAACGCCCCTGACCCTACCGCCTGGGGCCTGCACGGCGCCATTCACCGCAACGTACCGCATGCGCGCTGCGCCATGCATGTGCATTCCATTCATGCCACTGTGCTTGCATCGCTGGCCGACTCGACTCTGCCGCCGATCGACCAGAACTCGGCCATGTTCTTCAACCGCCACGTCGTCGATGCCCACTATGGCGGGCTGGCCTTCGAGGAGGAAGGCGAGCGCTGCTCGCAACTGCTCACCGACCCGAAAGTCAAAGTGATGGTGATGGGCAATCACGGCGTCATGGTCATCGGCGACACCGTTGCCGACGCCTTCAACCGCATGTTCTATTTCGAGCGTGCCGCCGAGACCTACATCAAGGCGCTGTGGACCGGCCGTCCGCTGCGCACGCTCTCCGACGCCATTGCCGAAAAGACCGCCAGCGAAATGGACGACTATCCCGGCCAGGCGGAGCGCCATCTCGCCGAGCTGAAGGCGATCCTCGACGAGGAGGAGCCGGTGTACCGCAGCTAAGCGACCATCCGTGCTTCTCCCGTTTACGCTACGCACTCACCTTCCGTGATTTGTTATGACTTATCGGCGTAAGGCTTGATTGCCAGGTGGTTCCCCCAATCCGTCGCTGCTTCGCAGCGCCACCTTTCCCCCTCCGGAGGGAAAGGAAGGGAGCCTTTCTGGACGAGCGTTTGACGGCAAAAAGCTTGGCGCCTTTCCTCTACCCCGTCGATCGGGGGAGAGGTGGCTCGGCGAAGCCGAGACGGAGTGGGGTCGACCAGCGCAACATTAGACAATGCATGGCCAAGCTGAAGGGAGGATGAGGGGCAGCGCCGACGTTCATAGGCTCACTCAGAGTCCCAACTGAGCCCGCAACTCTTCCGCACTGTTGATCACGACAGCGCCCTTCGGTCCTGCCATCGGCGCTTCCGGCCAGAAGATCGTCCGCATCCCCGCGGCCAGGCCTGATGTGGCGCCGGTAACGCTGTCGTCGACGGCCACCGCGTCTGAAGGATCGACGCCGGCCAGCCACGCGGCGCGCAGGAACGGCTCGGGATGCGGCTTGCCCTCGCGCACGTCGTTGCGGCTGATCGTGCGCATGCCGGGATAGATCAGGCCGACGGCGCTCAGATTTGCATCGACGATCACCCGGTCGGAATTGGACACCACCGCCTGCTGCACCCCGAGCGCGCGCAATTCGTTAAACACTTCGATCGCGCCGGGGCGCGGCTTCAGCGTCTCTGCCATCGGCATGTAGTGATCGTATTTGCGCACGATCCAGTCGTCGAAGGGCAGGCTGAGGCCGAACTCGCTGCGCAGCATCTCGTAGACCGGTGCGGCGGCGACGCCCAGCACCCGCTCATGCAGGTCGGCCGGCGGCGTGATACCGACGCTGCGCAGCGCCGCCACCAAGGCCGCCTCATGCAGCGGCTCGCTGTCGACCAGCGTGCCGTCCATATCCCAGAAAACCGCTTTCGGCGTCATGCGAGGCTCCTTTTGCCGATCCCCTTAAAGCGTTTGTATAAGGAGATAAACCGCCGAGCCCGTTCGCCGGCGATTTTCGCTGGGTTGATTGCCGCGCGGCAGTCGGATCGGAAGCAGCAAGCAATTGCCCTGCCAATAGACAATTGCGCGCCGACACATTCCCTGCAAGACTATGACGCTTCGCCCGAGGGCAGGCAAAGGGGCAGGGCTGGAGGCACATTTTGAATTCGCGGCAAGACGGCGGCAGCAGCAGGCTGGACGAGGCAGCGCGCGCCGGCTGGCTTTATTATGTTGCCGGCAACACCCAGGACCAGATCGCCGCCACGCTCGGCATTTCCCGGCAGACGGCGCAGCGGCTGGTGTCGCTGGCGGTGTCGGAGGGGCTGATCAAGGTGCGGGTCGACCACCCGATCGCCAATTGCCTCGACCTTGCCGCAAGGCTGAAGTCGCGCTTCGCGCTCGACCTGGTCGAAGTGGTGCCGAGCGATCCGACCTCATCCTCGACCACGATCGGCATTGCCGAGGCGGCCGCGGCCGAGATCGAGCGGCGGCTGCGGTCACCGACGCCCATCGTCTTGGCCATCGGCACCGGCCGCACGCTGAAGGCGGCGATCGAGCAATTGCCGCCGATGGAATGCTCGCAGCACAAGGTTGTGTCCTTGACCGGCAACATCTCGCCCGACGGTTCGGCCGCCTTCTACAACGTCATCTTCACCATGGCCGACCGGGTCAAGGCGCGCTCGTTCCCGATGCCGCTGCCGGTCATCGCCTCGTCGCCGGAAGAGCGCGAGATGCTGCTTGCCCAGCCGATGATCCAACCGACGCTGGCGCTGGCCGCGGAAGCCGACGTCACCTTTGTCGGCATCGGCGATCTCGGCCCGAAGGCGCCGCTCTACGAGGACGGTTTTATCTCGGAAAGCGAGCTGAAGGCTTTGCAAAAGGCGGGCGGCGTCGCCGAGATCGTCGGCTGGGTGTTCGACCGGGAAGGCCGCATGATCGAGGGCATCACCAACGACCGGGTATCGTCGGCAGCTTTGCCGTCACGCGAAAAGTCGCTGGTCATTGCGCTCGCCATGGGCGAGCGCAAATTGCCGGGCATCCTGGCCGCGGTGAACCGCCGGCTGGTCAATGGCCTCATCACCGACGAGCGGACCGCCACGGCCTTGCTCGACGGTTCCTGACACCGATTAAGCGGCCCATCGATAAAATCCAACACGTTATTTGCAGCGCCCGGACGGGTCGTTGCCGTCGAGGAAGCCCATGTCGCGCTGCAAATGCGGCGACAGCTCCCGGACGTCGATGTAGCCGCGCCGACGGTGCACAAGCAGGGAAAATTCATGTGCCAGCAGGGAAAACCAGCTCTGCGCCGGGGTGGAATGGAGTTTTTGCTGTACCGTGGTCATGATCTTCAGCCTCCGCTATGCTTGAACTTGATTGATCGTTGACACCAGATATCGGCCTGATTGGCTCTTGCCGCCAATCAAACGTCGATCACGACCCATAAGGAGGGCTTATGCCCGATCTCAAGGCACCACAGCTCGCCCAGTTGCCGCCGCTGCAGGCCATCAGGGTGTTCGAAGCCGTCGCGCGGCATCTCTCCTTCACCAAGGCCGCGCAGGAACTCGGCATGACGCAGGCCGCCGCCAGCTATCAGATCAAGCTTCTGGAAGAGCGCATCGGTTCGCCGCTGTTCCTGCGCCAGCCGCGCCAGATTGTGCTGACGGAACCCGGCCAACGCCTGGCGCCCGCCGTCAGCGAGGCGTTCAGCCTGCTCTCAAGCGCCTATTCCGCCGCGCGTGGGGGCGCCGATGGTGTGCTGTGCGTCTCGACGCTGCTGACCTTTGCCTCGAACTGGCTGGCGCAGCACCTCGGCTCCTTCCAGGTCGCGCATCCGTCGCTGGCGGTGCGCGTCGATACCTCGAACAGGGTGATCGATTTTGCCCGCGAGGACATGGACATCGCTATCCGCTCCGGCAGCGGCAAGTGGCCTGGAGTGGAGACCCATCTTTTGTTCAAGGCCGATTTCACCCCGGTGCTGAGCCCGGCACTCGCTGCCACCATAGGTGGCGTCCACGAACCCGCCGACCTGTTCAAGCTGCCCATTCTCGATCCCGGCGACATCTGGTGGCGGGAATGGTTCGCCCTTGCCGGCGTCCCGGCGGACGAACTTGCCAGGCGCACCGGCACCAGCATGGGCGCGCAGGCCTATGAGGCGAACGCGGCCATCGCCGGCCATGGTGTGGCGATCCTGACCACCGCATTGTTCAAGACCGAGCTCGCCGCCGGCCGCCTGATCCAGCCCTTCGACCTGGTCGGCGACGACGGCCACGCCTATTGGCTGGTCTACCCGACGGCGCGTCGCAACGTGCCGAAGATAAAAGCCTTCCGGGACTGGATCCTGGCCGAGATCGCCTGCGCCTGAGGGCGAGCGACTCGCGGATTGATTTCCGAGATGCAAAGCGAGCCATGGATCCGCGACGAATGCTCGCTTTCGCGGACAAACAGCTGCGATCGGGCCACCCGGTTAACCAAGCTTGACAAAAACGCTGTCGATATCACTCGCCCGGCATAGGCTTGTGCTTGTGACGACCCAATTGAGCAGGATCAATCGTCTGCAGATTGAAACAGGGTCGATCAGCCGGCTGATGAAAGTCTATCGCGTCGAAGAAATCGAAAACAACACCGTGCGCACGACGCAGGTGATCGAAGCATTTACGCCGTTTCAAGCTGCCGTGAAGGCAATCGGCCGGGAAGTTAGGCTGCGCAAGGACGAGCCCAGCTGGATCCAGGTGACGGAAGTGCTGACCAGAGCCAAGCAAACACGCGACGGCAGGGTTTTCGAATATTCCGTGGGAAGCTACCCGTCCCACGGCTGATGGACTCGGCCCTATCGCTCCCCTGGCGCGACGATTGGGTTGCGATGGGTCGGCATCAACGCGCTCTCACATCCCGTGCAAACAGCTTCCCAAATCCGTTCAATATCCTCTACGCGCGCAACGCCGCGCTCCGCCTTGCGTGCTGCGCTGCAGCATCGAATCTGGCTTGACATAATTTATGCCAAGTGAGTAATTGCCCATTACCAAGGCAAATGCTCATCTTGGTTCATGGGAGGAATTTGATGAAACTGCGCACGCTCACCTTGGGCTTGTTGTCGGCCAGCGCTTTCGCTTTTGCCGCACACGCCGAATCCATCACCATCGCCACAGTCAACAATGGCGACATGGTCCGCATGCAAAAGCTGACGGACGACTTCACCAAGGCGAACCCCGACATCCAGCTGAACTGGGTCACGCTCGAAGAGAACGTGCTGCGCGAGCGCGTCACCACCGACATCGCAACCAAGGGCGGCCAGTATGACGTGATGACGATCGGCACCTACGAGGTTCCGATCTGGGCCAAGCAGAGCTGGCTGTTGCCGCTCGACAAGCTCGGCGACGACTATGACGCCAAGGACATCATCCCGGCCATCGCCGGCGGCCTCTCGGTCGACGGCAAGCTCTATGCCGCGCCCTTCTACGGCGAAAGCTCCTTCGTCATGTACCGCAAGGACTTGATCGAGAAGGCCGGGCTGAAGATGCCCGACGCCCCGACCTGGGACTTCATCAAGCAGGCCGCCGACAAGATGACCGACCGCGCCAATGGCGTGAACGGCGTTTGCCTGCGCGGCAAGGCCGGCTGGGGCGAGAACATGGCCTTCCTCACCGCCATGTCGAACTCCTTCGGCGCCCGCTGGTTCGACGAGAACTGGAAGCCGCAATTCGACCAGCCGGAATGGAAGAACACATTGCAGTTCTATGTCGACCTGATGAAGGCCGACGGTCCCGAGGGCGCCTCGTCCAACGGCTTCAACGAAAACCTGGCGCTGTTCCAGCAGGGCAAGTGCGGCATGTGGATCGACGCCACCGTCGCCGCCTCCTTCGTCTCCGACCCGAAGAACTCGACCGTCGCGGACAAGGTCGGCTACGCACTGGCCCCCGACAATGGTCTGGGCAAGCGCGGCAACTGGCTGTGGGCCTGGTCGCTGGCCATCCCGGCCGGCACGCAGAAGGGAGACGCCGCACAGAAGTTCGTCTCCTGGGCGACCAGCAAGCACTACGCAGAACTGGTTGCTTCGAAGGAAGGCTGGGCCAACGTTCCTCCGGGCACGCGCTCCTCGCTCTACGCCAATGCCGAGTATCAGAAGGCGGCTCCGTTCGCCAAGATGACGCTGGACTCGATCAATGCCGCCGACCCGACGCATCCGACCGTCAAGCCGGTGCCCTATGTCGGTGTGCAGTTCGTCGCCATTCCTGAGTTCCAGGGCCTCGGCACAACCGTTGGCCAGCTGTTCTCGGCGGCGCTCGCCGGCCAGACCAGCGTAGACGACGCGCTCAAGCAGGCGCAGGACGCCGCCACCGCGACCATGACCGAAGGCGGTTATATCAAGTAAGGCTCCTCCCGGTGCCGAATGCCGGCCGCCTCCTTGGCCGGCAACGGCCGCCCGAATCCCAGTTCGGGCGGCCCCTTTCACACACCTGAAAATTTGGCTGACCTTGAAGGGTGACCGTCATGGCTACTCAGCAGACCCGTTCGCTTGCCCGCTTTATGTTGGCGCCATCCGTGGTGCTGCTGTTCGTCTGGATGATCGTGCCGCTGGCACTCACGATCTGGTTCTCCTTCCAGCAGTACAATCCGCTCAATCCGATCCGCGACGGGTTTGTCTGGTTCTCGAATTACTCGCTGTTCTATTCCAACCCGGCATTCCTGCAGTCGATCCTCAACACGCTGGTCCTGGTGGGCAGCGTGCTGCTGATCACCGTCATCGGCGGCATCATGCTGGCGCTGTTGATCGATCAGCCGATGTGGGGACAGGGGATCGTCCGCATCCTCGTCATCTCTCCGTTCTTCGTCATGCCGCCGGTGGCTGCACTTGTCTGGAAGAACATGATCATGCACCCGCAATACGGCGTCTTTGCCGACATTGCGCGCTTCTTCGGGGCTCAACCGATCGACTGGTTCGGGCAGCATCCGATGCTTGCCATCATCATCATCGTCGCCTGGCAATGGCTGCCCTTCGCAACGCTGATCCTGCTGACCGCATTGCAGTCGCTCGACGGCGAGCAGAAGGAAGCCGCCGAGATGGACGGCGCCGGCTTCGTCAGCCGCTTCATCTATCTGACGCTGCCGCACATGTCGCGCGCCATCACCGTCGTCATCCTGATCCAGACCATCTTCCTGCTGTCGGTCTATGCCGAAATCCTGGTCAACACCAATGGCGGACCCGGCTATGCCTCCACCAACCTGCCCTTCCTCGTCTACCAGAAGGCATTGCTGGAGTTCAAAATCGGCCAGGCATCGGCCGGCGGTGTCATCGCCGTCATTCTCGCCAACATCGTCGCCTTCTTCGCCATGCGCGCGGTCGGCAAGAACCTGGACAAGTAAGGGAGGATACGATGGCACGTGCAGTCACCACCCAACACAAGGTCATTGCGACAGGCGCCGCCTGGATCGTCGCGCTGCTGATCTTCTTCCCGATCCTCTACACGATCATCACCTCGTTCAAGTCGGAGCAGGAGGCCATCCAGGGCTTCGCGCTGATCCCGTCGGGGACGTTCGAGAGCTATACCGAGGTCCAGGCGCAGAGCGGCTACTTCAAGTTCTTCTTCAACTCGGTGCTGCTCTCGGTCGGCTCGACCATCCTGGCCCTGATAGTCGCGGTTCCGGCCGCCTGGTCGATGGCCTTCTCGCCGGGCAAGTGGACCAAGGACATCCTGATGTGGATGCTCTCGACCAAGATGATGCCGGCGGTTGCCGTGCTGTTCCCGATCTACCTCATCTTCCGCGATGCCGGACTGCTCGACAGCCGCATCGGCCTGATGATCATGCTGATGCTGATCAACCTGCCGATCGTGATCTGGATGCTCTACACCTACTTCCGCGAAATCCCCGGCGAGATCCTGGAAGCGGCACGCATGGACGGCGCCACCCTGTGGGGCGAGATCGTCTATGTGCTGACCCCCATGGCCGTGCCGGGCATCGCCTCGACCATGCTGCTCAACATCATCCTGGCGTGGAACGAAGCGTTCTGGACCATCCGCCTGACCACCACCGAGGCGGCGCCGCTGACGGCCTTCATCAGTTCGTTCTCAAGCCCGCAAGGCCTGTTCTGGGCCAAGCTTTCGGCGGCATCGACGCTGGCCATCGCGCCCATCCTGATCATGGGCTGGTTCAGCCAGAAGCAGCTGGTGCGCGGGCTTACCTTCGGTGCGGTAAAATAACGGACGTTGCCTGAAGCAATCCGGCCAAATAACCCCTCGGGGAGGAAACCATGGGAAACATCACGCTCAAGAACGTCTCCAAGCATTTCGGATCGACGGTCATCATTCCAGGCCTCGACCTGGTCATCGAGAATGGCGAGTTCGTCGTCTTCGTCGGGCCGTCGGGTTGCGGCAAGTCCACGTTGCTGCGCCTCATCGCCGGGCTCGAGGACACCAGCGGGGGCACCATAAACATCGATGGCCGTGACGTCACCGGCGAGGCGCCGGCCAAGCGCAAGCTGGCCATGGTATTCCAGTCCTATGCGCTCTATCCGCATATGACGGTGGCCAAGAACATCGGCTTCCCGCTGAAGATGGCGGGCGAGGATGTGGCGACGATCGACAAGAAGGTGAAGGACGCAGCCCGGGTCCTCAACCTCACCAACTATCTCGAACGCCGGCCTGGCCAGCTCTCCGGCGGCCAGCGGCAACGCGTCGCCATCGGCCGCGCCATCGTGCGCCAGCCCTCGGCCTTCCTGTTCGACGAGCCGCTGTCCAACCTCGATGCCGCACTGCGCGGCACCATGCGGCTCGAAATCAGCGAGCTCCACCATCAGCTCAAGACGACGATGGTCTACGTCACCCACGACCAGATCGAAGCCATGACCATGGCCGACAAGATCGTCGTGCTCAACGCCGGCAACATCGAACAGGTCGGCTCGCCGATGGAACTCTACAAGTCGCCGAAGAACCTATTCGTGGCGGGCTTCATCGGTTCGCCGAAAATGAACCTGATCGAAGGTGCGCCGGCGGCCAAATACAACGCCAAGACCATCGGCATTCGTCCTGAGCATATGGGGATATCGACCACAGCGGGTGACTGGAAAGCCCTTGTCGGCGTCGCCGAGCATCTGGGCTCCGACACCTTCCTGCATGTCCAGGCCGACGGCGTCGGTCCGCTGACGGTACGCGCCGATGGCGAACTGGCCGTACGCCACGGCGACACCATCTATTTGACGCCGGACAAGGTCCGCATGCATCGCTTCGGCCCCGACGGAAAGGCGCTGACGCAGTGAGACTGAAAGGCAAATCGGCGCTGATCACCGGATCCGCGCGCGGCATCGGCAGGGCTTTTGCCGAAGCCTATACGCGCGAGGGTGCCACGGTGGCCATTGCCGACATCAATCTGGCGGCTGCCGAAAAGACGGCCGCCGAGATTGGCGCCAACGCCTATCCGGTCAGGCTCGACGTCAGCGACCTTGCTTCGATCCAGGCGGCGGTCAAGGCGGTCGAAACAAAGACCGGCGGCCTCGACATACTGATCAACAATGCTGCCTTGTTCGACCTGGCGCCGATCGTCGAGATCACCGAAGCGAGCTATGACAAATTGTTCTCCGTCAACGTCGCCGGCACCTTATTCATGCTGCAGGCAGCGGCGCGTTCGATGATCGCAAGGGGCAAGGGCGGCAAGATCATCAACATCGCCAGCCAGGCAGGACGGCGCGGCGAGCCGCTGGTCGCCGTCTATTGCGCCACCAAGGCCGCGGTGATTTCGCTGACCCAGTCCGCCGGGCTCGACCTGATCAAGCACCGCATCAACGTCAATGGCATCGCGCCCGGCGTCGTCGACAGCGATATGTGGGATGAGGTCGATGCGCTGTTTGCCAAATATGAGAACCGGCCGAAGGGCGAGAAGAAGCGGCTGGTCGGCGAGGGCGTGCCCTATGGCCGCATGGGCAAGCCGGAGGACCTGACCGGCATGGCGGTCTTCCTGGCCAGCGACGACGCCGAATACATCGTCGCCCAGACCTACAATGTCGATGGCGGCCAATGGATGAGTTGATGGGCCGGGATCACGAAGGCCGCAGCCCGGCCAAAAGGGTAGAAAAATGACCGTGAAACTCTCCTCCTCGATCCTCTCGGAACTCCCCGCCAAGGTCGCCGGTCCCAGATATGATCGCTCCAGGCTCAAACCCGGTATCGTCCATTTCGGCGTCGGCAATTTCCATCGCTCGCATCAGGCGGTCTACCTCGACGATCTCTTCAATGCAGGCATCGGCCATGACTGGGCGCTGGTCGGCGCCGGGGTCTTCGAGGGCGAAAAAATCGGCCGTTCCAAGCTGCAGGAGCAGGACTGGCTGACCACCGTGGTCGAGCAGGATTCAGACCATATGAGCGCCCGCGTCACCGGCGTTATGATCGACTTCCTGACGCCCGGCGATGCCGATGCCATCATCGACCAGCTCGCCGATCCGGCGATCAAGATCGTCTCGCTGACCATCACGGAAGGCGGTTATTTCATCGATCCGGCCTCCGGCAAGTTCAACCCGACCCACCCCGACATCGTCGCCGACGCACAGGCAGGCACGACGCCGAAGACGGTGTTCGGCCTCATCCTTGCGGGCCTGATGCGCCGCCGGGCCGACGGCATCGTGCCGTTCACCGTCATGTCCTGCGACAACATCCCTCATAATGGCCATGTCACCTCGGATGGCGTCATTGGGCTGGCCCGGCTGATCGACGAGGATCTGGCGAACTGGGTCAGCGACAATGTCGCCTTTCCCAACGGCATGGTCGACCGCATCACCCCCGCCACCTCCGACCGCGAGCGCGGTATTCTCGCCTCGGAGTTCGGCCTCGAGGACAACTGGCCGGTGTTCTGCGAGCCGTTCAAGCAATGGGTGCTGGAAGACCGTTTCACCGACGGCCGCCCGCCGCTGGAAAAGGTCGGTGTGCAATTCGTGATGGATGTCGCGCCCTATGAGCTGATGAAGATCCGCATCCTCAATGGCGGTCATGCCACGATCGCTTATCCCGCAGGGTTGATGGACATCCATTTCGTCCATGAGGCGATGCAGGAGCCGCTGGTGCGCGGCTTCCTCGCCAAGCTCGAGCATGACGAGATCATCCCGACGGTGCCGCCGGTGCCGGACACCGTGCTGGAGGATTATTACCAGCTCATCGAGCACCGCTTTTCCAACCCGAAGATCGGCGACACCATCCGTCGGCTTTGCCTCGACGGTTCCAACCGGCAGCCGAAATTCATCATCCCGACCATTGCCGACCGGCTGAAGGCCGGCAAAGGCGTCGCGGGTCTGGCGCTCGAGTCCGCGCTGTGGTGCCGCTACTGTTTCGGCACCACAGACAGCGGCGCGGTCATCGAGGCCAACGACCCGAGTTGGGACCGGCTGCAGGCAAGCGCGAAGGCGGCGAAGGATAAGCCCGGTGCCTGGCTTGCGATGGAGGATATCTATGGCGGTGTCGGCCGCTCGGCGCCGTTCGCCGAGGCCTTTGCCCATGCGCTCAACGTCTTGTGGGCGAATGGCACGCGCGCGACGCTGACGCGCTATATCTCCGGCAAGCTCTGACGCCAGCCGCAATGACGCCCGAACTGGTCATCTTCGACTGTGACGGCGTGCTGGTCGACAGCGAGGCGCTGTCGGTTTCGGCTCTGCTCGGCATGATCTCTGCCGCCGGGGGCTCGGTCAGCGAGGATGCCGCCTACGAGCATTTCCTCGGCAAGAGCATGAAGAGCGTGCGCGAGATACTTCTTCGCGATTTCACCATCGACATCACCGACGTGCATCTTACCGACATGCGCGTCGAACTGATGCGCAAATTCCGCGAGGAGCTGAAGCCGATTCCCGGCATCAGCGACATCCTGCCGAGGCTGGGCGTGCCCTGCTGCGTCGCGTCCTCCGGCACGCTCGACCGGATACGCTACGCGCTCGACGTCACCGGTCTGCTCGGCCTGCTCGAGCCGCATCTGTTCAGCGCCGCCATGGTCGCGCGCGGCAAGCCGGCGCCGGATCTTTTTCTCCATGCCGCCGCCGCCATGGGCGCGCATCCCGGTAATTGCATCGTAATCGAGGACAGCCCTGCCGGCATCGCGGCGGCGCGTGCGGCCGGCATGCGCGTCTTTGCTTTCACCGGCGGTTCGCACGCCGGCAACCCGGCCTTGAAAGCGCGGCTTGCGTCGAGTGAACCGGACTTTATATTCGCGGACATGCTGCAATTGCCCGATCTGATTGCAGGCTAGAGCATGATGCCGAAAAGTGTGAATCGGTTTTCGGAACGACATCATGCTCTACTTCTTTGATTTAGAGACGGCTGAAATCATCCGGCTCTAGGGAGCGAGAGTAAAAGCATCTTGACGAAAAGCTTCGTTTGCGCGGTCGATGTCGGCACCGGGAGCGCCCGCGCGGGCATTCTCGATACGTCAGGCACCTTGCTCGGCCGCGCCGAGCATCCGATCGTCATGAACCAGCCGAAGGCCGATCACGCCGAGCACAATTCGCAGGATATCTGGTCGGCGGTCTGCATCGCGGTGCGTGCCGCGCGCGAAAAGGCCGGTGTGTCAGCCGACGATATTGTCGGCATGTCGTTCGACGCCACCTGCTCGCTGGTGGTGCTGGACAGGAATGCCGGCCAGCTCAGCGTCTCGGTGACGGGCGAACGGCGCTGGGACACCATCGTCTGGCTCGACCATCGCGCCATCGCCGAGGCAGATGAATGCACCGATAGCGGCCACGCCGTACTCGACTATATCGGTGGCGTCATGTCGCCGGAAATGGCGACGCCGAAGCTGATGTGGCTGAAGCGCAATCTGCCGGGAACTTGGCATGAAGCCGGCTACCTATTCGACCTCACCGATTTCCTGACCTGGAAGGCGACCGGGTCGCTGGCGCGCTCGCAATGCACGCTGACCGCCAAATGGACCTATCTGGCGCATGAGGAAACCGGCTGGCGCCGTGACTTCTTCGACAGGGTCGGGCTTGGCGATCTGTTCGAACACGGCAGCCTGCCGGAGAAGGCAAGTGCTGTCGGCGCAGACATCGGCACGCTCACCCCTGAAGCGGCGGCGGAGTTGGGCTTGAGCGAAAACTGTCGGGTCGGCGCCGGCGTCATCGATGCCTATGCCGGCGCGCTTGGCGTGCTCGGCGGCTTTGCTGGCGACGAGCAGAATATCGGCCGCCATCTGGCATTGATCGCCGGCACCTCGTCCTGCGTCATGGCCATGTCGCCCGATCCGCAGCCTTTCGCCGGCGTCTGGGGTCCATACTATGGCGCCGCACTGCCAAAGCTCTGGCTGTCGGAAGGCGGCCAGTCGGCTACCGGGGCTTTGCTCGACCACATCATCCGCTGGCATGGCGCCGGCGGCGAGCCGGATGCGGCCATGCATGCCAAGATCGCCAGGCGCGTCGCTGAACTGCGCAGCACCGAAGGCGACAAGCTGGCGGCGAGGTTGCATGTGCTGCCGGATTTCCACGGCAACCGCTCGCCGCTTGCCGACCCGCATGCCGTCGGCGTGGTCAGCGGGCTGACGCTGGATTCCTCCTTCGACAGTCTGTGCAAGCTGTATTGGCGCACCGCCGTCGGCATCGCGCTCGGCGTGCGCCATGTGCTGGAGGCGCTGAACGAGAACGGCTATCTCATCGACACGCTGCATGTCACCGGCGGCCACACCAAGAACCCGTTGCTGATGGAGCTTTATGCCGACGCGACCGGCTGCGCGGTGATCGAGCCGCTGGCCGACGAAGCCGTTCTGCTCGGCACCGGCATGGTCGCCGCCACCGCGGCCGGTCTGTTCCCGGACCTGAATGCCGCTTGCGTCGCCATGCAGCAAGGCGGCAGGGCGCGCACCTCGAACCCGGCCGCGTCAGGCCGCTTCGACCGCGACTACAGGATCTTCCTCGAAATGCACCGCCAGCGGCAGGCGCTCGACGCGGTCGGCTAGAGCAATTCCAGGAAAAGCGTGAAACGGTTTTCCGTCCGGAATTGCGTACAGATTTAGGCTTCTCGCCGGCGCAAGGATGCGCCGGTCGCCGCGTCGAACAGATGCACGCTCTCCTCCTCGAATGTGCAGCGCACAGGCGCGCGCAACGCCGGGCATTCGCGGGCCGATACCAACGCACCGACCTCCTTGCCGCCGCAGGCGAACGTCACCAGCGCGTCATTGCCGTGGAACTCGATGAGGTCGGCGGTGCCTTGCAGAAGATTGATGCTCTGAGCGCCGGCGGTCTTCAGGTCCGGCGGTCGGATTCCAAGCACGGCGCGCCGGACGCCGCGTAGATCGAAGCCCGAGCCTTCTATGGAGAAGCTCGAGCCGCCGCCTGTCAGCGTCCAGCGTTCGTCCTTCCGCCCGACGGCCACGTCGATGAAATTCATGTTCGGCGTACCGATGAAGCCGGCGACGAACAGATTGCCCGGCTGGCGATAGATCTCCGCAGGCGAGCCGATCTGTTCGATAACGCCATCCCTGAGCAGCACTATCCGGTCGGCCAGCGTCATCGCTTCGAGCTGGTCGTGGGTGACATAGACGGTAGTGGTCTTCAGCAACTGGTGCAGGCGGGCGATTTCGACCCGCATGTGGTTGCGCAGCTTGGCATCGAGATTGGACAGCGGCTCGTCGAACAGGAACACTTTCGGCGTCTTGATCATGGCGCGCGCAATCGCCACGCGCTGCTGCTGGCCGCCGGAAAGTTCGGTCGGCTTGCGGGCGAGGTAAGGTTCGAGGCCGAGCGTCGTTGCCACCGCCTCGACCCGCTTCCGGATCTCGGCCGGGGGCACTTTCTGTCGCTTGAGCCCAAAGGCGATGTTGTCGAAGATCGTCATATGCGGGTAGAGCGCATAGTTCTGGAAAACCATGGCAATGCCGCGCTCGCCGGGCTCGAGATCGTTGACCACTTTGCCGCCGATCGACACTTCCCCGCCGCTGATATCCTCCAGTCCGGCCAGCATCCTGAGCAAGGTCGACTTGCCGCAGCCGGACGGGCCGAGGAATACGACGAATTCGTGCTCCTCGATCGAGAGATTGAGGTCGCGGATGACGGTGGTGGCGCCGTAAGCCTTGTCGACATGGGAGCAAACGATCGCGGACATGGTCAGCCCTTCTCGCCGGTAAGAAGGATTTGCAGCTTGACGTCTTGCGGCTTGCCTTGCGCCGCCCGCTCGAAGGCCTCGATGCTGTCCGAGAAATCATAAGTGCCGGTGATCAGCGGCTTGAGGTCGACCTTCCCCGAGGCGATCAGCTGCAGCGCGCGGTCGAAGATGTTGGCGTAACGGAACACCGTCTCGATGCGCACTTCCTTGGAGATCGCCGCCGGAACGTTGAGAGTGACCGGTTCGACCGGCAGTCCGACCAGCACCACCGCGCCGCCCGGCCGCACGACATCGAACAGGTCGGCGAATGCCTTCGGGCTGCCGCTCGCCTCGAACACGATATCCGCGCCCCAATTGTCGGTCGCGGCGGAGACTGCGTCGACCAGCGATTGGTCGCCGATATTGACCGGCACGATGCCGGGATATTGCGCGGCAATCTTGAGCTTGGGTGCGGAAAAATCGGAGATCAGCACCTTCGAGCAGCCGCCGGCCAGCGCCGCCAGCGCGATCATGATGCCGATCGGGCCGCAGCCGACGACGACGGCGACGTCGCCCGGCACGATGCGGGCGCGGCTCGCCGCCTGCATGCCGATGGCAAAGGGTTCGACCATCGCGCCTTCGGCGAAGGTGACATTGTCCGGCAGTCTGTAGGTGAAGGCGGCCGGGTGCACGGCATAGGGCGCCAGCACGCCATGCACAGGCGGCGTCGCCCAGAAGGAGACGTCAGGGTCGACATTGTAGATGCCGAGCCTGGTCGCGCGCGACGACAGGTTCGGCACGCCCGGCTCCATGCAGACGCGGTCGCCGACCTTCAGCGTGCCGACATTGGCGCCGATCTCGACGATCGTTCCCGCGGCTTCGTGGCCGAGCACCATCGGGGCCCGCACGACATAGCTGCCGATGGCGCCATGGGTGTAATAGTGCACGTCGCTGCCGCAGACGCCGACCGTGTGGATGGCGATCTTGACATCGCCCGGTCCGACGTCGAGCGGCAGCGCGATCTCGCGCAGCGACAGTTCGCCTTTTTTCTCAAGCACCAGTGCCCGCATAGGTAAGTCCTCGCATCAAGTCTTTTTTTGCCGGAAAACGGAATTCAGGAAGCCGCTGAGCACGCCGAGGAACAGCAGCGGCGGTAGCGACAACAGCACGACCGAGGCGTTGAGGATTCCCCACGGCACGTTCATGCCTTGCTGTGAAAGTTCGGAAGCGACGATCGGCAATGTCTTGGCGTTGGAACTGGACAGCATCAGCGCGATCAGGAATTCGTTCCACACCAGCACGAAGCTGAAGGCGACGGCGCCGATCAGCGAGCGCGCCGCTACCGGCAGCGCAATGCGCCAGAACACCGAGTAAGCGCCGTAGCCGTCGACGAAAGCGGCTTCCTCGATTTCCTTCGGCACGGCCTGGAAGGCGGGAATGGCGAGCCACATGATCACCGAGATGGTGAGCAGCGAATAGGTGACGATCAGCGCCGGCAAGGTGTCGTAGAGCCCGATCTGCAGCCAGATCACCATCAGCGGAATGGCGACTGCCACCGGGGGCAGGAAGCGCAGCGACAACACGAAGAACTGGATGTCGCCAGCGAAGCGATTGGGATAGCGCGCCACCGCATAGGCTGCCGGAAGGCCGAGCATGACGCCGATCAGCACGGCGACGCCGCAGGAAATGACCGAGTTATAGAGACCGGTCATTACGCTGTCGCGGCCGATGATGTAGCTGATATTGTCGAAGGTCGGGGTAAACACCAGGCGCGGCACGCGGGTGATGATGTCGACATTGTTCTTCAGCGAATTGACCGCCGTCCAGGCGAGCGGAAACACCGCCATGAAGCCGGCGAAGGCCAGGATGATCTTCCCGATAAGGCGGCCCGGTCTCATGCGATACGGCCTCATGCCTGCACCCGCTTCCACAGCATGGTGAAGGTGATGACAGTCGCGATCATCATCAGCACCGCCATGGCCGAGGCATAGGACACCTTGCCGGATTCGATGAAGCCTTGCGAGAAGGCGTACATGTCGAGCGTCTCGGTCGCCACGCCCGGCCCGCCGCGCGTCATCACATAAATCAGGTCGAAGGAGCGCAGCGATTCGATCATCTTGACGAACATCAGGCTGATCAGCGGCGCCTTCAGCATAGGCAAGGTCACATAGGCATGGATCTGCCAGCGTTTGGCGTGGTCGAGCCGCGCCGCTTCGATCGGCTGCGGCGGCAAGGTCTCCAGAAGCTTCAGCACGATGACCGCGAAGAACAGTCCCCACTGCCAGACATCGACCGAGGCGACGGCAAACAGGGCCGTCGACGGCTTCGACAGCGGGTCGAAGATCAGCCCGCCGGTGATCAGCCTGTAGGGATAGGTGGCGATGCCGTAGAGCGGATGATAGGCAAACTTCCACACGAAGGCCGCCGAGACACGCGGCAACAGCACCGGGATGATGAACAGCAGGCAGTAGATGTTGCGCAGCCGCGGCGACGCTACTTCGAACATCAGCACGCCGAGCCCGATCGCCACCATCATCGTCGCCACCACGGTGACGATTTCCCACTTCACCGAAACCCAGACCGCGTTGAGGAAACGCCGGTCGGCGAACAGGTCGATGAAGTTCGACAGCCAGACCCAGGAATAGTCCGACGAGCTCAGCTCGCGGTTCTGCAGCGCAATGACGATGGCGTACAGCGTCGGCACCATCGACAGCACCAGAAGAATGGCGAGCGTCGGAACCAGAAACGTCACGGGCAGGGAAGAGCGTCGGCGCATTGCCTATCCTCGGGCTGTGCCCTTTTGGAGAGACCCGCGGCGCACAGGTCCCGGCATCCGGTCGAATGCCGTGGACCGCGCGCCGCGGGCGGGAGGATTACTTCTTCTTCACCAGCTCGTTGGCGTAGGCCTCGAGTTCGTCGAGGCCGCCCTTGACGTCGGTGCGCGTGCCGGTGACCAGCTCTTCCAGGATGATGCCCCAGCGGTCGCCGAGATCCGGCCAGCGCGGATCCTGCCAGAAGTTCACCGCCGTCACCTTGCCGGTATCGGCAAGCGCCTGGCCGAGATCGGCGCCATAGATGTCGGCGAACTCCTTGCTGGACAGCACGCTGGTGCGGTTGAGCTCGCCGAATTGGTGCGCGTCGAGCCGGCGCTTCTCGTTCTCTTTCGACGTCGCCCAGGCGATGAACAGGCCGGCGCATTGCTTCGCGGCGTCATCGGCATTGGCCTTGGCGGCGATGGCGAGGCCGTGGCCGTAGCCGCCGCCGGTCAGTGGCGAGGGCGGCGGCAGGAAGCCGATCTTGCCGACCACTTGCGAGGTCTTCGGGTCGACCGCCATGCCCGACAGTGGCGTCGATTCGACCAAGATGGCAACCTGGCCCGACAGGAAGGCGCCGGTCGATTCATCCCAGCTGCCGGTCTGCGTGCCGGGCGCTGAATCCTTGAACAGTTTAAGATACGTCTCGGTCGCTTTGACCGCGGCCTCGGAGTTGAAAGCCGGCTTGTCACCGTCGAACCATTTTCCGCCATAGGCCTTGAAGAACGGCATCCAGCGCCAGACATTGGCGCCCGAGCCACGCGCGCCGCGCAGCGCGATGCCGTACATGCCCTTGTCGGGATCGGTCAGCTTCGGCACGTCGGCGATCAACTCGTCCAGCGTCTTCGGCGGCTGGATGCCGGCGGCTTCCAGAATGTCCTTGCGGTAGACCATCAGGTCGCCGCCGCCGGTCAGCGGCGCGAACCACACCTTGCCGTCATAGGTGGCGACCTTCTGCCGGCCCGGGTCGAAATCGGCGTAGTCGTAGTCAGCCGGGTAATAGTCGGTGAGCGGCACGATCCATTTCGACGAGGCGAACAGCGCGACATTGGCTTCGTCGACATAGTAGACGTTGTAGTTGCCGACCGTGGACGCATCGGCGCGCGACTTTGCCCGGCGGTCGTTCTCGTTGAGATAGTCGATCTGGAAGCTGGCGCCGGCCAGTTTCTGGAACTCGTCCTTGGACGCTTCCAGCAGCGTCAGCCCGTCACGCGGTTGCGCCAGCACCTTGACCGGCGCCGAGCAGACCGGCGCCGCCAGCGCCATGGTCGAGAGGGTCGTGGTAAGCATGAAAGCTGCGCTTATGCTCGCAGCGAGCCGAATTGGTTTCATTGATTTACTCCTCCAGGAACAGTCGCAGGAAGCGGAAGTCTTCGGTTGCGCGATCCTCGCCATCGCCCGAGCGACAAGCCACCCATCGCCAAAATGAGGAGTTGCTAAAGGCCGCGCTAGAAGCCCCGTTGCAGCAGACCTGTACTTTTATGCATTGTGCGCTGCAAAATCCGGCCCGCCTGCACAGCCTCTGTCACATGAGTACCGACGGAGTGAGGAAGGCCGGTTTTCAGGCGCGCATCGTCATCCGCTGCTTCGACAGCTTGCGGTAAGATGACGGCGTCATCCGGTGCTTGCGCAGGAAGGCGCGGTTGAAGTTGGCGATGTTCATGTAGCCGACCTGGAAGCAGATGTCGGTGATCGGAATATCGGTGTCCGCCAGCAGCTTGCAGGCTTGCCAGAGCCGGAGCTTGGCGATGTGGTCGCTGAAACTGTTGCCGGTGTTTTTCTGGAAGAAGCGCGAAAACGTGCTTTCGCTCATCCCCGCCAGCTCCGCCGCCTCCGGCAGCTTCAGGTCCTCGGCGAAGTGCTGGAAGAGATAGGTCAGCGTGCGCTGGATGATGTCCAGCGAGGTTGCGTCGAGCGCGGGTGAGAAATCCGGCGAGGACAAAAGCTCGTATTCGTCGGTCCTGGCCAGCAGATCGACCAGTTCGAGGAAGAGGCAAAACCGGGCGAGCCCGTGCACGGTGCCCATCCTTTCCATCAGCGCAGCGCCGTCGAGCGCGGCGCGGCCATGGAAGACGATGCCGCGCAGCGATCGCTCCAGGAACGGTTCTAGTTCGCGCAGCTCCGGCAGCAGTCCCGCCGAGCCGCGCAGCCGCTGCGGATCGAATTGCAGCACGATGTCGCGTCCTTCGATCAGCTCGCCGGGTTGCACCGATGTCACCCAGTCATGCGGCAGCCCGCCGCCGACGATGCTCAGGTAGCCCGGCCCGAATTCGCCGATGTGATCGCCGACCAGCGCGACCCCGGAAGACTTCCTCAGGAGATGGATCTCGTATTCCGGATGAAAATTCCAGACATTGCGCTCCCAGGGATAGTCGTCGAGCCGCCACAGGAAACTGTCGCTCGCCTCGGTGACGATGTGCTCGAAAGCCGGCACCGTGCGAGGGATCGCGGCCGTGTTCTTTCTGCGCCTGAATGCCATCGTCTGCTCTCCGGGGCGTATGAGGAAGCGACTGGTTTCGGGTAATCCGTAGCAGTCTGTTGCCCGCAAGTGAACGATGTCTGCCTCAGCGATTTCAACGCCGGCTCTCGATGATCTCGATGAAGCGGGCGAACAGCCCGGCCTGGGATTTGATGCCGAGTTTGCGATGGATGTTGCGGCGATGAACCTTCACCGTTCCCGGCACGATGCGCATGGCTCTCGCGATCGACTCGGTGGAATGCCCCTGCAGCACCAGATCGACGACATGCTTTTCGCGCGGGGTCAGCGACAGGCTTTCCCAAATGTGGGCGCGGTCGAACTCGTTGACGGCGGCGATCGTCTCGCCCTGCTCCGCTTCGTCCTGCTCCTCGGCCGCAAGTGCGGGCCAGCGCAACCGGGCGAAGTTGATGACCGCCGGCGCCATGTCGCGCAGCAGCCTGGCATCGGCGGTGCCGAAGGGACCCGAGGCGTGCAATCGCATCAGCGACAGCACCAGGGCATCCTTGCCGGGCAGCGGCACGAAGAAGCCGACCTCCTCGGCCAGCCTTGTCTGGCTATAGTAGGTGCGAAAATACTCGCTGGCATAGAAGCGGTCGGGCGCCAGTTCGCGCATGCGCCAGAACCCCTCCTTGCGCTCCACCGCCGCGTGATGAAATGGGTCGAGCAGATAAGGTCCTTCCTGATAGAGCGTGACGAAGACATGGCTCTCGGCCGGCGAGAAGGTTTCGAACAGCAGCGGCGGTCGCGAGGCGCCGCGGTAACCGAAGATCACGCAGTGGTCGAAGCCGACATGCTGGCTCAACCAGCCGACCATTGCCTTGCCGAATAGGTCGCCGCTCGTCTCCCGTGTCGCCGCGACAAGGGCTGCGAGCCGGCTGTATTCGTCGCTGCGGGACGCACTCAATCTATACCCCCTCAAACGAGAAAATAGATCAGATATACCACCAGCGAGGTATATACTAGACGCCATTGGCTCTGGTAGCGTCCTGGAATAGCCCTGTTGCTGGAGCCAGCACTTTGACCGCAGTGCCCGACATCGAGTTTCGCGGCGTCACCAAGCGCTATGGCGCCGTGACCGCTGTCAGCGGCATCGATCTGGCTGTGCCGCCCTCCGCCTTTGTCGCCCTTCTCGGACCGTCCGGCTGCGGCAAGACCACATGCCTGCGCATGATCGGCGGCTTCGAGCAGCCGAGCGAAGGCCAGGTGTTCATCCGCGGCCAAGACATGGCCGGCACACCGCCCTATCGCCGCCCGGTCAACATGGTGTTCCAGCAATATGCGCTGTTTCCGCACCTCGATGTCGAAGCCAATGTATCCTACGGGCTGCGCCAGGCACGGCCACGCCTGTCGTCGCAGGAAATCGGCCGTCGCGCCGGCGAGGCGCTCGAAATGGTGCGGCTCGCCGGCTATGGCGGCCGCAAGATCCACGAACTGTCCGGCGGCCAGCAGCAGCGCGTCGCGCTGGCGCGCGCACTGGTCAACAAGCCGGCCGTGCTGTTGCTCGACGAGCCGCTGGCGGCGCTCGACAAGAAACTGCGCACCGATATGCAGATCGAGTTGCAGAACCTGCAGCGCGAGATCGGCATCACCTTCGTGCTGGTCACCCACGACCAGGAGGAAGCGCTGTCGATGAGCGACTTCGTCTGCGTCATGAATGGCGGCCGCATCGTACAGCTCGGCCAGCCGAGCGAGATCTATGACGAGCCGGCCGACCTGTTCGTCGCCGACTTCGTCGGCAAGACCAATCTGTTGAGCGGCAAGGTTGCCGGGCATACAGGCGATCTTGTCAATGTGGCGCTGGCGGACGGAACCGTTATTGCCGCGCGCAAACGAACCGCCTTGCAGCAGGGCGAGACCGTTTCTATCAGCCTGCGTCCTGAATCGCTAAGCCTCGGCGCCACCAAAGGCAGCCCTTTCAAGGGCATCGTGCGCAACCGGATCTTCTTGGGCTCGACGGCGGAATACGCCATCGAGGTGCAGGGCATCGGAACGCTGCTGGCCAAGGCCGACCATGTGATCGGCCATGGCAATCTCTTCAAGCCGGGCGAACCCGTCGCCATCGGCTTTGCCTCTGGGACGCCGCTGGCGTTTCCGGAGAACAAGAACAACGGGACCAACCAGAGGGTAGCAAAAAATGTCGAAATCATATCGTGACGGACTGCCGATTAGCCCCGAGAACTTCGTCGACCAGCTGATGCGCCTGAAGCGCGGCTCGATCGGCCGCCGCGATTTCCTCGGCCTCACCGGCCTGGGCATCGCAACCGCGGTGATGGCGCGCGAGCTCGGCATCATGCCGACGCCGGCCTTCGCCGCCGAAAACCTCGGCGACCGCATGTCGATCGCCACCTGGCCGAACTATCACGACCCGCAGACCTTCGAGAATTTCAAGAAGGACACCGGCGTCGCCGTCGAGGTCAACGTGTTCGGCTCCAATGAGGAGATGCTGGCCAAGCTGCAGGCCGGCGCCTCGGGCTGGAGCCTGTTCGTGCCGACCAACTACACGATCTCGACCTACAAGAAACTCGGCATCATCGATCCGCTCGACATGGCCAAGCTGCCGAATTTCGACAGCTCCCAGGAGGACCCGCGCTTCACCTCGGAAGGCACGATCGACGGCACGACCTACGCGGTGCCGAAGAACTGGGGCACCACGGGCTTTGCCGTCAACACCAAGAAGCTGGCCAAGCCGATGACGAGCTGGAAGGAGTTCTGGGACGTCGCCATGGCTGAGGGCGATGGCCGCACCATGGTCCACGACTACCAGCTGACCACAATCGGCAACGCGCTGAAATATCACGGCTATTCCTTCAACTCGCTGAAGCAGGACGAACTCGCCAAGGCCGAGGAGCTGCTGCTCAAGGTCAAGCCGCATCTGTTCGCGGTCTCGTCCGACTACCAGCCGGGCATGCGGGCGGGCGACGCCTGGATGACCATGTGCTGGACGAATGACGGCGCACAGCTGCATCGCGATATCCCGGAGATCGCCTATGTGCTGGGCAAGGAGGGCGGCGAAATCTGGACCGATTTCTACGCCATCCCGAAGGACGCGCCGAACAAGCCGGCCGGCTATGCCTTGCTCAACTATCTGATGACCCCTGAGGTCGCGGTGAAGGAGCATCTGGCCAACGGCGCGCCGTCGACCGACGCACGCGTCAACAAGCTGCTGCCCAAGGAAGTGCTGGACAATCCGATCCTCTATCCGGCGGCCGACCTGTTGACACCGCTGGAATTCGGTGCGGCGGCGACGTTGACCGATCCCGGCCGCGCCGAGCTGATGGCGCGCTTCAAGTCGGCTTGAGGCCGGCCTGACGCAAACGGAAACCGGTGGGCCTATGTCCGCCGGCATCGGGGCGGTTTCCATGCACGGCAACAGATTTCGGTATAACATCCTGACAGCGCTGCTGCTCGCTCCGGCTACAGCGTGGCTGGTGGTGTTTCTGGTGTTGCCGTTCGTCGCCATTGCCGTGTTCAGCGTCGGCGAGCGGGCGCCGGAGGGCGGCTACCAGGCCGCCTTCACGCTGGCGCAATATGCCAACCTCCCGGCGCGGGCGACTGCCTTCTGGAACACGATGATGCTGGCGCCGGTGGGCGCGCTTGCCTGCCTGCTCGTCGCCTACCCCGTCGCCTACTACCTTGCCCTGAAGGCGCCGCAACGCTGGCGGCTGATCCTGCTTGCGCTCGTCGTCATTCCGTTCTGGACCAGCCTTTTGATGCGCACCTACGCCTGGATGTACATTCTGGGCGGACGCGGCATTCCCGCACTGCTGGCCTTTGTCGGCATCGAGGATGTCAGGTTGATCAACACGCCGGGCGCCGTGCTGCTCGGCATCGTCTATGGCTATTTGCCCCTCATGATCCTGCCGATCTATGTCAGTCTCGAGCGGCTCGACCGAAGGCTGCTGGAAGCCTCCGCCGATCTCGGCGCGACCCCGCTCTCAACCTTTCTGGGGGTGACGCTGAAGCTGTCGCTGCCGGGCGTCATGACCGGCTTCTCACTGGTCATGATCCTGCTGCTTGGCGAATACCTGATCCCGACCCTGCTTGGCGGCGGCAAGGTGTTCTTCATCGGCAACGCGCTGGTCGACCTGTTCCTGCAGTCGCGCAACTGGCCGTTCGGATCGGCCATCGCCATCACGCTGGTGGCGGTTTCGGTGGTGGTGCTGATCGCGGCAAACCGCATTTCGACACGGGTGTCGGGCGCCCGCAGGGTGGATCTGATCTGATGCGCGCCTTCGTCACAGCCGTCTTCGCCTTCCTCTATCTGCCGATTGCGTTGGTCGTGCTGTTTTCCTTCAACGCCGGCCGCCATGCCAGCGAGTTCACCGGCTTTTCGGTGCAGTGGTACGGCACGGCGCTGTCGAACCCGTTCCTGGTCGAGGCATTGAAGAACAGCCTGTTCATCGCCACCACCAGCGCGCTTCTGGCGGCGGTGTGCGGCACGGCAGCCGCACTCGGCCTGGCGCGGGTCGGGCCCAGAACCCGCGCCGTCTTCGACGCGCTGATGGGTGCCGCGATCGTCGTTCCCGGCGTCGTCATCGGCATCTCGACGCTCGTCGCGCTGGTCCAGTTGTTTGGCGTGCTCAACCCGTTCCTCGCCTCGATCTGGCCAAACGACCAGCCGCCACGCCTGTCGCTCGGCTATGGATCGATCATCGCCGCGCATGGCCTGTTTTCGATGGCGCTGGTAACGATGATTGTCGGCACGCGTCTCGCCAGCCTCGACCGCAACCTGGTCGAGGCCTCGAGCGATCTCTACGCCACGCCGCTGACGACGTTCCGCTCGATCGTGCTGCCGCAGATCATGCCGGCGGTGATCGCCGGCTTCCTGCTCGCCTTCACCTTCTCCTTCGACGATTTCATCGTCGCCTTCTTCGTCGCCGGCGCGCAGACGACGCTGCCGATCTATGTCTTCGCCTCGATCCGGCGCGGCGTGACGCCGGAAATCAACGCCATCGCCACCATCGTGCTCGTCGCCTCGGTTCTTCTGGTGGTGCTTGCCCAATGGCAGCTGCGCCAGCGCCAGCCGTCAAACTGAACAAGCCATCCAGCTGAAAGACAAATTCATGCTCCTCAAAGACCGCATCGCCGTGGTGACGGGCGCCGGTTCCGGCATCGGCCGCGCCGGCGCCATGATCATGGCCAGGGAAGGCGCGCTGGTGGTCATCGCCGACCGGGATAAGACCAGCGGCGAGGCGACAGCGGCGAGTATCCGCGCGGCTGGCGGGCAGGCCGAGGCCATTGTCACCGACGTCTCTGACGACGCGGCGGTAGGGCAGCTCATCACAGGCACTCTCGGCAAGTATGGCCGCATCGACATTCTGCACAATCACGCCGGCATCCAGGTCGGCGGCACGCTGACCGAGGTCGAGGTCGATGGTATGGATGCGTCCTGGCGCATCAATGTACGGGCGCAGTTTCTGGCCGCGCGGCTGGTCATGCCGGCAATGGTCGCGCAAGGCGGCGGCGTCATCCTCAACACGGCTTCGAATTCGGGCGTCTTCTACGACCGCGAGATGATCGCCTATGCCACGTCCAAACATGCCGTGGTGGCGATGACCAGGCAGATGTCGCTCGACTATGCCCGGCACAATGTGCGCGTCAACGCGCTCTGCCCCGGCTGGGTCGACACCCCCTTCAACGAACCGTTCATCGCCCAGATGGGCGGACGCGAGGCGATCGAAACCTATGTCCGCACCAGGATTCCGATGGGCCGCTGGGCGAGCGCCGAAGAGATCGCAGAAGCGATCCTGTTCCTCGTCTCCGACCGCTCATCCTTCATGACCGGCCAGGCACTGGTGATCGACGGCGGCGAAAGCATCGGCTGATCTAGAGCAATTCCAGGAAAAGTGTGTAACGGTTTTCCGTCCGGAATTGCGTAAAACAGATAAGGGCAGCCGGATAGGAGGGTTCCCGCTTCTGGCTCAATCGCCGGCTGCCCGTCGTCCCTTGCCTTCATGCCGCATTTCGTCCAATAGAACGACGCAAACGCTGCGAAACCGAAGGTTTTGCCGTTTGGAAGTGCGGCTTCCGGCCTCGTTGCCGACGCGCCGCAATCGGAAAGAGCAGGACAATGTCTGCGATCGAAGCCGGCGCTCGTGCGCCGGAAAATCTTTGGCGTCAGGAAATCAGGGCGACGCTGGCGCTGGCCTGGCCGATGGTGCTGACCAATCTCGGCCAGACCGCGATGACCGCCACCGACGTCATGATGATGGGGCGTCTGGGCGCGGACACGCTGGCCAGCGGCGCGCTTGGCGCCAATCTCTATTTCATGCCGCTGATCTTCGGCCTCGGCCTGATGCTGGCGACCTCGCCGATGATCGCCACCGAGCTTGGCCGCCGGCGCTATTCGGTGCGCGATTTGCGCCGTACCGTGCGCCAGGGCCTGTGGCTGGCGATCCTGATCTCGATCCCGATCTGGATCGTGCTGTGGCATGGCGAGGCCATTCTGCTGGCCATGGGCCAGGAGCCGGCGCTCGCCCACCAGGCCGGCATCTATCTGCGCTGGCTGGAATGGGCGGTGCTGCCGTTCTACGGCTATATCGTGCTGCGCTCGTTCATCTCGGCGCTGGAGCGGCCAGGCTGGGCGTTGGTCATCGTTTTCGTCGCCGTCGCCTGCAACGCCTTTTTCAACTGGGTGTTCATGTTCGGCAATCTCGGCGTCACCTCGATGGGCATTGCCGGTTCGGGGCTGGCGACCACGCTGTCGAGCACGCTGATGTTCTGCGGCCTGGCAGCCGTAGTGATGCTGGAGAAGAAGTTCCGCCGCTACCGCCTGTTTGGTCGCTTCTGGCGCTCCGACTGGCCGCGTTTCAAGGGTCTGCTGCGGCTCGGCATGCCGATCGCCGGCATCCTCGCCTTCGAGGTGACGATCTTCAACGCGGCAGCCCTGCTGATGGGCCTGATCGATGCGGATTCGCTGGCCGCGCACGCTATGGCCATCCAGATCGCCTCGATCTCCTTCATGGTGCCGCTCGGCCTCAACCAGGCTGTGACGGTGCGCGTCGGCCTGGCCCACGGCGCCGGCAATCCGGCCGGCGTTTCGCGCGCCGGCTGGACCGCCTTCGTCATCGGCGTCTCGTCCATGGCGCTGATGGCGCTGGTGATGGTGCTGTGGCCGCATCTGTTGATCAGCGCCTTCATCGACATGACCGATCCGGCCAATGCCAAGGTGATCGCGCTGGCCGTGTCGTTCTTGGCCTTTGCCGCGCTGTTCCAGATCTTTGACGGCGCGCAGGCCGTTGCCGCCGGCATGCTGCGCGGCCTGCACGACACCAAGGTGCCGATGATTTACGCGGCGATCGGCTATTGGGGCATCGGCCTGCCGCTCGGCGTGCTGCTCGCCTTCCATTTCGGCTTGCACGGCGTCGGCATCTGGATCGGCCTGGCGTCGGGGCTGGCCGTGGTGGCGGTGCTGCTCCTCGCGCGCTGGCTGCGGCGGGATAGGATCGCGCCGCCGCTCGTCTTCAGCCATTAAAAGCAAAACGGCCGCCGGGTTCGGCGGCCGTTCTCGTTTGGCGTGGCTGCGCTCAGCTCCCGTCCGACGACATCGCGCCGAGCAGTCTGCGTATATCGCCGAACCTGGCGATCGAGCCGAACACCAGTGCCGCCACCGCGACGAAGAACACCGACACCGAAGCCATGGTCGGTGTGTAGCCGTAGCGCAGCGCGTTGAAGATCTTGATGGGCAGCGTCTCGGTGGTGAAGCCGATCGTCATGTAGGCGACGATGTATTCGTTGAGCGACAAGACGAAGGCGAAGGCGTAGCCCGAGACGAGGTAGGGCAGGATCAACGGCAGCACCACGGTTTTCAGCACTGTGCGGTCATCGGCGCCCATGGTCGCCGCGGCCTCGACCAGCGAGCGGTCGATCGAGGCAAAGCCGAGCGACAGCGTCACCAGCGGCAGCGTCACGAAGAAGATGGCGTGGCTGATTATGGCGGTGAAGAACTGGCCGAACTGCCCGACCGTCGCCCAGAAGGAGAGGAAGCCGAGCGCGGTGATGACCGGCGGCAGGATGAAGGGGGCAAGCCCCAGCACCTGGAAGATGTTCGCCCATGGCGCGATGCGCCGCCACAGGAACCAAGCCAGGGGCAGCGCGACCGCCACGGCAATGGCCGCCGAGCAGACGGCCAGCGTCACCGAATGGATCAGCGCCAGCCGCCATTCCGGATCGGTGAAGATCTGAGCGTACCAGGCGAGCGAGAAACCGACCGGCGGGAAGGAGAGCTCCTGCCGCGAATTCACCGACACGCCGGCGACGACGATCAGCGGCGCCGCCAGGAACAGCGCGACGATGGTGAAATAGACACGGCGCAGCAAGGTCGCGGTCATAGGGCGTTCTCCCTTCGTCCGACGAGCAGCGTCAGTCCGACCAGCGCCAGCGAGATCAGCACCAGGAACACCGCCATTGCGGCCGCGAACGGCATGTTGGACTGGTAGATCGCCTGGTCGGTGATCAGCACCGACAGCGTCCAGTGTTGCGGGCGTCCCAGAATCTGCGGTAGCAGATAGGAGCCGAGCGCAAAGACGAAGACCATGATCAGCGTCGCCACGATGGTGTTGCGCAGCGCCGGCGCGACGACGTTGAAGAAGGCCCGGATAGGCGAGGCGCCGAGCGTGCGTGCCGCTTCGAGCAATGTCGGGTCGAGGCGGACCAGAGCGGGATAGAGGACCAGGATGGTGTAGGGCAGCGCCTGGTAGACCATGCCGGTCAGCACCGCGCCGAAGGCCGGCAGCAGCGCCACCGGCTTTTCCATCAGCCCGATCGCCACGAACAGATTGGTGATGCCGGCGGTGCGCGAAAACAGCGTCGACCAGGCAAAGCCGATGATGACCTCAGACAGCGACAGCACCGACAGCAGGCCAACCAGCCACAGCGTCTGCACGCGGCGCGGCCGACGGGTCAAAAGGTAGGTGAAGGGGAAGGCGATGGCGACGCAGCAGACGGCGACCAGCACCGCCAGCATCAGCGAAAAGCCGAGCACGCCGCCGAAGAACACCGACAGGAAGCGGGCGTAATTGTCGAACACGAAGTCCGGCGTGTAGAAACCGGACGGGTTGCGCTTGAAGAAGCTCACCGCGATCATCGTCGAGAACGGCACGACGAAGAAGACGATCAGCATCAGCGCCGGAAAGAACAGCGGCGTGTAGTCGGCTAGCGACTTCGGAGCCTCGCGTCTCATGCGCCGAGCACCACGCAGCTGCCGGGCGGCAGCGTTACGCCGACCTGGGCGCCGACCGGCACGTCATGCCGCTCGCGCGGCGTCGTCACCGCAATGATGCTGGTGCCGCCGACATCGACGAAGGTCTCGATGGTGCCGCCGAGATCGCGAACGAAACTCACCTCGCCGGTGATGGCCGAGCCGCCGGGGCTGCCGAGATGCACATCCTCGGGGCGGACCGATACAGACGCTTTAGTCTGACCCGCCGGCATGGCAAGACCTGGAATGGCTGTGCCCAGAATGGTGGTGCGCCCGGTGCTGTCGATCTCGGCCGGCAGCAGATTGGTGATGCCGATGAAGTCGGCGACGAAGGCGTCGGCCGGCTTGCGGTAGATCTCGATCGGCGGCGCCGCCTGCAGGATCCTGCCGTGGCCCATGACGACGACGAGGTCGGCCATGGTCATGGCTTCGCGCTGGTCGTGGGTGACGACGATGGTGGTGATGCCCAACCGCTGCTGCAACTGGCGCAGTTCCACCTGCATGGCCTCGCGCAGTTTGGCGTCGAGCGCCGACAGCGGCTCGTCGAGCAGGAACAGTTTCGGCGACAGCGCCAAGGCCCGTGCAATTGCCACGCGCTGGCGCTGACCGCCCGACAGGTTGGCCACCGGGCGGTCGGCAAAGCCGGTCAGATGGATGAGGCCTAGCAACTCGTCGACGCGCTTCTTCTGCTCCTCCTTCGAGGCGCCGCGAATGCGCAGCGCATAGGCGATGTTGTCGCCAACAGAGAGATGCGGAAACAGCGCCAGCGACTGGAACACCATGCCGAGATTGCGCTTGTGCGTCGGCAAAGGCGTGATGTCCTCGCCGTCGAGCACGATGGCGCCGCTGGTCGGCTCCTCCAGTCCGGCAATCATGCGCAGCAGCGTGGTCTTGCCGCAGCCCGATGGGCCGAGCAGACACACGAACGTGCCATGCGGCACGTTGAGCTGGACATTGTCGACGGCGGCGAAGTTGCCGAATTTTTTGGTGACGGCGTTGATATCTAGTCCGGACATGCTCATCCCTCTCAGGCTGTGCGCTGGAGCAATTCCAGGAAATGGCCGCCGGAGGAAATCCGGCGGCCGATCAGTTTTCAAGCGGAACGGGCGGCTCAGCCGACGATCAGCTCGGTCCACTTCTGGTTGATCCAGTCGGCCTTCGACGTATAGAGGTCATAGCGCGGGATGATCGGATCGATATCCGACGACACCGCGGCGAACTCTTCCGGCTTGAGGTCGAGCACCTCTTTCTTCAGCGTCGGCGTGGTGCCGACCTTGCGCGACATCAGACCCTGCATCGACGGCTGGCTCATATAGTCGATGAATGCATGCGCCTCGTCGACCTTGGTCGAGGCGCGCGACAGCACCCAATTGCCGGAGTCCTGGATGCCGCCTTCCTTCGGGAAGGTCGAGCGGACATGGAAGCCGTCGGCGACCGCGAGGCCGGTGACGTCGTGATAATACTGGCCCATCGGGATCTCGCCCGACTTCAGCGCCTGCTCGAACTGCGCCTCGTCGCGATACCACAGCCGGACATTCGGCTTGAGCTCGGCGAGCTTTTCGAACGCCTTGTTCAGTCCGTCCTCGGTGTCGAGCGCATTGGTGCCGCCCATGAAGGTCTTGGCTGTCACTTCGAGCAGGAACGAGTTCGAGGCAAGTGCCAGAAGGCCAAGCTTGTCCTCATTGGCCTTGTCCCACAGCGTCTCCCATGAGGTCGGCGCATCTTTGTAGACATCGGTGTTGGAGACCAGCGTGATCCACCAGGCGACGGCGCCGATGCCGGCAACGCGACCATCCGGATATTTGTTGACGAAGCGCGGCAACAAATCGTTGTAGTGCTTGAACTTCGACGTATCGAGCGGCGTCCACAATTCGGTCGACTGGCCCTTTAGCGTCGAGGTCTGCGACATCATCGAAAGGTCGGCCGGCGCCTGGCCGGCCTTGGACGCTTGTTCGAGCTGCACCAGCCAGGCTTCGCCGGTCGGCTCGGCGACCGATTCCACTGCAATGCCGGTGGCCTTGGTAAAATCTGGGAAGACGTGCTCGTCAAAGGATTTCTTGAAATAGCCGCCATAGACGCCGACCTTCAGCGACTTGTCCTGCGCGCGCAGGATCGACGGCATGGCGAGCACGCCGGCTGTAGCGAGGCCCGCACCAAGCACGCCGCGCCGTGTCAGAGATTTTCCGATCAGTCTGTTCATCTGGTTTCTCCTCAGTTGATGCCGTTCCCGGCAGGTTCCCTTCACGCACTGTCGCCCCCTGGCGTCAGTGGGCCGCCGCTCGTTGTTCGAGCGTACGGGCGTATTGCGTCAGTGGAAAGCACATGACGAAGAAGATCAGCGCCACCAGCCCGTAGACCTTGAACGGTTCGAAGGTGGCGTTGTTGATGGCGTTGGAGGTTCTGACCAGCTCCTCGAAGCCGATGATCGAGGTCAGCGCCGTCGATTTGATCAACTGCACCAGGAAGCCGACGATCGGCGCCCTTGTGATCGAGAACGCCTGCGGCAGGATGATCAGCCTGAGCTCCTGCAGGCGGTGCAGGCCGAGGCTGGCGCCGGCATCCCACTGTCCCAGCGGCAGCGCATCGACGCCGCTGCGCCAGATCTCGGCCAGATAGGCGCTGGCGAAGAAGGTCAGGCCGAGCACCGCTGCCGTCCATGGCTCGATGCGCAGGCCGAGCATCGGCAGGCCGAAGAACATCAGGAACAGCTGCATCAACAGCGGCGTTCCCTGGAACAGGGCGATGTAGCCGGAAGCGACCCGCTGGCTCCATTTATTCTCTGCGATCCTGAAGAACAGCACGATCAGCCCGACCAGCGCCCCGCCGACAAAGGCGGCCAGCGACAACAGCACCGTCCAGCGGGCGGCGAGCAGCAGATTGCGAACGATGTCCCAGAAGGTGAATTCGATCATGTGACACCTGCCCCCAATACGCGGCGCCCGCCTGTGACCAGCAGCCGGCGCAAGGCCATGGACAGGACGAGGTAGACCAGGGTCACGACGAAATAGGTTTCGAAGGACCGGAAGGTGCGGGCTTGCAGCATGTCGGCCTCATAGGTCAGCTCGCGCACGGCGATCTGCGACACCACGGCCGATTCCAGCATCATGATGACGATCTGGCTGGTCAGCGCCGGGTAGATCACCTTGAGCGCCTGCGGCAGCACGATCTTGATGAAGACCTGGCGCGGTCTCAAGCCCAGTGCAAGCGCTGCTTCCGTCTGTCCGCCGGGCACGGCATCGAGACCGGCGCCGACGATTTCAATGGTGTAGGCCGCCATGTTGAGCGTCATTGCCAGCATGGCGGCCAGGATCGGGTCGAGCCTTATGCCGAGGCTGGGCAGGCCGAAGAAGATGAAGAACAGCTGCACCAGGAACGGCGTGTTGCGCATCACCTCGACATAGACCGCGATGGCGCGCTTCACGAATACCGGGCCGTTGCGCCGGCCGGCAGCGCCCAGGATGCTGAGCAGCGTGCCCACGAGCGTGGTCACGACGATCAACAGGATCGTCGTGGCCGCGCCGCGCGCGATGTCGCCCACAGCACCTGGGAGCCAGGCAAAGGCCACGAGAACTCAATCCTTGAGGTTGTCGGGATTGAGCGGCGTCTTCAGCCAGGCCTTCGAGCTCCCGTCGAGCTTGCCGTCGGCCAGCATCTTGGCAACCGCATCATTGACCGCCGTCTTCAGCCGGTCCTCTTTCTTGTTGAGGCCGATATGCGAAGGCGAGGTCAAAAGCTGGAACTTCTGCTCCGGCTTCAGCGCGTCCTGCTTGGCCAGCACCTGCGCGCCGACATCATTGCCGACCACCATCAGCTGGGTCTGGCCGGAGATGAAGGCCTGGATGACGGAATTGTAGTTGTCGAAGCGCTTGATGTCGGCCGATGACGGCGCCGCTTCGGTCAACGACGTATCCTCGAGCGTGCCGCGATTGACGGCGATCGACTTGTCGGCGAGATCTTCCTTGCCTTTGATCGAAAGCGCTGCCGGACCGATGACGGCGATGTAGTAGGGCGCATAGGCGGCGGCGAAATCGATCACCTCCTCGCGCTCCTTGGAATAGCCGACGCTCATCAGGATATCGACGCGCTTGTCGGTGAGATACGGGATGCGGTTCTGGCCGGTGACGCTGACCAGATTGAGCTTCACCTTGAGTGAATCGGCGATCGCCTGCGCGACGTCGACGTCATAGCCCTTGATGCTCATATCGGCGCTGGCCGAGGAGAAGGGCGGAAAGTCGGAGAAGATGCCGACATTGATGGCGCCGGCCTTGGTGATGTCGTCGACGGCGTCGGCATTGGCCGGGGAGGCGAAGCCGAGGCCGGCGAGCATCAGCGCGGCGGCGATGGTTGATTTCATTTGGATTGTCATTGGTATTCCCCTTCTGGAAGCTTGTTTGTTTTGGAAACGGCCGCCGGCTCCAGCGCGGCGGCCGCCTTTGCATGTGAAATCCGTCAGGCCCCCTTGCCGGTGATCGCCGGGCTGAACACCATCAGGCTCAGGATCTCGAACAGGACCTGGGCGCCGACATGGGCGGTGTTGGTGGTCGCGTCATATTGCGGCGCCACCTCGACGACGTCGCCGCCGACGATGTTGAGGCCTTTCAAGCCGCGCAGCAGTTCGAGCACTTCGCGCGTCGTCAGGCCGCCTATTTCCGGCGTGCCGGTGCCTGGCGCGAAGGCCGGATCGACACTGTCGACGTCGAAGGAAATGTAGGTCGGGCCGTCGCCGACGATTTTGCGCGCCTTCTCGATGATGGCGGGGATGCCGAGACCCGTCACCTCTTCGGCATGCACGACCGTCATGCCGGATTCATAGGTGAACTCCCACAGATACTCCGCCGAGCCGCGGATGCCGATCTGGATGGTGCGGGTGGGGTCGAGCACGCCGTCCAGCACCGCGTTGCGGAACGGTCCGCCATGATGGAACTTGGTCATGTCGAACAGCCCGCTTGTGTCGCAATGGGCGTCGATATGGATCATGCCGACCGGCGCCTTCTTGCCGACCGCCTTCAGGATCGGATGGCTGATCGAGTGGTCGCCCCCGACCGAAAGCGGCAGCACGCCGGCATCGACGATCTGGTTGGTGCGGCGCTCGATATCCTCGTGGCTGATCTCCAGCCGGTAACGGCTGCGGAACGGCGTATCGCCGATGTCGGCGACGCGAAGCTCATGCGTCGGCGCGCATTCCAGCACATGATTGTAAGGGCCGATGCGCTCGATGGCGCGCAGCGCCCTGGGTCCAAAGCGCGAGCCGGGCCGGTTGGTGACGCCGAGATCCATCGGCACGCCGATGATCGCCACCTGCAAATCGCCGAAATCCGGATTGTCGGCAGCGATTTCACGGTAGGGCGCGGCGAGGAAGGTGGGGATGCCGGCATAGGGCGCCAGCCTTGTGCCGCTCTTGGAGAAGATCTTGTCGGCGACCTTGCGGAACTTCGGGTCGAACATCTCGCCGCCATGGCTCTCGCCATACTTGCGGCGCAAGGCTTCCAGCTTGCCTCTGTCATAACCCATGTCGGTCTCCTCCTGCGGGCTGATGCATGCGGCCGTGGCGACATCTGCGAACTGACCATCATCCGGCCGGGTCGCTGTCCCGCTGGCTGCCTGTAGATTTCACGTCATTGATGCTGTTGACCTGCCAAAGTGTCCGGCAGCCGCATTGAAAAATCAATTGATATTGTTACGGTGCTGATTGTGAGAAAATCTCACAGAGTATCCGGTTGCTCATGGCCAAGCGTCTGCCCCCCTTGAATCCCTTGCGCGCCTTCGAGGCGACGGCGCGGCATGCCTCGCTGACCAAGGCGGCGAGTGAGCTCAACGTCACCCACGGCGCAATCAGCCACCAGATCAAGGCGCTCGAGCAATCACTCGGCGTAAAACTGTTCGAACGCACCGGACAGCGGGTAAAGCTCACCCCGCACGGCGCCGAATTGCTGCCGGCGGTCTCGACCGCCTTCGACGGCATCGCCGCCGCCACCCAGCGCATGACCAGGCCAGCCAGCGCCGGTACGCTGTCGGTCTCCTGCGTGCCGGCGCTGCTGCTTCTGTGGATGACGCCGCGGCTCGGCAGCTTCATGGCGCAATATCCTGATATCAGGTTGACGCTGATCCCGTCCAACGACCCCAAGGACATCCGCGCCCCACAGGTCGATGTCTGCGTGCTCTATGGCGACGGCAGCTGGACCGATTGCTGGATGCGCAAATGGTCGGGCCTCGAACTGTTCCCGGTGGTCAGCCCGACGCTGATCAACAACCGGCCGCTCCGCATCTGCCGGGATCTTGCTGGCCATGTCATCCTGCATGGCGATGATGGCCGCGAATGGCACACCTGGCTGGCCGCCGCCGATGGGCTCGACCTCGAACGTGGCCGCCGCCACCATCTCGGCGACGCCCGTACGGCGATCGAAGCCGCGGTGCACGGACATGGCGTGGCTCTCGGCGATTCCGTCACCGCCAGCATGCTGCTCGCCAGGGGCCTGCTGGTGGCGCCGTTCAGCCTGTCGGTGCCGGCGGTCGATGATTTCTACGTCGTCTGCCGCAACGAGATGCGTTCGGCGCCTATCGTGCAATTGTTCGTCGACTGGCTGTTTGCCGAAAAGGAACAGGCCGACAGCCGGGCCGACGCGCCGGTGGCCGGCCGCATCGGCAGCCGCAGGAAGCGTCCGGCGCTGCGGGTGGTGGGCGCCAAGAGTTGAGGCTGGACCTGAGCGGCTGCTTTTTGTCGGGCCAGCCCGGAAAGCGGGAGGCGCTTTCAAAAATTCAATGCTAATAAGCTCTTGCCCGGCAATTCCAGGAAAACTGTGCGGCGGTTTCCCGTCCGGAATTGCGTAAGAAAGACGTGAGCAGCGAAGGCGACGGCAGGACATGGCAAGAACCGATATAGCGCGGCGCGTCTACAACCACACCTGGAAGCTGGACCCGATCGTCCGCAGCCTGCTCGACACCGATTTCTACAAGCTTCTGATGCTGCAGATGATCTGGGGCATGTACCCCAAGGTCGACGCCACCTTTTCGCTGATCAACCGCACCACCTCGGTGCGCCTGGCCGACGACATCGACGAAGGCGAATTGCGCGACCAGCTCGACCATGCCCGCACGCTGCGCTTCTCCAAGAAGGAGATGATCTGGCTTGGCGGTAACAATTTCTATGGCCGCAAGCAGATCTTCGAGCCGGAATTCCTCGCCTGGCTGGAAGGTTTTCGGCTGCCCGACTACGAGCTGTCCAAGCGCGACGGTCAGTACGAGCTCTCCTTCAGCGGTCCCTGGATGTACACCACCCTGTGGGAAATCCCGGCGCTGGCGATCATCAATGAGCTTCGTTCCCGCGCCGCCATGCGCGCCTTCGGTCCCTTCGCGCTTGACGTGCTCTATGCACGCGCCAAGGGGAAGATGTGGGCCAAGACCGAACGCTTGAAGGCGCTGCCCGGCATCCGCATCTCCGATTTCGGCACCCGCCGCCGCCATTCCTTCCTGTGGCAGCGCTGGTGCGTCGAGGCGCTCAAGGAAGGCATTGGCGAAGCCTTCACCGGCACCTCGAACGTGCTGCTGGCCATGGACAACGACCTCGAAGCGCTCGGCACCAACGCGCATGAATTGCCGATGGTTTTTGCCGCCCTTGCCAAGTCGGAAAAGGAATTGAAGGAATCGCCCTACAAGGTGCTGCAGGACTGGCAGCGCTATTACGGCGGCAACCTGCTGATCGTGCTGCCCGACGCTTTCGGCACCGCATCCTTCCTGCGCGACGCCCCGGACTGGGTCGCCGACTGGACCGGCTTCCGCCCCGACAGCGCGCCGCCGATCGAAGGCGGCGAAAAAATCATCGACTGGTGGCGCGAGAAGGGCAAGGACCCCAGGCAGAAGCTGCTGATCTTCTCCGACGGTCTCGAGGTCGAAACCATCGAGGAGACCTACAGGCACTTCAAGGGCAAGGTGCGCATGTCCTTCGGCTGGGGCACCAACCTCACCAACGATTTCGAAGGCTGCGCGCCGACCGAAACCAACAGCCTGGATGCGATATCGCTGGTCTGCAAGGTGACGGAGGCCAATGGCCGGCCGGCGGTGAAGCTGTCGGACAATCCGGCGAAAGCGACGGGCGACAAGAAGGAGATCGAGCGCTATCTCCGGATTTTTGGGGCGAAGGACCGCGTGGAGCAGCTGGTCAAGGTTTGAGGGTCGGCGGGTGCCTTGCTGGACGAAATGGAAATCGCGATAGCGTGAGTTGCCGCCCACCCCCCTCTGTCCTGCCGGACATCTCCCCCGCAAGGGGGGAGATTGGCAGCATCGAGTACCGCGCCTCTTTCTTTACCCTTGAAAGTTGGCGAAAGCCCCGGCGACATCCAATCTCCCCCCTTGCGGGGGAGATGGCCGGCAGGCCAGAGGGGGGTGTGAAGGATCGCGTCAGGCTGACATATGTCGCCTGCTCCCCCACCCTCACACTCCTCCCCACCCCTGCCTTCGCCCACGCCTCCGACCGCGGCCACGTCCTCCTCCTCCCGACCGGCTACTACATCGCCGGCGGCGCGCTTGCCGTCGCGGTAAGCTTCCTCGTCCTCGCCCTGCTGCCACCCGCAACCCTCGACCGCTTCTGGCGCCGCCGCCTGCCGCTCTTCCCATTCGCCGACACCCCTCGCACAATCATCAGCCTCATCTCCTTTGCCGGTTTCGCAACGCTCATCGCCGCCGGCCTGTTCGGCAGCCGCGATCCGCTCTCCAATCCGCTGCCCCTGACCATCTGGACGCTGCTCTGGGTCGGCCTTGCCATCGCGCAAGGCCTGTTCGGCGATGTCTGGTCGTGGCCGAATCCATGGTATGGCCCGTGGCGGATCGTAAGCCGCCTGTTCAAGCTTCGTGGCGGTGAGGGACAGAAATTGCGTTTGCCTTCATGGCTCGGCTGCTGGCCAGCCGTTATCCTGTTCTTCGCCTTTGCCTGGTTCGAGCTGATCGACCCGGCGCCCGACGACCCGGCGCGGCTGGCCTATGCCGCCGGCCTCTACTGGTTGCTTACCTTCATCGCCATGCTCGCCTTCGGCTACCGCGATTGGAGCCGGCGCGGCGAATTCCTGACGGTGTTCTTCGCCATGGTGGCGCGCTTCGCCATCGTCGAGCGCAATGAACACGGGCGGCTCGCTCTCTGCTGGCCGGGCTCAAAACTGCTCGGCGCGGCACCCCTGCCGGCAAGCGGCATCGCTTTCCTGCTGCTCAGCCTGTCATCGGTGTCCTTCGACGGCCTGTCGAAAACCTTCTTCTGGCTCGGCCTGTCCGGCATCAACCCGCTGGAATATCCCGGCCGCACCGCGCTCATCGGCATTAGCAGCTTCGGCCTCGTGCTGACCTTCGTTCTGCTGGCGGCGGCATTCCTGCTGGCCGTCATCCTCGGCCAGCGCCTCGCCGGCAGCCGACATTCCCTCCGCGAGGCCGCCAGGCTGCTGGTGTGGTCGATCGTGCCGATCGCGCTCGCCTATCATGTCGCGCACTATCTGACGGCGCTGCTGGTCGACGGCCAGTATGCGATCGCCGCTCTGTCCGACCCGTTCGCGCTGGGATGGAACCTGTTCGGCGCCGCCGACATGCAGATCGAGGCCGGCATCGTCGCCGGGGCCCACTCCGCCTGGTGGCTGTGGAACCTGCAGGCCGGCATCATCATCGCCGGCCATATGCTGGCGGTGCTCGTTGCCCATGGACTGGCCTGGCGACTGCACCAGGTGCCATCGCGCGCCGCCCTCAGCCAGTTGCCGCTCACCATGCTGATGATTGCCTACACGATCTTCGGCCTGTGGTTGCTTGCCACGCCGACGGCCGGATGAGACAAGCTGATCAACATGCCTTTGCGGAAAGCCCGCTTGCAAGCTCTGTGCTTTGGTGATTTAGTTTGTACACATGCAATTTCTGCCCCTCCTGCAAGGGAGTGGCCTTGCCTCGTTACAGACAGTCAAAACTCAAAAACAGGGGAACTGCCGTGACTGACAAGAATGGGTTTTTCGATCTCTCCAAATCCACCCTTAGCCGCCGCACCGCGCTGAAAGGTCTCGCCGCCGGCGCCGGGCTGACGCTCGCGCCCGGCTTCGTCCGCTACAGCCAGGCGCAGAGTTCGGCGCCAATCAAGATCGGCTTCCAGTCGCACCGCACCGGCATCGGCGCCGCCTATGGCCGCTGGTACGAAAAGACCAGTGCCGCCGCGGTCAAGGCGATCAACGATGCCGGCGGCATCAACGGCCGGCCGGTCGAACTGGTGATCGAGGATGACGGCACCGATCCCGGCCGTGGCGCCGAAGTGGTCGGCAAGTTCGCCACCCAGCACAAGACCGACATCGTCTTCGGCACGCTGTTCTCGCATGTCGTGATCGGCTCGGCGCCGGCCGCCGGCGAAAACAAGATCCCTTATTTCGTCGTCAGCGAAGGCCACCATGTCGCTTCGACCAAGCTCAACCGCTACGTCTTCCAGCCCGGCATCACCGATGTGAAGAGCCAGATCCAGTCGATGGCGCCATGGATCGCGGCCAATGCCGGCAAGAAGGTGACGCAGATCTTCCCGGATTTCGCCTTCGGCTACGACCATCGCGACTACCTGCCGCCGGCGCTGAAGGCGCAAGGCGCCGAGGTCATCGCCCAGATCGCCATCCCGCCGACAGAGTCGTCTTTTACGAAATACTTCCCGCAGATACCGGCCGAGACCGAAGTCATCTACCACGTGATGGTCGGCCCGGCCGTGCTCACCTTCGTCAAGGAACTCGGCGAGTTCTACGGCTCCAACCGGCCGCAGCTGTTCGGCTTCATCGATTCGCTCGAAGCCACCGACATCAACAGCCCCGGCCTCGAATTCCTGGACGGCAGCCATTTCTGGGAAGGCTCGCCGCGCTATGCCCAGGCCAATGACTCGGCCGCGCAGAAAGCCTACCGCGCCGCCGTTGGCATCGACGAAAATGGCGCTGCCGTCGGCGACCCCAAGGACGTCTCCACCGCCGCCCACATGTTCGGCTGCTGGGAGACGCTCTATGTCGTCAAGAAGGCGATGGAAGACGCCGGCTACAAGGGCCTGGAAGACCGCGCCAAGCTGGTCGAGGCGACCGAGGCGCTGACCGAATTCGCCGAAGGGCCGGAGCATCCGCAGGGGCCGAAGACCTTCAACGGCAAGATCCACCAGTGTTTTGGCATCCAGAACATCTCCAAGGTCGAAGGTGGCAAGCTGAATGTCGTCCACAAGACCAAGATCGAGGACGGGCTTTACGAGGCCGAAGGGGATTATACGACGCAGGCGCTGTGAGGCGCCTTACCCTCCCCCTTGTGGGGAGGGTCGGCACGCAAGCTTCGCACTTTTGCGAAGCTTGCGAGACGGGGTGGGGGTCGCGACGGCCCGTGCCCAACCCCCACCCGACCGCTGCGCGGTCACCCTCCCCACAAGGGGAGGGTAAGGGCGCCCTGAATGCATTTCGGACCCCATCTCCTCCTCGCCGCCCTCGAAGGCCTTGTCACCTCAGCCGTGCTGGCGCTGACGGCGCTTGGGCTGTCGCTGGTGTTCGGCGTCATGCGCGTCGTCAACGTCGCCCATGGCGAGTTCTTCATGCTGGGCGCGGTGCTGGCCTGGGCGATCTCGACGGCGATACCCGGCCATCCCACGCTCGGCTTCCTGGCGGCGCTGGTGATTGCGCCGCTGATTGTCGGCGCCATTGCGCTGGTAGCCGAGCGGCTTGTGCTGCGGCGGCTCAATTACAATCCGGAAGCCACCATCGTCGCCACGATCGGCATGCTCTACATCATCCAGCAGCTGGCGTTGAGCTTCTATGGCCCGGAAGCCCGCCCGGTGGAGCCGCCCTTCAGCTACCGCATCCTTTTGCCCTGGTTCGGCTATTCCGGCTACAAGCTGTCGATCATTGCCGCTTCGGCCCTTCTGCTCATCGCCACCTGGCTGGTGCTGACGCGCACCAAGATCGGCCTCATCATGCGCGCCACCCAATATGACAGCGAGACGGCGCAGGCCTTCGGCATTCCGGTCGCCCGCGTCTATGCCGGCGTCTTCGCGCTCGGCGCCATGCTGGCGGCCATCGCCGCCGTGCTGATCGTGCCGATCAGTCAGGCGCACTACCTGATGGGGCAGGACCCGCTGCTGTTGTCCTTCATCGTCGTCATCATCGGCGGCCTCGGCTCGCTGCGCGGCACCGTCGTTGCCGCCGTGCTGATCGGCCTGTCCGATGGCATCATCTCGGTGTTCTTCTCGCCGACTTTGGCCAAGATCATAGCCACGCTGCTGGTGGCCATGGTGCTGGTGTTCAGGCCGCAAGGCCTGTTCGGGCAGGCGCCGCGATGAGCGAAGCTTCGCCGGCAAAAGCGTATGCATTGCATATCGGCGCCATCGCGCTGCTGTTCGCCCTGAGCTTCGTCCTGCCGGATTATCATCACGGCCTGCTCGCCCGCATCATGGTGCTGGCGGTGTTCGCCATGGGCTACAACATGCTGTTCGGCTATGTCGGCCTGCTCAGCCTCGGCCACGCCATGTTCTTCGCCGCCGGGCTCTATGGCGCTGGTCTCGCCGTCATCCATCTCGGCTGGAGCGTGCCTTTGGCTTTCCTCGCCGGTATCGCCTGCGGCGCGCTGCTGGCACTTGTGATCGGCCTGCTGGCGCTGCGCACCACCGGCGTCGCCTTCATGATCGTCACCATGATGTTCGCGCAGGTGTTTTACCTCACCATCCTCTATTTCGCCGCCTGGACCGGCGGCGACCAGGGTCTGGTGGTGCCGCAGCCGGCGCGGGTTCTGGCCTTCGGCTCGACATCGCTCGACCTCACCAACCCGACCGTGCGCTACATGAGCGCGCTGGCGCTGTTCTCGGTCGTGCTGCTGATCACCCTCGCCATCGTCCGCTCCCGCTATGGCCGCGTGCTGGTCGCGGTGCGCGAGAACGAGGAGCGCACGAAAATGCTGGGCTACGACACCTTCTCCAACAAGCTGATCGCCGTCGTCGTCTCCGGCACCATCTGCGCCGCCTCGGGTGCGGCCTATGCGCTGCTGTTCGGCTATGTCGGCTCGAGCTTTGCCTCGGTGCAGTATTCCATCCTGCCGCTGCTCTGGGTGCTGCTCGGCGGCGCCGCCACGACGCTGGGCGCGCTGCTCGGCACGGTGTTCATGTACTATGTCATCGACACCGCCAGCGGCTACACCTCCGCCTATCTCCTGATCGTCGGTATTGCGCTCATCCTGCTGGTGCTGTTTTTCCCCAAAGGCATTCTGGGCACCATCCGCCAGCGCTGGCTCGGGTGGCTGCCATGATGCCGTTGCTGACCACCAAAGGCCTGGCGCGCAGTTTCGGCGGCCTGCGCGCCGTCGACGGTGTCGATTTTCAGCTGATGCCGGGCGAGATCCGCGCCGTCATCGGTCCCAATGGCGCTGGCAAAACCACCTTCGTCAGCCTGGTCAGCGGCCGCATTCAGCCATCGTCCGGCATGATCGTCTTCGACGGCGCCGACATCACCAGCCAGCCGGCCTATCTCAGGGTGCGCCGGGGCATCGCCTACACCTTCCAGATCACCAGCGTCTTCGCCAACCTCTCTGCCTACGATAATGTCGCGCTGCCGGTGCAGCGCACGCTGACCGATGCCCGCTCGAAAGGTGCGGTGCGCACCGGCGTCATGGCCGCGCTGGAACGCACCGGACTGGCCGGCCGCGCCCATATGCCGGCCGGCCAGCTTTCCTACGGCCATCAGCGCCTGCTGGAAGTGGCAATGGGCCTGGCGCTGAAGCCGCGGCTTTTGATCCTCGACGAGCCGACGCAAGGGCTGGCCGACAGCGAGATCGACAATTTCATCGAACTGGTGCGCGAGATCGCCAAGAGCGCCACCGTGCTTTTGATCGAGCACAACATGCCTGTCGTCATGCAGCTGGCCGACCGCATCACGGTCTTCAACGCCGGCAGGATCCTGGCCGAAGGCACGCCCGAACAGGTTCGCGCCAACACACAGGTGCAGGAAGCCTATCTGGGGACGGCGCCATGAGCGAAGCCCCCAAGACTGAAGCCCACGAGACTGAAGCGCTGACTATCTCCAGGCTCGACTGCTTCTATGGCGAGGTTCAGGTGCTCTATGGGCTCGACCTAGTGCTCAACAAGGGCGAGGTGCTGTGCCTGTTCGGTCGCAACGGCGCCGGCAAGACGACGACGCTGAAAGCGATCATGGGGCTGGTTCGGTCGAGCGCCGGTTCGATCCGGCTCGCCGGCAAGGAGTTGACCGGCCTGGCGGCGCATGAGGTGCCCAAGGCCGGCGTCGCCTATGTGCCCCAGGGCAGGCGGCTGTTCGCCGAGATGACGGTGGCGGAAAACATCGAGATCGGCCTGATGGCGCGCGGCAAGGGAAGAGCGACGCGCGAGAGCGTGCTCGACCTCTTCCCGCTGCTGCGCCAGCGGCTGCGGCAGCGCTCCGGCACTTTGTCCGGTGGCGAACAGCAGATGCTGGCCATGGCCCGCGCGCTTTGTCTGGAGCCGCAGGTGCTGTTGCTAGACGAGCCGACCGAAGGGCTGATGCCGTCGATGATCGCCAAGATCCGCGAGACGGTGGTGAAGCTGCGTGAGCTAGGTGTCTCCACCATTCTGGTCGAACAGCGCGTCGACGCCGTGCTGTCGGTCGCCGACCGCGTCTGCTTCATCGAAAACGGCCGCAACCGCGAGACCGTCGATGTCGAGCAATTGCGCGCCGACCCATCGGCAGTCAGGCGCTATGTCGGCGTCGGCTGATCAGCCGAAAAACAGGAACCCGGCGATCAAAAAGATCGGGATCAGCACCAGCCCTGACCATGCCATGTAGCCGAAGAAGCCCGGCATCTTCACACCGCGGTGTCGGGCGATGGCGTAGACCATGAAGTTGGGTGCATTGCCGATATAGGTGTTGGCCCCCATGAACACCGCGCCGGCCGAGATCGCGGCCAGCGTCGAGGCCGCCTCCGTCATCAGGTGCCGCGCGTCGCCGCCTGCGAGTTCGAAGAACACCAGATAGGTCGGCGCATTGTCGAGGAAGGACGACAGCCCGCCGGTCAGCCAGAAATAGGCGAGATCATTGGGCTGCCCGGTGGGTGACGTCACCAGCGCGACCAGCGGCGCCAGCGCGCCGTCATGGCCGGCGCGAAGGATGGCAATGACCGGCACGATGCAGATGAAGATGCCAGCAAACAGTTTCGCCACCTCCGCGATCGGGCCCCAGGTGAAGCCGTTGGCCTCGCGATGGCTCTTGAGTGACACGACAAGCGACAGTCCGGCGAGCCCCAGGATAATGGCGTCGCGCGCCAGGTTCTGCAGTTCGAGGCTCACGCCCAGCACTGAAAAGCTCACGCCCGGCTTCCACGCTGCCGACAGCAGGATCGCGGCAATGACGCCGGCCAGCAGCGGCAGATTGGCCAGGCCGCGAAGGCGCACCTTCGTATCCGGCGTCGGATCCTTGATCTTCGGCGCGCCGCCTTCACGGCGATGCAGCATGATGTCGATGGCCAGGAAGACAAGCAGCACCAGGCCGCCGGTAAACAGCGTCTCGCGCCAGAGGTTCGCCGACGTCCAGAAGAAGTCGACGCCGCGCAGGAAGCCGACGAACAATGGCGGGTCGCCCAAGGGCGTCAACGAGCCGCCGATGTTGGACACCAGGAAGATGAAGAAGATGACGACATGGGCGTTGAACTGCCGGTTGTCGTTGGCGCGCAGCATCGGCCGGATCAGGATCATCGAGGCGCCGGTGGTGCCGATCACCGAGGCCAGCATCGCCCCGACGAGCAGCAGCCCGGCATTGACCAGCGGCGTGCCATGGATGTTGCCGGCGACAAGGATGCCGCCCGAAATGGTGTAGAGCGCGAACAGCAGGATAATGAAGGACATGTATTCGGTGAGCAGCGTGTGCAGCACGGCTTCACCGGCTACCGGAACGCCGAATGCAACCATCAGCGGGATGACCGCCAGCGCTGCCCAGCCGGCGGCGATCTTGCCGTAATGATGCTCCCAGACATAGTGGAACAGCAGCGGTCCGGTGGCGATCGAGAGCAGCAGGCCGGCGAAAGGCAGCGCCCACCACAGCGACATGGCAGCATCGGGCAGGCCGCGGGCCTCGGCCGCGAAGGCCATTTGCGGAGACACAGCGGAAGCGAGTACACCTGCCGCGAAAGCCTTCCCCAACTGTGTGCAGCCCCCTCGATGCGTCACGATCCAGTCACTCCGAGATCGGGTCTTCGAGCTTCACCCCGGCATCGCGCATCCTCTTCAGCATCGCCTCGACCGAACCGTTTAGATCGATGCCGCGGCACGCGTCGAGCCGCACCGTCGTCTTGAAGCCTTGCTTGACCGCGTCGAGGGCCGAAAAGGCAACGCAGAAGTCGGTCGCCAGGCCAACCAGGGTCACACTGTCGATGCTGCGCTCCTTGAGGTAGCCGGCGAGCCCCGTCGGCGTCTTGTGGTCGTTCTCGAAGAAGGCGGAGTAGCTGTCGATATCAGGGCGAAATCCCTTGCGGATCACCAGCTCGGCCTTGGTCCAGGCGAGCCCCGAGTGAAAATCCGAGCCGAGGCTGCCCTGGATGCAATGGTCCGGCCACAGCGTCTGCGGCCCATAGGGCATCTCGATCGCGCTAAAGGGCTGCGCCCCCGGATGGCTGGAGGCAAAGCTCGAATGTCCGGCCGGGTGCCAGTCCTGCGTCAGCACGACATGCTCGGCATGCCGAATCAGATCGTTGACCAGCGGCACGATTTCGTCGCCGCCGGCAACCGCCAGTGCGCCGCCGGGGCAGAAGTCGTTTTGCAGGTCGATGACAACAAGCGCTTCGTCGGCCATGGCGCCTCTCCTCTTCTACGTCTCGAACGGGGGATCGAGTGAAATACGCCGCTGATGCGACCGGATGCTGAAACTTGACCGGATGGCCGCCTGCGTCAACCTCTGCAAGCGTAAGAAATGCTTGGCGGCCGGGTTCCCTTAAACTCCGGCTTTGACAATTTCCGCCAGCTTGATATCATTTGCATACGAATGAATTTGGCCTGATCAGACACTGGCGGGTTCGGGAAGTCCCCACCTTTGAAGGCCCCAATGGGAAGGCCGATTTTTTTGGAAGGCAAAGCGTGATCCGTTACGCGAAACCCACCACGCTCGACGAGGCGCTCGCTCTGCTGGGCGAGGGCGCCTGGCGCGTGCTTGCCGGCGGCACCGATTTCTATCCAGCGCAGGGCGCCAAACCGTTCCGCGACAATGTTCTCGATATTAACGGCCTGCACTCGCTGCGCGGCATTGCCGAGACCGAAACCCATTGGGTTTTGGGCGCCCGCACCACCTGGACCGACCTTGTCCGCCATCCATTGCCGGCGGCTTTCGATGCGCTGAAGCAGGCCGCGCGCGAAGTGGGCTCCCTGCAGATCCAGAATGTCGCCTCGATCGCCGGCAATCTCTGCAATGCTTCGCCTGCCGCCGATGGCGTTCCGGGACTGCTGGTGCTGGACGCCGAGGTCGAGCTGCGCTCTGCAGCCGGGACGCGTCATCTGCCGCTGCAGGAGTTCATTCTCGGCAACCGCCGCACCGCGCTGCTACCGGGCGAGCTGGTTACCGCCATCCGGGTGCCGAAGCCCAGGGCCACCGGCACGTCGGCCTTCGTCAAGCTCGGTGCGCGGCGCTACCTCGTCATCTCCATCGCCATGGTGGCGGCGCGCCTCGTTGCCGAGGATGGCATGGTCATGGAAGCCGCTGTCGCGGTCGGGTCCTGCTCGGCCGTGGCCAAGCGGCTCGCCGCTGTCGAAGCCGTGCTGGTGGGCAAGCCTGTCGGCCCGGCACTCGCCGATGCGCTCCTGTCCGCGCCGATGGCCGAGCTCTCGCCGATTGCCGACGTGCGCGGCAGCGCCGAATACCGGCTCGACGCAGCGCGCGAGCTTGTCGCCCGCGCCGTGCTGAGGGCTTGCGGACTGACGAACGACAACAGCATGGTGGCGGCATGAGCCACTCCGAGATGATTGAAGCCCTGCCCGACCTCGTGCCGGGCGTCGGCCTCGATCGCGCCGAGATCGCCTTCGCCGTCAATGGCGCCGCCGTCTCGGTCAATGTGCCGCCGCTGCGCCGTCTGTCGCAGGTTTTGCGCGACGAATTGCAGCTGACGGGCACCAAGGTTGGCTGCGATGCCGGCGATTGCGGCGCCTGCACGGTGCTGGTCGACGGCGACGCCGTCTGCGCCTGCCTGATGCCGGCGGCCTCCGCAGCCGGGACGTCCGTAACGACCGTCGAAGGCCTCGCCAATGGCCGGCTCTCGGCTCTGCAGGCGTCCTTCCTGGCACATGGCGCCGCGCAATGCGGCATCTGCACGCCGGCGCTGCTGGTCGCGGCAACGGCGCTGGTGGATGGCACGCCGAATCCGACCGAGACCGAGGTGCAGGATGCGCTGGGTGGCATCCTGTGCCGTTGCACCGGGTACAGAAAGATCATTGCGGCAGTGATGGATGCGGGACGGTTCGAGACGTCGACCGACGGCGCTGCCCCTCATCCGCCTGCCGGCACCTTCACCCCGTATAGTGACGGGGAGAAGGGAAGTGCTCCAGCGCCGACGCTCCCCTCTCCCCGTTCTTCACGGGAAGAGGGTAAGGGTGAGGGGCAGCGCCAACGTCATTCGTTGGAATTCAACTTTGAACGTAGAATGCCAACCACAGGGAATGCTGTAGGCGCCTCCCCGGTCCGGCTCGACGGCGTGCCAAAAGTCACCGGCGCTGAAAAATTCGGCGCCGATGCCTTTCCCGCCGATGCGCTGGCCGTGCTGGTGGTCCGCTCGCCGCATTATCATGCCGGCTTCGCCTTCGGCGACCTGGAGGGCTGGGTGAAGTCGCATCCCGGCATCGCCGGCGTCTTCACCGCCGCCGACATTCCGGGAAAAAACTGTTTCGGCGTCATCGGTCCGTTTGCCGACCAGCCGGCGCTGGCCGAAGGCTTTGCGCGGCTGCGCGGCGAGGCAGTGGCGCTGGTCGCCGGCGAGCGCGAGGCCATGCTCGATCTCGACCTCCAGGATTTCCCGGTCCGCTGGACCGAGCTGCCGCATTTTCTGCAGCCCGGCGACGCGCAGGCAGAAGGGGCGGCGCTCATCCACGCGAACCGCCCGGCCAATTTGTTGACCAAGGGCTTTGTCGAGCGCGGCGACCCCGAGGCGGCGCTTGGCGAGGCTGCCTTCACAGTGTCCGGTGCCATCGACACCTCCTATGTCGAGCACGCCTATATCGAGCCGGAAGCCGGCCATGCCTACATGGACGGCGACACGCTGGTCGTCGTCGCCTGCACCCAGGCCCCCTACATGGATCGCGACGAAACGGCGAAGGTGCTCGGTCTTGCCGTCGACAAGGTGCGCATCGTGCCGACCGCGACCGGCGGCGGCTTCGGCTCGAAACTGGACGTTTCACTGCAGCCGCTCATCGGCCTTGTGGCACTGAAAACCGGCCGGCCGGCGGCGCTTGCCTACACCCGCACCGAATCGATGATGTCGACCACCAAGCGCCACCCCGCCGAGATGAAGGCGACGATCGGCACTGACGCCGAGGGCCATGTCACCGGCATGATCTTTTCCGGCGATTTCAACACCGGCGCCTATGCCAGCTGGGGCCCGACCGTCGCCAACCGCGTGCCGGTGCATGCCTCCGGTCCCTATGCGACGCCGAATTACCGCGCCGAAGGCCGCGCCATCCACACCCACGGGCCGATTTCCGGCGCCTTCCGCGGCTTCGGCGTGCCGCAGGCGACGATCATGCAGGAGACGCTCTATGATGAGCTCGCCGGCAAGCTGGGCATGGACCGGCTCGATTTTCGGCTGAAGAACTGCCTTCGGAACGGATCCGAAACGGTTACCGGACAGCGACTGGAGTCGGGCGTCGGCATATTCGAGTGCCTCGACTCCTTGCGGCCGCATTGGGCTCGCGCGAAGGCCGACGCAGATACATTCAACAATGCCAATACGAGCAAAAAGCGCGGCGTCGGCATCGCGTCCTGCTGGTATGGCTGCGGCAACACCTCGCTGCCCAATCCGTCGACCATCCGGGTCGGTATCTCGCCAGAGGGGGAGGTCATCCTGCATCAGGGCGCCGTCGATATCGGCCAGGGCTCCAACACCGTCATTGCCCAGATCTGCGCCGACGCACTTGACCTGCCGCTGGAAAAATTCAAGCTGAGAAGCGCCGACACCGCGATCAGCCCGGACGCCGGCAAAACATCGGCCTCGCGCCAGACTTTTGTCACCGGCAAGGCGGCCGAAAAAGCCGGCCGCGCCTTGCGCGAAAAGATCCTGCGCTTTGCCAATGTCTCGGAGAACGCGGCCCTGCAATTGGACGGTCCGGTGATCGTCATTCGTGAGGGCGAAGCCACTCGGCGTATCGATCTCGCCGCGCTCGATGTCGATGCGGACAGTTTCGTCTTTCGCGCTGAGGAGACCTACGATCCGCCGACGCTGCCGCTCGATGCCAAGGGCCAGGGCAAGCCTTACGCCGTCTACGGCTATGGCGCGCAGATCGCCGAACTCGAGGTCGACCTCAAGCTCGGCACGGTGAAGCTCTTGAAAATCACCGCCGCGCACGATGTCGGCAAGGCTATCAACCCGCTGCTGGTCGAAGGCCAGATCGAAGGCGGCATCGCGCAAGGCATCGGCATGGCGCTGATGGAGGAATACATCCCCGGCCGCACCGAGAATTTGCACGACTATCTCATCCCGACCATCGGCGATGTGCCTGAGATCGAGCACATATTGATCGAGGTTCCCGATCCGGAGGGACCGTTCGGCGCCAAGGGCCTGGGCGAGCATGTGCTGATCCCGACCGCACCCGCCATCCTCAACGCCATACGCCACGCCACCGGCGTTCTCATCACCAAGGTTCCGGCGACGCCGACGCGCATCCGCGCCGCCATCCGCGAAAAAGATGGCATCGACGACAAGGAGGCACGCCGATGAGCGAGCTTGCCGAACGCTTCGAAACCCACGATCCCGGCGAAAAGCTGGTGGCGGAAAAGATCCGCTGCGATGCCTGTCCGGTCATGTGCTACATCGCCGATGGCCGCACCGGGGCCTGCGACCGCTACGGCAATGTCGGTGGCCGCATCGTGCGTATGGACCCGCTGACCATCCTCGACCATGCGGCAGAGAGCGGCGCCGCGGTCGTGCCTTTCACTGCCGAGGGCGAGCAATGGGACGGCGAACTGGTCAACACCGGCCGCCGCTTCGTCACTGCAATCGGCGCCGGCACCACCTATCCCGACTACAAGCCGGCTCCCTTCATCGTCAGCCAGGAGGTCGAGGGGGTCGATCTGGTGACCGTGGTCACCGAAGGCATTTTTTCGTACTGCGGCGTCAAGGTGAAGATCGATACCGACCGCCATCTCGGTCCCGAAACGGCAATCGTGCGCGCGCAAGGCGAGCCGATCGGCCACGTCACGACAGGCGAATACGGCTCGCAGATGCTGTCGCTCGGCGGAGTGCATCATTTGACCGGTGGCTCCAAGGCCGAAGGCCGGGCAACCTGTGACGCGATGCTCAGTCTGTGCAATCGCAAGCCGGTCGAACTGACCATCGATGGCGGCGCCACCATCACCGTCGAAGCCGGCAAACCACCCGTCATCGACGGCAAGCAGGAACACCGCATGCGGGTCGGCTGCGGCTCGGCCACCATCGGCATGTTCGCCACGCAATGGCGCGGCCTTGTCGACGAGGTGGTGGTGGTCGACGACCATATCACCGGCGTCGTCTCCGAGCATCAGGCCGGCAAGGTGCTGGGCTGGCAGGATACCGGCATCAAGATCATCGGCCGCCGTTCGACGCCGGGCCGCTATTTCAAGGTTTCCGAGCCCGGCCTCGGCTGGGGCGGCACCTCGATTTCCGACCCGCTGTCGATCCTCGGCGAATGGAACGCCAAGAAGGGCGCCCGGCCCGGCCTGTCGCTGCTGATGGTGTCGACCACCGGCGAGCAGTTCGCCTATTACGAGCTCGACGACGAGTTGAAGCCGGTGGAAAAACCGTTCCCCGAGCGGCTGCAGAAATCGGTCGGCCTGATCGAGGACAATTGCGAGCCGGCGCTCTGCACCGTGCTGTTCATCGGCGGCGCCGGCGGTTCGCTGCGCGCCGGCGTCACCGAAAACCCGGTCAATCTCACCCGCTCGGTGCAGGGCTTGAAGACCTATGTTACCGTTGGCGGCGCGCCGGTCTATGTCTGGCCGGGGGGCGGCATCACGCTGATGGTCGACGTCATGCGCGTGCCGGAAGGCGCCTTCGGCTATGTGCCGACGCCGGCGCTGGTGGCGCCGATCGAATTCACGCTACGCCGCGACGACTATGTCCGGCTGGGCGGCTACGAGGCCGAGATACGCAGCGTCGAGGATATCGTTGCCAAAGGCGGCGAATATCTCAACCCGCGCCGCGGCTCAGGCGCCGAGGCCCACAATCCATGGCCGCCGCTGGCGCAGTTGCGCCGCGCCGGCTCGAACGGGGCCTCTTGATGCAAGGCCCGCAAGTCCACTGGCTGCAGGACGGCAAGCGGCTGCACCTCAACCACGGGCCGATCGACCTGATCGTCGAGGCCTTTGGTGAGGCGGCTGAGTGTCGTGCCGCCTACGATCAGGCGATCGAGCGCTTCCAGACGATCCTGATCGAATTGGTCGAGGAGCTTCCCGAATTGCGGCTGCCGGCATTTTTCCTGGCGCCGCGCACCTTCGCCGGCCCGACCGCGCGGCGCATGGAAGCAGCCGTCATGCCGTTGGCGGAATGCTTCATCACGCCGATGGCCGCCGTCGCGGGATCGGTAGCCGACGAAATGCTCTCGGCATTGCTTGCCGGTCGCAAGCTCGACCGGGCCTATGTCAACAATGGCGGCGACAGCGCCCTCCATATCGGCAAGGGCCAGTCGATGAACCTGGCGATCGCCGGCACCGGCAACGGCATGGCCGACCGCCTCACCATTCGCTCGGCGGACGGCGTGCGCGGCGTCGCCACCAGCGGCTGGCGCGGCCGTTCGTTCTCGCTTGGCATTGCCGACGCCGTCACCGTGCTGGCCCGCACCGGCGCCGAGGCCGATGCGGCGGCGACGCTCATTGCCAACGCCGTCGACCTGCCCGGCAATCCCGCCATCAAGCGCATTCCCGCGCACGACTTGGCGCCCGACAGCGATCTCGGCGCGCGGCTGGTGACACAAGCCGTCGGCATGCTCGCGCGTGGCGATGTGGAGCGGGCGCTGGACAATGGCCTTGCCGTCGCCGAAGATTTTCGCCGGCGCGGCCTGATTGCCGCATCGGCGCTGTTTCTAGGCGGGGAAGCGCGCATCAGTGGTTCCATGGCGCTTGCCGCGCCCAACAAAAATCCAGGGAAGGAAGTTGCCCATGCCTGAGTTTCCGATCCGCAAGATTGCGGTTCTGACCGAAGACATTTTTCACGATGGCGGCCCGGCCGCAGCTGTGCCGCGCCGCCGCGCGGCGGCCGTGGCGCTGGTGAAGAACCCGTTCGCCGGCCGCTACGTCGAAGAATTGCAGAGCGCTATGGACGATCTGAAGCCGCTTGGCCTGCTGCTCACCGACAAGCTCATTGCCGCATTGGGCGGCGACATCAAGCAGATCGACGCCTACGGCAAGGGCACCATTGTCGGTTCGTCAGGGGAGCTGGAGCACGGCGCGCTCTGGCATGTGCCGGGCGGTTATGCCATGCGCGAGCGGCTGGGCGACGCCAAGGCCATCGTGCCGTCGGCAACCAAGGTCGGGGCGTTCGGCTCGCGGCTCGACGTGCCGCTCGGCCACACCAACGCTGCCTATGTCCGCAGCCATTTCGACGCCATGGAGGTCGGCCTCAGCGACGGGCCGCGTGCCGACGAAATCCTGTTTTGCCTCGCCATGAGCTGCGGCCCGCGCGTGCACGACCGCATGGGCGGCCTGGCTGCAGGCGACATCAAGGCCTGGGATGGCCTGCGATGAGCGGCGGTGACAATCTTCTCAAGCTGGTCGAGGCCGAAGAGCCCGACGAACATGATTACCGCCTGCAGGAGCAGGTCGGCTTCATCCTGCGCAAGGCGCATCAGCGCCATGTCTCGATCTTTGCCGCCCAGATCAGCGACCTGACGCCGCCGCAATTTGCTGCACTTGCCAAGCTGCACGATGTCGGCGAGACCTCGCAGAACCAGTTGGGCACGCTGATCGCCATGGACGCGGCGACGGTCAAGGGCGTCATCGACCGGCTGAAAGCGCGAGGCCTGGTAGACCTGACCAAGCACGAGGTCGACAAGAGGCGGCTGCTGGTCAACCTCACGCCAGAGGGACGCGAGGCGATCGAACGGCTGATCCCGTTGGCCCGCGCCATCACCCAGGAGACACTGGCGCCGCTGACGGCCAAGGAAGCGGCCACGTTTATGCGGCTGCTAGCGAAGTTAGCCTGATTTAGGCCCGCAGCCGAGCGCCTTCAGGATCGAAGAATGGCATCGGCGCCACCACCGCGCGGGTCGGCTTGCCGTCAATGTCGATGCTGAGTTCGGTCCCAATGGCGGTGAACGGCAGCCGCAAATGCGCCGTCGCCAGAACTTTGCCTAAGGAATAGCCGTGATCGCTGTAGGTGACGACGCCGGCATCCTCGCCGTCGGCGAAAACCCTGGCATCCGTCGCGGCCGGCTTGTCACCGTCGAGAATCAGCCCGGTCCAGCGTTCGTCGAGCCCCTTGTCGCGAATTGTGAGCAATGCCTCGCGGCCGATGAACTCGCTCTTGTCGAACTTGATCCAGCGATCGAGCCCGACATGGAAGGGCGTACGGCTCTCGTCCATGTCGATGCCATGCGCCGGATAGGCCTTTTCCAGCCCGAGCGTGAACATGGCCAGCACGCCGTATGGCTTCAGGCCGAAATCGCTACCGGTCCGCATCAGCGCGTCCCAGACGGAAGTGGCCTCGTCCGCCGGCACGAACAGTTCGAAGCCGAGCTCGCCGGTCACCCCGGTGCGTGAGATCAGGACTTTGGTCTCGCCGACGCGCCCTGAAGTGAACGCCCAGCGTTTCAACTCATCGAGATCGGCATCCGACACTATCGCTTTCAGCAGCTCGCGTGAGCGCGGCCCCTGTATCGTCGGAAAGGCGACGGCCGCCGTAATGTCGGTGACATAGGCCTTTCGCGCTTCAGCATGATGTTGCAGCCAGGGCAGCATCTTCAGCCGGTTGACCGAGCCGGTCACCAGCATGAAATGCTCAGGCGCCAGCCGGAACACGGTGAGGTCGTCCATGATGCCGCCATCGTCGCGGCAGACGGTGGAATAGCGCACCTGGCCAGGCTTCATCGCGGCGGCATCGTTGACGATGATGTGGTTGACCAGCGCCTCGGCTTCCGCCCCCTTGATGTCCATCTTGCCCATGGTGCTGAGATCCTGCACGCCGACATTCTTGCGCGTGTTCAGGTGCTCGTCGGCAATGCCGGAGTAAGTTTTGGCCGAGACGAAATCGCCGCCGACCCTGCCCATCGTCGCGCCCAGGCCGACAATGCTGTTGTAGAAAGGGGAGCGCCGCTCAACCAAGGAACTTCTCCGTCATCTCATGAAAACGGCAGCGCCTGATGGCGCTGCCGAGGTAGGAGCGGTGAATGGGTTAACTTCCGTACACGTCGAACGAGAAGTATTTGTCGTTGATTTCCTTGTACTTGCCGTTGGCACGCAGGGCGTCGATGGCGGCATTGAACTTGTCGGCCAGTTCCTTGTTGCCCTTTTGCAGGGCGATGCCGACGCCGGGTCCATGAATGGCCGGATCGGCGGTCAGCGTGCCGAGCAATTTGCAGCAGGCGCCATCGGGCTTCTTCAGCCATTCGGTCAGGATGATCGAGCCGTCCATCATCGCGTCGAGCCGGCCATTGGCCATGTCGGTGCGGGCGTCGTCGCCGGTCGGATAGGCTTTCACGGTCGAGCCGGAGTATTTCTGCTCGGCGAAATTCTGGTGGATGGTTGCGCTCTGCACGCCCAGCACCTTGCCCTTCAGATCGTCCGGCGATGTGCCGGCGATGGTCGAATCCTTCGGCACGGCGATGGCCGGCGGCGTCTGGTAATATTTGTGGGTGAACTCGACCTTCTCGGCCCGTTCCGGCGTGATGGTGATGTTGATGATGGCGTCGAACTTGCCGGCCTGCAGCGCCGGAATGGAACCATCGAAATCCTGTACGGAGAATTCGCACTCGGCCTTCATCTCGGCACACAGCGCCTTGCCGAGGTCGATGTCGAAGCCGCCCAGCGTGCCGTCCGAATTGGCATAGTTGAAGGGCGGATAGGCGCCCTCGGTCCCGATCCTGAGTTTCTCGGCGGAGGCAGCACCGGTCCCAAGCAGCAGGGCGGCGGAAGCGGCAAGCACGAAACGACCGAAAAGACGCATGTTCCTGATCTCCGTTGACTAAGCAATTCCAGGGAAGGTGTTGGCGGTTTCCCGTCCGGAATTGCGCGAAAACAAGGATAGAAGTCTATGGTCTTTTGCAGGCCCCACGGAGACGGAAACGACATGCTCTGCGGCGATCACGGCGCGGCAAGCCGTCCTTCCCCAGGAATCTTACTGTGATCTAAATTACAGACCGATCATGGACATGGGCGCATGCTCAGCTGGAAGTAGACGGTCGTGGGAGGGACCTGGGGATGGACCAGCAGGAATTCGTGCAGGAAGCCGCGCAACGCCGCATCGACGACGACATCGCCAAACGCATCAGGGTTCACCAAGCCAACATCGAGCGGCTCGAAACCGCAAGGGAAAGCGCCGGCAATCTCGAGGCGGCCGTCGCCAACCGGCCGCTGGTGATGCTGGCGCAGGGCGATTCCTGGTTCGACTATCCGCTCACCGGCAACGGCTTTCCGTTCGTCGACACCGACGTGATCGCGCAGCTGCGCCGCATCGGCTCGATGCCGCCGACCATCCTCAACCTTGCCCATCATGGCGATGCGGCGACCGACGAGATGTCGCTGCCCAAGCAGCAGCGCATGATCGCCGCCCTGCGCAACAAGGCCAACTGGCTGGACGGCAAGCCCGATGCCATCCTGTTCTCTGCCGGTGGCAACGACATTGCCGGCGACCAGTTCTGCATCTTCCTCGACTTCAATGACGGCCACGCCCCCGGGCTGAACAAGAACCGCTTCACCAAGGCGCTCGGCATGGTCGAGGCCTGCTATCTCGATTTGTTCGCGCTGCGCGACCGCGTCGCGCCAGGCGTGCCGATCTTTGGCCATTGCTATGATTTTCCGATCCCGAACGGAGCGCATCCGTCCTGTGTCGGCCCGTGGCTGAAACCGTCGCTCGATTTCTGCAACTGGACGGTCGCCAAGGGCACGGTCATCGTTCACGACGCGCTGGCGGCGTTCCGCGATGTGGTGAAGCGCCTGGCCGACGATCCCAACAACAATTTCCATCTGGTCGACACGCAGGGAACGTTGAAGGTGGCCGACTGGGCCAACGAACTGCATCCCGATCCCGCCGGCTTCAAGAAGATCGCGCAAAAATTCGCCGATGCGCTGAAGGCTAAGCTGCAGACCTGACGCGGCTCGGGCCTGTCGGCTGTCAGGTTCCGAACAGCTCTTTGGCTTGTTCAACGGTGTAGTAACCAAGCCTGATGTCTTCGGCGACCAGTTTCGGGTCGCGCTCACGCGGATCACCATAGCCGCCGCCCCCGGGCGTGCCGACCCTCACGCGGTCGCCGGCCTTGAGCGCGATGTCCTGTTCCTTGGACAGATGCGGCGGCACATGTGCCTCGCCGTCGCGGAACACGGTCACCGTGTTCACCGCGCCGTCCTTGCCGCCGAGCGCGCCTTGCGGGCCGAAACGGCCATGGTCCATGACGAAGGACGCGCGCGCCTCTCCTCGCAATATCTCGACCTCATAGGCGAGGCCAAAACCGCCGCGCTGCTTGCCGGCGCCGCCGGAGCCTTCGCGCAAGGCATAGTGGCGGTAGAGAACCGGAAAGGCCTGCTCCATGATCTCGACCGGCGGCGATTTCGAAATGCCGATGGTCGAGCAGCCATTGGTCAGGCCGTCATGGCCGGAATTGCCGCCATAGCCGCCGCCGGAGATCTGATACATCACATAGTCGCGGCCGCGCGCCGGATCGTTGCCGCCCAGCGCGAAATTGCCGCTGGAGCCAGCGGGCGCGGCCGTCACCTTTTCCGGCAGCGCCTGCACCATCGCCGCGAACACCGCCTCGGCGATGCGCTGCGAGACTTCAGCCGCACAGCCGGAGACGGGACGCGGGTATTTGGCGTCGAGGAACGTGCCTTCCGGCCGCTTGACGATCAGGGGCTCGAAAGCGCCGGCGCTGATCGGCACATCAGGGAAAATATGGCGCATGGCGAGATAGACCGACGACAATGTCGTCGCCAGCACGCTGTTCATCGGCCCCGCGCATGGTTTTGACGAGCCGGTAAAATCGAAGGTCAGCGTGTCGCCCTGCTTCTCGACGGCGAGCGCGATGGTCAGCGGTTCGTTGACCACGCCGTCCGAGTCGACAAAGGCCTTCGAACTGTATGTGCCGTCGGGAATGGCGGAGATGTCGGCGCGCATCTGCTCGGCGGCGCGGCGACGCAGTTCGGCGATCGCCCCGACGACGGTTTCGTCCCCGTAACGATCGAGGATTCCATTGAGCCGGTCCTGACCGATCAGCAGTGCCGCGGCTTGCGCCCTTATATCGCCGATGCGCTGGTCGGCGACGCGGATGTTGGAGCAGATGATGGCGTAGATTTCGGTGTCGAGCACGCCCTTCTTGAACAGCTTGACCGGCGGCAGCCGCAGGCCTTCCTGCTCGACGGCTGTGGCGGAGGCGGAGAAGCCGCCCGGCACCGAGCCACCGATATCGGGCCAGTGGCCGGTATTCGATAGCCAGCAAAATATCTTGCCGTCGCGGTAGACTGGCATGGCGAAGCGCACGTCCATGAGATGCGTGCCGCCGAGATAGGGATCGTTGACGATATAGATGTCGCCCGGCTCAGGCGGCAGGCAACGGCCGTCGGCGATCATCTCGATCACCGTTTTGGTCGAATACTGCATGACGCCGACGAACACCGGCAGGCCCTGGCTGCCTTGTGCGATCAGCGAGCCGTCGACGGCCGAGTAGATGCCGTCGGAGCGGTCATTGGCTTCGGCGATGACAGGCGAGAAGGCCGCGCGGGAGAAAGTGAGATCCATCTCGTCGCAGACCTGCTGGAGGGCAGCCTGCAGGACCGAAAGCGTGATGGCGTCGAGCTTTTGCATCTCAGGCCTCGCCGATATCGATGATGATGTTGCCGTCGGCGTCCGATCTTGCGCGGTCGCCGGGTTCGAGCACGGTGGTGGCGTCCATCTGTTCGAGGATCGCCGGCCCTTCGATGACGGCATCGGGCGGCAGCTTTTCGCGTGCGTATATCGGCGTATCGTGCCAGCGTCCTGCGTACCAGACAGGCCTTGTTTCGCGCAGCGCCTCGTCTAGCGTCTTTGTACGTCCGGCCGGGTCGATCAGCCGTGACAGGTCGATCGCCGGCCGCACGCCCGTCACCGACGTGTTGAGGTTGACCAGATTGGCGCGGATCTCCGGCAGCTCGACCTTGAAGCGGGCGAAATAGGCTTTTTCGAACAGCGCCTGCAACTCCTGCCTTGTCACCGATGAAGACGGCAACGGCACGTTGATGATGTGGGTCTGGCCGACGAACTGCATGTCGGCGGAATGGGTGACGCGGATCGTTTCCGGCTTCACCGCTTCCTTGCCGATCAGTTCCTCGCCTTCCCAGCGGTGACGTTCCAGCACCTCGCGAAGCCTGGCTTCATCGAGCCCGGCGACCGGCTGGTTGATGGTGTTGACGAAGTCATGACGCAGATCGGCGACGACGCAGCCGAGCGCGTTGGTGATGCCCGGACGGGCCGGCACCAGCACACGGGGCAGGCCGAGTTCGCGCGCCAGGGCGGAGGCATGCAACGGCCCGGCGCCGCCGAAGGCGAACAGCGCGAAATCACGCGGATCATGGCCGCGCGACACCGAGACCATGCGGATGGCGCCGGCCATCTTCATGTTGCCCAGGCGCAGCACCGCGCCCGCCGCTTCGACGCCGGAGAGGCCGGTGGCCTTGCCTATTCTGTCTTCGAAAATGCCGGTGACCCGCTCGACGGTGACCGGATTTTCGACCCCCAGCAGCTTTTTCGGCGCCAGCCGGCCCAGCACCAGATTGGCGTCGGTGATGGTCGGCTCGGCTCCACCACGACCGTAGCAGATCGGGCCGGGATTGGCGCCGGCACTTTCCGGGCCGATCTGGATCAGCCCGGCGGCATCGACCCGGGCGATGGAGCCGCCGCCGGCACCGACCGTATGCACCGCCACCATCGGCACGTGGATCGGCATCGCATATTCGATCTCGATCTCGTTGGAGACCGCCGGCTCGGCGTTGCGGATCAGCGCCACATCGGTCGAGGTGCCGCCCATGTCGTAGGTGACGAGGTTTTCAAAGCCGGCGCGCTTGCCCGTATAGGCGGCGGCGATGACGCCGGAGGCCGGGCCGGACATCACGGTCTTGGCCGACTCGCGCGTGACGAAACGGGCCGAGATCATGCCGCCATTGCCGTTCATGATCAGGAAGTCGCGGGCATAGCCCTTGTCAGCCAATTCCTTGCGCAGCCGCTCGACATAACGCTCGAGGATCGGCTGCACCGAGGCGTTGACCGCGGCGGTCACCCCGCGCTCGAATTCGCGGGCTTCCGACAGCAGCGCATGGCCAGTCGTGATGTAGCCGTTCGGCCAAAGCTCGGCGGCGATTTCGGCCCCGCGCCGCTCATGTCCAGGATTGGCGTAGGAATGCAGGAAATGGATGACGAGGGACTCGCAGCCGGCCGCGATCAGCGTCTTCACGGCGTCGCGCATCTCGGCCTCGTCGAGCGGCGTGCGCACCGCGCCCGACGCCTCGACGCGCTCCGAAACTTCCAGCCTGAGATCACGCGGGATGATCGGAACGAAGCTTCCGGTCATGCCATAGGGCTGCGGCCGTGTGCGGCGGCCAAGCTCGATCACGTCGCGAAAACCGCGCGTGGTGATCATGCCGGTTTTCGCCAGCCTGCGTTCCAGCACCGCATTGGTGGTGGTGGTCGTGCCATGCACGATGAGGTCGATGCCGTCTATGGCAAAGCCTGTGGCGCCCAGCGCTGAAACCACGCCGAACGCCTGATTGTCGACCGTCGTCGGCGTCTTGGCGATATGCACCTTTCCGCCATCTTTGCCGTCGATCAAAATGAGGTCGGTGAAGGTTCCGCCGACATCGATGCCGGCAACGACGTCGCCTGCGGAATCCGGCTGCTTCACCGAAAAATTCTCTTTCATTGTCGAAACCCGAAATGCCAGGACTATGAATATGCCGCAGTTTGGAATGCTGTTTTAGTGTGGTATCTTGACACAAATATCGTTTGTATACTAATAAATTTGGGACACAAGAGCTTACTGCTTTGGAGTGTGTGAACGGCACGCCGGGACCTGAAGGGTCTGGGCGCGCAGGAAACGGTTTGGCGCCCGCGTAGTGGCTTGGGCAAGACAGAGTTGGATTGATGAACACCACATCCGCACTCAACACCGCCGGCGCCCGTCCGCTGCAGTTCCCGATTCCGGCCAATGTCTATGCCGAAACCGTCGTCTCGGTGAAGCATTACACCGACCGCCTGTTCTCGTTCCGCATCACCCGCCCGCAGTCGTTGCGCTTCCGCTCCGGCGAGTTCGTCATGATCGGTCTGCCCAATGCCGAAAAGCCGGTGTACCGCGCCTATTCGGTCGCCAGCCCGGCCTGGGACGAGGAGCTGGAATTCTTCTCGATCAAGGTGCCGGATGGTCCGCTGACCTCCGAACTGCAGAAGATCCAGGTCGGCGACACCGTCATCATGCGCCAAAAGTCGACCGGCACGCTGGTTGTCGACGCGCTGACCCCGGCAAAGCGCCTGTTCATGATCTCGACCGGCACCGGCATTGCGCCCTTCGCCAGCCTTCTGCGCGACCCCGATACCTACGAAAAATTCGATCAGGTCATCCTGACCCACACCTGCCGCGACAATGCCGAACTGACCTATGGCCAGGAACTGGTGGCCGCGCTCGAGAACGATCCCCTGATCGGCGAACTGACCGGCGGCCGCGTCACCCTCTACAATTCGACGACCCGCGAAGAATCGGCGTGCATGGGCCGCATCACGGCGCTGATCGGCTCGGGCAAGTTCTACGCCGACCTCGGCATCGAGAAGCTCAATCCGGAGACGGACCGCATCATGATCTGCGGCTCGATGCATATGCTGAAGGACGTCAAGGAAATGGCCGAAAGCCTCGGCTTCCATGAGGGCTCGCTCAGCCATCCCTCGACCTTCGTCGTCGAGCGCGCTTTCGTCGGCTGACATCAGCAGGCGCCTCGGCGCCTGCTTCTCGATTGGAATTTTGACCATGCGGTCAAAATTCAGCTGCTTTCGCCGCCTTTTTCCGCTATGACCGCTTGAAGGACTCGTGAAGCGATGCTTCACGGGCTATCTTCGGTGTGCGTCGCCTAAAGCCGCCGTGCGGTCCGGGAGCAACGACACGCACCACGACGTAAAATCGTCGAGCGAAAGGGCAGGAGATGAGCAGCACAATCCGCGAAGCCGATCTCGGCGGGTCCAAGGTCACGCCGCTGCCGGCGCGTGCCGCAGCCAACACGCCCGTTCCGCAATCGCATGGCATCGCCCGCAACACCGGCATGCGGCTCGATCTCGGCTTCATGGAATCGGTGCGCTCGGTCAATCGCTCGGCGCTGGAGCGCCGCGTCGCCAGCCTGACCAAGCGTCGTTCGATCAAGGCCGACAACCAGGCGGCATGGCTGCTGCGCGCCGTCTCCTGCATGGATTTGACGACGCTGAATTCCAACGACACCGAAGAGCGCGTCCGCCGCCTGTGCGCCAAGGCGATCAACCCGTTCCGCCGCGACATCGTCGAGGGGCTTGGCATCGAGGGCGAAAAAATCCGCCCGGCGGCGGTCTGCGTCTATCATCCCTTCGTCGCGACGGCTGTTGATGCCGTGCGCGGCACCGGCATCCATGTCGCCGCCGTCTCCACCGCTTTCCCGCACGGCCTTGCGCCGCTGTCGACCCGCCTGCAGGAGATCGAGGCTTCGGTGCGCGACGGCGCCGACGAGATCGATGTCGTCATCCCGCGCGGCTTGGTCTTCGGCGCCAAATGGCAGGAGCTCTACAACGAGATCGTCTCGATGCGCGAAGCCTGCGGTGATGCGCATCTCAAGGTTATCCTCGGCACCGGCGACCTCGCCACGCTGCGAAATGTCATGCTGGCCTCGATGGTGGCGATGATGGCGGGCGCCGATTTCATCAAGACCTCGACCGGCAAGGAAAGCGTCAACGCCACGCTGCCCGTCGGCCTCGCCATGGTGCGCGCCATCCGAGCCTATTTCGAGGAGACCGGCTTTCTCATCGGCTTCAAGCCGGCCGGCGGCATCTCTACAGCCAAGGCTTCGCTCGACTGGCTGGTGCTGATGAAGGAGGAGCTCGGCCGGCCATGGCTGGAGCCAGACCTGTTCCGCTTCGGCGCCTCGAGCCTGCTGACCGATATCGAGCGCCAGCTCGAGCATCATCTGACCGGGCATTATTCGGCCAACCACCGCCATGCGATGGCGTGAGGCGGAGAAGGCCTTGAACGTCGAGTTCCTTCGCGCCTCCCTCTGTCCTGCCGGACATCTCCCCCACTTGGGGGGAGTTTGGCTAACGTCGGCGATTTCGCCAATTGTCGACGTTTCAGAGCCGACAGGCGCGAAGGCTAATCTCCCTCCTTGTGGGGGAGATGTCCGGCAGGACAGAGGGGGGCGCCACAGAGCGCCTGCCAGGACGATTATCTGGAGCGCGTCATGAACATTCTCGAACGCTATCACGCCATGGAATACGGCCCGGCGCCGGAAGCCCGCACCGAGGCCGATGCCTGGCTTGCCGGACGCGATTTCGGCAAGGCGCTGTTCATCGACGGCGGCTGGAAGGCAGGAGGCGGCGGCAAGACCTTCGAGACCAGCGAACCCTCATCCGGCAAGCTGCTGGCCAAGATCTCCGATGCCGGCGCCGCCGATATCGACGCAGCCGTCGCCGCAGCCACCAAGGCCTTACCGAAATGGTCGGCATCCTCGGGCTACCAGCGCGCAAAAGTGCTCTATGCCATCGGCCGCGCCATGCAGCGCCATCAGCGGCTGTTCGCGGTGTTGGAATCCATCGACAACGGCAAGCCGATCCGCGAAAGCCGCGACATCGACGTGCCGCTGGCCATCCGCCATTTCATCCATCATGCCGGATGGGCGCAGGCGCTGGACAAGGATTTCCCCGGCCACAAGGGTGTCGGTGTCGTCGGCCAGATCATTCCGTGGAATTTCCCGCTGCTGATGCTGGCCTGGAAGATCGCGCCGGCCCTCGCCGCCGGCTGCACAGTGGTGCTGAAGCCGGCCGAATTCACCCCGCTCACGGCCATCCTGTTCGCCGAGATCTGCGAGCGGGCCGGCGTGCCGAAGGGCGTCGTCAACGTCGTCCAGGGCGGGCCGGAAGCGGGCGTCGCCATCGTCAACCATCCCGGCATCCAGAAGATCGCCTTCACCGGCTCTTCGGAGGTCGGCAAGATCATCAGGAAAGCCACGGCCGGATCGGGCAAGAAACTGTCTCTGGAGCTCGGCGGCAAGTCGGCCTTCATCGTCTTCGAGGACGCCGATCTCGACAGCGCCGTCGAAGGACTGGTCGACGGCATCTGGTTCAACCAGGGCCAGGTCTGCTGCGCCGGGTCACGGCTTCTGGTGCAGGAAGGCATTGCCGATGCCTTGATCGCCAAGGTCAAGGTCAGGATGAGCCGGCTTCGCGTCGGCAGCCCGCTCGACAAGAACACCGATATCGGCCCCCTAGTCGACGCCACACAGCTCGACCGCGTCAAGGGCCTGGTCGCAGAAGGCGCCAGACAGGGCGCCGTCTGCTGGCAGCCCGATGCGGTGCTGCCGTCTTCCGGCTACTACCATCTGCCGACGCTCGCCACGGGTGTTTCGCCGGCAAATATATTGGCGCAGGAAGAGGTGTTCGGCCCGGTTCTGGCCACCATGACCTTCCGCAACACTGAGGAAGCGATCGAGCTTGCCAACAACACGCGCTATGGGCTGGCCGCCTCGGTGTGGAGCGAAAACATCAACCTCGCGCTGCATGTCGCGCCGCAGCTGAAGGCCGGCGTCGTCTGGGTCAACGGCACCAACATGTTCGACGCCGCCTGCGGCTTCGGCGGCTATCGCGAAAGCGGCTTTGGCCGCGAAGGCGGCCGGGAGGGCATGTTCGAATATCTCTCTGCAAAGCTGCCGCTCGGCCCGGTGATCAAGCCGGCGACGTCATCGGCGCAACCGGTCGAGCAATCTGACGGCGGCGCCATCGACCGCACGGCAAAGCTTTTCATCGGCGGCAAGCAGGTTCGGCCTGACGGCAACTACTCGCTCGCCGTCGCCACCGCCAAGGGCAAGCTAGCTGGCGAAGTCGGTCTCGGCAGCCGCAAGGACATCCGCGACGCCGTTGCCGCCGCCCGCGCCTGCAAGGCCTGGCCGGAAGCGACCGCCTACAACCGTTCCCAGGTGCTCTACTACCTCGCCGAAAATCTGTCCGGCCGCACCGGCGAGTTCGCCGCCCGCCTCACCGAACTGACCGGCGCCAACGCCAAGGCCGCGCGGGAGGAAGTAGAACAGTCCATCGAGCGGCTCTTCCTCTATGCCGGCCTTGCCGACAAATTCGAGGGCAGGGTGCATCAGCCGCCGGCCCGCGCCGTCACGCTGGCGCTGCACGAGCCGGTCGGCGTCGTCGGCATCGTCGCCCAGGACAGCGCGCCGCTGCTCGGGTTCATCTCGCTGATGGCGCCTGCGCTTGCCATGGGCAACACCGTGGTCGCCGTGCCGTCGGAAAAATACCCGCTGCTCGCCACCGATCTCTACCAGGTGATCGAATATTCCGACGTTCCGGCCGGCGCCATCAACATCGTCACCGGCCGCACGGCGGAGCTTGCCGGCGTGCTGGCCAAGCATGACGATGTCGACGGGCTCTGGCTGTTTGCCGATGCCGACACCTGCGCCAAGGCGGAGGCCGATTCCATCGGCAATCTCAAGCGCGTCTGGACCGGCAACGGCCGCAGCCTCGACTGGGCGTCCGACGAGGCCGCCGGCGATGCCCTGCTGCGCCGCGCCGTCGAAGTGAAGAACGTCTGGGTGCCATACGGCGACTAATGCCGCCTGAAACGCGCTGTGCTTGAGCGAACCATGGCAACGTGACTCGTTGCCCGGTTGTCATACATGTTGTTGCATCAGAGCAAGCGATGTGCATTACATCGGCCGTCGCGAAGGTGATCGCGTTCGGGCTTGACGCCCGAACGTGTGTTCTTTAACCAGAAAAAACATTTGTTATTTTGGACTGATGGATTGTGCAGGCCGCATAGTCGCGCCTGTCTGGCACAGGACGCCCCGGTCAGCCGGCATTAAATCGGGCCGAGAAGTGGCCAAAGAGGGCGAGGAGAAACGCATGGCGGATCTGGCAGGCAAGGTCGTTGTCGTCACGGCGGCGGCGCAAGGCATCGGCAGGGCGAGCGCATTGGCCTTCGCCAAGGCAGGCGCCGTCGTGCACGCCACCGACATCAACGAGGCGCTGCTGGCCGAACTCGCCAAGACCTCCGGCATCAAGACCCGCAAGCTCGACGTCCTCAACGATGATGCCGTCACGTCGGGCTTCGCCGAAATCGGCCGCGTCGACGTGCTGTTCAACTGCGCCGGCTTCGTTCATTCCGGGTCCATCCTCGAGATGAAGGATGCCGATCTCGACTTCGCCTTCAACCTCAATGTCCGCGCCATGATCCGCACCATTCGGGCGGTACTGCCCGGCATGCTGGAGCGCGGCGATGGCTCGATCATCAACATGTCGTCCGTCGCCGGCGCCGGCAAGGGCGTGCCCAACCGCTTCGCCTATGGCGTCTCCAAGGCGGCCGTGATCGGTCTCACCAAGGCGGTTGCCGCGGACTATGTCGCCAAGGGCATTCGCTGCAACGCCATCTGCCCCGGCACCGTCGAGAGCCCGTCGCTGCAGGACCGCATGCATGCGCAGGGCGATTACGACGCGGCCCGCGCAGCCTTCATTGCCCGCCAGCCGATGGGCCGTCTCGGCACGCCCGAGGAAATCGCCGATCTTGCGGTTTATCTGGCCGGTGCCACGTACACCTCAGGGCAGGCCTATAATATCGACGGCGGCTGGTCGATCTGAGCAATAGCCTTGATCCGCAGGTCCAGGCTCGAACAGTTCTAAAGTCCGGCTTGCCCCAGGTCGGGTCCGATAGCCAGAGTCCGCCCAGTCATCGCTTGGCGGAGCGAGTTTTGAAAACGGCCTTGGGCCACAATTTGGAGAGCAAGATGAAACTGCTGCGCTATGGCGAGATAGGGAGCGAACGCCCCGGCCTGCTCGATGCGGATGGAACGATCCGCGATCTTTCGGGTCATGTCACCGACATTGCCGGCAAGGCGCTCGATCCGGCGTCGCTCGAGACATTGTCGAAGCTCGATCCGAACTCGCTGCCGGCGGTTTCCGGCAAGCCGCGCCTCGGCGCCTGCGTCGCAGGCACGGGCAAGTTCATCTGCATCGGCCTGAATTATTCCGACCATGCCGCCGAAACCGGCGCCACCGTGCCGCCGGAGCCGATCATCTTCATGAAGGCGAGCTCGGCCATTGTCGGCCCCGACGATGATGTGCTGATCCCGCGCGGTTCGGAAAAGACCGACTGGGAGGTTGAACTCGCCGTAGTCATCGGCAGAAAAGCCAAATACGTCAGCGAAGCCGAGGCGCTGGATTATGTCGCCGGCTATGCCGTTGCCCATGACGTGTCCGAGCGCGCCTTCCAGGCCGAGCGCCAGGGCCAGTGGACCAAGGGCAAGAGCTGCGACACGTTCGGTCCGACCGGGCCGTGGCTTGTCACCAAGGACGAGGTTGCCGATCCGCAGAACCTCAAAATGTGGCTGACGGTCAACGGCAAGACGATGCAGAACGGCTCGACCAGGACCATGGTCTACGGCGTCGCCTATCTCGTTTCCTATCTCAGCCAGTTCATGTCGCTGCATCCTGGCGACATCATCTCCACCGGCACCCCGCCCGGCGTTGGGCTGGGCATGAAGCCGCCCGTGTTCCTGAAGCCCGGCGATGTGGTGGAACTGGGCATCGAGGGGCTAGGCCAGCAGAAGCAGACCTTCAAGGCGGATGCCTAGCCGCCTCTTCCCTTAGAGCGTCTCACCGTTTGCCGGCGAAACGGTCTATCTCTTTGTTTGCCGGGCGGCTGGCGCCTCTTGTCAGCGCCAGCCCAGAGCCGGCGCGACGTGCTTCAGGATCGCCTCGATGACGTGGGCGTTGTACTCGACGCCGAGCTGGTTGGGGACGGTCAGAAGCAGCGTGTCGGCCTCGGCGATCGCTTCATCCTCTTTCAGCTGCTTGACCAGCACATCGGGCTCGGCGGCATAGGAGCGGCCGAAGACGGCAAGCTTCTCAGGCTCGATATAGCCGAAATGATCTTCGCTGCTGCCGCCGCCGAAATAGGCGCGGTCGCGGTCGTTCACCAGCGCAAAGATGCTGCGGCTGACCGACACGCGCGGCTCGCGTGTGTGGCCGGCCGCCTTCCACGCCGCGCGATAGGCGCGGATCTGTTCGGCCTGCTGGATGTGGAGCGGCTGGCCGCCCTCATCGAACTTCAGCGTCGAACTTTGCAGGTTCATGCCGAGCTTGCCCGCCCATTCGGCGGTGGCGTTGGTAGCGGCGCCCCACCAGATCCGATCGCGCAGGCCGGCCGAGAACGGCTCGAGCCGCAGCATTCCCGGAGGATTGGGGAACATCGGCCGCGGATTGGGTTGCGCGAAACCTTCGCCGCGCAGCACGTCCAGAAACACCTCGGCATGGTTGCGCGCCATGTCGGCATCGCTTTTGCCGTCCTGCGGCACGTAGCCGAAGTAGCGCCAGCCGTCGATCACCTGCTCCGGCGAACCGCGGCTGATGCCAAGCTGCAGCCGGCCACCGGCGATCAGGTCGGCAGCACCCGCATCCTCGGCCATATACAGCGGATTCTCATAGCGCATGTCGATGACGGCGGTGCCGATCTCGATGCGGCTGGTGCGGGCGCCGACCGCGGCCAGAAGCGGAAACGGCGAAGCGAGCTGGCGGGCAAAATGATGGACGCGGAAATAGGCGCCGTCCGCGCCCAGCTCCTCGGCGGCGACGGCCATGTCGATCGACTGCAGCAGCGCGTCGGACGCCGAGCGCGTCTGCGATTGCGACGAGGGCGACCAATGGCCGAAGGAAAGAAAGCCGATCTTTTTCATGCGCGCATCCTGTTCTTTGATTCCAGTTGCCTACTTCGTCGCCCACGCGATCGGGTTCAATCGACACTCACACAACGCAGTGTCAATGCCGCCGGCCCTTGACGGTTTCGCGACGATACCCATCGGTGCGCAAAGGACCAAGGCCATGGTCCCCGGCGATGCCTTGCGCGACCGCGTCAGCATCTGCCGCGGCGCTTTTGGGGCCAAATGAACCAACCAAAGGCGATGTACCGCAAACTCCATTCGCTTCAGAGCCCGGTTTTGAAATCTTCACGCTCATTTAATTCTACAAAATCGGTAGGCTTAATGCGGATAGTGCGTTTGCGAGAAGGAGCCTCGGATGTCAAAAAAGCTGGTGGTGGGGTTGTCCGGCAACCTGACCCGTCCGTCCAAGACGAAGGCATTCGTCAGCCACATCGCCGGTGAGGTGGCGAGCCGGGCCGGCTCGGCTTTGAGCGTTTTCGACATCGAGGATCTCGGCCCGTCCTTTGCGCCTGCAAGACAGCTTGGCGATCTCGATCCGGCGGCGCGCGGTATTATCGAGCAGCTGCTCGGCGCCGACGTGCTGGTGGTCGGCTCCCCGACCTTCAAGGGCAGCTACACCGGGCTGTTCAAGCACTTCTTCGACCTGCTCGACCCGTCGTCGCTGCGCGGCAAGCCGATCATCCTGGCGGCAACAGGCGGCGGCGAGCGTCATTCGCTTGTCGTCGAACACCAGTTGCGGCCGTTGTTCGGCTTCTTCGAGGCGCAGACCCTGCCGACCGCGATCTACGCCTCGGACAAGGACTTTGCAGATGGCGTGCTGGTGTCAGAGGCAGTCAAGGCGCGAGCCCGGCAGGCGGTCGCCGAGGCATGCCGGGTGGCCGGCGTGCCCTACAGCGTCGTCCTTGCCGCCTGAAACCACGATCCGCGACGCAATATTCCATCCCGCATAGACCAGAAGGACGCCTGCAATGACTCGAGCCAGCAAGTCCGATAGCAGGCCGCGGCAGATCAAGCTCGGCGCTTTCCTGCCCGGCGGCGGGCAGCATATCGCCGCCTGGCGTCATCCCGATGCGCCGGCCGACGGCGCCACCAATTTCGAGTTCCACAAGAAGCTGGCGCTGACCGCCGAGCGCGGCCTGTTCGACGCCTATTTCCTGGCCGACAACCTGACCGTCGGCCTCGGCGCCCGCGAGGGCGGCAACGCCAAGATCGCCGGCTTCGAGCCGGTGACGCTGTTTGCGGCGCTGGCGCCGCTGACGACGCATCTCGGCTTCATCGCAACGGCGTCCACCACTTATGAGGAGCCTTACACGCTGGCGCGCAAATTCGCTTCGCTCGACCTGTTGTCGAACGGCCGCGCCGGCTGGAACGTGGTGACCTCGGCCGGCGACGAAACGGCACGCAATTTCAACCGCGACGTCCAGCCCAGCCATGCCGAGCGCTATGCCAGGGCGCATGAGCATGTCGAGACGGTCAAGGCGCTGTGGGACAGCTGGGAGGATGACGCCTTCATCCGCGACAAGCAGTCGGGCCGTTTCTACGACAAGGACAGATTGCACGACATCGACCACAAGGGCGAGCATTTCAGCGTCAAGGGTCCGCTCAACGTGCCGCGCCCGGTGCAAGGACATCCGGTTGTCGTACAAGCGGGGCAGTCGGAAGACGGCCGTGGGCTTGCCGCGCACTCGGCCGAGGTCATCTTCACGGCCCATCAGAAGCTCGAGACGGCGCAGGAATTCTACCGCGACATCAAGGCGCGCGTGGCTGAAGTCGGCCGCGATCCCGACCAGGTGCTGATCATGCCGGGCGTCGCGCCCTTCGTCGGCCGCACCGAGGACGAGGCCCGTGCCAAATACCAACAGCTTAACGACCTTATCCTGCCCGAGGACGGTGTCGCCCTGCTCAACGGGCTGGCCGGCCAGACGCTCGACATCAGGGGCTATCCGCTCGACGGCCCGTTGCCGCCGAGCAAGGAAACCGAAGGCATGAAAAGCCGCCAGGCGCTGATCCGGCAGATTGCCGACGAGCACAATTTCAGCATCCGCCAGCTTTACCAATGGGTAGCGACGGCGCGCGGCCACTACACCATCGTCGGCAGCGTCACGCAGGTCGCCGATCAGCTGGAGGAATGGTTCACCAGCGAGGCGGCCGACGGCTTCAACATCCTGCCGCCCTGGCTGCCCGGCGCGCTCGACGATTTCGTCGACCTGGTCATTCCCGAGCTGCAGCGGCGCGGCCTGTTCCGCACGGCTTACGAAGGCCGCACGCTGCGCGAGAATCTCGGTCTCAGGCGCCCGGAAAATCCATGGACCGTCGCCCGCTCGACCGTCCTTGCCGCCGAATGACCTTGGCATCGAAGGGGTGAAGCAATGACGTTGCAGCACATCGATCGGCAAATCACGGTTCGCCGCAGTGGTGGCGAAACCGGGCTCGGCACCGACTTTCTGCGCCTCGGCGGCCGGGCTGCTGTTCGCTTCCTGAAGCGCTACGGCGTGCTTGCCGGCTTCCTGGCGCTCTGGCAGGTGGCGAGCAGCGTCGGATGGGTCAACGCGGCGGTGCTGCCGCCGATCGACATGATCGTCGAAGCGCTCTGGAAGGGGCTTGCCGGCGGCAGCCTGCTCGGCGACATCGCCATCAGCCTGCAGCGCGCCGGCATCGCCTTTGCCGCAGCCGTGGCCGTCGCCATTCCGCTCGGCCTGTTCATGGGCCAGGTGCGCCCGGTCGAAACCGCGCTCGATCCGATCCTGCAGGTGTTCCGGCAGACCTCTGCACTGGCGCTCTACCCGGTGTTCATCCTGCTCTTGGGACTTGGCGAGACCTCGAAGATCTTCGTCATCTTCTGGGCGACGCTGTTTCCGCTGCTGCTCAATACCACCAGCGGCGTCAAGGAAGTCGATCCCAAGCTGCTTGAAATGGCGCGCGTCTATGGTGCGAGCCGGCTCACCGTGTTTCGCCGCGTCGTACTGCCGGGCGCCGTGCCGTCGATCTTCGTCGGCTTGCGGCTGAGCGCCACCACGGCGCTGCTGCTGCTGATCGCGTCCGAGATGATAGGTGCCAACAAGGGCATCGGCTTCCAGGTGATGAACGCGCAGTACAATTTCCAGATCCCGCTGATGTTTGCGGCAATCGTCATCCTCGCCGGGCTTGGCCTGATCGCCAACCAGGCATTGGTCACCCTGCAGCGGCGGCTCTGTCGCTGGAGCAATCCTGTCAACTGAGCAGTCCGCCCCTGACCGTTTACCTCACAAGGACCCGATCATGAAAATCACCCGCCGTTCGCTGCTTGCCGGCGCGCCGCTTGCCGCCGGCCTCATCGCCGCCGGCCTGCCGCGCCTGGCCTTTGCGCAAGCCGCAGCCGTCAAGTTCCGCTACCTCGCCAGCCGTGGCAGCATCTCCCCGCACGAGCTGGCCGACGAGCTCGGCTACTTCAAAGGGCTCGGCGTCGAGCTGGAGAATGTCGGCTATTCCTCGGGTGGACCGGAATCGCTGTTTGCGCTGTCTTCCGGCAGCGTCGACATCGGCTCGGCCGCCACCGCAGCGGTGATCAACTCGATCTCGGGCGGCAACGACTTCGTCGCGGCGTATCCGAGCAACGGCATCAACAAGGATGTGAAGAGCGTCTTCTACGTGCTGGAAGACAGCCCGATCAAATCGATCGCCGACATTGCCGGCAAGACCATCTCTGTCAACACGCTCGGCGCTCATCTCGACTATACGGTGCGTGAGGCCCTGCACAGCGTCGGCCTGCCGCCGACCGCCGCCAACCTCATTGTCGTGCCCGGCCCGCAGCTTGAGCAGACGCTGCGCTCGCGCCAGGTCGACATTGCCGGCCTCGGCTACTGGCAGGCGACCTTTGCCGGCGCGCTGGTCGCCAATGGCGGCGTGCGCGGCGTGTTCGACGACACGCAGGTGCTCGGCGAACTCGCCGGCGGCTTCGTCGTACTCAGGCGCGACTTCATTGCCGCCAACCCGGATGCGGCGCGCAACTTCGTCGAACAGTCGGCGCGCGCCTCGGACTGGTCGCGCCAGAACCCGGACGAAGCCCGCAAGGTGCTGGCCACTATCCTCGACAAGCGCGGTGAAAACGGCGATCTCGCCCGCTACTGGACCGGCTTTGGTCTGCGCGAAGGTGCGCAGGCGACCGACCGCGACATCGACTTCTGGGTCGCCGTGCTGGAGCGCGACGGCCGTCTGGCCAAGGGCAAGCTGAAAGCCGCCGACATCCTGTACCGGCCCGGCGAAACCAAGATCAACTGAGCTCTGAAATAGCTGAGAGATGAGATGACCGGTTCCAACCGCGGCGGGGAGGTCTCGATCCGCGACCTGTCCAAATCCTTCAGCCTCGGCGGGCGCCAGCTTGCCGTGCTGCGGACGCTCAACCTCGACATTCGTTCGGGGGAATGCCTGGTCATTGTCGGCGCCAGCGGCTCCGGCAAGACCACGTTGCTGCGTATTCTGGCCGGACTGGAGGCGGCCGACAGCGGCGGTGTCGCGATCGACGGCCAGCCGGTGCATGGCGTCGGCGCCGAGCGTGCCGTGATCTTCCAGGAGCCGCGGCTGCTGCCGTGGCTGAGCGTGCTCGGCAATGTCGCGTTCGGCCTCGAAGTGCGCGGTGTTCCCAAGAGGCAGGCCGAGGAACGCGCCCGCTTCTACGTCGCCCTGGTCGGCCTTGCCGAATTCGCCGATGCTTTTCCGAGCCAGCTTTCCGGCGGCATGGCGCAGCGCGTCGGCATCGCCCGGGCGCTCACCGTGCAGCCCGAGATCCTTCTGCTCGACGAGCCGCTGGGGGCGCTGGACGCCATGACCAAGATCGGCATGCAGGAGGAACTGGCGCGCATCTGGAGCGAGGAGAACGTCACCATGGTGATGGTCACCCACGATCTGGAGGAGGCGATCTATCTTGCCGACCGGGTGCTGATCCTGCCCAAGGAGAAAGGCGGCGCGGCGCGGTTGATCGACATCGACCTGCCACGCCCGCGCGAGCGCAGCGAGAGCCGCTTCGTGCGCTATCGCGAAGAACTGCTGCGCGAATTCGGCCTGCACTGATCGGGGAAGGGGCCAGCCGTGGCTCCCCCGGAAGATTAGCTCTCGCAATTATTGCTTGGTGAACGTGCCCGTATAGGTTCGGTCGGCAAGCCCATAGGTGACGGCCAGCGTTCCGTCCGCCTGAATGACCGCGCTGACGTCCGCGCCATTGGGAAGGCGCCGCAGTTTCAACGTGTTGCCGAAAATCTTGCCTTCGCCGTCGGCCACGCCCGGTTTGTTGTCGGCGACATCGCCCCAGGCATAGGTGGCGGTGACATTGCCGCCGCGCGTAATCGTCAGCACGGCGAGCTTGCCGTCATACATCCCGTCCAGCTGTCCGCCCCATATGCCGGAAAACGCGACATACTTGGCCGGGACGCCTTCGCCGGGCGGCATAACCCGCACGGATGGATCGAGGACCGCCGCACCATCAGGAGCAGAGATCGCGGCAGGCGCCATGGGCTGAGGTGCGGGCGTTGGCGGCGGCGATGATGGTTCAGGCGCCGACTGGCAGGCGACAAGCACGAATGCCGCGAAACCGAGCGTCGGAAAAAGACTGTTTGGTGGAGCCAATCGGGATCGAACCGACGACCTCTTGAATGCCATTCAAGCGCTCTCCCAACTGAGCTATGGCCCCACTCCGGCAGTCAGCCGTCGCCGTTGCCGGCGAGAGGTCCGGCGCGGGTTTCAGGACCGCGCCGTTTAGTGCAGGCGGCTTCTAACCCCGCCTTCCCTGAAGATCAAGCCTTCGAGGGCCGCTTTTTCGTCATAGCCCGTCAACGCCGCTAAATGCATGCGTTCGAAGCGTTCCTAGACTTCGTCGTCGTCGTCGCCGACGCCGATCATGTCGGCGACGTCGTCGTCTTCTTCCTCTTCGTCGGCAAGGAAAGTATCGTCCTCATCGTCGCCTAGATCGACATCGTCCTCGTCGTCGCCCAGGTCGGGAAGCTCGTCGCCGGCCTTGACGTCTTCGTCGGCCTCTTCAAGCGAGACGACTTCAACGCCTTCTTCTTCCTCGGCGTCCACTTCCTTCTCGGCCACTTCCTCTTCCTCTTCGAGGGCGGCGATCTTGCCGTCCTCGAAATAGGAACGCGGATACGTCTTGCCCGTATAGGGCGAGACGATAGGGTCCTTGTTCAGGTCGTAGAATTTTCGGCCCGTTTCAGGGTCGACACGCTTTGTGCCAAGTTCGTTTTTTGCCACGTCAAGCCTCGTCAGTAAAAGAGTGGTCCCCTTAACCACAGTTTACCGCGCTGTCAAAGCGAAAAGCCGGCGTCACAAAACCAAGCACTGAAAGGCCTCGCGCCAAGCGACGACCATGGGGATGACCATTCGTGCCCGCCGTGATACGAGACCGCCGCAACAAATGAAAAGCGCCGGTGCGCCGGCATTCCGTCCAGGGAAATTCCATGTCTCACGCCGCCGCTGCCAAGCCGGCCACCGCCCGCAAATCATCCGCCCTTTCCGGCACCGCTCGCGTGCCGGGCGACAAGTCGATTTCGCACCGTTCCATGATGTTCGGCGGCCTTGCCTCCGGCGAAACCCGCGTCACCGGCCTGCTCGAAGGCGAGGATGTGATGCGCACGGCGGCCGCCATGAAGGCGATGGGCGCGCATATCGAGAAGCGCGGCGCCGAGTGGGTGATCCGCGGCACCGGCAATGGCGCGCTGCTGCAGCCGGAAGGCCCGCTCGATTTCGGCAATGCCGGTACCGGCTCCCGCCTCACAATGGGCCTCGTCGGCACTTACGACATGGAAACGACCTTCATCGGCGACGCATCGCTGTCGGGACGGCCGATGGGCCGCGTGCTCGAACCCTTGCGCCAGATGGGCGTGCAGGTGCTGAAGGCGACGCCGGGCGACCGCATGCCGATCACGCTGCATGGGCCGAAACACGCCGCACCCATTACCTACCGCGTGCCGATGGCCTCGGCGCAGGTGAAGTCGGCCGTGCTGCTGGCAGGCCTCAACACGCCCGGCATCACCACCGTGATCGAACCGGTGATGACGCGCGATCATACCGAAAAGATGCTTAGGGGATTTGGCGCCAATCTCTCGGTCGAGACCGACGAGCGCGGCGTGCGCCACATCTTCATCGAGGGCCAGGGCAAATTGACAGGGCAGACCATCGCCGTGCCCGGCGACCCCTCCTCGGCCGGCTTCCCGCTGGTCGCGGCACTGATCGTGCCGGGTTCGGACATCATCATCGAGAACGTGCTGATGAACCCCACCCGCACCGGCCTGCTTCTAACGTTGCAGGAAATGGGCGGCCAGATCGACATCTTGAACCCGCGCAATGCCGGCGGCGAGGATGTTGCCGATCTGCGCGTGCGCTACTCCGAGCTCAAGGGCGTCACCGTGCCGCCCGAGCGGGCGCCGTCGATGATCGACGAATATCCGGTGCTGGCGGTTGCCGCGAGCTTCGCCGAGGGCGAGACGTTGATGCAGGGGCTGGAAGAGCTGCGGGTGAAGGAATCCGACCGACTGGCAGCGGTTGCCAATGGGCTGAAGCTCAACGGCGTCGACTGCACCGAAGGCGAAGCTTCGCTCGCGGTGCGCGGAAAGCCCGGCGGCAAGGGGCTGGGCGGCCATCCCAATGGCCAGGACACGACGGTGCAGACGCATCTCGACCATCGTATCGCCATGAGCTTCCTGGTGATGGGGCTGGCAACGGAAAAGCCGGTAACCATCGACGACGCCGCAATGATCGCGACGAGCTTCCCGGAGTTCATGGGGCTGATGACGGGGCTGGGCGCGGAGATTGGGTGATTTTCCCTGTCTCAATGTGCAGTATTCGTGCATGAGAGTGCATGTCGGAATCGCGGCAATGATGGGCAGGCAGGTCAATTTCTGGTTGTCAGACAAAGATCAAACTGAGCTTCAGTCCATCGTGCTTTCAAAGGGGGTATTCGCGGTGATCAACAGCCAGTCGAAGACCCCCGCACCCTCGCTGAAAGAAAAATTTGAACGAGTGCACCCGGGCCGTAAGGTCGAGGGCTTTCATCTCGTTCCCAAGGCACTGAGGGAGGAAATTGTTTGGAAGCACAATCCATACAACGATACGTATGATCCCGATCTCAGCCGCTCATCTGTGATACAGTACAACCCATCCCGGACCGAAGGCAGTTCAATTTTTCAGGGCCGATTTTATTTCCAAGCGCGCGACTTCGACGATTTTGGGCAGTTGATAGAGAAGCATGCGGCATTCACCAAGATTGGCGACGCGCTGCTACGCCTGGTGCGGAAAAATCTAAATCATCTGCACAGTGGCTTTTACGCTGGAAATGAAGCTCTGAAGCTGAAAGATGCGGGTTTCCAGTTTCGATCCTGATAGCAGCAAATCTTCGAGGTTCGAATTGCCGTTCACCATCGCCATCGACGGCCCGGCCGGCGCCGGCAAGGGCACGCTGGCCCGCCGGCTGGCCGACCACTACCGTCTCAACCTGCTCGACACCGGCCTCACTTATCGCGCGGTCGCCCATGCGTTGATCCGGCACGCGCTGCCGCTCGACAATGTCTCGGCCGCCGAAACCGCTGCCCGCCAGGTCAATCTAGCCAAGCTCGACCGGGCGGTCTTGTCGGCGCATGCTGTCGGCGAAGCGGCTTCGAAGGTAGCGGTTTACCCTACCGTTCGGCGCATCCTGGTCGAAAAGCAGCGCGATTTCGCCAAAACGCCGCCGGGCGCGGTGCTCGACGGGCGCGACATCGGCACGGTCGTGTGCCCTGACGCCGACATAAAACTCTATGTGACGGCGAGTGCGCAGGTGCGGGCGCAGCGCCGGCTGGCGGAAATCGAGAGCATCGGCGGCACTGCCAATTTCGCCGAAATCCTTGCCGATATCATGCGCCGCGACGAGCGCGACATGGGCAGGGCCGACTCGCCGCTGAAGCCCGCCGCCGACGCGCACTTGCTTGATACCTCCGAAATGGCTATAGAGGCCGCGTTTCTGGCGGCCAAAGCGATCATCGACGACGCCTTGGCCAAGAGAGATAAAGCCTGATCCAGGGTTTTCCCGCTGCCACCGATTGCCGGAAGCGAAGAAAATACCCATATCGGGCACGAACCAGCCTGCCAGCATTCTTCATGCGCCGGAATTGCCGCTTAGGCGGCCCAGGGCTTTTGTAGCCCGGAACGCCGGCAGGCCAACGCAACGCTAACCCACGGCGCCCGTCCCGCAAGAGATGCGGGGCACTCCAGGAGAAAATATGTCAGCTGCAAATCCCACTCGCGACGATTTCGCGAGCCTGCTCGAAGAATCATTTACCGCCGGCCACTCCGGCGAAGGTCAGGTCGTCAAGGGCACGATCCTGGCGATCGAAAAAGACATGGCCATCATCGATGTCGGCCTCAAGGTCGAAGGCCGCGTGCCGCTGAAGGAATTCGGCGTCAAGGGCAAGGACTCGACGCTCAAGGTCGGCGACACGGTCGAGGTCATGGTCGAGCGCATCGAAAACGCGCTGGGCGAAGCCGTCCTGTCGCGCGACAAGGCCCGCCGCGAAGAGAGCTGGGTCAAGCTCGAAGAGAAGTTCACCAAGGGTGAGCGCGTCGAAGGCGTCATCTTCAACCAGGTCAAGGGCGGCTTCACTGTCGACCTCGACGGCGCCGTGGCCTTCCTGCCGCGCAGCCAGGTCGATATCCGCCCGATCCGCGATGTCTCTCCGCTGATGCACAACCCGCAGCCCTTCGAGATCCTCAAGATGGATCGCCGCCGCGGCAACATCGTGGTGTCGCGCCGCACCGTGCTCGAGGAAAGCCGCGCCGAACAGCGTTCGGAAATCGTGCAGAACCTCGAAGAAGGCCAGGTTGTCGAAGGCGTCGTCAAGAACATCACCGATTACGGTGCGTTCGTCGACCTCGGCGGCATCGATGGCCTGCTGCATGTCACCGACATGGCATGGCGCCGCGTCAACCACCCGACCGAGATCCTCAACATCGGTCAGACGGTCAAGGTGCAGATCATCCGCATCAACCAGGAAACCCACCGCATCTCGCTCGGCATGAAGCAGCTCGAGAGCGATCCGTGGTCCGAGATCGGCACCAAGTTCCCGATCGGCAAGAAGATCAAGGGTACCGTCACCAACATCACCGACTACGGCGCGTTCGTCGAGCTGGAGCCGGGCATCGAAGGCCTCATCCACGTTTCGGAAATGTCGTGGACCAAGAAGAACGTGCACCCCGGCAAGATCCTGTCGACGACACAGGAAGTCGACGTTGTCGTGCTCGAGGTCGATCCGGCCAAGCGCCGCATCTCGCTCGGCCTCAAGCAGACGCTGGAAAACCCGTGGCAGGCTTTTGCCGCGAGCCATCCGGTCGGCAGCCAGGTCGAGGGCGAGGTCAAGAACAAGACCGAGTTCGGCCTGTTCATCGGCCTCGAAGGCGACGTGGACGGCATGGTGCACCTTTCCGACCTCGACTGGACCCGTCCGGGCGAGCAGGTCATCGAAGAGTACAATCGCGGCGACATGGTCAAGGCGCAGGTGCTCGACGTCGACATCGACAAGGAGCGCATCTCGCTCGGCATCAAGCAGCTGGCCAAGGACACGGTCGGCGAAGCCGCGACTTCAGGCGAACTGCGCAAGAACGCTGTCGTCACCTGCGAAGTCACCGGCATCAAGGATGGCGGTCTGGAAGTGCGGCTGGTCGACAGCGGCATCGAGACCTTCATCAAGCGCAACGACCTCAGCCGGGACCGTGACGAGCAGCGCCCCGAGCGCTTCTCGGTCGGCCAGAAGCTGGACGCCCGCGTCATCGCCTTCGACAAGAAGACCCGCAAGCTGCAGGTCTCGATCAAGGCGCTGGAAATCGCCGAAGAGAAGGAAGCCGTCGCACAGTACGGCTCTACCGACTCCGGCGCTTCGCTGGGCGACATCCTTGGCGCCGCGCTGAAGAAGCAGGGCAGCTAAGCCGCTTCGCGCGCAGCGCGTAAGCCGCTTCGCGCAAGCTAGGCCTCGGCTGCGCCTCGCGCGCAGCCTGAACAAGAAAACCCGCGGGCCGCAAGGCTCGCGGGTTTTTCATGCTCGGCTGCGCGATTGGCACAAGACTAAGACCGTGCAACCCCTTCAATTCCGCACGCGCGGTTGTAGGCTCGGCCGTCGTTGCAGACGTAAACACGGAAGGCCCTTCGGGCAACAGAGAAGCATGCGGGATGAAGGTCGCCGAACTCTATCGCTATCCGGTCAAGAGCCTGCGCGGCCATGCCGTGCCGAGCGCCGACATCGAGACAATGGGCATGGAAGGCGACCGCCGCTGGATGGTCGTCGACAAGGATGGGCAGTTCCTCACCATTCGCCAGATACCTGATATGACGACGATCGACGTCGAGCATCGCGAAACGGGCATCCTGTTGAAACATGACAGGCATGGCTCGCACTTCGTCGAGGCTCCGGCTCCCAGCACCGCGCTCCGGCAAGTCAAGATCTGGAAGGATATGGCTGCCGCGCGGCCGGGCGATCCGGCCGCCGGCGCCTATCTCTCGGCTATTCTTGGCCGGCCCGTCGATCTCGTCTATTTCGACGATCCGCAAAACCGGCCGGTCGATGCGGAATTCGGCCAGCCCGGCGATTTCGTCGGCTTTGCCGACGGTTTTCCGCTGCTGATCGCCACGACAGGCTCGCTGAACCATCTGAACAGCCATCTTGCCAGGCCCATCGAGATGGCGCGGTTCCGGCCAAACATCGTCGTCGACGCAGACGGCGCATGGCTCGAAGACAGCTGGAAGACGATCCGCATCGGCGCTGTCGAGTTGCGCATCGCAAAGCCTTGCTCGCGGTGCGTCATCACGACCCGAGATCCGTTGAGCGGCGAGCAGCCGGACCCGCGCGAGCCGTTGCAGACGCTTGGCAAAATCCACCGCTCCGCCAAGGGCGGCATCATCTTCGGCCAGAATGCGATTCCCAACAACGCCGGCGCGATCGCCATCGGCGACGCAGTCGAGGTCGTGGAAGCGGGCGTCTCGAACCTGACGTAGTCGCAGGCCTTCTAATGCCGTGGAGGCGTCGGCGGTCGCCATGATTGAATGGCTAACCTCCGCTGTAGATCAGGCGAGGTCGGCAAAGGCCGCCATCGGAAGCCAAACCAAATGAGTCGCCTGCGCGGCGGAACTTCAGGCGCGGCCGTAAAGTGGCGCCAGCGTTCCGCTCATTGCCAGATTGGCCGGTGATGCCAGATAGGCGATTGCCTCGGCGGCGGCTTCGAGGCTGACCCATTTGCCGAAATCGGAATCCGGCATGTCGGCGCGGTTGGCCGGCGTATCGAGCGTCGAGGGCGCTACCGCGTTGACCAGTATGCCTTTGTGCTTCAGCTCTTCCGCCATCGCCACGGTCATCGCCGCCACTGCCGCTTTGCTGGCGGTATAGGCGACCATGCCGGCGCCTCTGCGCGGGTCGAGCCCGGCGCGTGCCGTGACATTGACGATGCGGCCCGCAGTGGCCGAGCCAAGCATGGAGCGTACTGCCGCGCGGCAGCACAGAAAGGCGGTGCGGGCGTTGGTGTCCATCATTTCGGCAAAGGATGCGGATTCGATTTTCTCGACGGGGGCCATGGCAAAGCCGCCGGCCAGATGGATGGAGGCCCACAATTCGGGAACGCTGTCATAGAAGGCATCGACCTTGGCAGGATCGGCGAGATCGACATTATGCGCCAGCCGGACGCGATCATGGGCCGCGAAGGGGAAATGCGTGGGGGCCGACGCGTGGGCATTGGGCACATGGCAGATCGCGCCGTCCGCCAGCAATTTGCCGACGACCGCGGCACCCAGCGCCCCGGTGCCACCGGTCACCACGATATGCTTGCCCTGAACTGTTTCCGTCATCCTGGACGCTCCTGTCGTTTCTTATGATTATGTCGCTTGTCGTGCCGCGCCGACGCAGAGCGTCGCGCCTTTTGCACGATCACTCAACCGACATCTCGACATGGCAGTTGTTGCGTCTTTGCATCGCTCGAAGCCGCCGACCGCCCCTTCCGACCCCCGCGCATGGACGTACGGCGCGCGGCCAGGCGTCAGTCGATGGTGATTTCGATGACGTGCGGCAGTCTGGTTGCGCGTGCGCGTTTGAGCGCATCGGCGAGACCGGCAGTACCGGCAAGCCGCTCGGCTGATATGCCGTAGGCCTCGGCCAGCTTGCAGAAATCCGGCGGCGCCGGGGACACGCCGACCGGCTCGACGCCGACATCGAGCATCGACGTTTCGATCTCGCGATAGCCTCTGTTGTTCCAGACGACGAAGATGACCGGTGCGGGTGCATCGAGCGCCGCGCCTAGCTCCGGCAAGGTGAACTGGAAGCCGCCGTCGCCGGTCAGGCAAACCACCGGCACGCCGGGCATGGCGAGCGCTGCGCCGATCGCCGCCGGCGGCCCGTAGCCGAGCGCGCCGAAACCGGTGGCGGCGTTGAACCAGCCGCCTGGCCGGTCATGGTCGTAATAGAGATTGGCGGCGTAGATCGGCTGGGTGGAATCGCCGACGATGATGGCGCCCGGCAGTGCGTCGCGGATGGTTTCCACCGCACGCACCTGCGCGGCATAGGCCGGGCTGAGCTCGGCAAAGGCCGCCTTTCTCGACGCGGCTGCGCGGCTCTCGCCGTCCTTCGCTGCGGCATGATCAGGGTGGAGCGCGCCTAGCAGTGCACCAAGCACCTCCGCGCAATCGGCCTGGATGCCGACGCTCACCGGGCGGCGGGCGAGCTGGTCGGCGCCGATATCGATGCGGATCAGATTGGCGGGCAGCACGAAGCCGCCGTCGCTGTAACCGTCATAGTCGGTCGGGCCGAATTCGGTGCCGGCGGCGATGACCAGATCGGCGTCTGCCATCAGCGCACGCACCGCCTTCAGGCTGGGGCTGGCCGGCACGCAAAGCGGATGCGCGTGCAGCAGACCGCGCGCATTGGCGGTCTGGACGACAGGTGCGCCGAGCCGCTCGGCCAGGCGCTGCAGTGGCTGTTCGGCGCGCTTGGCGCCGCCACCGGCAAGGATCAGCGGTCGGCGCGCGGCTGCGATCAGTTTGGCTGCCTCGGCAATGGCTGCGCCATCCGGCGCCGGCGGCGCCGCATTGGTGAGCGAAGCAGCGATGCCGTCGGCCGGTTTGACCATGACGTCGGTCGGGATCTCGATATGGACGGGGCCTGGCCGCGACGACGAAAACAGCGCAAAGGCCCGCGCCAGAGCGCCCGGCAATTCGCTGGCCTCGGTGACACGCTGCGAAAACAGCGCCACCTTCTCCATCATGCCGCGCTGGTCCGGCAGTTCGTGCAGGAAGCCCAGCCCCTTGCCCAGCGTCGGCATCGCGTTGACGCCCGAAATCACCAGCATCGGCACCGAATCGGCGCGCGCCTGGCCCATTGCGGTGATGGTGTTGGTCAGCCCCGGTCCGGTGATGACAAAGGCAACGCCCGCCCGGCCGCTGGCGCGGGCATAGCCGTCGGCCATGAAGCCGGCGCCCTGTTCGTGACGCGGCGTGACATGGCGTATCTTTGAACGCGCCAGCCCGCGGTAAAGCTCGACAGTGTGGACGCCAGGAATGCCGAAAACGGTGTCGACGCCATGCGCTTCGAGCAGCGTGATCAGCGCTTCGCCGATGGTGGTCATGGCTTCTCTCCCTTTTGCGGCGCGAGGCCGAGCTCGGCCTCTATGGCTTTGACGCCGATCGCCGCCAATTCGCCAGGCGAGAACATCTCTGCGGCCAGACAGCCTTCGATCCAGAGCCCGTCGATGATCGCGTTGATGGCAATGGCATGGCGGCGCAGTTCATTTGCGTTTGGCCTGCGCTGCTCGGCGCCGAGCACTTCGGCAACGACTGCTTCCACCTCGTTGCGAAAGCCAAGATAGCCTTCGCGGTGGGCGCGAGCCAGGCTCGGATCCGCGCCGGCGCGGCCGATGAAGGTTGCCCACAGCGAAAACACGCGTGCATCGATGATCGGCGCGTTGAGGTTGGCGGTAACGAAGGCCGCAAGGCGCTGGCGCGGCGAGGCGTCTTCCATGAGCAATGCCGCCTTCGCCCGCTCGGTCATGCGGCCCATCAGCGCCGCGTACGTTTCCTGCAGCAAGTCTTCCTTGCCGGGGAAATAGTGCCGGATCAGCCCGGCGGTGACACCGGCGCGCAGTGCGATGGTGCGCAGGCTGGCGCCCTCCAGCCCATGTTCGGCCACGCTGTCCAGGGTCGCGTCAATCAGATCCTGCCGCCGCCGCTCCTCGCCCTCGCGGCGGAACTTGCGGCGCTCATTCATTGCCGCAGGATGGGCCGCGTCAGGCATGTCGGCCCACCTTCGCAGGCGATGCAGAGGGCATCCGCCTCGAAGATTTGAACCGTGCAGCCGGCGGCTTCCATCGCGGCCTTGGTCTTGGGAAAGCCGGCGACGGCAATGACCTTATGCGGGCTGGTCGGCAGCACGTTCAGGCTGAGGCCGTTGGACGCGGCAAACTCTTCGGCGTCGCCTTCCACCAGCCGGATGCCGCGCGCCTTCAGCAACTGATAGAACGGCGCCGGCAAAAGCGGTGAATAGACCAGGGCCAGGTCGTCGGCCAGCGGGCTGATCACCGACATCAGATGCAGGCACGCCTCCTCGCCCTGCCACAGCGGCAGATCGAAACCGTAGACGGAAATGCCGAGCGGCGTCAGCAGATTGGAAACCTGCTGTATGCCTTCCTGGTTGGAGCGCACCCCGCGCCCGATCACCAGCGTGCTGGCATCCAGCCATACGCAATCGCCGCCTTCTACCTGGCCGGGAGCCTGGACGCGGCCGAGGATGGGAATACCCAGGCGTGTGTAGGTTTCCTCATGCAGCGATGGCTCCCGGGCGCGCAATGGCTTGCCCATGGACAGGATCAGCGCGCCGCGGTCGGTCATCAGCGACGGGTCGTGGGTGAATACGGAATCCGACAGCCCGTCGGCCTTGTCATCGATCCATTCGATTTCGGCGCCGGACGCCGCCACCAGCTCAGCGAGAGCCGCGTGCTGCGCCGCCGCTTTCGCCGGGTCGAAACCCGGGCCATAGTGCCAGGTAGCCCGGTCGGCACCGCGCATGGCATTGGCCGCCGACCGCATCAGCACGCGCCGCAACGGCGCCGCCATGGATTGTGATCCGAAAGCGCTCATCAGTGCCCTTTTCAATGCCGTGTTCAAGGTGAAAAAAATGGAAAAAATTTCATCGGAGGCTATTTATACACTTGCACAATAAGGCCGCAAGTGCCGTAATGAGCGGGATTGACGGGCTCGCGCTGTTGGGTCCATGCTGAAGTCTGGAGTGGGCATTACAGCGTATGTTGATTAGCCGGATAGACGTTCGACGATCTGCCGTGGACCCTGTGGCAGAGGTTCCCCGGTGAGCGCGGCGGGAACCGCCGCAGTCCAATCCGGCAAGGCGCAGGACGGCGCCGCCGAAGCCATCCATGTCGAGAACCTGCACAAGAAATTTGGCCAGCTGCATGTGCTGAAAGGCGTTTCGCTGTCGGCGCGCGACGGCGAAGTGATCGCCATTATCGGCGGCTCGGGTTCCGGCAAGTCGACGCTGCTGCGCTGCATCAACTGCCTGGAAAACCCGACCAGCGGCATCATCCGCGTCAATGGCGAGGAGATCAAACTCAAGGCCGACAGCCACGGCCACACCGTGCCCGCCGACCGCCGGCAGATCGAACGCATCCGCGCCAAGCTCGGCATGGTGTTCCAGAACTTCAACCTGTGGAGCCACATGACGCTGATCGAGAACGTCATCGAGGTTCCGGTGCATGTTCTGGGCGTAAGGCGCGACGTGGCGATCAGGGAAGCCGAAAAGCTTTTGGCGCGCGTCGGCCTCGCCGAAAAGCGCGACGTCTATCCGGCCTATCTCTCCGGCGGTCAGCAGCAGCGCGCGGCGATCGCCCGCGCCCTGGCCATCAACCCGCGCGTCATGCTGTTCGACGAGCCGACCTCGGCGCTCGACCCGGAGCTGGTTGGCGAGGTGCTGAAGGTGATCGGCGACCTGGCGCGCGAGGGCCGCACCATGGTGCTGGTCACGCATGAAATGAAATTCGCCCGCGAGGTCGCGACCCATGTCGTCTACCTCTGCAACGGGCTGGTCGAGGAAGAGGGGCCGCCGGAGCAGATATTCGGCGCACCGAAATCCGAAAGGCTGAAGCAGTTCATCCGCAACATCGGCTAGGACAAGCCGGGACGGAAGAAAACCGGGAACCAACAACAAACTGGGAGTCGTGACATGAAGACTGTTCTGAAAACATTCGCCGCAGCGCTGCTGCTCGGCGTCGCCGCCATGGGCGTGGCCAAGGCCGATCCGGTCAAGATCGGCGTCGCCGCCGAGCCCTATCCGCCCTTCACCTCGCCGGACGCTTCCGGCAAATGGGTTGGCTGGGAAATCGAGTTCATCGACGCCGTCTGCGCCGAGGAGAAGCTCGACTGCGTCATCACGCCTGTCGCCTGGGACGGCATCATCCCGGCGCTGACGACCAAGAAGATCGACGTCATCGCCAGTTCGATGTCGATCACTGCCGAACGCGAGAAGACCATCGACTTCTCGGATAAGTACTACAACACGCCGACCGCCATCATCGGGCCGAAGGACCAGAAATTCGGCGCCACGCCGGACGATCTCAAGGGCAAAGTGCTCGGCGTGCAGGTGTCGACCACCCATTCGGCCTATGCCAAGAAGCATTTCGGGCCCACGGCCGCCGAGATCAAGGAATACCAGACGCAGGACGAAGCCAACAACGATCTGGCCGCAGGCCGCCTCGACGCCGTCCAGGCGGATTCGATCGCGCTCGACGCATTCCTGAAGTCGGACCAGGGCAAGGCCTGCTGCGATCTGAAGGGCATGGTGGCTCCGGACGATGAAGTGCTCGGACCGGGCGTGGGCGCCGGCGTGCGCAAGGAAGACACCGACCTTAAGGCCAAGATCAACGCCGGCATCAAGGCGATCCGCTCGAACGGCAAATATGACGAGATATCGAAGAAATACTTCGATTTCGACATTTACGGTGGTGGCGGCGCGCAGTCGAACTGACGATCCTCGCATGAGCTAGGGGGCATGGCGTCAGCGCCATGCCTCCCTGCCCCCGCCGGCGCTGCCGTCGGCGGTGGTTGAAGCCAGCAATCCGGGGGCGACGCTGATCGACGCACTTCTTTCGGCCTCGGCGGCCGGCATCATAGAGCTCCTTTCGCCCAATCCGCCGGGCTGGGGCGGCACGCTCTTGCTTGGACTGCTCCATTCGATCGAGATCGCGCTCGGCGCCACGGTCCTCGGTCTCCTGATCGGCACCGGTGGCGCCTTTGGCAAGCTTTACGGCGGTCCGGTCGTGCGCGACCTGCTGGCGGTTTACACCACCATCGTGCGCGCCGTGCCCGAACTGGTGCTGATCCTGCTGCTCTATTATGCCGGGACGGACCTGATCAACCAGGCGCTGACGGCAATGGGCTACCAGCGCGTCGACATCAGCGGCCTTGCCGCGGGCATCGCCGTGCTCGGCTTTGTCCAGGGTGCCTATTCGACCGAAGTGATCCGCGGCGCCATCCTAGCCATACCGCAGGGCCAGATCGAAGCCGCCCGCGCCTATGGCATGTCACCCGGGCTCATGCTGCGGCGCATCACCTTGCCGGCGATGCTGCCCTTCGCCATACCCGGGCTCGCCAATCTGTGGCTGATCGCCACCAAGGATACGGCCCTTCTGGCGGTCGTCGGCTTTTACGAGCTGGCGCTGGCGACGCGGCAGGCTGCGGGGGTCACCAAAGCCTATTTCACCTTCTTTTTCGCCGCGGGCGTGCTCTATCTCATCTTGTCGCTGGTCTCCAACCTGCTCATCGGCCGCGTCGAGGCCTGGTCGCGGCGCGGTATGCCGTCGCTCAAGGATGCGCGCTGATGGCCGGAGAAGCGATCATCATCAACGCTGCCGCGCGCACGTCGCTGTGGCTGCAGCCGCATCGCATCGTGCTGATCCTGATCGCGATCGGGCTGGTGCTGAGCGCCGCCTTCTTCATGCGCTGGGACTGGCTGCCGCAATATTATGAAATGGGGCTTCTCGGCATCTGGCGGTCGCTGTGGATCCTGGCCGTCACCTGCTTTCTCGGCTTCCTGCTCGCCGTGCCGCTCGGGCTGGCGCAGGCCGCCGGCCCGTTCTGGCTTTCCGCCCCCGCCAGGACATTCTGCACCGTCATCAGGGGCACGCCGCTGCTGATCCAGCTCTGGCTGCTCTATTACGGGCTCGGCTCGCTGTTTCCGCAATATCCGTGGATCCGCGAGTCCTGGATGTGGCCGTATCTCAGGCAAGCCTGGCCCTATGGCGTGCTGGCGTTGACCTTGTCCTTCGCCGGTTACGAGGGTGAAGTGATGCGCGGCGCCTTTGCCGGCGTGCCCAAGGGGCAGCTCGAGGCAGCCCGCGCCTTCGGCATGAGCCGCTGGAAGATTTTCCGCCGCATCTGGCTGCCGCAGGCCATCTACCGGGCGCTGCCGACGCTGACCGGCGAAACCGTGCTGCAGCTGAAGTCGACGCCGCTGGTGGCGACGATCAGCGTCATCGACATCTTCGCCGTCTCGTCCAAGGTCCGGCAGGACACCTACCTCACCTACGAACCCTTGCTGCTTTTGGCGCTGATCTACATGATCATCACCGGCATACTGGTGTTTGCATTCAGCAAGATCGAGGCGCGGATTCCGAACAAGGTGGGCTAGTGAGTAGGCAGTAGTGAGTAGTCAACATATGACCGGGAAACCGCTTGCTTTCGCTACTCCCTACTGACTACTCCCTACTCACTCACCACCAATCGGGTCCGCACCATGCAACTCTCTCTCGACCAGGCAACAGGGCTGTGCCGGATGGCGGCACTCGGCGCCGGCGCCAATGAGGAGGCGGCGCGGTCGCTCACGGCCTCGATCATTGCCGCCGAGGCGGAAGGGCTTTCGACCGTCGGGCTGACCCATTTCATCGATTACCTCGAAGCGCTGGAAGCCGGCCGCATCGACGGCAATGCCGATCCCGTGATCACCAGGCCGGCGCTCGCCGTCTATAAATCCGATGCGCGTGGCGGCCTCGCCCATACCGGCTTCGACCGCACCATCGATGACCTTGCCAAGGCGGCAAAGCTGTTCGGCGTCGCCATCTTCTCGCAGAAGAACGCTTATACCTGCGGCGCACTAGGCTATTTCACCGGGCGTCTGGCGCAATTGGGATTGGTCTCCTTCGCCGCCACCAACGGGCCGGCGGTGCTGGCAGGCTCGGGCTCGGTCAAGCCGGTCTATTGCACCAACCCGATGTCGTTTGCGGCACCCGCCGCCGATGGCGCGCCGCTGGTCATCGACCAGTCGTCGAGCGCCACCGCGTTCGTCAACATCCGCAAGGCGGCCGAGGACGGCAAGAAGATCCCCGAAGGCTGGGCGCTGGACGCCAGCGGCAACCCGACCACCGATCCGGCCGCGGCCATGAAGGGCGCCATGCTGGCCTTCGGCGGCCAGCGCGGCGCCAACATCGCGCTGATGGTCGAAGTCCTGGCTGCCGGCCTGTCGGGCGCCAACTGGTCGCTCGACGCGCCCTGGTTCTCCGGCGGACCGGACAGCCCGGGAACCGGCCTGTTCGTGCTCGCCGTCGAGCCCAAGCTGCTTGACCCGGATTTCGAGCAACGCATGAAGGACCAGCTCGACCGGCTGCGCCGGCGCTTTGGCGTGCACGTGCCGGGCCGGGCGCGGGCCGAAGCGGCCGAGAAGGCGCAGGCGCGCGGCATCAATGCCCCCAAAGCCGTGGTGCAGCGCATTTCCGAGTTCGCCGAGCGCTATTCGGGCTGAAGCGGTCCTGCGACAACGCGACCTGGCTGAACCTTTCTACCGATCGCAACGACCAATAGCTGCCGGGTCGGGTTTGCCCGGTCGGTGTCTTCTGTCGGATACGTCCAGGGCCCGGGCGGGCGTATGCCGTCTCAGGTTACCCGCCCCGTTGCGCTCTGTCTCGACCGTTGCGTCACGCGGAAAACGCCGCTTCGGCGGGGTTTTCTGCGTTCGTGCTCTGTGTGCTAAAACTTGATGGCGGAAGTTAACTTTTGTTAACTTGACTTGCCGGGAACCATCGGGCGTTTGCAAGGGATCGTCACAACAACAGGAGCTACGATGTCCGCAACCACCGACGCTTCCCGCGGCAAACTTATCGTTCCGGTGTTTGGCCGCCTGTATTCGTCGCTGCATGATGGCGCCGAAACCCTTCTGCGCGTCGTCGCCGGCGGGTTTCTCACCATTCACGGCTCGCAGAAGATCACCAACCCTTTCGGCGCCGCCGAGATGGTCGAAGGCCTCGGCTTCTATCCCGGCGCGTTCTGGTCGCTGCTTTTGTCCTGCACCGAATTCTTCGGCGGCATTCTGATCGCCATCGGCCTGTTGACTCGGCCCGCCGCCTTTGCCGGCATGATCGTGCTGCTGGTCACCGTCTGGTTCCACTGGATCACTGTCGGCCAGGGCTTTTCCGGCGCTGAAAAGTCGCTTCTATGGGCGGCGATCCTGCTGTTCTTCGTTATCCGCGGCGGCAACCGCCAGTCGGTCGACGCGCGCCTCGGCAAGGCGTTCTGAAGGGTCCATAAGAGGGTGGCAGCGACGACGCGTCACCCTTTGCCTTTGGCCCAAAACGGACTATGAAACGGCTTCAGCCAAGCTTTCGAGCGCCGGAGCCAGCCATGACCGAAATCCTGCAGATCCCCAAGCTCGTGGTCGTCTTCGGCGGCTCCGGCTTCGTCGGCCGCCACATCGTGCGGGCGCTGGCCAAGCGCGGCTACCGCATCAGGGTGGGGGTGCGCCGGCCCGATCTCGCGGGACATCTGCAGCCGCTCGGCAATGTCGGCCAGATCCAGCCGGTGCAGGCCAATGTGCGCGTGCGCTGGTCCGTCGACCGCGCCGTGCAGGGCGCCGACCATGTCATCAATCTGGTCGCCATCCCGCATGAAAGCGGCCGGCAGAAATTCAACACCGTGCACGAATTCGGCGCCCGCGCCGTCGCCGAAGCCGCGCGCTCGGTCGGCGCAGGACTGACCCATATTTCGGCGCTTGGCGCCGACCTCAACGCCGAGTCCGACTATGCCCGCACCAAGGCGCTCGGCGAAAAGGCCGTCCTGGAGACGATCCCGGACGCCGTCATCTTCCGACCGTCGATCAATTTCGGACCCGAGGACAGTTTCTTCAACCGCTTCGCCGACATGGCGCGCTATTCGCCGGTGCTGCCGCTGATCGGCGGCGGCCAGACCAAGTTCCAGCCGGTCTATGTCGGCGATGTCGCCGAAGCGGTGGCGCGTTCGGTCGAGGGCAAGATCAAGGGCGGCCAGATCTATGAACTCGGCGGGCCGCAAGTGCTCACCTTCAAGCAGTGCATGGAAGAGCTGCTCACCGTCATCGAGCGCAAGCGGCTCCTGGTGCCGGTGCCGTGGTGGATGGCCAATCTGCAGGCCTCGATCCTCGGCCTGCTGCCCAACCCGTTGCTGACCAAGGACCAGGTGCTGCTGCTGCGCCAGCCCAACATTGTGTCGGAGGAGGCCAACAAGGCCAACCGGAACCTTGCCGGCCTCGACATCCAGCCGCAGTCTATCGGCACAATCCTGCCCAGCTATCTCTGGCGCTTCCGCGCCGCAGGCCAGTTCCAGCGCAAGCCCGCCGGCATCGCGTAACAAGGCGTTGCGCCGTTAAACGCGCCGCGTCACCTGCATCGGCAGGCCGCCTTGCGGCTGTGTCGTCAGTTTCTGCACCGGCCACGGCTTGGTCTCGGCCGTCACGTCGAAGCGGAAGCGCGACAGCATGATGGCCAGCGCAATGATCGCCTCCTGCATGGCGAAGCTGGCGCCGATGCAGATGCGCGGACCGGCGCCGAACGGCAGATACTGGAAGCGGTCGATCTTCTCGCGGTTTCCCGGATGGAAGCGTTCGGGCATGAAGGCGTCGGGCATGTCCCACAGTTTTCTGTGGCGGTGTACGACCCAAGGCATCACCAGTACGGCCGCGCGCTTGGGGAGCACCAGATCGTTCCAGGTCTCCGTCTCGATCGGCTCGCGGTTGATGGACGGCGCCGGCGGATAAAGCCGCAGCGCCTCCTCGAAGGCGGCGCGGGTGAACGGCATTGCGTCGAGCCATTTCGTCGGGTCGGGTTCGCGCGCCAGCACGGCATCGATCTCGCGCTCGACCTTTTCGCGCTCCCACGGCGCTTCGGCGAGGCAGTAGATCGTCCAGCCCAGCGCCCGCGCGGTGGTCTCGTGGCCGGCGCCGATGAAGGTGATGATGTTGTCCTCGACTTCCGCCCGCGTCAGCCCGTCGGGGCCTTCGGCGCGCAGCAGAAGCGTCAGGAAATCCTGCGGCGCGGTGTCGGGGTCGCGCTTCAGCCGCTCCTCGCGCATCTTGACTGTATCGGTGACGATCTTGCGGAAATACGCCATGGTCTTGCGGCCGCGGATGCGGGTCAGCCGCGGCAGCCATTCGGGCGCGCGCAACAGGTCGAGCGGATCGACACGGCCCATGGTTTCGAACAGGCGGTCGATTTCCTGCGCGAAACTGCCGGGCTCGCCCGCAATCTCGCCCGAAAACAGCGTTTCGGCCAGGATATCGTAGGTGAGCAGCGTCATGTCATGGGCGACATCGGTCATGCCGCCTTCGTCATAGCGGGCGACGAACTGCATCGTGCGGCGCAGCATCGGCTCGGCGAAGCCGAAGATATGCCGCGGCGTGAACACCGGCGCCATCGCCTTGCGCGAGCGCTTCCACACCTCGCCTTCGGCGGTCAACAGCCCGTCGCGCAAGATCGGTCGCAGGATCATCTGGCGCACCGTCGCCATCTTGTAGTTCTTGGCGTTGTCGATCAGCACGTGGCGGATAAGGCCGGGATCGTTGGCGACGATCAGATGCCCGCCGACGCCATTCGCCGAAATCCAGGGCTCGTTGTAGGTGTGCTCGCCCCACAGTTCGAGCGGATTGCGGTAGACGATCCGCATCATCTCCAGCGTCGAAGGCGGCGTCGTGCGCGGCCTGGGCGCCGGCGGCACGAAGGGGACGGGCTGCGTGTCCATGAGGTGCTCCGCTGATAGCTCAGATGTAGTGGCTGGCAATCCGGGCGTCCATGTGACCGAACGGCAAACTGAAACGCTGCAGCGCCCGGTGTGCCCGACAGACGGTGTGTTCATCGGATCGTGACCGCCGGTGAAACGGTTGCGGCTTGTCCGGTTGGACACTCTGCCATAGGTGACAGTTACCAACAGCTACTGCCAATCGCCCAGGAGAGTCCGCTTGAAGCACAAGCTGAACATCATAATCGGCAGCACGCGGCCGGGCCGCGCCGGGCCGGTCTTCGCCCACTGGCTGGAGGATTTTGCCCGCGAGCACGGCAAATTCGAACCGGTGCTGACCGACATTGACACGTTCCATCTGCCGGTTTTGGACGAGCCGCATCACCCCAGGCTTGGCAATTACCAGAACGACCACACCAAAGCCTGGTCGAAGGTCATTGATGCCGCCGACGCCTTCGTGTTCGTGGCGCCGGAGTACAATTATTTCGTGGCGCCTGCGATCGTCAACGCCATCGACTACCTTGCGCGCGAATGGAAATACAAGCCAGCCGCCATCTTCAGCTATGGCGGCGTTTCCGGAGGCCTGCGCGCCGCGCAGGCGCTGAAGCCGCTGCTGACCGCGGTGGGCGTCATGCCCATCTCGGAAGGCGTCGCGCTGCCGATGTATCAGAAACTGCTGGAGAGCGACGGCTCCTTCCAGGCCAGCGAGCAGGTACAGGGCGGCACCAAGACCATGCTGGACGAGCTCTCGCGCTGGAGCGAGGCGCTGAAGCCGATGCGGGCTGCGTAACGCAGCCGGCCCCGGCTTGCTCATGCCATAAAGAGGTGGAATGGTCGGCAGGTGACTGAGCCGGGGGCGGTTCGATTTGCGCCTGTTGTTTGCCTTGCTGTTGATGCTTGCGACCACCGCCACAGCGGTGGCGGAGCGGCGCGTGGCGTTGGTCATTGCCGAGGACGACTACCGGCTGGTGCGGCCGCTGGCCAATCCTGTCAATGACGGCGAGGTGATGGAAGTGGCGCTGAAGAAGCTCGGCTTCGAAGTCGTGCTTGAGACCAATCGTGATCTCAGGCGCATGCGCCGGGCTCTCGACGATTTTCGCGAGGACGCCAAGGGCGCCGACGTGGCGCTGGTGTATTTCTCCGGCCATGGCGTCGAAATCTCCGGCGACAACCGGCTGCTGCCGGTCGACGCCGATGCCTCCTCGCTCGACCAGCTGGAAAAGACCAGCCTGCCGCTGGAGGAGGTGCGCGACGCCGTGACAGCCACCGCCAAGGTCGGGCTGATCGTGCTCGACGCCTGCCGCAGCGATCCGTTTGCGGGCGGCAGCGGCGACGGACGCGGCGCGACATCGCTGATCAAGGATCTGGTGGACAAGATCAAGCCGGGTCTCGGGCGCATCGGCAAGGCGGAAAATATCCTGTTCGCCTTTTCGGCGGCGCCCGGCGAGACGGCGGCTGATGGAAGCGGCGCGAATTCGCCCTTCACGGCGGCGCTGACCAAATATCTCGGCACCGACGGGCTCGAAATCCGCTCGGTGCTGACGCTGGTGCAGCAGGAGGTCTACGACCTTTCGCGCGGGAAACAGCTGCCCTACGTCGAGAGCGGGCTGCCGAAGCTGTTCTTCGCCTCGGCGGCCAAGGAACAATTGCCGGAGCGCGAGCGGCTGCTGCTTGCCATGGCCGATGTGACGCCGGAAATGCGCGGCGCGGTCGAGCGTGTCGCCAGCGATGCCGACATGCCGCTGGCGCCGCTCTATGGCGCGCTGATCAGTTCCGACACCAGCCATCTCTCCGGCGAAAGCCTGGACGCCAAGCTGCGCGAGGCCGCCGACGCCTTCGTCAAGGTGCGCGGCGAGATGAAGACGCTGGCCGCCGACGACCCGCAGGTGACCGAACTGCGCCGCCTGGCCGAGGAACAGTTGGCGCTCGGCGCTTTCGATGGTGCACGCGTGATCCTCGCCAAGGCCGCCGACGTCGACAATGTCTCGCGCCAGGCGTTGAAGGCCAATTTCGTCAGCCGCACCCTGTCCGAAGCCGCGACGCGATTTCTCTCGGGCGGCGCGGCGCGTGCCACCCTGGACTATGCAACCGCCATCAAGGACTATGAAACGGTGCTGGCGCTCTATGGCGAAGCCGGGCAGACCTCGCTCAGCCTGGAACAGGCCGACCGCCAAAGCCGCACGCTGGAAGAGCTCGGCATCCTCTACACAACGGTCGGCAACACCGACGCCGCCGGCCGCGCCTTTGCGGCGCTGGTCGCCAATCTTGAGCAGCGAGCGCGCCAGGAAACCGATCCGAGCGTCAAGCGCGACCTCGCCATCGGCCATATCAAGTTCGCCAACATCAAGATGGCGCAAGGCGATCTGCCGGCCTCCCTGCAAAACTATGAGGCGGCCAGGGACATGTTGCAGGGCCTGACCACAGACGTGCCGGACAAGAAGGACTGGCTCGGCGATCTCGCCATGGCCAATGACAAGATCGGCAATGTGCTGGCCACGCAAGGCGACCTGGGTGCGGCAGCCCAGGCCTACCACCAAAGCCTGTCCATCAAGCAGCAATTGGCCGATGCCGAGCCGAACAGCGTCTATCTGCTGCGCGACCTGACCATTACCTACGACGAAATCGGCGGTCTTGCCCGTACCGCCGGCCAGCTGGATGGCGCCCAGACTGCATTCGAAGAGAGCCTGAGAATTCGGCTGGCGCTGGCGCAGAACAACCCCGACGACCCCAGGCATCAGCGCGCCGTCTCCGTCAGCTACACAAGGATCGGCGACGTCCTGCGCGAGCGTGGCGACGCTGCGGGCGCGCTCGACGCCTACAACAAGAGCCAAATAATCGCCGAAGCGCTGGTGCGCCGCGACTCAAACGACACCGATTTGAAGCGCGACCTGTCGGTCGGTTACGCCAAGATCGGCAATGCTTACGGCGACCAGAAGGACTGGCCACTCGCGTTGGAGGCCTACCAGCAGGCGCTGGCCACGGCGCGAGACCTTGCCGCCAGCGACCCAGGCAACACCGATTGGCAGCGCGACCTGTCGGTCTGTCTGGAAAAAATTGCCGGCGTGTTTGATGCCCAGGGCGATATCGCCGGTGCTTTGCAGAACTACCAGGACAGTCTCGTCATTGCCGACCGGTTGGCAAATCTCGACCCGGGCAATTCCGACTGGCAGCGCGACCTGTCGATCACGTTCGAGGAAATAGGCCTGCTGGAGACCAAGCAGCGCCACTATGAGGGCTCGAAGAAGGCCTTCGAAGCCAGCCTGGCCATCCGCCAGCGGTTGGCCCTGTCCGATCCGGACAATGCGATCTGGCAATTCGATCTGGTACAGGCCTACATCAACTATGCCTATGTGGCGAAGAATCCGAAGGCTGTGTTGTCGCAGGCGCTAGACCTGACGCTGGAGCTTGACCGCACAGGCAAACTGGCGCCGAGGGACAAACCCACGATCAAATATCTGCGCCGTCTTCTGGCCAAATTGAAAGCCGCGAAAAAATAGCCGGCTGCCAGCTCGGGATTCAGCCCTGAAATGCCCGCAAACCTTGGAAAAACCGCCTTTTGCGCCTATATCTAGGACATCAAAGCGGCGTGATTCGAAGCCATTTTTTCGCGCTGAGCATCCGGCATCAATCAGACAGGTTTTCATGAGCGATCAAAGCGACAACGCCAATGGCGCTGAGGCCGAATACGGCGCCGATTCCATCAAGGTTTTGAAGGGGTTGGACGCTGTCCGCAAGCGGCCGGGCATGTATATCGGCGACACCGACGACGGCTCGGGCCTGCATCACATGGTCTATGAGGTGGTCGACAACGCCATCGACGAGGCGCTGGCCGGCCATGCCGACCTGGTCACGGTGACGCTCAATCCCGACGGTTCGGTCACCGTTATCGACAATGGCCGCGGGATTCCGACCGATATTCACACTGGCGAAGGCATTTCGGCGGCCGAAGTGATCATGACGCAGCTGCATGCCGGCGGCAAATTCGACCAGAATTCCTACAAGGTGTCTGGCGGCCTGCACGGCGTCGGCGTCTCGGTGGTCAACGCGTTGTCGGCCTGGCTGAAGCTGAAAATCCGCCGCAACGGCCAGATTTTCGAGATGAGCTTCACGCATGGCAATGCCGATGCGCCGCTCAAGGCGACCGGCAGCTATGATCAGAACAAGCAGCCCGGCACCTATGAGGGCCGCAGCGGTTCCGAGATCACCTTCTTTCCGTCGTCCGAAACCTTCACCATGGTCGAGTTCGACTTCGGCACGCTGGAGCACCGGCTGCGCGAACTCGCCTTCCTGAATTCCGGCGTGCGCATCATTTTGACCGATGCCCGCCATGCCGATCTCGTGCGCCACGAGTTGCACTATGATGGCGGCCTGGAAGAGTTCGTCAAATATCTCGACCGGGTCAAGAAACCGCTGATCGACAAGCCGATCGCCATCAAGGCCGAGCGCGACGGCATCACCGTCGAAGTGGCGATGTGGTGGAACGACAGCTACCACGAGAACGTGCTGGCCTTCACCAACAACATCCCGCAGCGCGATGGCGGCACCCATCTGGCCGGCTTCCGTGGCGCGCTGACGCGCCAGATCACCGGCTATGGCGAATCGTCGGGCCTGACCAAGAAGGAAAAGGTGGCGCTGATCGGCGACGACTGCCGCGAAGGCCTGACGGCGGTGCTGTCGGTCAAGGTTCCCGATCCGAAATTCTCCTCGCAGACCAAGGACAAGCTGGTCTCGTCAGAGGTGCGGCCCGTGGTCGAAGGCCTGGTCAACGAGGCGCTTGGCACCTGGCTGGAAGAACACCCCAGCGAGGGCAAGGTGGTAATCGACAAGGTGATCCAGGCGGCTGCGGCGCGCGAAGCCGCGCGCAAGGCCCGCGACATCACCCGCAAAAGCTCGCTCGGCGTCACCTCTCTGCCCGGCAAGCTTGCCGACTGCCAGGAACGCGACCCGGCGAAATCCGAAATCTTCATCGTCGAGGGTGACTCGGCCGGCGGCTCCGCCAAGGGCGGCCGTTCGCGCCAGAACCAGGCGATCCTGCCGCTGCGCGGCAAGATCCTCAATGTCGAGCGCGCCCGCTTCGACCGCATGCTCGGCTCCGAGATGATCGGCACGCTGATCACCGCGCTCGGCACCTCGATCGGCAAGGACGAGTTCAACGCCGACAAATTGCGCTACCACAAGATCATCCTGATGACCGACGCCGACGTCGACGGCGCCCATATCAGGACCTTGCTGCTCACCTTCTTCTTCCGCCAGATGCCGGAGCTGATCGAGCGCGGCCATCTCTACATCGCCCAGCCGCCGCTCTACAAAGTGACGCGCGGAAAAAGCTCGCAATACATCAAGGACGAGAGCGCCTTCGAGGAATTCCTGATCGGCTCCGGGCTGGAAGAGGCGTCGCTGACGCTTGCCTCCGGCGAGGCGCGGGCCGGACAGGATCTGCGCGGCTCGATCGACGATGCACTGGCAGTACGCCAGCTCATCAACGGGCTGCATACGCGCTACAACAGGGGTGTGGTCGAACAGGCGGCGATCGCCGGCGCGCTCAATGCCGACGTGTTGAACGATCTCGGCCGCGCCAACGCCATGGCCGAGCGCGTCGCCCAGCGCCTCGACATCATTGCCGAAGACACCGAGCGCGGCTGGACCGGCCGGCTGTCGACCTCCAATGAGGGCGTCGGCGGCTACGTGTTCGAACGCACGGTGCGCAGCGTCAAGGAATTCGCGCAGCTCGATGCCGGGCTGATAAATTCGGCCGACGCACGCCAGCTCGACCGCTATGCCCCGCGCCTCATGGAAGTCTATGGCGAGCCGCCGGTGCTGCGCCGCAAGGATGTCTCCGAAACCATTTCGGGGCCGCTGGCGCTGCTCAACGCGGTGTTTGCGACCGGCCGCAAGGGCCTGACCATGCAGCGCTACAAGGGCCTCGGCGAGATGAATGCCGAACAGCTCTGGGAAACCACGCTCGACCCGAATGTGCGCTCGCTGCTGCAGGTCAAGGTGAATGACGCAACCGATGCTGACAGCTTGTTCTCGCGGCTGATGGGCGACGAGGTCGAGCCGCGGCGCGAATTCATCCAGGACAATGCGCTGTCGGTGGCCAATCTGGACATTTGATGGCTGCGCGCCCATCGCTTCGTCATCCTAGGGCGGAGCAAGGAGCGCAGCGACGCAGCGCAGACCCTAGGATCCATGCCGTGAGGTTAAGGCCTTGAAAACGGTGCAGAATTCTACGCCGCTGCATCATTCGACCGAGGTCACGGAATGGATCCCAGGGTCTTCGCGACGGAGCTTCGCTCCTGCTTCGCCCTAGGATGACGAAGTTGAGGGGCTTCAGTCAATCTCCACTCAACTCGGTTCCAGCTTTCGCCCGAGGTCCACCGCGTCGCGCAGCACTTGCAGATGCGAGCGCGGCGCGGTGCCCGCCGGCGGGGCGATTTCGACGCCGTTTGCCGTCGATGACCAATAAAGCGTGTGGGTGAAGATACGGCCAAGTGAGCTGCGAAGCTCGACCTGGATGTTCTCCACACCGGGGCCGAAATTTTCCGTCATCGGACCGGAAATCGGATCGCCTGTCGCCCAGCCATTGCCGCGGTCGTAGACGTTCGTCCAGCGCGTTGCCGCAAACACCGCGCCATGATGCACCGCGCGCTGCGCCTTGCCTGCTTGGCTGTGTCCTTCCTGGTAAAGCACGGTGCCGCCGGCGCGCCCGTCATCGGCAATCGGCGGGCAGGCCGAGAACAGGCGCTCGGCAAGGCCACGCCTGAATTCCGCGAGATTGTAGGTCACCAGGAATTCGCTGTGGGAGAGCGGACTGCCAAGCGTGACGAAATCGCTGATCTTCCAGGGCAGCGGGTGGTCGGCGTCCTTGGTCCGAAGCTGCTGGTAGAGCGCCCATTGGCCGCGCCGGAACCCGGCGAGGTCTTCAAGATTGTTTGGCCACGCTGACCCATCAGAGCCGAGCGTTGCCTTGTCGATGGCCTCGACCGCCGCCAGTTTGGCCTTGTCGCGGACCGCTTCCAGCCTTCGCGGCCGGAACTCGGCCCACAGGATCTGCAGCAAATCATAGGCGATGATCGACCCAAGGCTGTGCGAGACCAGCACGATGCGGTCGTAAGCATCGTCCTTCATCAGCGTCTTGAGCAACGTCAGGCCTCTGTCGCGGATCAGCGCACGCTTCTCGATCGTCGCCGCCTCGGCGCGCACATAAGCGGCGACGTCGCCGAAATAGGGCAGGGCGAACTGATCCACCGCCCAGATGACAAAAGAAGCGAGGGTGGTGATCATCAGGCCGGTCGTCAAGGTAACGGCCTGTTGCCAGACCGATGTTGCCAGCACGAGTGCTGCGCCCAGAATGACGATAACGATCAGAAGTGTGGCGACGTAAAGCTTGCGGGCGTCGAGCGGAATGTCGGCGGGCTTGCGCCACAACAGGTTCGTCACCCAGGCGGCCAGCCGGCCGCGCGTCGTGCCTTGCGTGATGTCGGCCCAATAAAGCTCGTAGAAATCGGTACGGCGGCCATCGACGTCGTAGGGCGTGGTGATGCGGCGCAGCTCGTGTGACTTGGCCCGGCTGTCGGGCGTGATCCAGCTCTGGTTGATCGTGGCGCCTGAAACGGCCGGATCAGGGATGCGGGCGTAAGGCGGAGCACGGGTGGGGTCGCTGCTCCAGACCGCCTGGACGAAGCCGCGCAGCGTACCCATCGGCCGCTGCTCGCCCATGCCATGCACGATCACCACCGCCTGGCTGGGCCTGTGCGGGGCTTTCTTGGAAGCCGACAATCCGACAGCGTCAGGCACCAACGTCTCCGTTGACGGCAGTCCATCGATAGGACCGGACTTCCATCATGCTACCCCTGAACCCCGCTGATGACCAACAGCACGTTGCAGCCATGCCGGATTGACAGGTACCAATCCACAGTTTTGCGGTCGTGGCCGGGCCACGCGGAAAATGGTTCCGCTCCCGGCAAGCAAATCATTTCATTGCCCGTCGGAACGGAAATCGCTCAGGAACATTGTGACGACATCGATCAATTTCTCGCAGGGAGGCTCTTTATGGGACGCGGTATTTTGCTCTGGTTGCTCGGTATTCCGATCCCGATCATCATTCTCATCATGCTGTTCGTACGGTAGGAGGCGTCGATGCAGTCCACCGTATCGGCTGTCGACGTATCCGCCTCAACAGAATCCTCCGCCCCGGCCGTCAGCTGGGGTCCGATCATCGCCGGCGCCTTCGCGGCCTCGACGCTGACCTTCATCCTCATGCTGCTCGGCTCAGGACTGGGGCTGACCATGGTCTCGCCATGGTCCGGCGCCAGTGCCTCGCTGACCACCTTCGCGGTGTCCGGCGCGATCTGGCTCATCATCGTGCAATGGCTGTCCTCCGGGGTCGGTGGCTATCTTGCCGGACGCCTGCGCACCAAATGGGTCGGCATCCACACCGACGAGGTCTATTTCCGTGACACCGCGCACGGCCTCCTCGCCTGGGCGCTGGCGACATTGCTGGTCGTCGGCATTCTCGGGTCGGCGCTGTCGGCAGTGCTTGGTTCAGGCGTGCAGGCGGCTTCTACTGTTGCCTCAGGCGCCGCCATGGGTGCTTCGGCCGGCGCGTCCGCCAATGCCGGCAGCGCACCGGCCGACAATGCAACGTCCTATCTTGTGGATACGCTGTTCCGTCCGGCTGATGCCGCCAGGCTCGCGGCGGCCAATCCGGACAGCGATGCGGCTGCGGCCGGGCAGGCTTCGCGCATCCTCGTCGCCAGTGCGGCGGCAGGCGAAATTTCGGCTGACGACAAGACCTATCTGTCGCAGCTGGTCGCCGCCCGCACCGGGCTTTCCGAGGCTGACGCCAAGGCGCGTGTCGACGCCCTGGTGGCCAGGGTCGAGGACGCCAAGGTCAAGGCCAAGCAGGCCGCCGACGCCGCACGGAAAGGCAGCGCCACCTTCGCATTGCTTGGCGCCCTGTCGCTGGTTATCGGCGCCTTCATCGCCAGCGCTGCGGCAGCACTGGGCGGCAGGCAGCGCGACGACGAGGAAGCGGTTTTCCTGACCAGCCGCTGAACCGGTCTTCAACATCAAAAAGCCCGGTCGAACCGGGCTTTTTTGTTTCCGATGATGGACCGACAACCTTCCAGTGGAAGGTTGCGGCGGGGTCAGTGATCCATGGCCTTGACGATTTCCTCGGTCATCTTCTTGGCGTCGCCGAGCAGCATCATGGTGCCGTCCTTGTAGAACAGCGTGTTGTCGATGCCGGCGTAGCCCGAGCCGAGCGAGCGCTTGACGAACAGGCAGGTGCGGGCCTTGTCGACGTCGAGGATCGGCATACCGTAGATCGGCGACGACTTGTCGTCGCGCGCGGACGGATTGGTGACGTCATTGGCGCCGATGACATAGGCGACATCGGCCTGCGCGAACTCGGAGTTGATATCTTCCAGTTCGAACACTTCGTCATAGGGAACATTGGCTTCGGCGAGCAGCACGTTCATGTGGCCCGGCATGCGGCCTGCCACGGGGTGGATGGCGTATTTGACGTCGACGCCATTGGCCTTGAGCTTATCGGCCATTTCGCGCAGCGCGTGCTGGGCCTGGGCGACCGCCATGCCGTAGCCCGGCACGATGATGACCTTCTGTGCGTTCATCATCAGATAGGCGGCGTCGTCGGCCGAGCCCTGCTTGACCGTGCGTTCGATGCCGTCATCGGCAACCGCCGCGGTCTCGCCGCCGAAGCCGCCGAGGATGACCGAGATGAACGACCGGTTCATGCCCTTGCACATGATGTAGGACAGGATGGCGCCGGACGAGCCGACCAGAGCGCCGGTGATGATCAGCGCCAGATTGCCAAGCGTGAAGCCGAGTGCGGCCGCCGCCCAGCCGGAATAGGAATTCAGCATCGAGACGACGACCGGCATGTCGGCGCCGCCGATCGGGATGATCAAGAGGACGCCGAGCGCCAGCGACGCCGCGACGATCAGCCAGAACACCAGCTTGGCCTCGGTGGTGACCAGAAGCACGATCAGCACGATCAGCGCGATGCCGAGGACCGCGTTGATGATGTGACGGCCGCCGATCATGATCGGCTTGCCCGACATGCGGCCATCGAGCTTGAGGAAGGCGATGACGGAGCCGGTGAAAGTGATGGCGCCGATGGCAACGCCAAGGCTCATCTCGATCAGCGCCTGGGCGTGGATGTCGCCATTCGTGCCGATGCCGAAACTTTCCGGCGCGTAGATGGCGGCTGCCGCGACCATGACGGCGGCAAGGCCGACCAGCGAGTGGAAGGCGGCGACCAGCTGCGGCATCGACGTCATGGCGATGCGGCGCGCTGTAACGGCGCCGACGCCGCCGCCGATGGCTAGACCAAGCACGATCAGGCCGAAGCGCCCGGCGGACGGAGTCGCCAGCGCCAGCGTGGTGGCGATGGCAATGCCCATGCCGATCATGCCGTAGAGATTGCCTTGGCGGCTGGTGGTCGGATGCGACAGGCCGCGCAGCGCCATGATGAACAGGACGCCGGAGACCAGGTAGAGGAAGGACGCGAAGTTGGCGTTCATGGCGCTCTACCGGTCCTTCTTCTTGTACATGGCCAGCATGCGCTGGGTGACCAGGAAGCCGCCAAAGATGTTGACCGAGACCAGCATCAGCGCGACGAAGCCGAAGCCGGTGGCAATGCCGGAGGCCGAGATGCCGACGGCCAGCAGCGCGCCGACGACGATGACCGAGGAGATGGCGTTGGTGACCGCCATCAGCGGCGTGTGCAGCGCCGGCGTCACCGACCAGACGACGTAGTATCCGACGAAGATCGCAAGTACGAAGATGGCGAAGCGGAAGACGAAGGGATCGATGGCGCCGCCGGACAGTGCGTGCGCGGCATCGCCCGCCGCATCGGCGCCACCGGGCGCGTTGGCCAGGTTCTGCACAGCCAGCCGGACGGCGGCACTTGCCTGGTCGAGCTGATCGAGGGCTTTCTGCAAGGTCTGATCCATCACGCGATCCCCTTCGGCTTGGCGGCGGACTTGCCGGCAGTGGCTTTGTCGGACACCTTTTTCGGTGCAGCCTTCTTCGGCGTGGCATCAGCCACCATGGTCTCCGCCGGAATGGCCGCCGGTTCGACATGGGGCTGTTCCGCCGCCTTGGCGAAGGCCGGATGCACCACGCGGCCAGCGTCGGTCAGCATCGTCGCCTTGACCAGATCGTCTTCGCGGTTGATGGCGAGCGTCTTGCTGGTCTTGTCGACCAGCGTCTCGAGGAAGGCGAACAGGTTCCTGGCGTAGAGCAGCGAGGCCGATGCGGCGACGCGGCCGGGCACGTTGAGGTGGCCGACGATTTTCACGCCATTGGCCGTGGTCACCACCTGGCCTGCAACTGCGCCTTCGACATTGCCGCCGCGCTCGACGGCGAGGTCGACGATCACCGAGCCCGGCTTCATCGAGGCGACCATCGCCGCCGACACCAGCTTCGGCGCCGGACGGCCGGGGATCAGCGCCGTGGTGATGACGATGTCCTGCTTGGCGATGTGCTCAGCGGTGAGCGCTGCCTGCTTGGCCTGGTACTCCTTCGACATTTCCTTGGCGTAGCCGCCGGCGGTCTCGGCCGCCTTGAACTCCTCGTCCTCGACGGCGAGGAACTTTGCGCCGAGCGACGCCACCTGTTCCTTGGCGGCGGGACGAACGTCGGTGGCGGTGACGACGGCGCCGAGACGGCGCGCCGTGGCGATCGCCTGCAGGCCGGCAACGCCGACGCCCATAATGAAGATCTTCGCTGCCGGCACGGTGCCGGCCGCCGTCATCATCATCGGCAGCGCGCGGTCATACTCCGATGCGCCGTCGATCACGGCCTGGTAGCCGGCGAGATTGGCCTGCGACGACAGCACGTCCATCGACTGGGCGCGGGTGATGCGCGGCATGAATTCCATCGAGAAGGCGGTGACCCCAGCCTCGGCAAGCGCCGCGACCGCGGCATCATTGCCGTAGGGATCCATGATGGCGATGACCGCCGCACCCGATTTGTAGCCCTTCAGCTCGGCGTTGGTCGGCCGGCGCACCTTCAGCACCACATCCGCCCGGCTCGCATCCGAAGCCTTGCCGATCGCGGCGCCCGCCTTGGCGAACTCCTCATCGGGAATGCGCGACCTGGTGCCGGCGCCCGTCTCGACGGTGACGTCGAAGCCCAGCGCCGCCAGCCGCTTCACGGTATCGGGCGAGGCCGCGACACGAGGCTCGCTGGCATCGAGCTCGCGAGGGATGAAAACCGTCTGTCCCACCGCATGATCCTTTCGGCTGGAACCTGTTTGCGCAAGAGTGCGGCTTTGCGAAAGAGTGCGGCCGGATGTCCGGCTACGCCCTTGGCAAGGGTCTGAAGAGACTATCGGAGAATGAAGGCGCCGAGGGCGAGGATCAGCACGAACAGGATGGTCGCGGAGAAGAAGCCGCCTGCGAAGAAGCCGAAAGCCATGGCCAGGAGCAGGGCGCCGCAGAACAGCGAGCCGTATTTGGCCAGCGCCAGAAAGCCATGATAGGTGCGGTCATGTTCGGCATAGTCCATCTTCGCGCCCAGTTCGACAGGACCGGTCGGCGTGTGATCAGCCATAGGAATACCCCTTCGAAGACATCTTTGAGGCACATAGCGAAAAGCCGGGCCAAGAGCAATGGCGCTATTGCCGCACGACCAGTGACAACAGCCTCAAAGGAATGTTGAAAGCCGGCAGTAGGGCTTGTCGCCGGCCTAACGTCGAACGTTGAGCGTTTTGCGTTTCAACCGGCTAGATGCGGAAACAGCCCGAGCAGCCCAATGACGATCAGATAGAGCGCGACGATGTAGTTGAGCAGCCGCGGCATCACCAGGATCAGCACGCCGGCAATCAGCGAGATCAGCGGGGTCAGTGCTAGCTCGGGAATATGCATGTCGGTTCCTTTCTATGGCCGCATCGGGGTCGTGACGTCCAGAACGCCGAAGCGGCCGGAAAGCTCCTCGCACCGGGCGCTAAAGTGCGCCGGCTTTGCCGACATTACGCTGCTTCGCGAAAATATTTAGCGGTGGGCAGGATGGTCAGCGGCGCGAGCTCGCCGGCCGGCGCCTTGGCAAACAGCATACGCCGCTCCAGCGCCGTCGACTGGAAGAAGGGAAAGCGCTCCAGCGTCGGGGCCATGTTCTGCTCGCAGATCGATTCATAGAAGAAGATCGGCATGGTGAAGGGCGGGTAGAGGCGCGGCTCGCCGACCTGCACCGATCCGAAGATGCGATGGTAGAAGGCCGTGTGCTCCTCGCGGATCATCGAAATGCAGCTGGTGGCGTTGAAGAAGGTGTTGGCGATAACCGCGAGCCGCAGCGTGACATAGGGCAGGGCGCGGTTGGCCGACGACATTTGCGGATCGATCGCCAACCGGCTCGGGTCGATGAAGGTTTCACCGCGCGCCAGCCGCAGCAGCAGCCGGTCGCCGAAAACGGTCATGATCGGCGCTTCGGGGGTCTCACGGGTCAAATGGTGGAGCCTGACGGTGCTGACCAGCTCGCCATCCATGAAGACGCCGAAACAGTAGCAATTGCGCACTTCGTCAAGGTGATCGACGAGCTTCTGTTCGGTAATGGTGTCAAGCAGGCCGTGTGTATGAAAGGCCTTGTAGCGCAGCCGGTAGACCGCTTCGAGATCCTCGCCGCTTTCGCAGCGCCGGTATTCGACACGCTCGAGGACGTCGAGGACGTTGCGGGCGAACAGGGAAGGCGGGCCAGATTTGACTGCCGCACCCGAAAGCACACCTGACTGATGCGTGTCCATTACTTCCCCTCGTACCGCCGCAGGAGAACAATACCGGACGACCGAAGGAACAAGAAGATGAAACTCTAATCGTCTGTGTTTACCGATCATTAACCTTAACAATCAGTTAACGTCTAGACAATACAACGCTTTTTAGACGGGCTTTTCAAGCGCAATTTAATGACGGGTCAGGGCGTGGCGAGTTTTGCCGCCGGCCGCAGCTCGGCGGCGAAAGGCCAGGTCACGTTGGACATGGTCTCTATGCCCGAGGCACTGAGTGCTGCGCCAAACAGGAAGCCCTGGACGAGGTCCGGCTTGACCGAATGCACCAGGATCTTCAGCTGTTCGAAGGTTTCCACACCTTCGATGGTGACGGTCAGCCCGAGCACGCGGGTCAGGTCGACGATGCCCTTCAACAAGTCGAGCGAACGCTTGTTCTGGGTCACGTCCATCAGGAACGAACGGTCGATCTTGATCTTGTCGAGCGGCAGCTTGTGGAGGTAGCTCAGGCTTGAATAGCCGGTGCCGAAATCGTCGAGCGCAATGCGCACGCCAAGCTGCTTCAGTTCCTCGATATACTGGCGCGTTAGCGATTTGTCGTCGAGCAGCGCGGTTTCGGTGACTTCGATCTCGAGGCGGCCGGCGGCGAGCCCCGAAGTGGCAAGCGCGTCGCGAACCTTCTGGACAACGTCGCGGTTGCGGAAATCCTTGGCCGAAAGGTTGACCGAGACGCTGGTCTGGCCCGGCCATTTGGCGCATTCGGCGCAGGCAGCCGCGAGCACGAAGGTGCTGATCTCGGAGATGATGCCCATTTCTTCGGCCAGCGGAATGAAGATGCTGGGCGAAACCGGCCCGAGATCGGGATGATCCCAGCGGCACAGGGCCTCGCAGCTGGCAATGCGCATGGTGTTCATCGCCACGATCGGCTGATAGACCACCCGCAGCGCCTTGCCTTCGACCGCCGTGCGCAGGTCGGCCTTCATCAGCTGGCGGTTGCGGAACGCCGCATCCATCGCTGCCTCGAACAGCCGCCAGTTGTTCTTGCCGAGTTCCTTGGCCTTGTAGAGCGCCAGATCGGCCTTGACGATCATGGCGTCGACATCGGTGTCGTCGACCCTGGACAGCACGGCGCCCGCGCTTGCCTGGATGCGCAGACCGTGGCCTGCGACGTCGACCTCGCCCTGCAGATCGGCAAAGATCTGGTCGAGCAGGCCCGTCAGATGGCTTTCATCCTCGACGCGGTCGAAGAAGATCATGAACTCGTCGCCGCCGAAACGGCTGACATTGACGCCTTGCCCGGCGACGGCCGCCAGCCGCTCGGCAACGGCATAGATAAGTCCGTCGCCGACCGGATGGCCGAGGGTGTCGTTGACGCTCTTGAAATCGTCGAGATCGAGCACCGCCAGGGCACACAGGCGGTCGCGGCTGCCCGACGCCATGGCCTCGCCGACCAGCTCATGGAAATACGCGCGGTTCGGCAGGCCGGTAAGGCTGTCATAGCGCGCCATGAAGCGGATTTTTTCCTCAGCCTCGACACGGGCGGTGACGTCCTCGAAGGTGATGACACCGAGGTCCTGATTGCCTTCGCGGGCCGAGAACTCGTAGTGCTGGCCATTGGAGAAGGAGACCAGCACCTTGCGGTCGCGGCCCTCGCGCAAGGCGCGCGTCAGCTGCGCTTCGACATAACGACAGTCTTTCGGCGCCAGCATGCCGCCGGCGACGCCGCGCAGGAGCAGCGAATGGATCGACCGCCCGAGCAGTTGGTCGGGAGAGCGCAGCGACATCAGATGCGCGGCTTCGGCATTGCCGACCACGACCTTGCCGTCGGGGCCGAGCATGACCAGGCCATGCGACATGGTGTTGAGCGCGCGGTTGAAGCGCTCGGCGAGCCTGGCGGCCGTCTTGCGCTCCGAAATGGCGTTGAACAGCACGGTGCGGACGTGGCTGGCCATCCGGGTGATGATGAAGATGAACGGCACTATGTAGAGGCCGAGGATGAAATCGCCGAGATGTCCCTTGAGCATCAGCCCGACCGCGATCGGCAGCACGACCGTGAAGGCCTGCACCGCAACCATGGTCTTGGAGCCGTAATTGCGGCCGACAATGGTCACCGTCGAGCCCATTATGACGGCGATGGCGGCACTTTCCCCGAAGACATCGGGAATGAGATAGATTGAGGTGAAGCAGAAAAGCCCCATGAAGAAAGCCTGGATGGTGCCGCCAACCAGGTAGTAGCGTTCCCACTTCTTGGCTTGTTCATAAGTTTCGAAACTGCCTATGCGCAGGCCTTTGCGGATGCCGTAGTAACGGTAAAGCCCCGCCCCAAGCATAAGCGCGGCCAATGCAAGATAGGCCGGATGCCCCGAGGTAAAATAAACCAGAATGCCGATGAGGCCATGGCAAAATGCGCCAATCAGCAGGATCCCGGGATCGTTGAACAACGATCGCACGAACCCAGCATAGACGTCCTCACCTATCTCTGCGGCTTTGTTTTCTTGCATGGCCTGCGGTGTCGCACGAACCGCAGTCATGTCACATTCGCCTTAAGAAAGGTTTAGAGATGCCGTTTCGACGCTTGGCGTCAAGTCGGCTCCACCGGCGTAAACCGCGAAAATTCTTGTTCAGGTAAACAAGGCGTATCGATCACTCGGCGGCCTGAAGTTCAGGCCGCGCCGGCGTGTTGGCCAGCCGCTCGACAAGCCTTGTGCGCTCGCCCTCGGCCTTTTCGGCGCTGGCTTGCCTGACATGGCCGTAGCCGCGAATGAGCGCCGGCACTGAGGCAAGGGCGATGGCGGCCTCGATCCTGCCTGGCGCAAGTGCCTTGGCGACAAGCTCCAGATCGGCCTCATAGCGGGCCAGAAGCTGCCGCTCCATGCGCCGCTCAGTGCTGTAGCCGAACACGTCGAAGGCCGTGCCGCGCAGGCCTTTCAGCGCGGCCAGCAGGCGAAATCCCTTCATCATCCACGGGCCGAAGCTCGATTTCCTCGGCTTGCCGTCATTGCCGCGCCTGCCCATGATCGGCGGCGCCAGATGAAATTCGAGCTTTTCGTAGCTCTGGAACTGTTTTGACAGCTCCATAGCGAAGGAGCCGTCAGTGTAGAGCCGCGCCACCTCGTATTCGTCCTTGATCGCCATCAGCTTGAACAGATTTTTGGCGGCTGCCTCGGTCACCGCGGTCGAGCCGGGCACGGCCTTTGCCTCGGCGGCACGCAGGACCGCCAGCCGCTCGACATAGCGCCTGCCATAGGCGGCATTCTGATAGGCAGAGAGGAAAGCGACGCGGCGGGCGATGATATCGTCCAGCGTCTCGGCGATCTCAGTGGCCTTGCTCGGTTGCGCGATGAGGCCGCGCACAAACTCCGGCTGATGCGCGGCGCGCCGGCCCCAGCGGAAGGCGGCGATGTTCATCGCCACCGCCTCGCCATTCAATTCAATCGCTCTTTCAACGGCTTGCGCGGACAGCGGCAGCCCGCCATGCTGGAAAGCGAAGCCGAGCATGAACATGTTGGCGCCGAGCGAATTGCCGAACAATTGGGTGGCGGTGCGCGTGGCGTCGAAGAAATGCGTCTTGTCGCCGCCAGCGGCAGCGCGGATCGCCTTCTTCAGGCGCTCGATGGGCAGCGAGAAATCGGCCGAGCGGGCGAATTCGCCAGGCATGATCTCGGCAGTGTTGGCAAGGAAGATGGTATGGCCTTCGCGCACCGCGCCAAGCACCTTCTTGGCGCCCGAGACGACGAGGTCGCAGCCGAGTACCAGGTCGGCCTTGCCGGCCGAAACGCGGATCGCGTGGATGTCGTCCGGCGTGCGGGCGATGCGGACATGGGTGAACACCGAACCGCCCTTCTGGGCGAGGCCGGCCATGTCGATCATGCCGCAGCCCTTGTCCTCGAGATGGGCGGCCATACCGAGCACAGCACCTATGGTGACGACGCCGGTGCCGCCGACGCCGTCGATGATCGCCGCCCAACCCTCGCTACCGAGCGGGAATTCGGCTGGCACCGGCACGCCGTCAAGCGGGTCGGAGCGCCCGGCAATGCCTTCGGCCTTCCTGATCTTGGCGCCGTGCACGGTGACGAAGGACGGGCAGAAGCCGTTGACGCAGGAGAAGTCCTTGTTGCAGCTCGACTGGTCTATTCTGCGCTTGCGGCCGAACTCGGTTTCGACCGGCTGGATCGAGACGCAGTTCGATTGCACCCCGCAATCGCCGCAGCCCTCGCAGACCAGTTCGTTGATGAAGACCCGCTTGTCGGGATCCGGGAAGGTGCCGCGCTTGCGGCGGCGGCGCTTTTCGGCGGCGCAGGTCTGGTCGTAGAGCAGCACCGAGACGCCCTTGACGTCGCGCAGCTCGCGCTGGACGAGGTCGAGGTCGTCGCGGTGGTGGATGGTGGCGCCGGAGGGGAATTCGGCCTTCCCCGCATATTTGTCCGGCTCGTCGGTGACGATGGCGATGCGCTCGACGCCTTCGGCGCGCACCTGCCTGGCGATCATGTCGACAGTCAGGCCGCCCTCATGCGGCTGGCCGCCGGTCATGGCGACGGCGTCGTTGTAGAGGATCTTGTAGGTGATGTTGGCATCGGTCGACAGCGCGAAGCGGATCGCCAGCGTGCCGGAGTGATTGTAGGTCCCGTCGCCGAGATTCTGGAAAATGTGGCCGCGCTTGGAGAATGGCGCCTGGCCGACCCATTGTGCGCCCTCGCCGCCCATGGCGGTGAAGCCGACCGTGTTGCGGTCCATCCACAGCGCCATGAAATGGCAGCCGATACCGGCGGCGGCGATCGAGCCGACCGGCACCTTGGTCGAGGAATTGTGCGGGCAGCCGGAGCAGAAGAACGGCGTGCGCGAACCGATATCGCTGGTGTCGGCAAGCATCGCCTGGAACTGGCGCAGCTTTGCCACCTTGGCAGTGATCTCTTCCGAAGGGCCGATTGTGCGCAGGATGCGCTCGCCCAGCGCAATGGCGATCTCGTTGGGGTCGAGCGCGCCCTTGGCCGGGAACAGCCAGTCGCCGCGCTCGTCCTTCTTGCCGACGATCATCGGCTGAGTGGCGGTGCCGTAGAGGTTTTCGCGCAGTTGCACCTCGATCAGCGAGCGCTTCTCCTCGACGACGACGATGGTGTCGAGGCCGCGGGCGAATTCGGCGATATGCTGCAGGTCGAGCGGCCATGGGCAACCGACCTTGAACAGGCGGATGCCGATGCGGCCGGCGGCGGCCTCGTCGATGCCGATGTCTTCCAGCGCCTGGCGGACATCGAGATAGCTCTTGCCGAGCGTGATGATACCGAGCTTCGGCGCGCGGCCGCCCGAATAGACGATGCGGTTCAGGCCGTTGGCATGGATGAAGGCGGATGCAGCGGCGCGCTTGTATTCATGCAGCCGCTCCTCCTGGCCGAGCATGTCGATCTCATCGCGGATGTTGAGGCCGCCGGGCGGCATATCGAACTCCGGCACGACGATGTTCAGGCGCTCGAGCGCGGCATCGACGGAGGCCGTGGATTCGATGTTGTCCTTGACGCATTTGATAGCCGCCCAGGTGCCGGCGAAGCGCGACATGGCAAAGCCGTAGAGGCCGTAGTCGATGATCTCCTGAACGCCGGCCGGGTTGAGGATCGGCACCATGGTGTCGACGAACAGGAATTCGGTGGCGTGCGCATTGGTCGATGATTCGGCCATATGGTCGTCGCCCATCAGCGCAAGCACGCCGCCATACTTCGACGATCCCGCGAGGTTGGCGTGGCGGAAAACGTCGCCGGAGCGGTCGACGCCCGGACCCTTGCCGTACCAGACCGAAAATACCCCGTCATGCTTGCCTTCGCCCAGCAATTCCGTCTGCTGAGAGCCCCAGCAGGCGGTGGCGGCAAGCTCCTCGTTGAGGCCGGGCTGGAAAACGATGTCGGCCTGCGCCAGCTGCTTTTTCGCCCGCCACAGCTGCATATCGAGGCCGCCGAGCGGCGAGCCGCGATAACCGGACACGAAGCCGGCCGTGTTGAGGCCGGCCCGGCGGTCGCGCTCGCGTTGCATCAAAAGCATGCGGATGACCGCCTGTGCACCGGACAGGAAGATGCGCTCCTTACCAAGATCGAACTTGTCGTCGAGCGCGACGTCGTGCAGCGTCATCAGGCATTTCCTCTGCGGAGACAGCACCGGGGGCGCGCAGCCAACGTAGGAGTGAGATGGCGCAGTCTTTCTCCGCTTGCAAGGCAGGTCAAACGAAATCGAAAGTGCCAGGCAAAGCGCAACGAACGATCCGCTGCCGTCGCGTATCCGGCACGAAATCGGTCCGCGGCGGTTGTCCGGCGACCAAAAATTTCCACGCAATCGCGCCGGGCTAAGACGCGTCAGCCTTTCGAGCAATCCGGCTTCGGCTCACCCGGCAGCTTGCCGTCGGGATGGCCGGCAAGATCGGGATTGGCCGTATAGAGCTGGTCGACCACCAGCGGCCGGTCGGGAAGGATCGACTGGTCCTCGCTCGACATCAGCGTCGTGTCGATCTTCTGCAGGAACGTGCCGTCAGGACCCCTGATGCTGATCGAAATCGCATAGGGCTTGTCCTTGACGATACAGGTCAGCGCCGGGCTTTCCAGGCTGACCTTGTCGAGCTTCGGCCAGACCTTCTGCTCGATCACCAGGGGAGGACCGCCAGCCGGATTCTGGAAGCTGGCGACCGCAACCTGGCCTTCGCCCATCGGCTGCAGGGGCCGCAGCGTCACGACATAGGTCGCCCGGGCGAGGCGGTAATTGAAGACGACGACCTTGCCGGAAACCTCGAACAGCTTGCCGTCGCCGCCGGTGTCGCGGCAGGCGCCAAGCGCAACGGCTGCAATGAGCGCAGCACCGACAAGGATCGAACGAAAAACAACCCTAGGCATTGTTGACCTCATGGGGCGCCGTGCGGCGGCGGCGATAGTGACGGCTTGCTTTCTGGCGGTTGCCGCACACAGCCATATCGCACCAAAGGCGGCTGGAATTGCGGCTCCTGTCGACGAACAGCCAGCTGCAATTGGGACAGATCCTGAGCCTGGCGACCGTGTCGTCGCGCAGCAGCGACAAGGCCGAAACCGCCAGCGCCGCCTCGAACGCGATCGGCGTCGATGGGTCGCCGAACGGTCTACCCGGTGCGCCGATTTCGGCCAGGCTCCGGTCGAGGCCGTTGGCGCAGGCCTTGAGAAAAGCGGCGAGGTCGCCGGCGGCAAGCGCACCTTTCGACACCGCGCCGCGAAACAGGCAGTCGGTCGTCTCGCGGATCGCCAGCACCACCGGGGCGATCCTGTCCGGCGAGGTCGCCTCCAGCGGTCTGCCGCCAAGCTCGGCACCGCGAAAGCCGCTTGCGGCATCGGCGAAGCGCGCGATCTCGGCCGGATCGTCAAAACGGTCGAAGGTCTTTTCCGGATCGTTGCGCAACACCACGGTGTTGGCCGTATCGAGCGCAAGAATGCCGCCGGTGAAGCGATGTGGGGTCCAAGATACTGTCATATCAGAAATCTAACCCATAAAACGCATTTGACAAGTTAGATTCTACGATGCAAACCTTGGCGCGGGCTCCGGCGCCCGGAAAGCTGTCTATGCTCTATTTCTTCCAGCAGGTGCTGAACGGGCTGCATTCCGGCGCGCTCTATGCGCTGCTTGCCTTCGGCTACGTGCTGACCAACGGCATCCTGCACCGGACCAATCTCGCCTATGGCGCGCTGTTCGCCTTTTGCGGCCAGACGATGATCCTGACCGTGGCCTTCGGCTATCAGGTATTGTGGCTGACCTTGCTGGCGGCAGTGGTGCTCGGCGTCGTCACGGCTTTCCTTTATGCCGCGCTGATCGGCCACGTGCTGTCGCGCAGCGTCTTCGAACCGCTGGCCGACCGCACGCCCAATGCCATTGTGGTGACGACGCTCGGCATCCTGCTGGTGCTGTCGGAAGCAAGCCGTATCGCCGCCGACACGCATGATTGGTGGCTGCCGCCGATGCTGGCGCAACCCATTGTCTTCGCTCAGGATGCCGGCTTCCAGGCGACGCTGACGCTGATCCAGCTCATCGATTGCGCGGTGGTTCTGGCGGCCATCATGCTCGCTGCATGGGCGTTTGCCCGCTCGGGCTTCGGTCGCCGTTGGCGCGCCGTCTCCGACGACCCCAAAGCGGCTGCCATGTGCGGCGTGGACGTGCGCGCAGTGTTCCGGCATGCGGTGCTGTTCGGCGGTTTCTGCGCCGCGCTGGCCGGAATCATGGCCGCCCTTTACTACGGCAATGTCAGCTTCGGCTCCGGCCTCGTCTACGGGCTGAAAATCCTGTTCGTGACGGCGGTGGGCGGCTATCTCTCTCCGCCTCGGGCCGCGCTCGGTGCGGCCGCCTTCGGCATGACGGAGTCGCTATGGGCCGGCTATTTCCCGATCGAATGGCGCGATGGCTGGATGTATCTGTTCCTGGTCGCGGCACTTGTGCTGATCGGTCCCGGCCGCGACCAGCAGAAGATCGCCTGATCGCCGCATCCGCTGTCAGACTTTGGTTGCATGACGCAGCAGCCGGTCGGCACTTATCCCCTGCCTCCCGTCACGACGGCGTTGATCGCGCCCATGCCATGTTGACCCGCCGAACCACGCACGGCATACCGTTGGGCCACAGCGGCGCGACGGAAAATAGGGGAGCCGGCGCGCCTTCGACCTCAGGGAGGAAATGCATGGCAGGGCTGCTCGCTCTATCCAGAACGATCGACCGTATGAACGAGTTCATCGGCCGGTGGATATCGTGGCTGATCCTGCTGGCAATCCTGGTCAGCGCCGCCAATGCCATCATCCGCAAGGTCTTCGACGTCTCGTCGAATGCCTGGCTGGAACTGCAGTGGTACCTGTTCGGCGCCGCCTTCATGCTGGCCGCCGCCTACACGCTGAAACAGAACGACCATATCCGCATCGACATCGTCTACGGCATGTGGTCGCGCCGCGTGCAGCACTGGATCGACCTGCTCGGTCATGTCTTCTTCCTGATGCCGTTCGTGACGCTGATGGTGATCTATTTTGTCCCCTACGTGTCGCTGTCGTTCCGCAGCGGCGAAATGTCGAACAATTCCGGCGGCCTGATCATCTGGCCGGCCAAGGCAATCCTGCTCGTCGGCTTCTTCCTGCTGGCGCTGCAAGGCATCTCCGAGATCATCAAGAAGATCGCCATCATGCGCGGCGACATGGACGATCCCAATCCGTTCATCTCGGTGCACGAACAGGCCGAGCTCGAGGCTAAAGCCCTTGCTGAAGAGGCCAAGGCGCTCGCCCAGGAGGCGCGCCCATGATCGAGTTCATCGCCCAGAACATGGCGCCGATCATGTTCGCTTCGCTGATCATCTTCCTGCTGATCGGCTATCCCGTCGCTTTTTCACTCGCCGCAAACGGCCTGATGTTCTTCTTCATCGGTGTCGTGCTGTCGCCCTATTCGGGCGGCTCGATCAACCTGGCGTGGCCGCTGCTGCATGCGCTGCCCGACAATTTCTACGGCAGCCGGGTGATGTCGAACGACACGCTCTTGGCAATCCCGTTCTTCACCTTCATGGGCATCGTGCTGGAACGATCGGGCATGGCCGAGGACCTGCTCGACACGATCGGCCAGCTGTTCGGCCCGGTTCGCGGCGGCCTTGCCTATGCGGTGATTTTCGTCGGCGCGCTGCTTGCCGCGACCACGGGCGTGGTCGCGGCTTCGGTCATCGCCATGGGCCTGATCTCGCTGCCGATCATGCTGCGCTACGGCTATGACCGACGACTGGCGTCGGGCGTCATCGCGGCATCCGGCACACTCGCCCAGATCATCCCGCCGTCGCTGGTGCTGATCGTTCTGGCCGACCAGCTCGGCCGTTCGGTCGGCGACATGTATGCCGGCGCGCTGATCCCCGGCCTGGTGCTGACCGGCCTTTACACGCTCTACATCCTGATCATGTCGATCGTCCGGCCGAACTCGATGCCGGCGTTGCCGCTGGCGGCCCGCACGCTTGGCCACGGCGTGCTGTCGCTGCTCGCGGCACTGCTGGTGGCAGTCGCGGCTTCCTATGCGGCCTATCGCTACCTTGCGCCGGCGCATGGCGACAATGCCGATATCCTTGGCGCCAGCATCGGGGTGATCCTGATCTATATCGTGGCGATCGCCGACAAGGGCCTGAACATCAACATGATGTCCAGGTTGGCGCAGCAGGTGATCATCGTTTTGATCCCGCCTCTGGCGCTGATCTTCCTGGTGCTGGGCACCATCTTCCTCGGCATCGCCACCCCGACGGAGGGCGGCGCCATGGGCGCGGTTGGCGCCCTGGCGATGGCGGCAATGAAGGGGCGGTTGTCGCTGGATGTCATCAAACAGGCGCTCGCGTCGACCACCAGGCTTTCCTCCTTCGTGCTGTTCATCCTGATCGGCGCGCGGGTGTTCTCGCTGACCTTCTACGGCGTCAACGGCCACGTCTGGGTCGAGCATTTGTTGACGTCGCTGCCGGGCGGCGAAGTCGGCTTCCTGATCGGCGTCAACATCCTGGTCTTCGTGCTCGCCTTCTTCCTCGACTTCTTCGAGCTCGCCTTCATCATCGTACCGCTCTTGGCGCCGGCTGCCGATAAGCTCGGCATCGACCTGATCTGGTTCGGCGTGCTGCTCGGCGTCAACATGCAGACAAGCTTCATGCACCCGCCTTTCGGCTTTGCGCTGTTCTACCTGCGCTCTGTCGCCGCGCGCGTGCCCTATCTCGATCGCCTCACCGGCAAGCAGATCGCGCCGGTGACCACCGGCCAGATCTATTGGGGCGCCGTGCCCTTCGTCTGCATCCAGGTGATCATGATCGGGCTGACCATCGCCTTCCCGCAAATGGTCATGCGCTACAAGGGTGCGGCCGTCGATCCGGGAACGATCGAGATCAACTTGCCTGATATGCCAGGCCTTGCGCCTCTCGGCACACCACCACCAGCCAACGGTGGCCCATCACCCGCGGCGCCACCGTCGAACGATCTCTCGCAGCCGCCGAATTTCGGCGAGACGCCGCCCGCCAAGCCGGCGGCGCCGGCGACCGACCTGTCGCAGCCGCCGAACTTCAACTGATGTGTGAACACTGAGAACCTGAGTGAGGATGTCATGAGAGCCGTGCGCCTGGAAGCCGTGGGCAGCATTGCGCTACGGGAGGTCGACAAGCCTGTTGCGGGACCGCAGGACGTTCTGGTGCGCGTCGAAGCCTGCGGCGTTTGCGGCACCGACCGTCACCTCCTCCACGGCGAATTCCCTTCGAGCCCGCCGGTGACGCTTGGTCACGAATTCTGCGGCATCGTGGAGGCTGTCGGCGATGCGGTTTCCGGCATCGCCATCGGTGACCGTGTTACCGGCGATCCCAACATCTTCTGCGGACGCTGCAGTCATTGCCGAGCCGGCCGCGTCAATCTGTGCAGCAATCTCAGGGCCATCGGCATCCATCGCGACGGCGGCTTCGCCGACTACGTCGTGATGCCGCAGAGCCAGGCCTTTCTTCTGCCTGCGAACCTCAAGCCAACGCATGGCGCCTTCTGCGAGCCGCTGGCCTGCTGCCTGCACGCTGTCGACCTCGCCGGAATCAGACCCGGCGCTGCCGTGGTGGTGCTTGGTGGCGGCGTCATCGGCCTGCTTACCGTGCAATTGGCGAGGCTCGCAGGAGCGGCGACCATCATCCTGTCGACGCGGCAGGCCTCCCGCCGTGCGCTCGCCGAAGAGCTCGGTGCAACGGCGACGGTCGACCCAAACGCGGTCGACCCGATCGAGGCGATCGCCGGCCCAACCGGCCTTGTGCCCGGCGGGGCCGACGTGGTGCTCGAATGCGCCGGTGTCCCCGATACCGTCGAACAATCGATGCGGCTGGCGAAGTCCGGCGGCTCGGTGGTGATCGTCGGCGTGATGCCGCAAGGCGTGAAAGTGCCCTTCGAACCGTTCGACATCCTGTTTCGCGAACTGAAGGTTCTCGGCTCGTTCATCAACCCCTTCACCCACAGGCGGGCGGCGGACCTTGTCGCGTCCGGCGCAATCGAGATCGACAAGCTCATCTCAAGGCAGGTCGGCCTGGAGGAAGCCGCCTCGGTGATCGCCAATCCGGCAGCGCCCGGCGAGGTCAAGGTGTTGGTGGTGCCGGGCATGGAATGAAGGGCAGCCTCAATCCTGCGGCGTTGGCGATTGGCGAAACGGCGATGACCGCGCCCCTCTCCCCGTCACTATACGGGGACAGGATGCCGGCAGGCAGGTGAGGGGTAGCGTCAACGCTCGGAAAAATAAGCTATAATTTCGGGGCGGCTACCAAGCCCAAGGCGATCGATCGCCGAAGTTTGCGCCGCCCCTCATCCACCTGCCGGGACCTTCTCCCCGTATAGTGACGGGGAGAAGGGACAGATCCCAGCCTACAGTTTGCCGTTGCGCTGCTGGACCATCATGAAGGTGTCGTAATTGTACTCGGCCACCTGCGCCCACAGATAGTGCTCCTTGCGGAAGCCCTTGATCGAGTCCCAGATCTTCTTGAACGGTGCGTTGGTGGCTTCCATTTCGGTGTAGACCTCATTGGCCTTCTCGAAACAGGCGGCCATGATGTCCTGGCTGAACGGGCGCAATTTCGCGCCGCCGGCCACCAGCCGCTTCACCGCCGCAGGATTGAGAAAATCGTATTTCTGCAGCATGTTGGCGTCCGCCGCCTGCGCGGCGGTGTGCACAAGCGACTTGTAGGCGGGCGACAGCTCCTCGTACTTGGCCTTGTTGAACAAGAGATGGACGGTCGGGCCGCCTTCCCACCAGCCGGGATAATAGTAGTAGGGCGCGACCTTGTAGAAGCCGAGCTTCTCGTCGTCATAGGGGCCGACCCATTCGGCGGCGTCGATCGTGCCTTTTTCCAGCGCCGGATAGATGTCGCCACCGGCGATCTGCTGCGGCACGACGCCGAGCTTCTGCACCACTTTGCCGGCAAAGCCGCCGATGCGCATCTTGAGGCCGGACAGGTCGGCGACGGTGTTGATCTCCTTGCGGAACCAGCCGCCCATCTGCACGCCGGTGTTGCCGCCGGGCAGGCCGAAAAGACCCTGCGTGGCAAGAAACTCGTTGAACAGGTCGATGCCGCCGCCATGATAGTGCCAGGCGTTCATGCCGCGCGCGTTGAGCGAGAACGGCACCGCCGCACCGAGCGCCCATGTCGGGTCCTTGCCCCAATAATAGTATGACACCGTGTGGCAGGCCTCGACGGTGCCGGCAGTGGTGGCGTCGGCGGCCTGCAGGCCGGGCACGAGTTCGCCGGAGGCGAAGACCTGGACCTGGAAATTGCCGTCCGTCGCCTCAGACAGCATCTTGGAGAAGACTTCGGCGCCGCCATAGATCGTATCGAGTGACTTGGGAAAGGATGACGCCAACCGCCACGTCACTTTCGGATTGGACTGGGCGATTGCCGGTGCGGCTAGCGTAGCGGCAGCCGCCGCTGCGCCCACGCCGGTGACCCCGGCCTTGCGGATGAATGAACGACGATCCATGCAGTTCCTCCCTATTGGACCAACAACCGATATCAGGGACATCTCCTCACGTCCGGTATCGATTTGCCCGAAACAATACACGGGCAAAAGGTCGAGTCCAGCATGGTGGCGGGATTTGACGGCGGCGCTGGCGACAAATCCGCGGGCCGGCCGGCCAGCCTGCAACTATAGTCTAACGTTCGCCGCGTGGCCCATGCGAGATGGCGAAACTTGCCATGGAAAAGCGCCTTCGGATCGCCTATTTTGCAGGCACAATAGCTATTCGCTTCGCGCCAAATGGAATCCGGACCCAAAATGCACCAGCCGCTCGTCGCCATATCAACCGACGTCCGTCAGTTCGACAACTACACCTGGCATGCCGTCCCGCAGCAATATATCGAGGCAGCACTTTCCGGCGCCGGCGTGTTCCCGCTTTTGGTGCCGTCATTCGGTGACCGGCTCGACTTCGACGAGCTGTTGTCTTCGGTCGACGGTGTCATGGTCACTGGCTCGAAGTCCAACGTGCATCCATCGCTCTATGGCGGCGACGCCAGCGAAGCCAACGGCCCCTACGACCCGGCGCGCGATTCCACCACGCTGCCGCTAATCCGCAAGGCGATCGAGCGCGGCGTGCCGCTGCTTGCCATCTGCCGCGGCATCCAGGAGTTGAACGTTGCGCTGGGCGGCACGCTTGGCACCGAGATCCAGGAGCGCGAAGGCTCGCTCGACCATCGCGCGCCGGTGAGCGACAACCAGGACGAACGCTTCGCCATTCACCAGACCATTTCGATCAAGCCGGGCAGCTGCCTGGCCGGCGTGTTTGGCGCCGGCGACATCAAGGTCAACTCGCTGCACCGCCAAGGCATCGACCGGCTCGGCTCGAAGCTGCAGGTCGAGGCGGTTGCCGGCGACGGCACGGTGGAGGCAGTTTCGGTGAAGGACGCCCGCGCCTTCGCCGTCGGCGTGCAATGGCACCCCGAATACTGGGTCAAGTCGGACAACAACTCGGCCAAGATCTTCCGCGCCTTCGGCGATGCGGTGCGGCTGCATGCGGCGGCGAAGGCCGGCGCGCGGGCGGCGGCGGAATAAATCCCGACGATCAATTGCCGGCGGATTGATCCCGTTCGCCGGTTGTCGCCAGCGAAAGCAGCGGCGTGGCCGGAGCGTAGGATTCGTAGCCGTCGCCATCCGCAACCGAGAAGGTGACGATCGGGTCGGTGCCGTCGGCGCTGAACGCGATCGTGCCGTCCTCGCCCTCTCGCCAGAATTTTGCCCGCTCGATCCCCGGCAGCAACCCGCGGCAGTTCGGCGCCACGGTCAACAGCGACAGGCCATCGTCAATCGCGGCGCCGCGGCTAACCGCGCAGTCGCCTTCGTCGCCATTGGCGACCAGCCTGAAGGTGGTTGCCGGCCTTGCTTCATTGGCCGAACTTTCACTGCTGCCGCCGTGAAACAGCTGAAAGCCGGCGAAAAGTGCCGCTGCCGCAATCAATGCCGGAAGTTTCGTCATCTTGCACTCCGCGCCCCCCGGCGCAGATGCAGAATGATTCCAAAGCGTTAAGCCGACGTTAACGAGTGTGGCAGACAGCCGCTCAGCTTCGTGGCTTGACTTGCGCCGTCTCCGGCACCGGGGTCAGTGGCCGGCGCTCGCTGAACCAGGATACCAGATTGTCGACGCACAGATCCGCCATGGCGCGGCGCGTGTGGTGCGAGGCCGAACCGACATGGGGCAAAAGCGAGGTGTTGGGCGCCTCCAGCAAAGCCTTGGGCACATTCGGTTCATCGGCGAAAACATCGAGCCCGGCCGCGGCGATGGTGCCGTTGGCAAGCGCTGCGGCGAGGTCTGCCTCGTCGACCGTGCTGCCACGGCCGATGTTGACGAAAACGCCGTTGGCGCCAAGCGCCGCCAGGATTTCGGCATTGACCGCCTTCTCCGTGGAAGCGCCGCCCGGCACTACGGAAATCAGCGTATCGACCGCTTCGGCAAGGCCCTTCAGCGTCGGGTGGTATTCATAAGCCAGACCTTCGACCTTGCGCCTGTTGTGGTAGGCCACCGGCAGCCCGAACGCTTCCAGCCGGCGCGCAATGGCAAGGCCGATGCGGCCCATGCCGAAAATGCCGACATGCCGACCGCGCAAGGTCAGCCGGCTCAGGGGATAGTTGCCCTTCTTCACCCAACTGCCGTCGCGCAGCCATTTCTCGGCGTTGTAAAGTTCACGCACGGTGTTGAGCAAAAGGCCGATCGTGGTGTCGGCGACCTCCTCGGTCAAAACATCGGGGGTGTTGGTGACCATGATGTTTTTCTTGGCCGCATGGCCGGCATCGACCGAATCATAGCCGACGCCGAAGGAGGCGATGAGTTCGAGGTTGGGCAATGCATCCATCAATGCCGCATTGACGCCGGCAAAGGACGCAATGGCGCGCACGTCATGGCGCATCTCCTCGGTGACCAGGGCGGGATCGGCGCGCTCTATCTTGACCCGCTTGAAGGTGCGGTCGATGCGCTCGACCGCATGGTCGTTGAAATGTCCCGGCACCAGAACGGCGACGGTCTGCAACGCATCAGTCTTGGTCATGCACGCTCCACCGGCTTGCCGGTCGACTGGCGCACATGCAGTTCCGGCTTGATCAGTTCCTGTGACGGCCGTACCGCCTGTCCGTTCAGCTTGTCGAGCAGCGCGCTGGCGGCACGGCGGCCGACCTCTCGCTGGCCATTCCAGACTGTGGTGAGCGCCGGTGTCGCGATTGCCGCCTCCTCGAGATCGTCATAGCCGGTCACCGAGATGTCGGCGCCCGGCACCAGGCCGGCGCGGGCAATGCCGTTAATCAGGCCGATGGCGACCAGATCATTCCAGCAGCAAGCGGCGGTTGGCTTGTCTTTAAGCGCCAGAAACTGTCCAGCCGCCTCGAATCCGCCCTGCTTGGTGCGCGGCCCGGCGATGCGCCAGGACGGCCTGACCTCAAGCCCGGCGGCCTCCATGGCGTTGAGATAGCCCTGGTAGCGGTCGCGCCCGGTCGAGGTCTGGTCGGTGCCGCCGATCATGGCGATGCGCTTGTGCCCGAGCGAGATCAGATGATTGGTGGCAAGTGCCGTGCCATAGGCATCGTCGCCGCGAAACACCGGCACGTCGGCGCCTTCCACGCTGCGTGCGATCAGCACCGCCGGCAGGCCGTTTTCCTCGGCCATGACGATGTCGGAGGCCGGAGTGCCGATGGCCGGGGACATGATGACGCCGTCGGCGCCGAGCTGCAGCAGCGTGTCGATGAAGGTGCGTTGCTTTTCCAGCTGGTCGTAGTGATTGGACAGGATGAAGGTCTGCCGGCTGCGATCGAGTTCGCTCTCGATCGAGCGCAGGATCTCGGCGAAGAACGGGTTCATGATGTCATGCACGACGACGCCGACAATGCCCGAGCGCGAGGTGCGCAGTGAGGCGGCGCGGCGGTTGTAGATATAACCGATGGCCCGCGCATGTTCCTTGATGCGGTCACGCGTGGCGCCGGCGACCAGCGGGCTGTCGCGCAAGGCGAGGGAGACCGTGGCCGTGGACACGCCAAGCGCATCCGCGATCGTCGAAAGCTTGATCTTTTGTGCCAGCCCTTCGCTCCCCGAGTTTTTTTAAAATTTTTTAAATGCGGCGTTATGCCATCGGATTCGGAGCAAATCAAAGTTTTTTCGCCAGCGCCTCCGCCTCGGCATCGACGGTCGTGCGATTGCGCAGCCGCAAACGGTGCTCGCGATGGATGATGTAAAGGCCGCTGGCGACGATGATGGCAGCACCCACCAGCGTCCAGCGGTCGGGGAACTGGTGGAAGATGATCCAGCCGGACAGGATCATCCAGACCATCTGCGAATAGGGGTACGGCGCCAGCGCCGTGGTAGTCGCCAGGCGGTAGGCCTGCACCAGCAGCCAGTGGCCGCCGGCGCCGAACACGCCCAGCATCACCAGTATGAACCAGTGCCAGCCATCCTGCGGCAGCCCATGCGAGAACGGCAGCATCGGCAGAAGCAGCACGGCCGGCGCCAGCGCCGAAAACAGGATCAGGCTTTCCGAGGTTTCGCTGGCTGACATCCGCCGCGTCATGATGACGTAAAAACTGTTCGACAGCATCGAGCCGAGCGCGAAAAGATGGCCGATGCCGAACACGCCGATGCCCGGCCTTGTAATGACGAGCACGCCGACAAAGCCCGACAGGATTGCCAGCCAGCGCCGCCAGCCGGCCCATTCACCAAGCAGCGGTCCGGCAAGGGCGGTGATCACCATCGGCCCGAAGAAGTAGATCGAGGTGGTCTCGGCCAGTTGCAGGGTCTTGAGCGCCATGACGTTGCACATAGTCGAGCCGAACAGCAGACCGCCGCGCAGGATGTGGGCCGGCAGGTTGTTGGCGCGGAAGCGCGACGGCTCGCGCCAGCCGCGCAGGAAGACGCCGACAAGCAGGACATGGACGGTGAAGCGGGCCCAGGCGACGATCAGCGCCGAGACGCCGGCCAGGACCAGATATTTGCTCGAGGTGTCGAGAAAGGTGAAAAAGACATAGGTCGAAAGCATGAACAGCATCGCCGCGGGCGGCGTTGCGCTTTCGTCTGATTTTGCGGGAACGTTCAAATGTCAGGCCGGGCAGGGAGGATCAACGCTTAACCTTTGCGGCAATCGCCTGCGCCCGGCAAGCCAAAAGCGACTGGCACAACAGGAGCCGCGCGCAGGCTCAGCGCGGGCCGATCCTATGCCGGCTAAAGCGCCTCGCCGGATGCCACTTGCGCCTGGAGATGAAGCCACAACGCCTGGGCGACGGGTCCATGCGGTCGGTCGCGCCGGCGCACCGCCGCCAGGGTCTCCGTCCGGCCGGGCAGATGTGCACCAGCGATCGAGATCAGCCTCCTATCCCGCAGTTCGTCCTCGATCAGCCATGCCGGCAGATGGCCCCAGGCCAATCCGTGAAGGATCAGTTCCTTCTTCATCAGATGATCCGGCACCGAGCACTGATGCGCACCGTCGACGAGGAAATAGCTCTCCGGCGACGGCCGCCGCGCCGTGTCGCGGATCACGCACTGGGTGAAGGGCCGCATCTGCTCCGGCGCAATCTCGCGGCCAGGCGCGAACGGAAGGAACCCAGGCGCCACCACCGGCACGAGGGGCACCGCGCAGAGATGGATCCGCTCGAGATGCGGATCGGAAGGATCCGCGCGATGGAAGATGAGGTCAGCCTCGCCTTCCATCAACCGTTCGAGCGGACCGCCGACCGCCTCGTACTCCAGGTGCAGGCGTGTCCCGGTGCGTTCGGCAAAGAAGCCGCTGAGCATAGGCAGGATTTGCGGTCGCGGGCACAGATCACCCACGACCACACGCAGGACCGTCTCCTCGCCACTCGCCAACTGGCCCGCATAGGTTCGCAGATGGTCGAGCTCGCGCAATGTCAGCTGCGCTCGCGCGTGAAACTCGCGGCCCGCCTCCGTCAGCCCCACCCGATATCCGCTGCGGTCGAGAAGTGTGAGCCCGAGCAACTGCTCGAGGCGTGCGACAGCGGCGAAGACGGATGGATGCGATCGGTTCAAGGCAAGGGCGGCCGCCTGGAAGCTGCCCTCGCTTGCCACGGCGTCAAAGCACCGTAGGTCGTGGAGTTTCAGACCATTCATTATCGCCAAAACCTACTGAGATTGTCCAATCATAGTAATTTTCCTGGATAATTACGAGGCCTAGGGTGGCTCATTCAAAGGGCGGCGGGAGCATCGAACTCCTTTCGCCAGGGTGAGATGAGGACCAGATGACTGACACGCTTTATTTTACGACGGGCGACGGCTGCCGGATCGCCTATCAGCTGGCGGGGGCCGGCCCTGTGCTTGTGCTCTCGAATTCCATTGCGACGAACCTGCATATGTGGGACCGGCAGCTTGCGGAATTTGCCGGATCTTTCCGGGTGCTGCGCTATGATCTGCGCGGCCACGGCAGTTCCGATGCTCCGGCCGGAGCCTATTCGCTCGATCGGCTGGGCCGCGACGTCCTTGAGCTGCTGGATGCGCTTCAGATCGCCCGCGTGCATTTCTGCGGGCTGTCGCTGGGCGGCTTCGTAGGGCAGTGGCTGGGTATCCATGCCCCGGACCGCATCGAGCGTCTCATCCTTTCCAACACCTCGCCACATCTCGGGCCGGCTTCTTACTTTGACGAGCAGATCCGTACTGTCCTTGCTGCGAGCAACATGTCGGCCGCCGCGGACATGTTCATGCACAACTGGTTTCCCGCCTCGATGCTTGCCGGCCCAAACGAAACCGTCGACGCGTTCCGCGCGATGGTCCTGGCGACGCCGCCCCAAGGTCTCGCGGGATGCTTCGCCGCCGTACGCGATTGCGATCTGCGCCGGACTGTCTCCCTCATTACCGCCCCCACCCTGGTGATCGGTGGAGAAGACGACAAGGTAACGCTGGCAAGCCACAGCGAGGCGATCGCAGCCAGCATCCCCGGCGCCACGCTTACACTGCTTCCGGGCGTCCATATGCTGAACGTCGAGCGGCCGACTGAATTCATGAGCGCCGTTACACGCTTCCTGCTGAATTAGGCGTGCATGCGGGCGCCCTTGGTGATCTTGTCGACGAGTTTCTTGTCGGCACGCAGCGCGATGCCGACGATCTTGGCGTCCTCAGGGCCGAACTCGGCGAAGACGGCGCGGTTGGCCGCATCGAAGCCGGTGGCAAACATCTCCTCGACATAGGCTGACGCCGTCACGCCCCGCTCCAGCGCCTTCCGGTGGATGGAGTTGAGCGTCGGCCCATCGGCCGAAAGCACGATGACCGGCTGGATCGACAGAGGATTGTAAAGGTTGCCGGCGCGGTCGCGGTAGGGTTCGCCGATAATGTCGGGGAATTGCGCGACGACGCCGCTGGTCAGGAAGGCCGTGACGTTGAGCTTTTGCCAGACGGCGAGATCGTCCCGCAGCACGATTGCAAATTTCGTATCGAACACCAAAATGAGGACTCCGGAGCACGCCATGAAGGGCAGGGATAGGTGATGACGCACGATCTAGAAGGTGAGGCGACACAGGGTCTTGGACGTTCGTGCGCGGATGAAGACCGGATCGTCTCGGCGCCAGGCAGCACCGGCATCGAGCGCATCGAGGCGCATTTCCATGGCAACGCCTTCGACCTGCACCGTCATGATACACTTGCCGTCGGCGTGACGCTTTCCGGTGTGCAGCGCTTCCACTACAGGGGCACTGTCAACCACAGCCTGCCCGGCCAGGTTATCGTGCTGCATCCCGACGAAGTGCACGATGGCGGCGCCGGGACCGAGGATGGTCTGCGCTACCGGATCCTCTATCTGGAACCCTCACTGCTGCTCGACTGCCTCGACGGCGCGCCGCTGCCTTTCGTCAGGGATGCTGTGGTCAGCGATCCTGCCTTGCGTGGCACGCTGCTTTCGGCCCTGTCGCCGCTCGATGAGGAACTGGACGAGCTGTTCGTCGCCGATTTCGTTGCGGAGCTGGCGCAGCATCTGGGGCGTCATGCGGGACAGAAAGCAAAGCCGATGGGGAAGTCGGCCTCGCGTGCGGCAGCGCTGGCGCGCGGCTATCTCGAGGAGAATGCCGAGCGGTCCGTTCGTTCCGATGAGCTGGAAGCCGTCACCGGGCTCGACCGCTATGCGCTGTCACGCCATTTTCGCGCGACCTATTCCACCAGCCCGCATCGGTTCCTGCTGATGCGCCGGCTGCAAAAGGCAAGACGGATGATCGAGGTGGGCGAGCCGCTGGCCGAGATTGCCGTTGGCGCCGGCTTCAGCGACCAGAGTCATTTCAACAGGCATTTCAAGAAAGCATTCGGCCTGACGCCCGGCCGCTGGTCGGCGCTGGTGCGCGGCCCTTCGGTGGCGGCCTAGCTCAAGACACGCGGCCGCCGTGCCGGTCAGTCGTCGATGTCGGCGTCGTCGTCGACGAGCACCAGCTCCTCGTTCGACAAATTGGCCTCGATGCGGGCGAGCAGCTTGAACAGCGTCTTCTGTTCTTTCTTGTCGAGGCCCTTCAAGGCCTGCTTTTCGGTCTTCTTCACCGACTTCTCGATGGCGTGGATGATCTCGCGGCCGGTGTCGGTGAGAAAGATATGCGCCTGGCGTGCATCCGCGGAAGAGGCGCGCTTTTCCAAAAAGCCCTGGGCCTGCAGCCGGTTGATGGTCTTGGTGATGGTCGGTGGGCGCACGCCGAGGCGGCCGGCGAGATTGCCGGGCGTCTGGCCGTCCTCGCGGTCGAGCGTCAGCATGATCTGGTCCTGGCCGGCATAGAAGCCGTGCGCCAGAAGCCGCGCCGCCAGCGCGGTCCTTGCCAGCCTTGCCGCCGAATGCAGCCGGCTCATCGTTGCAGTCTTGTCCGCCTTGGCCATGGTGATCCCTCTTCGGCCGTACCGGTGCGTGCAGCATAGACGCAGCCGGCCGGTTGGCAATCGACGATCCAAAAGATTCCGGCTTTCGAAACAGCTTTGCCGGCAAGCATTTGTGGTGCTCGAAATGGTGATGCCAGATGTTTATTTCAGTTAGATGACAAACGAGTTTCCGCCAAGGCGATTGCAACGGTTTGACGCGGCGCGGCTCAGCACAGGTCAACGAAGAGGCGTTTCCGGCGACGCGTTGATGGTCGGCATCCCTCGCACTCGGCCTCTCGGGTCTACCCATCCGCTTCGTCAATCCTGGGTCAAACACCCAGGCGGTTTGCCTCGTGCAAAAGGCCGGCACACATCCTATATCAGGCCAACAATCCCTTCTTGCGGCCCGCAATTCCGTGGCCCAGCCATTTCGAGGCAAGATATGAGCGAAGCACAGACGCAAATCCCCGTGACCGTTCTCACCGGCTATCTCGGCGCCGGCAAGACGACGCTGCTCAACCGCATCCTGTCGGAAAACCATGGCAAGCGTTATGCCGTCATCGTCAATGAATTCGGCGAGATCGGCATCGACAATGATTTGATCGTGGAATCCGACGAGGAAATCTACGAAATGAACAATGGCTGCGTCTGCTGCACGGTGCGCGGCGACCTGATCCGCGTCGTCGAAGGCCTGATGCGCCGTCCCGGCCGCTTCGACGCCATCGTCGTCGAGACCACCGGCCTCGCCGATCCGGTGCCGGTGGCGCAAACCTTCTTCATGGATGACGACGTGCGCTCCAAGACCAGGCTCGACGCTGTCGTGGCCCTGGTCGACGCCAAGCACCTGCCGCTCAGGTTGAAGGATTCCAAGGAAGCCGAGGACCAGATCGCCTTCGCCGATGTTGTCGTGCTGAACAAGACCGATCTGGTGACGCCCGAAGAGCTGGCCAAGGTCGAAGCCACCATCCGCGCCATCAACCCGGCGGCCAGGATCCACCGCACCACGCGCGCCGGCGTGGCGCTGTCGGAAGTGCTCGACCGCGGCGCCTTCGACCTGTCGCGCGCATTGGAGAACGACCCACATTTCCTCGAGGCGCACGATCATGATCACGACCACCATGACCATGACGGGCACGATCACCACGACCATGATCACGACCATCATCATCACGATCACGCGCATCCCTCCGACATCCATGACGTGACCGTGCAGTCGGTGTCGCTGCGCGGCGGCGAGATGGACCCGAAGAAATTCTTCCCGTGGATCGAGAAGATCACTCAGATGGAAGGTCCCAACATCCTGCGGCTGAAAGGCATCATCGCGCTCAAGGGCGACGACGAGCGCTATGTCATCCAGGGCGTGCACATGATCATCGAAGGCGACCACCAGCGCGCCTGGAAAGACGGCGAAAAGCATGAGAGCCGGCTGGTGTTCATCGGCCGCGAGCTTGACGCCGAACGGCTGAAGAAGAGCTTTGACGCCTGCCAGGCGGCTTGATTTCCGGACTCTATGGCGCTAGCGCTGCCCGCTCTTCCTTCTCCCCTTGTGGGAGTAGGTGGCCTCGCGAAGCGAGGTCGGATGAGGGGTGCTCCAGCTCGGCACCGACGGCGATCCGTCCAACACCCCTCATCCGTCTCGGCGCTGCGCGCCGATCCACCTTCTCCCACAAAGGGGAAGGTTGACGCCAGGCCTGGCCGCCTCAATGGCTTCCCGGGAGTGGTGACAGCTTCATTGGAATGGTCCTGATGCCCACAGTTGCTCCCCTCGACCTGGAAGGTCACTGCCTTGCCGCCGTCTTCCTCGACAACGTGCCGCATTTTGCGCTGGCCGATGGGACAGTTCATAGGCTCGACAACGGCCACAAGGCAATTCAGGCCAATGACGGCCTGCTCTCCACGTTCCATGACGCCGCCAACGACCGCCTGATCACCGGCGGCGAGGACGGCAAGATTTTTGCTGTCACCGCAGGTGGCACCGTCGGCGAATTGGCGAGCGCCGGCAAGAAGTGGATCACCAGCGTCGCCGCCGGGCCGCAAGGCGCTATCGCCTATGCCACAGGCAAGACTGCGTTCGTGCGCTTTGCCGACGGCAAGACCAAAGAGTTTGCCCATCCGCGTTCGGTCGAGGGGCTGGCCTTCTCCCCCAAGGGCATACGCTTCGGCGTCGCCCGCTACAATGGCGCGACGCTGCATTTCCCGGCCGCCGAGGGCAAGCCGGTGGAGCTGGAATGGGCCGGTGCCCATACCGGCGTCACCTTCTCGCCGGATGGCGCCTTCCTCGTCACCACCATGCAGGAAAACGCGCTGCATGGCTGGAAGCTCGCCGACGGCAAGCACATGCGCATGACCGGCTATCCCGGCAAGGTCAAAAGCCTGTCGTGGAGCGTGAAGGGCAAATGGCTGGCGAGTTCCGGCGCGCCGGCGGCGATCGTCTGGCCGTTTTCGGGCAAGGACGGCCCGATGGGCAAGGCGCCGCTGGAGCTCGGCACGCGCGGCAACGCCATGGTGACATCGGTTGCCTGCCATCCGAGCCAGGATGTCGTCGCCGTCGGCTATGATGACGGCATGGTCATGGCGGTGCGCTTTACCGATGCCAAAGAGGTGCTGTTGCGCCGCCCGGGCAAGGGCGCCATCACCGCGATGATGTGGGATAAGGAAGAGCGCCGGGTCGCCTTCGGCAGTGCCGCCGGCGACTGCGGCGTCATCGATATCTCGGCGTGACCTATTCGGCTCCGCACGACACCTTGCCGGTCAATTCTTTCGGCTTGCCGTCCTGTTCCGTGTCGGCGGCGTTGTCGTAGACGGCAAGCGTGTACCGGCCGTCATAGACGCCCTCGTCACTGGTCTTGGTCAGGATCGTCAGTTCGACAGAGTTGAATTTATCTCCGAGCTGATGCTCGTGGTAGACGTTCAGCCGCAACTCCTTGTCGTCCAGCCAGTACTGGGTGAGGTCGGAATCCTCGAAGACGGTCTTGCGCAGACTGTCGCCTTCCGGCCGGCCAAGTATCTCGAGATCGCCGCGAAAATTGAAGGTCGGGCCGCCCATACCTCTGGTGACCCCGGCGCCGACCTCGAATTGCACCGCTTTGTCATCGACGGAACACCAGACGCCGCCCGATGCGGAAGCCGCAGCGGCCGACAAGAGTAGCGCAATAGCGCAGATGATCGTCCGCATTTTTCTCCCCAAACCACAGACCCGATCGCATTGGCGCCCGACTGCGCCGGAAGGTCAAGTCTGCCGAACTTGCTGCTGACCCAATGCAGGGCACCAACACGGCCAATTGCGGTTGCCGTCGCCAATTGGGTAGTGTGCCGGCCGAGAGGGATTTCATGCACAGCACGAACAGTTCAAAAGCATCCATCGACGGTATCAGCCGTGACCGCATCGCTGCATTGCGGACAAGCGAGGCGAACACCTTCCGCAAGGCGCGGCCGAAATCGCAGGCCAAGGTCGGTAACGGCCTGCCAGGCTTCTTCGGCGGTGTGCCGATGCACTGGATGAACGACTGGCCGACGCCATTCCCGATCCTGGTCGAAAGCGCCAAGGGCGCCGCCATCACGGACATCGACGGCAACAGGCTGGACGATTTCTGCCTCGGTGACACCGGCTCGATGTTCGGCCATTCGCCGCCGCCGGTGGCGCGCGCCATCCGCCGCCAGGCCGGGCGCGGCCTGACCTATATGCTGCCTTCGGAAGATGCGCTGGCCATCGGGCCGCTGCTCACACAGCGTTTCGGTCTGCCGTTCTGGCAGATCGCCACCACCGCCACCGACGCCAACCGCTTCGCGCTGCGCGTCGCCCGCGCCGTCACCGGCCGCGAAAAGATACTGGTCTTCAACGGCTGCTATCACGGCTCGGTCGACGAGACGATGGTCCGGATGGTCGACGGCAAGCCCGTGAATCGGCCGGGGCTGGCGGGTGAGTTTCGCGACCTGACCAAGACGGCGAAGGTCATTGAATTCAACGATGTCGCCGCGCTGCAAGCAGCGCTCAAGGACAAGGATGTCGCCTGCGTCATTGCTGAGCCGGTGCTGACCAATTCCTGCATGGTGCTGCCCGATCCGGGTTTTCACGACGCCTTGCGCAAACTGACGCGCGCGGCCGGAACGCTGCTTCTGATAGACGAGACGCACACGATTTCGACTGGACCCGGCGGCTACACCAGGAAATTCGGGCTGCAGCCCGACCTGTTCGTGCTGGGCAAGCCGATCGCCGGCGGCGTGCCGGCAAGCGTGTGGGGCATGAGCGACGAGGTCGCCTCGCGCTATGCCGACTACAATCGAACCAAGGAGCCGGGCTATTCCGGCATGGGCACGACGCTGTCGGCGAACCCGCTGCAGTTCGCAGCCATGCGCGCAACGCTCGAAGAGGTGATGACGCAGGAGAATTATGCCCGGATGGATCGCCTCGCCCTGCGGCTCGATGCCGGGCTGACCGGCGTCATCGATCGCTACAATCTGCCCTGGCATGTCGCCCGCGTCGGCGCCCGCGTCGAGTTCATCTGCGCCCCTGGCCCGCTCAGGAACGGCGCCGAAGCCGAGACTGCCCATGCGCCGGAGCTTGAGGCGGCTATCCATGTCGCGCTGGTCAACCAGGGCGTGCTGATCGCGCCCTTTCACAACATGATGCTGATCTCACCGGCCACCACCGGCGCCCAGGTCAACCGGCTGATCACCGCCTTCGCCACGGTTGCGGCAAGGCTGACGGCATGAGACAAGCTGCCAAGCCAAACTCGAGTACACTAGTCATGACTTCACCTTCGGGCTCGACGCCCGCCGAGGCGCAAGCCTTTCTCGACGCCCATCCCGAAATCGAAGCCTTCGATATCGTCTTGACCGACGCCAACGGCGTCGGCCGCGGCAAGATCGTGCGCCGGCATGAGCTGAAAAGCATCTTCGAGGGCGGCCGCCACATGCCGATCTCGATCCTCGGCCTCGACATCACCGGCGAGGATGTGCACGAAACCGGGCTGATCTGGACGACTGGAGACGGCGATCTCAGGGCATGGCCCATTCCCGGCACGCTGGTGCCGCTTTACGGCACGAACCCGCCGCGCGGCCAGTTGCTGATGGCGATGTACCATCTCGAGGGACAGCCAATGTCGTCGGACCCGCGCTTGGCGCTGGCCAGGCAGGTCGACATCTTGGCGGCCAAGGGCCTCTATCCCGCCGGCGCCTTCGAACTCGAATTTTTCCTGCTGGCCAATGAGCGCGATGCCGATGGCAAGGTGAAACCGGCGGATGCCGTGCTCGACGGCCGCCGCTCGGCCAAGACGGAAGTCTATTCCGTCGACCATCTGCACGGCATGGAGCCGCTGTTTTCCGACATCTATGCCGCGGCTAAGGCGCAAGGCATTCCGGCCGAAACGGTGATTTCCGAATACGCGCCCGGCCAGTACGAGCTGACGCTGAACTACCGCAAGGATGTCATGCGGGCGGCCGACGACCTCGTCATGTTGAAGCGGCTGGTGCGGGCGCAGGCGCGCCGCCATGGTGTTACCGCCTGCTTCATGGCCAAGCCGATCGAAAAATATGCCGGCTCCGGCATGCATTTCCATGTTTCGCTGCAGGACAAGAACGGCCGCAACGTTTTTGCCGAAGCCGGCGGCGAAAGCTGGTCGCTGCCGCTGCTGCAGGGGCTCGGCGGGCTGATCCAGACCATGGCCGAATCGATGCTGGTGTTTGCGCCGCACGCCAATTCCTGGCGGCGCTTCGTCTCGCAGTCCTATGCGCCGGTGGCGCCGACCTGGGGCGTCAACAACCGTTCGGTGGCGCTGCGCGTGCCGGCCGGCGACGCCAAGAACCGGCGCATCGAGCACCGGCCGTCGGGCGTCGACGCCAATCCCTACCTGATCGCGGCAACGGTGCTGGCCGGCATCATCAAGGGTCTGGACGAAGGCCTCGACCCCGGCCCTGAAACCACTGGGAATGGCTATGAAGCCGCTGTCACGCGCACGACCATGCCGGTCGACTGGCGCGCCGCGATCGAGGCGGCGCGCGCCTCGAGCTTCCTGAAAGAGGCGCTTGGCGAGGATCTGCATCGCACCTTCGTGGCGATCAAGCAGTCGGAGTATCTGCGCGTCGCGCGTACGGTGAGCGAGCTGGACTACCACCTCTACCTGCACGAGGTCTGAGAGACCGTTTCGAAATTCTACTCCGGCGGCCATCGATGGTGGTTTCTGCGCTTCCGATGCTCACGGACCAAATGTCCGCTGCGCTTCGGTTCTCGAAACCACCACCATATGACTCGCCAGAGCGAATTTCGAAACGGTCTCTGATTGCCCTGACGGCGGGCGGCGATCACTTTTTCGCCGCCTGCATCAAATGAGGTGGCGCTGCAGCCTTCAAGAACATATCATGAACGGATGAGCGCGCCCACCGTCCGTGAAAAGCTGGCAATCCTGTCTGACGCCGCCAAATACGACGCCTCCTGTGCTTCGTCCGGCTCGGCGAAGAAGGATTCGCTCCAATCCGGCGGTATCGGCTCCACAGAAGGCATGGGCATCTGCCATTCCTACGCGCCGGATGGCCGCTGCATTTCGCTCCTGAAAATCCTGCTCACCAATTTCTGCATTTACGATTGCAGCTACTGCATGAACCGCTCGTCATCGAATGTGCGCCGCGCCCGCTTTAGCATCGACGAGGTGGTGAAGCTGACCATGGACTTTTATCGGCGCAACTACATCGAGGGCCTCTTCCTGTCCTCAGGAGTCATCCGCTCCCCGGACGAGACCATGGCCGAGATGGTGGAGGTGGCGCGGCGGCTGCGGCTGGACGAAAAATTCTCCGGCTATATTCATCTGAAGACCATTCCGGAAAGCTCGGCCGAACTGGTCGAGCAGGCCGGGCTCTACGCCGACCGGCTGTCTATCAATGTCGAACTGCCGACCGATGAGGGCGTGAAGAAACTGGCGCCGGAGAAGAAGCCGCAAACGATCCGGCTTTCCATGGCGAACCTGCGCCGGAAGATGGAGGAAAAGGCCGAGCCGACGTTGCGGACCAAGAAGCGCGAACGCTTTGCGCCCGGAGGTCAGTCGACGCAGATGATCGTCGGCGCCGACAAGACATCCGACGACGGTATCTTGCACTCCAGTGCGCGGCTCTATGGCAGCTACCATCTGCGGCGCGTCTATTACTCCGCCTTCAGCCCGATCCCGGATTCGTCATCGTCGCTGCCGCTCCAGAAACCGCCGCTGATGCGCGAGCACCGGCTCTATCAGGCCGACTGGCTGATGCGCTTCTACGGCTTTTCGCAGCCGGAAATCCTCGCCGGCAGCAGCGACGGCATGCTCGATCTCGCCATTGACCCCAAGCTCGCCTGGGCTTTGCGCAATCGGGCGAGGTTTCCCGTCGACATCAACCGCGCCGATCGGGAAGCGCTGCTGCGGGTTCCGGGTCTGGGCACCAAGGTGGTGGCGAAGATCCTTGAAACCCGCCGCCACCGACGTATGCGGCTGGAAGATGTCGGACGGATCTGCCATTCGATCGCCAAGCTGAGGCCCTTCATCATCGCCGAAGGCTGGTCGCCGGGCGGACTCACCGACAAGACAGGCCTGCGCGATACGATCGTAAAGTCCTGCGAACAACTGTCGCTGTTTTGACCATGCAGCCGGCCCAGCTCGACCTTGCCCGATACACTGTCCGGCTAGCGAGCCAGACCGATTTCGCCGGTTGGCGCGATGCGGCACGGCGTCTGACGCTGAATGAGGTCCGGCCTGAGGATATTAGTTGGGGTGTCGGGTCCGACGCCAATGATCCTCGAGATGCCTTGCCGGCGGTGCCAGAGGGCGCGCAGCTTACCGTCCCGCGCGAGTTCATCGCCCATGCCGAAACCGCCTTCTGCCACTCCGACCCCGGCCGGTTTGCCTTTCTCTACTGGATGCTTTGTCGCCTGCGCACCGAGCCGAAACTGCTGGCGATCGCATCCGATCCCGACACCAGGCGGCTCGAAGCCATGGAAAAGGCGGTGCGGCGCGACAGCCATAAGATGCATGCCTTCGTACGCTTCCGGAAGATCGGCTACGGCGAGGACGAGCGCTACGTCGCCTGGTTCGAGCCGGAGCATTTCATTGTCGAGCGCAACGCGGATTTCTTCGTCCGGCGGTTCACCGGCATGCGCTGGACCGTCCTGACGCCCTATGCCTCCGCCGACTGGAATGGCGAAAGGCTGGCGATCGGCCCGGGTGCGGCCAAGGGCGATGCACCCGATCAGGACGACACCGAGGCGTTGTGGCTGACCTATTTCCAGAACATCTTCAACCCGGCGCGGCTCAAGGTGAAGGCGATGCAGAAGGAGATGCCGAAGAAATATTGGCGGAACCTTCCCGAGGCCTCGCTCATTCCAGATCTGATCGCAGGAGCGGACGAGGCCGCTATAGCCATGATTGCCAGACAACCGACGACGCCGGCGCCGCACCACGCCAAGCTGCAGGCAAGACATTGGCCGAAGCCCGAGCCGGCCGAGGCGCCGGATGAAGACGATGCCAAGACGATTTCCGATTTGCGCGAGGCTGCAAAGGGTTGTCGTCGCTGCCCGCTCTGGCGCGACGCGACACAGACCGTGTTCGGCGAGGGGCCGGATGACGCCAAAGTGGTCTTCGTCGGCGAACAACCTGGCGATCAGGAAGATCTCGCCGGCAAACCTTTTGTCGGGCCAGCGGGCAAAGTGTTCGATGCAATTCTCGATGACGCAGGCGTCGACCGGCAAAAAGTCTACGTCACCAACGCCGTCAAGCACTTCAAGTTCGAGCCGCGCGGCAAGCGCCGCATCCACTCGAAGCCAAATACCGGCGAAGTCCAGGCCTGCCGCTGGTGGATCGGCCGGGAGCTTGAGCTGATCAAGCCGGACCTCGCCGTGGCGCTTGGGGCAACGGCGGCGTTGTCGCTGCTGGGCAAGGCCATTGCCGTGACGAAAATGCGCGGCCAGTTGATCGAACGCGAGGATGGCTTGCGCGTGTTCATCACCATCCACCCGTCCTTTATCGTGCGCATTCACGAGCCGACGGACAAGGAGGCTGAGCGCGAGCGGTTCCTAAAGGATATGAAAGAGGTGAAGCGGCTGATGGGGTCGTGAGATGAGCGAAAGCCTCAGCGACATCGTCATCCGCGGGCGGAACAAGGAGCTTCGCTCCTGCTTCGCCCAGGGATGACGAAGCTGAGTGGCTTCACGGTCGTGAATCCAACGTTGGAAACTTCGGCCGCCACGGCCGAATTAACTGATCAGGATTGCCCTCAGATCATTCACATTCGTACCCGTCGGCCCCGGCACGAACAGATCGCCGATCGCGTTGAACGCCGTCCAGGCATTGTTGCCGGCCAGCATCGCCTTGGCGTCGATGCCGGCGGCACGCATGCGCGAGACGGTCGAGCCATCGGCAAAGGCGCCGGCATTGTCTTCCGAGCCATCGATGCCGTCGGTATCGGCGGCCAGTGCATGAATACCTTCCGCGCCGCTGATGCCGATGGCAAAGGCGAGCAGGAATTCGGAGTTGCGGCCGCCCTTGCCCCTTTTTCCGTCAACAGGGGCCCGCAAAGTCACGGTCGTCTCGCCGCCGGACAGGATCAGCACCGGCTTTTGGAACGGCCGGTTGCGCGTCGCCACTTCGCGCGCAATGGCTGCATGCACGCCACCGACCTCGCGCGCCTCGCCCTCGATGGAATCGGAGAGGATGACGGCTTCGATGCTTTGCCGTTTTGCCTCAGCGGCTGCCGCTTCCAGCGATACGCCAGCCGAGGCGATCAGGTGCACTTCATTGCGTGAAAAGCGCTGGTCATCCGTATCTGGCGCATCGGCCTCTGGCGAGTTGATGTGCGCCATGACGGCGTCGGGCAGCTTCATGCCATAGGCCGCTATCGAGGCCAGCGCATCGGCGCGGTTGCCGGAGTCGGGCACGGTCGGGCCGGAGGCCACCAGGGCCGGGTTGTCGCCGGGAATGTCACAGACAACCAGTGATACCAGTTTGGCCGGCCAGGCGGCAGCTGCCAGCCGGCCGCCCTTGATGGTTGAGACATGCTTGCGGATGGTGTTCATGGCCGCGATCGGCGCGCCGGAGGCGAGCAGCGCCTCGTTGACGGCGATTTCGTCGGCGAGCGTCAGGCCAGCGGCAGGCGACGGCAGCAGCGCCGATCCTCCGCCCGATATCAGCGCCACTACCAGGTCGTCCGCAGTCAGCCTTTGCACCTTTTCGAGCAGGCGCCGCGACGCCTCAAGACCGGCAGCGTCCGGTACCGGATGTGCCGCCTCGATGATTTCGATGCGCTCGCATCTGGCGCCATAGCCGTAGCGGGTGACGACCAGCCCTTCGATTGGGCCATCCCACACCTTCTCGAACGCGGCCGCCATCTGCGCCGAGCCCTTGCCGGCGCCAATGACAATGGTACGGCCCTTGGGCCTGGCCGGCAGATGATCCCTGATGGTCCGTTCAGGATCGGCAGCGGCAACAGCGGCATTGAAGATCGAGATGAGAAAGGATTTGGGATCGAGCACGGTTATCCTTGGCCGTAACTGGCGGTTTTCAAAATGAGCAAACGTTGGCGCTGCCCCTCACCCTCACCCCGTGAAAGACGGGGAGAGGGGATCGCCAGCGCTCGAGCTTGTCCTTTCTCCCCGTCACTATACGGGGAGAAGGTGCCGGCAGGCGGATGAGGGGCAGCGCCAACGTCACGATTTACCTTCCGGCGGCAGCGCCAATTGTGTCCGATCGACGCCGAGATGATCGCACAGTGCATCGACGACGACGCCATGATCCTGGCGTTCCGGCAGGCCGGAGACGGCGATGACGCCGATGACGCCGGCACCCTTTACAGTCACCGGAAACCCGCCGCCGGCCAGTACGTAATCAGCAATATCCAGCCCCTCGCCGACCTTGAAGGTGCGGTCCGGTCGCTGCTGTTCCAGCACCAGACGATAGGTGCTCCTGAGGTAGCGCTTGACCACATTGATCTTGCGTCGTGCCCAGTCGGGGTTGGAGGCGTTTGAACCGGGCATCGCGGCATAAAACAGCGGCCGATCCCACAGCCTGATATCGATGATGATGGGCAGCTTTTCGGCCAGCGCCCGCTCGCGGATCGCCGCGCCGACCTTGAACGCGACGGCCTCGTCGAAGGCCGGGAAGACCAGCGTCTCTTCCTGTTTCTGGATCAGAGCGATGTCGTCTGCGGCGGCCATTTTTGTTCTCCGAAATCGTCACAAATCGTGTGTACGACAAGCTCCGCCCGGTCAAGGTCTCGTCGCGGTGGTGGTCTTGCCCCGCCAGGATCGCCCCCCACTCCGTCGAGCTTCTCTCGACACCTCTCCCCCGATCGACGGGGTAGAGGAAGGGCGCAAAGCTGTCCGAACCGGCGCCCGTCCTCCGAAGCAAAGGCTCCTTCCTCTCCCTCCGGAGGGGGAGAGTTGGCGCCGCGAAGCGGCGACGGAGTGGGGGAACTTCTTGGCAACCAGGCGCAATCATCATCTTGTCCCGCGCGGATGATGAGTCCTAACCCGCGATCATATCGATCTTGGCCGGCCGCCCCGCGACATAGACCTCGCGCACGGCACGGTCGTCGCCCAATGTCTGCAGCAGGAACAGCTCCTCCGCCAGCGTCTCCACAGTCTCCATCCTCAGCCGCATCGCCGGCGTGGCGCGGGCGTCGAGCACGGTGATGTCCGCGTCGGTGCCTTCATCCAGCGTGCCGACCTTGTCCGCCACAGACAGCGCCTCGGCATTGCCACGTGTTAATTGCCAGAAGGACTGGAACGGGTTCAGCTTTTCGCCATTCAGCGCAATCACCTTGTAGCCCTCGTCCATGGTGCGCAGCATCGAATAGTTGGTGCCGCCGCCGACATCGGTGGCGGCAGCGATCCTGAGCGGCTTGTCGCGGCGACGAATGCGCTGGTAGTTGAACAGGCCGGAGCCGAGGAACAGGTTCGAGGTCGGGCAGAACACCGCCACGGAGCCTGAGTCCGACAGCGCATCGGCCTCTCGTTCCGAGAGATGGATGCAGTGGCCGAACAGGCTCTTTGGCCCCAGCAGGCCATACTGCTCGTAGACATCGGTGTAGTCGCGCGCTTGCGGATAGAGTTTTTGCGTGAAGGCGATTTCGGCGTGGTTTTCCGACAGATGCGTCTGCATGTGCAGGTCGGGGTTTTCGCGGCAGAGCGTGCCGGCCATCTCCAGCTGCTCGGGCGAGGATGTGATGGCGAAGCGCGGCGTGATCGCATAAAGCTGGCGGCCCTTGCCGTGCCATTCCGCAATCAGCGCCTTCGTATCGTCATAGCCGGATTGCGGCGTGTCGAGCACGCCTGCCGGCGCATTGCGGTCCATCATCACCTTGCCGGCAATGTTGAGCATGCCGCGCGCATGCGATTCGGCAAAGAACGCTTCGGCAGACGCCTTGTGCACCGAGCAGTAGGCGGCGACCGTCGTCGTGCCGTGGCGCACCATCTCGTCCAGGAACAGCCGAGCGATGCGGCGGCCATGCTGAGCGTTGGCGAATTTGGTCTCTTCGGGAAAGGTGTAGGTGTTCAGCCAGTCGAGCAGTTCGGCGCCGTAGGAGGCAATGACCTGCATCTGCGGAAAATGCGCATGCGCATCGATGAAGCCGGGCAGCAGCAGATGCGGCCGATGATCGATCTTTTTCGCACCGTCGCCCGCTTGCTTTTCGACTTCCGTGTAGCTGCCTACGGCAACGATCCGGCCGTCGCGGATCAGCAGGCCGCCATCCTCCTCATAGCGCCAGGCGGCATGGTCGTCGATGGCTTCGGGCCAGCGCAAAAAACTTAGGGTGCGGCCGCGCAGAAGTGTGGAGGTCATCCCTATTTCCCTGCGCCTTCGAACCAGGCGACCAGCAGCGCCCGTTCCTTGTCGCTGATCTGGGTGACGTTGGCGGGCGGCATGGCGTGGCTGCGCCCGGCCTGCAAATAGATTTCACGCGCATGCTCGGCAATGCCGGCGTCGGTGTCGAGCATCACGCCCTTCGGCGCATGGTAGATGCCTTCATAGACCGGCTCGGCCGTATGGCACATCGAGCAGCGGCCAAGCACGGTGTCGCGCACCGCCGGGAAATGCGACGAGGCGATATAGACTTCGGCCGCGGCGGATGCCTTGGGCTCGCCGGTCAGTATTTTCGGCGCTGTCGACAGCCACATGATGATCATGAACAGAACGGCAGCTGCCATCCAGGTCCAGTGCGGATTGCCGGCACGCTTGTGCACGGTGTTGAAATAGTGCCGGATCAAGACGCCGATGATGAACACCAGCGAGGCGATGACCCAGTTGAACTCCGTCGCAAACGCCAGCGGATAGTGGTTCGACAGCATCAGGAACAGCACGGGCAGCGTCAGGTAATTGTTGTGCAGCGAGCGCTGCTTGGCGATCTTGCCGTATTTCGGGTCGGGCTTGCGGCCGGCAATCAGGTCGGCGACGACGATCTTCTGGTTTGGAATAATCACAATGAAGACGTTGGCCGACATGATCGTGGCGGTGATGGCGCCCAGATGCAGGAAAGCGGCGCGGCCGGTGAACAGATGCGTCAGCCCCCAGGCGATGAACACCAGCACGCCATAGAGCACCAGCATCAGTCCGGTGTCACTTTTGCCGAGCGGCGACCGGCAGAGCAGATCGTAGACAACCCAGCCGACGCCGATCGTCGCCATCGACAGCAGGATGCCCACGGGAACCGACATGGACAGAACATTGGGGTCGATCAGGAACAAATCGGCGCCGGCATAGTAGACCACGCACAGCATGGCGAAGCCGGACAACCATGTGGCGTAGGATTCCCACTTGAACCAGGTCAGGTGTTCCGGCATTTCGGCCGGCGCCACCAGATATTTCTGGACGTGGTAGAAGCCGCCGCCATGCACCTGCCATTCCTCGCCGAATGCGCCGGCCGGCATACCGGGGCGCTGGCGCAGCCCAAGGTCGAGCGCGACGAAATAGAAGGACGAGCCGATCCAGGCGATGCCGGTGACGACGTGCAGCCAGCGCACGGCGAAACTCAGCCAGTCCCAGAAAATTGCGAAATCCATCATTTGAAATTGTCCCTGCCGATCGGCTGACTTTACGGTGTCGGGCGCAAACGAAAAGAGGCGAGGTGTACGATGACTTTCAAAAAAAAATGGAAAATACTAGGCTGACCACGTACGCCGCCACATAAAGAGCCACGAATGGCCTATCTCGACAACATCGCCGTCTTCGTCCGCGTCGTCGAGCTTGGTAATCTCTCGGCGGCAGGCCGCGACATGCGCATTTCGCCGGCGGTCGCCTCCAACCGCATCAAGGAGCTGGAAAAACACCTCGGCGTGCGGCTGTTCAACCGCACCACACGGCAATTGATGCCGACGGAGCATGGCACGGTGTTCTACTCCGGCGCCAAGCAGGTGCTGGAGGCGATCACCGAGGCGGAAGCCGCGGTCTCGGCTCTTTCCGGCCAACCGCGCGGCACCATCAAGGTGACCGCACCGCTCGGCCTCGGACGGCGGCTGGTGGCGTCGGGCATTCCGGATTTCCACGACAAATACCCCGATATCGAGGTGCGGCTGAGGCTCTCCGACCACAATATCGACATCATGAAGGAAGGCATCGACGTCGCCTTCAAGCTCGGCATCATCGAGGATTCCAGCCTGCGGATGCGCGGGATCATGGAATGTGAACGCGTGCTGGTGGCGGCACCGAAATATCTCGAAGCGCGCGGCGAGCCGGTGGAGCCACAGGAGCTGATCGGCAAGAAGCACGACTGCCTGATGCTGCGCTATTCCGGGGCGCGCGAATATGTCTGGACGCTGCAGACGCCGTCCGGCCCGCAGAAATTCGAGGTGCACGGCCCCTACGACACCGACGATGGCGATGTGCTGACCGGCTGGGCGCTGTCGGGCCGCGGCATCATCAACAAGCCGCGCTTCGAGGTCGAACCCTTCATCCGCGACCGGCGGCTGCAGGTCATCCTGGCCAGCACGCCGCCAACGCCGGTGCAGTTCGCCGCCGTCTATCCGCACAAGAAGCTGCAGGACCCGAAGGTGCGGCTGTTGCTCGACTTCATGGCCGAGCGTTGCCAGCGGCTGATCAAGGATTTGCTGGCCGGCAAATAGGGGCTGGCCGGCAAATAGCCTGGCTGGAAAGTGATGGGCTGTTGGCCCAGTCGCAAGGGTTGCCTTACACGCAGGCGACCTTAGGTTTGCATACTCCGCCTCGATGGCCCCGCGCCGACTGACGAGCAAACCCAATGCATCTCGCCGTTTCGCTCAACATTGCTTCCAGGCAGGCGCTCACGTTCAGCGACCTGGCCGGCTTTGCCAAGCAAGCCGAAGCGGCTGGGCTGGACATGATAATCCTCGATGACTCCCCGCCGAACAGCGCCGGGTCGAGTTCTTTCGAAGCGACGACCTTGCTGGCGGCGCTGGCGACGGTGACGAGCAGGATCGGCCTCGTTGCCGCAGCGTCGACCGTCGCCCACCAGCCCTACAATCTGGCGCGCCGTTTTGCCTCGCTCGATATCATCAGCCATGGTCGCGCCGGCTGGCACGCTACCATGGCGCAGGCACCGCGCGACGCCGCCAATTTCAGCCGGCCGGATGGTTTTTCCGATGCCGATTTCCGTCGCCGCACGGAGGAATATATCGGCATCGTTCAGGGCTTGTGGCAGGGTTGGGACGCGGATGCGCTGCTGTTCGACAAGGAAGGCGGCCGCTTCCACGACCCCGAAAAAATGCATCTGCTCGACCACAAGGGCGAATTTTTCTCGGTGCGCGGACCCCTGAACGTCGCGCGCTCGCCACAGGACACGCCGGTGCTGGTGCTGTCGGGTCTGTCGCAAGCCGACCTGGATATCGCCGCCCGTACCGCCGATGTCATCCTTCTGGACAAGGTTCAGGACGCCAAGGCGCGCCATGACGATCTGAAGCGCCGCATCGCCGCCTGCGGACGCGATCCGGGTGCGGTCAAGCTTCTGCTGAACGTTGGCGCAGATGTCGCTGCCAACGCGCTCGAAGCGTCGTTCCGTTCAGAAAGCTGCGACGGGTTTAACATCGCAATGCCCACTGCGGCGCTCGACGGCTTCATCGGCCGCGTGCTGCCGGATCTGCAGCGGCGTGCTCTTGTCCGGCCGGATTATTCGGGCACGACACTGCGCTCGCACCTCGGACTTGCCAGAGGCGACCAATGACCCGCCAGATGAAGCTCGGCGCCTTCCTGTGGGCGACCGGCCACCACATCGCCGCCTGGCGCCACCCGAAGGCGCATGTCACCGCCGGCATCGACATCGACCATTACATCCAGCTGGCGCGTACGGCGGAGGCGGCGAAGTTCGACATGGTGTTCTGCGAGGACGCCGCCGGCTTGCGCGAAGCCAATGTCGGCATCGCCAGCCAGACCTCGCGCTCGATCGGCTTCGAGCCGATCAGCCTGCTTTCGGCGCTCGCCGTCCAGACCAGCCGCATCGGCCTCGTTTCGACGGCCTCGACCAGCTACAACGAACCCTACGGACTGGCGCGGACCTTTCTGTCGCTCGACCAGCTGAGCGGCGGCCGCGCTGGCTGGAATCTGGTGACGTCGGCGAGCCCCATCGAGGCCGCCAATTTCGGCGCGACCGGCCTCAAGCCCCATGCTGACCGCTATGAACGGGCGCGTGAATTCGCCGAGGTGGTGTCAGGACTTTGGCAAGGCGGCGGCTTTCACGGCCATGACGGCCAGAGCTTTTCGGTGCGCGACCCGCTCGATCTGGCGCGCTCGCCGCAGGGCGCACCTGTTATGGTGCAGGCCGGCGCCTCGGATGTCGGCCGCGACCTTGCCGCCCGCACCGCCGATGTGGTGTTCACGGCGGCGCAGACCCTCGCGGAAGCCAAGGCCTTTTACGACGACCTCAAGGGCCGCATGGCTGCCTATGGGCGCGAACCCGATGACATCAAGATCATGCCTGGAGTGGCGCCTGTGGTGGCGGAAACCGAGGCAGAAGCGCAGGAGAAACATGAGGAATTGCAGGCGCTGATCCCCGACGATGTTGGCGTCGCGCTGCTGTCCAGCTATCTCAGCATTTCGGACCTGTGGCGCTATCCGATCGACGGGCCGATGCCGGAACTGCCGGAGACCGAGGGGATGAAGAGCCGGCAGGCGCTGGTTGTCGAGCAATCGCGCCGCGACGGGCTTTCCATCCGCCAGCTTGCCCGCCACTTCGCCGGCGCACGTGGCCATTGGCGTATCGTCGGGACCCCGGCGCAGATCGCCGACGAATTGCAGGCGCGGTTCGAAGGCGGCGGCGCGGACGGCTTCAACGTCATGCCGTCCTGGTTTCCCGGCGAACTCGATGCCTTTGCCACGCTGGTGGTGCCGGAACTGCAGCGACGCGGACTGTTCCGTCGGGAATACGAAGGCAGCACCTTGCGAGATCATCTTGGCCTGAAGCGGTCGGATAAAAAAGATTAGCCGGCTACCTCTTGGCCTTGCCGCGCCTGCTGGCTTACCGCCGGTGCCGCGCCGTGCGCGACCAGCGCCGTCATGATCTCGGCCGCGGCCAGCGCAGCTATGACCGGTGGGCGCTTGTCCTTGACCGCATCGCCGCCGATCGGCGAGACGAGGCGGGCGAACTCAGCCTCCGTGCCCTCAGCCGATTTCAGGAACCAGTTCCTGAACGTCGCTTTCTTGGTCTTCGAGCCGATCATGCCGACATAGGCCGCGTCATCGCGCTTCAGCGCTTCGGCGACGATGAGGAAATCCAGTGCGTGATCATGGGTGAGGATGGCGAAGGCGGTGCCGGCGGGAGCTTTGCGTATCACGGCCTCCGGCATCGGCGTCAGCCGCGTCTCGACCGTCTCGGGCATGCCTTCCAACGCTTCGGCACGTGTCTCGATGACGACGCCATGCACAGGAAGAAGCGCGATGGTCGAGGCCAGCGCCTGGCCGACATGGCCGCCGCCGAAGATATAGACATGTGGCAAATGGGCTTCCTCGGCTTCCGCGGCTGCCACCAGTTCTTGCGCCAGCGTCGCATCGACGAGCCTGATCAACACTTCGACGCGCCCGCCGCAACATTGGCCGATTTCGGGGCCTAGCGGCACATCGAGCGTGGCGCAGACTTCGTCGACCTCGATACGGGTTCCCCTCCCCCTCGAGGGGAGGGTGGCGGCGAAGCCGCCGGGTGGGGTCGCTGCGGCAGTGCGCGACGCCCTTGCGGTGCCTCCTGAGAGGACCCCCTCTGGCCGCTTTGCGGCCATCTCCCCCTCAAGGGGGGAGAAAAGCATCTGCCTGGCCTTGTCGATCGCCATATATTCGAGCTGGCCGCCGCCGATGGTGCCAAAAGTCGCCGCCTGCGAGACGAGCATGAAGGCGCCCTTCTCGCGCGGGGTTGAGCCCTTGGTACTGGCCACTTCGACCAAGGCAAACCGGTCGGCGCTGGCGAGAAAAGCTCTGAGGCTTTGCACTTTCGACTTCATATTTCGCATTCCCGTACGGGAAATATAGGGTTTTTCAGTCTGAATTGCACGTTTTGCCAGAATCCAGGTCAGAGTCAGGCGCTATTCTTGGCTTCACCCTTCAGCCGTTCGATCGCCATCAGCACCCGTTCTGGTGTTGCAGGAGCGTCGAGACGCGGACAGACCTTATGATCGGCCACACTTGCCACCGCGTCCGACAGCGCATGCAGCACAGACATGCCGAGCGGGAAGGGCGGTTCGCCGACCGCCTTGGAACGGTGCACCGTCGGCTCGTTGGCCTCCGGCCAGTCGGCCAGCGTGACGTTGAATATCTTCGGCCGGTCGGACGCGAGCGGGATCTTATAGGTCGACGGCGCGTGCGTGCGCAGCCGGCCCTTGTCGTCCCACCACAGTTCCTCCGTCGTCAGCCAGCCCATACCCTGGATGAAGCCGCCCTCGATCTGGCCGAGATCGATGGCGCGGTTCAGCGAGCGGCCGGTGTCATGCAATATGTCGGTGCGCTCGACGACATATTCGCCGGTCAACGTGTCGACCGAGACTTCCGAGCACGAGGCGCCATAGGCGAAATAATAGAACGGACGGCCCTCGCCCTTGTCACGGTTCCAGTGGATTTTCGGCGTCTTGTAAAAACCCGCCGCCGACAGTTGGATGCGGGCCATATAGGCCTGCTTGACGAGGTCGGTGAAGGCGATCTCCTGATTGCCGATGCGCACCCGGTTGGGCAGGAAAAGCACCTGCTCGCGCGGCACCTGGTATTTTTCGGCGGCGAAGTCGGTCAGCCGTTCCTTGATCTGGCGGGCGCCGTTCTGCGCCGCCATGCCGTTGAGGTCGGTGCCGGACGACGCCGCGGTGGCCGAAGTGTTCGGCACCTTGCCGGTGGTCGTCGCGGTGATCTTGACCTGGTCGAGGTCGATCTGGAACTCTTCCGCCACCACCTGCGCCACCTTGACGTAGAGGCCTTGCCCCATCTCGGTGCCGCCGTGATTCAGATGCACCGAACCGTCGGTGTAGACATGCACCAGCGCGCCGGCCTGGTTGTAGTGGGTGGCCGTGAAAGAGATGCCGAATTTGACCGGCGTCAGCGCCAGGCCGCGCTTGATGAAGCGGCTGTTGGCGTTGAAGGCCTGGATGATGCGGCGGCGCCCCGCATAGTCGGCGCTCGCCTCCAGCTCGGCGACGATGCGGTGGATGATGTTGTCCTCGACCGTCTGGTGATACGGGGTGACGTTGCGGCCCCCGTCTTTATCACCACTGGTGCCATAAAAATTCTGCTTGCGGATTTCGAGCGGGTCCTTGCCGACGGCAAAGGCAACCTCGTCGATGACGCGTTCGGCACCGACCATCCCTTGCGGGCCGCCGAAGCCGCGAAACGCCGTGTTCGACACGGTGTTGGTGTAAAGCGGCGCCGATTGCGCATGCACCGCCGGCCAGAAATAGGTGTTATCGCAATGGAACAGCGCGCGGTCGGTGACCGGGCCGGACAGGTCCGATGAAAAGCCGCAACGCGCCGCGAACATGAAGTCGACGCCAAGAATGTTGCCGGCGTCGTCGAAACCTACTTCGTAGTCGACGAGGAAGTCATGGCGCTTGCCGGTGGCAATCATGTCGTCGTCACGGTCGGGCCGAATCTTGACCGCGCGATGGTGTTTCTTGGCGGCGATCGCCGCCAATGCCGCAAACTGGTTGCCTTGCGTCTCCTTCCCGCCGAAGCCACCGCCCATACGGCGGATTTCCACCGTGATGGCATTGCTCGGCACGCCCAGCGCATGGCTGACCATATGCTGGACTTCGCTCGGATGCTGGGTCGAGGAATAGATGGTGACGTCCTGGTCCTCGCCGGGAATGGCCACTGCGATATGGCCTTCGAGATAGAAATGCTCTTGGCCGCCGATGCGCATCTTGCCCTTCAGCCGGCGGGGCGCCGCCTTGATCGCGGCAGCGGCATCGCCACGCTTCAGCGTGAGCGGCGGCGTGACCAGCTTGTCCTTGCGGGGGTCGAGATCGCCAATGTCGGTGACGAAAGGCAATGGACTGTATTCGACCTTGGCCAGCCGGGTGGCGCGGCGCGCCTGTTCGCGCGTCTTGGCAATAACGCAGAAGATCGGCTGACCATAAAACTGCACCTTGTCGTCGGCCAGCACCGGCTCGTCGTGTCGACCGGTCGGCGAAATGTCATTTTCGCCCGGAACGTCCTTGGCCGTCAGCACATCGACGACGCCCGGCGCCGCGCGCACCGCCGACAGATCCATTTTGCTGATCGTCGCATGCGTCGCCGTGGACAGGCCGAGGCAGCCATGCAGCATGCCCGCCGGTTCCGGCATATCGTCGATATAGACCGCGCTGCCGCTGACATGCTTGTGCGCGGAATCGTGGCGCTGGTCGGCGGCGACGCCACCGGAAATCTTCTGCGCCTTGAGATCTGGAGAGGCGTGCTTGTTCATCAGGCCGCCTCGTTGCGTGACACCTGGAACGGCGCCTTGCTGCCGCTGGTTTCGGCAAAAAAGCGCAGCAGCAGGTTCCTGGCCGCCAGCGCCCGGTACTCGGCCGATGCCCGCATATCGGTCAGCGGGGTGAAATCGCCGGCATATTCAGCCATGGCCGCTTCCACCGTTGTCTCCGTCCACGGCTTGCCGAGCAGCGCTTTTTCGACACCGAAAGCCCGCTTCGGGGTGGCCGCCATGCCGCCATAGGCGATGCATATATCGGCCACGGTTCCGTCCTTGGCCAAGTCGAGGAAAAAGGCGCCAAGGGCTGCGGTGATGTCCTCGTCGCGGCGCTTGGTGATCTTGTAGACGGCAAACTTCGTGCCCTTGGCCGGCACGGGAACGTGCACGGCCTCGACGAATTCGCCTGGCTGCCGGTCCTGCTTGCCATAGGCGATGAAGAAATCCTCGAGCGCGATGGTGCGCCGCTTCTTGCCGCGGCGCAGCGTCAGTTGCGCACCAAGCGCGATCAGGGGCGGCGGCGTGTCGCCGATCGGCGAGCCATTGGCGATGTTGCCGCCGATGGTGCCCATGTTTCGTACCTGTTCGCCGCCGATGCGGTCGAACAATGGCCCGAGCGCGGGGATGCGCTTGGCCAGTGTCGCGAAGGCGTCGGTGTAGGTAACGCCGGCGCCGATGGTGATGACGTCATTGTCTTCGGAGATCGCGCACAGCCCCTCGAGATTGCCGATGAAGACTACCGGTGAGATGTCGCGCATGTGCTTGGTGACCCACAGGCCGACGTCGGTCGAGCCGGCGACAACAGTGGCGTCGGGTTCCTTATCCAGTACAGCGGCGAAATCATCGGCGTTGGCCGGGACGACCAACCTCAGCTTGCCGGCGCCGATTTCGACGCGGGCACCGTCATGCATAGCCTCGAGCCTGGCGGTGATCGCCTTGCGCTCGGCCGCCAGCGGATCCTTCGCCGCCTTGCCGTAGCTGGAGATGGCACGCGCGGCGCGCATGATTGCCTCATAGCCGGTGCAGCGGCAAAGATTGCCTTGCAAGGCCTTTTCGATCGCGGCATTCGACGGGTCCGGCGACTTCATCCACAGGCCGTAGAGCGACATGACGAAGCCCGGCGTGCAGAAGCCGCATTGCGAACCGTGGAAATCGACCATCGCCTGCTGCACCGGATGCAATTGGCCAGGCGCGCCGCGCAGATGCTCGACGGTGACGACATGGGTGCCGTCGAGCGAGCCCAGGAAGCGGATGCAGGCATTGACGCTTTCATAAACCAGCTTGCCGGCGGACAATTTTCCGACCAGCACCGTGCAGGCGCCGCAATCGCCCTCGGCGCAGCCTTCCTTGGTGCCGCGCAGCGAGCGGTCGAGCCGCAACCAGTCGAGCAAGGTCGCGTCGGGCGCCACCGACGACAGCGCGACATCCCTGCCATTGAGGATGAAGCGGATCTCGTTGCGTATGGTGATCTTGGCCATGCGTCAGCTCCCCCTGTAGGTCGAGTAGCCATAAGGAGAGATAAGCAACGGCACGTGATAATGCACGGATTCCGCCATGCCGAAGCGGATCGGCACACTGTCGAGGAAGGCCGGTTCCGGCAGTTTGGTGCCCTGGCCGCGTAGATAGTCACCGGCGGCGAACACCAGTTCGTATTCGCCGAGGCGGAATTCCGCTCCTGCCAGCAGCGGCGCATCGCAGCGGCCGTCGGCATTTGTGACGACGGTCTTCAAATGTATCCGCGCGTCGCTCTCAAGATGATAAAGCGCGATCGACAGGCCCGCCGCCGGCTTGCCGGTCGCGGTGTCGAGCACATGCGTCGTCAGACGTCCGCCATCGGCTTTCGACGTTTCTGCCACTGGCGCCTCCCATTTCCGATACAGCCGAACAAAGCAGTGAATTGTGCGCCAATTAAAGGCGATGCATAAGTCCCGGTCGAGCGGAGTGGCACAAAAACACTTTCAAAAATTTCGGGGGAATGCGCGAGCAACCCTTTCGACTATCCTGATCATAACTTCCGGCAGCGTCCGGCGGGAGGGGCAATGCGTTACTCTAGAGACATGCGCGGCTACGGAGCCAATCCGCCGGATCCGAAATGGCCGGGCGGTGCGCATGTGGCCGTCCAATTCGTCGTCAACTACGAGGAAGGCGGCGAGAACTGCGTGCTGCACGGCGACAAGGCCTCGGAAGCCTTTCTGTCGGAAATCGTCGGCGCCGCGCCCTGGGTCGGCCAGCGCCACTGGAACATGGAATCGATCTACGAATATGGCGCGCGGGCAGGCTTCTGGCGGCTGCTGCGCCTGTTCAGCGAGGCGCGAGTGCCGGTGACCTGCTATGGTGTCGCCACAGCACTGGCCCGGTCGCCCGACCAGGTGGCGGCGATGCAGGAGGCCGGCTGGGAAATGGCCTCGCACGGCCTGAAATGGATCGACTACCGCGACCACAGCGCCGAGGACGAGCGCCGCGACCTCGAAGCGGCGATCAAGCTGCACTACGAGGTGACGGGCCAACGGCCGACCGGCTGGTACACCGGCCGCACCTCGGTCAATACGGTGCGGTTGGTGGCCGAAGAGGGCGGCTTCGACTATGTGTCGGACACTTATGACGACGAACTGCCCTACTGGTTCGAGCACAGCGGCGGCGCGCAACTCGTCATCCCCTACACGCTCGATGCCAACGACATGCGTTTCGCCACGCCGCAGGGATTCAATTCCGGCGACCAGTTCTTCGCCTATTTGAAGGACAGTTTCGACACGCTCTATGCCGAGGGCAAAGCGGGCCGGCCGCGGATGATGAATATCGGCCTCCATTGCCGCCTCGTCGGACGTCCCGGGCGGGTGGCGGCGCTGAAGCGCTTCGTCGACTATGTCAGATCGCACGACAAGGTCTGGCTGGCACGGCGCATCGATATCGCCAGGCACTGGCAGGAGAACCACCCCTACCAGCCGGCGGCGCTCAAGCCGTCGAAGATGGAGTTCGAAACCTTCGTCGACACTTTCGGCGGCGTGTTCGAACATTCGCCCTGGATCGCCGAACGTGCCTATGAGCTGGAGCTTGGGCCGGCGCATGACAGCGCCGGCGGCCTGCACAATGCGCTCTGCCGCGTCTTCCGCGCCGCCAGCGAAACCGAGCGGATCGGCGTCCTCAACGCCCATCCCGATCTCGCTGGCAAACTGGCCGAAGCGAGACGCCTCACTGCGGAATCCACACGCGAGCAGGCCTCCGCCGGCCTCGACGCGCTGACCGACAAGGAGCGCGAGCTGTTTTCCAAGCTCAACGCCGCTTACGTCACCACCTTCGGCTTTCCCTTCATCATCGCGGTGCGGGGCAAGACCAAGGAGGAGATCCTCGCCGAGTTCGAGGCGCGCATCGGCAACAGCCGTGGCGTAGAACTCGATACCGCCTGCAAACAGGTCGAGCGCATCGCGCTGCTCCGCCTGAAAGACATGCTCCCGCTCTAATGAAATGACTGAGGGGTCAGGACCCAATGGATATGATCAAGACTGACCAGAAAACCTATTATGCACCGCATGGCGGCCATCCCGGCCAAAATGAGCTTTTGACCGGCCGCGCCGTCTTCACCGAGGCCTATGCCGTCATACCGAAGGGAGTGATGCAGGACATCGTCACCAGCCCACTGCCGTTCTGGGACGAGACCAGGGCCTGGATCATCGCCAGGCCGCTTTCGGGTTTCGCCGAGACATTTTCGCAGTACATCGTCGAGGTCCTGCCCGGCGGCGGCAGCGACCGGCCCGAGCCGGACGCCGGCGCCGAGGGCGTGCTGTTCGTGGTTGAGGGCGAGTTGACCGTTTCGCTGGCCGGCAAGAAGCACGTGCTGCAAGCCGGCGGTTTTGCCTTCCTGCCGCCGGACAGCGGCTGGACGGTGCGCAACGAAGGTCGCGACGCCGTACGCTTCCACTGGATCAGGAAGGCCTATGAGGCCGCCGACGGCATCGACGCGCCGGAAGTCCTGTTCAGCAGTGACCAGCAAATGACGCCGACGCCGATGCCCGGCACCGAGGGTCGCTGGGCGACGACCCGTTTCGTCGATCCAGCCGACATGCGCCACGACATGCATGTCACCATCGTTACGCTCGAGCCTGGCGCCGTCATCCCGTTTGCCGAGACGCATGTCATGGAGCACGGGCTCTATGTCTTGGAAGGCAAGGCGGTCTACCGCCTCAACCAGGACTGGGTCGAGGTCGAGGCCGGCGACTTCATGTGGCTGCGCGCCTTCTGCCCGCAGGCCTGCTACGCGGGCGGCCCAGGCAAATTCCGCTATCTCCTTTACAAGGACGTCAACCGGCACGCCAAGCTCGGCGGGGCGGGCATTGGCGGTCGCGCGCGGTGACCCGCATCACAGCGCGGCCGCTGACCCGCGAAAGCTTTGCCGGCTTCGGCGATGTCATCGACATGGGCGGCGGCAATCACTACCCGATCAATGGCGGCAAGACCGAGCGCTACCACAATCTCGCCACCGCTGAAGCCGCGGGACCGAATGCCTGCGTGCTGATCTCGATGGCGCGCGGCACGCCTTACGACCTGCCGCTGAAGCTGACCATGGTCGAGCGCCATCCCTTAGGCAGCCAGGCGTTCATCCCGCTGTCACCGCGGCCTTTCCTGGTCGTCGTCTGCCATGACGGCAAGGACGGTCCGCGCGAGCCGCATGCCTTCATCACCGCACCCGGGCAAGGCGTCAACTATCCGCGCAATCTCTGGCACGGCGTGCTGACACCACTCGGTGAAGCGCAGGATTTCGTCATCGTCGACCGCGGCGGTGACGGCTCCAACCTCGAAGAGTTCCATTTCTCGCACCCCTACGAAATCCATCTCCCCAACGAGACCTGAGAAATGACCGACATATCGCTGATCGACCGCCTGCTCGATGTCATCGAGCACGACATCGTGCCGAAAACGGCAGAGGGCGTGGCCCATGGGAACAAGCTGTTCGGCGCCGCCATCCTGCGGAAGGGCGACCGCTCGCTGGTGCTGGCCGAAACCAACAACGAGATGGAAAATCCGCTCTGGCATGGCGAGGTGCACTGCCTGAAGCGTTTCTATGAAATGCCGAAAGCCGAGCGCGTCGACACCAAGGACGCCATCTTCATCGCCACGCATGAGCCCTGCTCGCTCTGCCTGTCGGCGATCACCTGGACCGGCTTCGACAATTTCTACTACCTCTTCAGCCACGAGGATTCACGCGACAGCTTTGCGATCCCGCACGATCTGAAAATCCTGAAAGAGGTCTTCACTCTTGATCCCGGCGGTTACAATGCCGAGAACGCTTATTGGAAGAGTTTTTCCATTCGCAGGCTGGTGCGGGCGCTGCCCGAGGCCGAGCGCGGCCGGCTTGAGGCAAGGATCGGCAATATTTCCGCCCGCTACGACGAACTGTCCGGCGCTTATCAGGCGCGCAAGGCCGAAAACGACATTCCGCTGAACTGACGCGGATTGCCTAGCCTACCTTCGCGTTTTTCAGCACCTCGTTGATCCTGGCCTGCCAGCCCTTGCCGGTCGCCTTGAATTTACTGATGACATCCTGATCCAGACGGATGGACACGACTTGCTTAGGCTTCTCCACGGCTGGCCGGCCACGAGCACGCCTTATGCTCTCGAAAAGTTCTGGAAACACTTCCGCGAAAGGCCTGGCTTGCGCCAACTGTTCGTCTGTCGTCTCCGCATCGTCGGGATCATCAACAATTTGTCTTTGAATTTCCCCTTCCTCCGCATCGGTAAGCGGTCGAACACGCGATTTAGGATTGTTCATATACTGACCTTTCCTTTCGGCTGGCACGGCGCATCGAGATCACCGAAATCGCCTCCGAACCAAGCGGCTTGAAAATCACGGCCAGGATGATCTCTCCGAATTCGCCAATCGCCTTGAACCGGTCGGCCTTGGCTGGAAGGACGGTTGAAGTCGCAAAAAAAACTCAATATCGAGTTCGGCAAAATCGAGACCCCGGCTGTCCAGGTTCGTCACGCGCTTTGGCTCATCCCAAACGATTTTCAGGCGAAATCCTCATCACGTTGGGTTCAGTTAATAAATGTAATACATTAATTATAATCCTGCAACATCAGGGCAAAACAATCGGGCTACATATCGTGGCGTCGTCGCGGCGACACCGGCCGTCGCCCGTTTGACTTCATGACATGCCCGCTCCATGCGTCACTGACATCCTGGAGCATCGCATGAAAACCATCACCGAATTTCCCCGCAAGGTCGTCGAATTCCCCGATATGGGCATCGTCATGCCGGATGGTTGCCGGCTGTCGGCGCGGGTTTGGATGCCGGAGGACGCCAGCAGCGATCCGGTGCCGGCGATCCTCGAGCACCTGCCCTACCGCAAGCGCGACGGCACCATCTTTCGCGATCAGCTGACGCATCCCTATTTTGCCGGCCACGGCTACGCCTCGATCCGCGTCGACATGCGCGGCAATGGCGATTCCGAAGGTCTGATGGACGACGAATATTCCGAGCAGGAATTGCAGGACGCCTGCGATGTGATTGCCTGGGCGGCAGCACAGCCCTGGTGCAACGGCAGTGTCGGCATGATGGGCATTTCCTGGGGTGGCTTCAACTGCCTGCAGGTGGCGGCCAAGCAGCCGCCGGCGCTGAAGGCGGTGATCAGCCTGTGCTCGACCGTCGACCGCTACGCCGATGACATCCACTACAAGGGCGGCTGCCTTTTGACGGAAAATTTCGGCTGGGCCTCGACCATGTTGTCCTATTCGTCGCGACCGCCGGATCCGCTGATTGCGGGCGACAACCGCTGGCGCGACCTCTGGCTGACGCGGCTGGAGAACCAGTCTTTCCTTCTGCCGCTCTGGCTCAGCCATCAGCATCGCGACGCCTATTGGAAACGCGGTTCGATCTGCGAGGATTTCTCCGCGGTCAAAGCCGCCGTGCTGTCGATCGGCGGCTGGCATGACGGCTACCGCAACACGATTTCGCATCTGGTCACCAACATCCAGGCGCCGGTGAAGGGCATTGTCGGGCCATGGATCCACAAATACCCGCATTATGCCGAACCCAAACCCGCCATCGGCTTCCTGCAGGAGGCGTTGCGCTGGTGGGACAGCTGGTTGAAGGGCGTCGACACCGGCGTCGAGGCCGACCCGGACTACCGCGCCTATGTCATGGACAGTGTGCGGCCGGCGCGCTGGCACCCGGAGCGGCCGGGCCGTTGGGTGGCCGAACAGGAATGGCCGTCTCCCAACATCAAGGTCGGGGCGATCGAACTCATTGCTGACGGCGTCAGGCCGGCGATCGTGGCGACCCCGCAAAGCTGCGGGCTCGCCGGCGGCGAATATTTTCCCTTCACCTTTGGCCCGGAACTGCCGGGCGACCAGCGCCCGGACGATGCGCTGTCCGTCTGCTTCGATCAGCCTGTGCTTGCCGAGACACTCGACATCGTCGGCGCGCCGGAGCTTCTCATCCGGGTGTCGTCCGATCGCCCGCAGGCGAACATCGCGGTTCGACTGTGCGACGTGCACCCCGACGGCGCCTCGGAACTGATCTCCTACGGCGTGCTCAACCTGACGCATCGTTCTTCGCACGAACAGCCGCAAGCGCTGGTGCCGGGCGAAACGGTTTCGGCGCGCGTTATTCTCGACCAGTGCGCCTACCGCGTGCCGGCCGGACACCGCCTGCGCATCGCGGTTTCCAATGCTTACTGGCCGATGATCTGGCCGTCGCCGGAGCCGGTGCGGCTCGACCTTTCAGCGGCGACGCTGAGGCTGCCGCTGCGCCCGCTCGCAAAAGCCGACGAGACCTCGTTCCAGTCTCCCGAAGGCGCAACACCCTGGGCAACCGCGACAGTTCGTGCAGCGAATTCCGAGCGTCACGTCGATCGCGATGAGAAGACCGGCATCGTCACGCTGTCGATCACGGATGATTTCGGAGAAGTGCGCGATCTCGCGCATGGACTGGCCAATGGCAGCATTGCCCGCGAGAGCTGGACGATCCACCCCGACGACCCGCTGTCTGCCTCGGGCCGCACGCACTGGACGCAGACCTTGTCGCGAAACGGATGGTCGGTGCGCACCGAGACGTCGGCTGAAATGCGCTGCGATGCGCAAAACTTCATCGTCAGCGCCAGAATCGAAGCCTATGAGGGCGAAACGCTGGTTTTCGAACGCGATTTCGAAGAGACGATCCCGCGCGACCTGCTCTGAGCGTCGACCCGACTGGTCCAGTTGCGACGCACGATTTACGCCACAGTATGTCGCATTCCGTCTTGCTTACGGCTTTGCCTTCCGGTCAATATCCCTTTGGTAACAACAAGCAAAAAACGACCATAAGGTCGAACCAACAGAGTGAGGAACTCAAATGTCCAACGAACTCGAATATCTGAGCCGGCGCGTTGCGTCCGGCAAGCTGAGCCGTCGTGATTTCCTCGGCCGCGCCGCAGCACTCGGCGTCACAGCGCCCTTCGCCAATATGCTGCTTTCCAGTGCGGCTCGCGCGGAAGGCCCGGTCAAGGGCGGCACGCTGAAGGCCGGCCTCGTCGGCGGCGAATCCACGAACAGCCTGGACCCGGCTTTGTTCATGACGCAAGTGCCGTTCGCTTTTGGCAAGATGTGGGGCGAGCTGATCGTCGAGCTGTCCCCGGAAGGCAAACTCGAGAACCGCATCGCCGAAGAGATCGGCTCGTCGGACGACGCCAAGGTGTGGACGCTGAAAATCCGCGACGGCGTCGAATTCCACAACGGCAAGACGGTGACCGCTGAGGATGTGGCGGCAACCCTCGAGCGCCATTCCGATGAAAAATCGAAGTCCGGCGCGCTGGGCTACATGAAAGGCATCGACAGCATCAAGGCCAGTGGCAAGGAAGTCGTCCTGACGCTGAAGGAGGCCAACGCCGACCTTCCCTATCTCCTCAGCGACTACCACCTCATCGTCCAGCCCAACGGCGGCAAGGACAAGGCGGATGCCGGCATCTCGGCAGGACCCTACAAGGTCACTACCAACGAGCCCGGCGTGCGCCATGGCGGCGAGCGCTTCGCCAATTACTGGCAGGCCGACAAGATGGGCCATGCCGACCAGATCGAGATCATCGTCATCAACGACGCGACCGCGCGCACGGCGGCCCTGCAGGGCGGCCAGGTCAACATGATCAACCGCGTCGAGCCGAAGATCGTCGACCTCATCAAGCGCGTACCGGGCGTCACCATCCGCAACCATGCCGGCCCCGGCCACTACGTCTTCATCATGCATTGCAACACCGCGCCCTTCGACAACAGCGACCTGCGCATGGCGCTGAAGCTCGCGATCGACCGTGAGGAGATGCTGAACAAGGTGCTGCGCGGCTACGGCTCGCTCGGCAACGACTTCCCGATCAATTCGTCCTATCCGCTGTTTTCCGAGATCGAGCAGCGCAAATATGATCCCGACAAGGCCAAGTTCCACTACAAGAAGTCGGGCCATGACGGCACCGTGCTGCTGCGCACCTCCGACGTCGCCTTCCCGGGCGCGGTCGACGCCTCGCAGCTCTTCCAGCAGAGCGCGGCCAAGGCCGGCATCAAGATCGAGCTCAAGCGCGAGCCCGGCGACGGCTACTGGAACGAGGTCTGGAACAAGCAGCCCTTCTGCGCCTCCTATTGGGGCGGCCGCTCGACCCAGGACCAGATGTACTCGACCGCCTATCTGTCGACCGCCGACTGGAACGACACCCGTTTCAAGCGTCCGGACTTCGACAAGCTGGTGCTGGCTGCACGCGCCGAACTCGACGAGACCAAGCGCAAGCAGATGTACCACGACATGGCCGTGCTGGTGCGCGACGAGGGCGGCCTGATCCTGCCGATGTTCAATCAGTTCATCGATGCGACAGGCGCCAAGGTCGGCGGCTGGGTCGACGATCCGCATCAGGAGCTGATGAACGGCTACGCGCTGGCGAAGTGCTGGCTCGAAGCCTGAGCCCGGCTTTGCGGATATGTCCTCACCCGTCGTGAAACTTGTGGCCCAGCGCGTTGCGCTGGGCATCGTCCTCTTGCTGGCCGTTTCGGTCCTGATCTTCGCCGGCACCCAGATCCTGCCCGGCGACGTCGCGCAAGCCATTCTCGGACAGTCGGCGACGCCGGAATCGCTCGCCAATCTGCGCGAGCAGCTCGGCCTGAATCAGCCGGCTTACATCAGGTATTTCCATTGGCTAGGCGGTGTGCTCACCGGCGATCTCGGCACGGCGATGTCGAGCGGCCAGGATATTGCCACGTCGATCAAGGGGCGGCTGTGGAACACGCTGTTCCTCGCCTTCTGGGCTGCGATCGTGGCCGTGCCGCTGGCCATCATCCTCGGCCTGATCGCCGTGCGTTACCGCAATGGCTGGGTCGACAAGCTGATCTCCGGCCTGGCGCTCGCCTCGACATCTTTCCCGGAATTCTTCATCGGCTATGTGCTCGTCTATTTCTTTGCCGTGAAGTATCAATGGTTCCCGGCCATTTCCACGGTCTATGACGGCATGCCGTTCGGTGAGCGCATGCAGGCGATCGCGCTGCCGGCCACCGCGCTGACGCTGGTTGTGCTGGCGCATATGATGCGCATGACCCGCGCGGCCATCCTCAACGTCATGCAGTCGGCCTATGTCGAGACGGCGGAACTGAAAGGCCTGTCGGCCTTCAACGTCATCCGCAAGCATGCTTTCCCCAATGCCATAGCGCCGATCATCAACGTGGTCATGCTCAACCTCGCCTACCTCATCGTCGGCGTCGTCGTGGTCGAGGTGATCTTCGTCTATCCCGGCATGGGACAATATCTGGTCGACCACGTCACCAAGCGCGACGTGCCGGTGGTGCAGGCGGTCGGCCTGGTCTTCGCCGCCGTCTATATCAGCCTCAACATCATTGCGGACATCGGGGCGATTGTCGCCAATCCGCGCCTCAGACATCCGAAATAGGCGGCGGGCATGCTCGACATCAAACGCATCCCCATCCCCGCACTGATCGGCATCGTGCTGACAGCTATGTTCGTGCTGGCGGCAGTTTTCGCACCGTTGATCGCACCGTACGGCAATGCCGAAATCGTCGGCGATGTCTGGGAACCGATGTCGGCGGCACATTTGCTGGGCACCGACAATCTCGGTCGCGATCTTCTGTCGCGCATGATCTACGGCGCTCGCATCACGCTGTTCATTGCGGTGCTGGCCACCGCGCTGTCATTCTCGCTCGGCGCCATCCTCGGCTTTTCGGCGGCGGTGTTCGGCGGCTGGTTCGACACGCTGCTGTCGCGCCTTGTCGATCTGCTGATGTCGATCCCGACCTTGATCATGGCGCTCGTCGTGCTTTCGGTGCTGCCGACCAACCTGGTGACGCTGATCCTGGTGATGGGCGTCCTCGACTCGACCCGCGTCTACCGGCTGTCGCGCGCGGTGGCCGTCGACATCAACGTCATGGATTATGTCGAGGCCGCCAAGCTGCGGGGCGAAGGCAGCGGCTGGATCATCTTCCGCGAGATCCTGCCCAACGCGCTTTCGCCGCTGGTCTCGGAACTTGGCCTGCGCTTCATCTACGCGGTGCTGTTCTTGTCGACGCTGTCCTTTCTCGGGCTTGGCGTGCAACCGCCGGATGCCGACTGGGGCGGCATGGTCAAGGAGAACAAGGACGGCATCGTCTTCGGTATCGGGGCGGCACTCATTCCCGCCGCGGCGATCGCAGCACTGGCGATTTCGGTCAATCTGGTCGCCGACTGGGTGCTCAACCGCACGACAAGCCTGAAGGGAGGACGCGGGTGATGGCTGACACAAAAGCAAAGCCCGGCCTGCTGCTCGATATCCGCAATCTGCGCATCGAAGCGACAGTGTTTCCGCCCGGCGAGGCGCCGAAGAACATCGTTTTGGTCCACGATGTCTCGCTGACGCTGGAAAAGGGCAAGGTGCTCGGCCTGATCGGCGAGTCCGGCGCCGGCAAGTCGACCATCGGCCTGTCGTCGATGGGCTATGGCCGTGGCGGCGTGCGCATCACCGGCGGAGAGGTGCTGCTCAACGGCCGCGATATTCTCAAGGGCGGCAAGGAAGGTTTCCGCAAATTGCGCGGCCGCGAGGTCTGCTATGTCGCGCAGTCGGCGGCCGCGGCCTTCAATCCGGCGCACAAGCTGATGGACCAGGTGGTGGAAGCAACGCTGCTGCACGGCACGGCGACACGCGCCGAGGCCGAGAAACGTGCCGTGGCGTTGTTCAAGAAGCTCAGCCTGCCAAACCCCGAAATCATCGGCGAACGGTTCCCGCACCAGGTCTCAGGCGGCCAGTTGCAGCGCGTGATGACGGCTATGGCGCTGTGTTCGGAACCTGACCTGATCGTCTTCGACGAGCCGACCACGGCACTCGACGTGACGACGCAGATCGACGTGCTGGCGGCGATCAAGGACGCCATCCGCGACACCCATGTCGCTGCGCTCTACATTACCCACGATCTTGCCGTCGTCGCCCAGGTCTCGGACGAGATCATGGTGCTGCGCCATGGCAGGCTGGTCGAATGGGGCGGCACTCGCCAGATCATCAAGGAGCCGCGCCAGGAATACACCAATGCGCTGGTCTCGGTGCATGAGATCGAGCATGCCGAGCAGAAGCCCGGCGCCGCGCCGTTCCTGTCGGTCAAGAACGTCACCGCCGCTTACGGCGGCAGCCACGTCAAGGTGCTGAAGAACGTCTCGGTCGACATCTATCCGGGACAGACGCTGGCGGTCGTCGGCGAATCCGGCTCTGGCAAGTCGACGCTGGCGCGCGCTATCACCGGGCTGTTGCCGCCCGGGGAAGGCACCGTCACCTTCGATGGCAGGCCGCTCGCCAACCGGCTTGCCGACCGGCCGAAGGAGGATCTGCGCCAGTTGCAGATGATCTATCAGATGGCCGACGTGGCGATGAACCCGCGCCAGACCGTCGGCACCATCATCGGCCGGCCGCTGGAATTCTACTTCGGCATACGCGGCCGCGAGCGCGACAAGCGCGTCGCCGAACTGCTCGACGAGATCGAGATGGGCAAGGGCTTTCTCGATCGTTATCCGGCCGAACTCTCCGGAGGCCAGAAACAGCGCGTCTGTATCGCCCGCTCGCTCGCCGCCAAGCCCAAGCTGATCATCTGCGACGAGGTGACATCGGCGCTCGACCCGCTGGTGGCCAACGGCATTCTCAAGCTGCTGCTCAACCTGCAGCAGCACGAGAAGGTCGCCTACCTCTTTATCACTCACGATCTGGCGACGGTGAAGTCGATCGCCGATTCGATCGCGGTGATGTACCGCGGCGAGGTGGTGCGCTACGGCGCCAAGAGCAAGGTGCTGACGCCGCCCTTCGACGCCTATACCGACCTGCTGCTGTCGTCCGTTCCCGAGATGGAGATCGGCTGGCTGGAAAAGGCGATCAAGGGACGGCGCATGGCGAGCGCGGGGAATTAGTAGGGAATTCGCGGCCTTTGTCGCGAAAACTTCCTTCAACGGCAAAAGCTTTCCGGAGCCGCCCATGGCGCTCAAGACCAAACTGCTGCTCATCATTCTCGATGGCGTGCCCTACCGGAACTGGCGCCGGCTGATGGGCAATCTCGAGGGCTGGGTGCAGTCGGGCGAGGCGCAGGTGTGGAAGATGCGCTCGGTGCTGCCGTCGACCTCGGCCTGCTGCTATGCCTCGATCCACACCGGGGTTTCGCCGCAGGAGCACGGCATCCTATCCAACGAGAACCGTTTTCTCGTCAACAAGCCGGATATTTTCTCCGAGGTCAGCAAGGCCGGCGGCAAGACCGGCGCAGTGACGCATTCCTACTGGTCCGAATTCTTCCGTTCCTATCCGTTCGATCTGGTCGAGGACATGGAGTATGACGAGTCCAACGGACCGATCGCGCATGGCCGCTTCCACACCATGACCGGCTATAATGCCCGCAACCAGATGACGCCGAGCGATGTCGACCTGTTTGCGACGCTGACCATGCTGACCCGGCGCCATGCCATCGACTACGGGATCCTGCACACCTGCACGCTCGATTCGATGGGCCATCGCTTCGGCCATGACTGCCACGAAATGGACCATGCCTGCTATGCGATGGACGGCATGCTGGCAGCCTTCCTGCCGGGCTGGCGGCAGGCCGGTTACGAGGTGATCGTAACCGCCGACCACGGCCAGACAGACCGCGGCCATCATGGCGGCCGTGACGATGAAATGCAGGATTTCGCGCTGTATTATTTCGGAGCCGGCAAAGGGCCGGATCCGGACACGCTGCTTGATCAGCTGCAACTGGCGCCGACGGTGCTGAAGCGGCTGGGTGTGCCGGTGCCGGAGACCATGAAGGCTAAGCCGTTTTTGGGGTGACGGAGGTCGTCGCTGAGCCGCCGTTCGCTACCCCCTCTCCCCGTCACTATACGGGGAGAGGGTAAGGGTGAGGGGCAGCGCTAACATCAAAATAATTACCCCAACGCCGGCGCCGCCCCTCATCCGCCTGCCGCCACCTTCTCCCCGTATAGTGACGGGGAGAAGGGAGACACTCTGGCAACACTCACCTTCTTCGGTTAGCTTCGCCAAAATTCCTTGGCGGAAGGATGAACCTTTTTGAACCTATCGGCGACAGAGCAGACAGGAGCCAGGCGGCTCGACCGGCCATGACGGCAGCGACCGAGACTGATCGCGCGCTTGTCGACCGGGTCGCGAAGGGCGACCGTGCCGCTGTTCGGCTGCTGTTCATGCGTCACCACGCGCGGGTCTACCGCTTCGTGGTGCGCCAGACGGGATCGGAAATGATGGCCGACGATATCGCAAACGAGGTCTTTCTCGAGCTGTGGCGCCAGGCGCCCGGTTTCGAAGGGCGCTCGGAAGTCTCGACATGGCTGCTCGGCATCGCCCGGTTCAAGGCGCTGTCGATGCTTCGCAAGAAAAAAGAAGACTGGATCGATGACGACGATGCGGCGCAGGTTCCCGACGGCGCCGACACGCCGGAAGTCGCCACCATGAAGGAAGACAAGGGCGCCGCTTTGCGGCGCTTCGTCGATGCCTTGCCGGAGGAACACCGCTCGGTGATCGACCTTGCCTATTACCATGGACAGTCGGTGACGGAGATTGGCGAGGTGCTCGGCATCCCGGTCGCCACCGTCAAGACCCGAATGTTCTACGCCCGCAAGAAACTCGGCGAAGCCCTCAAGGCCGCCGGTTACGACAGGGGGTGGCCATGAGCAATCCTGAAGACATGAGCGCCGCTGAAAAAATGTCGCGCCGTGACGAAATGGAAACGCTGCTGCCGTTCTACCTGAACGGCTCGCTGGAAGGCTCGGACCTCGAAGCCGTCGAGGAATGGCTGGCGTCCGATCCGGCGGCGACGGCGGCGCTTGGCGAGGCTGAGGCGGAATTCTCCGGCGCCACCGCCGCCAACGAGGCGATCCGGCCACCGGCCGATGCGCTCAGCCGCTTTGCCAGGGCGCTCGACGCCGAAGCGGGACCGGTCCGCGCTCCCGCGGGCCGTTCCTGGCTGGCGCAGGCACTCGGCCGTTTCATGGCGGTGCCGGTCGGTGTCGCCTGGGCGGCAGCGGCGGTGCTGCTGGCGTTGGTCGTGGTGCAGTCCTACGTGCAGACCGGCGGCAAGAGCCATGATTTCGAGATTGCCGGCGCCGAGGATGATCTGGCGAAACTGCCGTTCGCGCTGGTCAAGTTCAAGCCGGATGCGAAGATGTCCGACATCGCTGTCTTCCTCGACCAGAACGCGCTGAAGATCGCCGGCGGGCCGGCCGCCTCGGGCGTCTTCCGCATTGCCATCCCGGTCAAGACCGGAGCAGACTACACCAGGCTCGTCGGCCTTATTGCCGCCCAGCCGTTCGCGGAGACTGTGATCGAGGGAAGGAAACCGGTTGATGGCAGCTAGGGCGGTCATTCGATTTGCGGCGATCCTGGTGGCGGCGACGACAATCGTCGCCGTGCCGGCGTCGGCGCAGACCAATGATCCCAATGCCGGCCGGGCCGACTGCACCGACGCGGCCGGAGCGGCGGCTGCCGACTGCCCGAAAGACGGCAATGAGGCCAACGTCGGCGGCGAACCAGGCGCAGTTACCCTTCCGGCCCTGATCGTCGACCTGTTTCCCAACCCACCGGCTCCCGTAGCGCCCGTGCCGACGCCGCGGCCGTCAGCGCCGCCTGCCGACACGCAGGCCGGGCCACCCGCCGGTGGGGCGATCGTTTCGCCGACCGATCTTGTCGCGACCGCGCCGCGGCGTGCCATCGCCGGCGAGTTCGTGCCCGACGAGGTGCTGGTGACCGTCGACGGCGATGCCGGCGCCGTCCAGCAGATCGCCGCCTCCTTCGGCCTTGAAGTGCGCTCGCAGCGCCAGTCGCGGCTGCTCGGCACCACACTGGTGCGCTTCGGCATTCCCGACGGCCGCCCGGTCGGCGCCGTGCTGGCGCAGCTGGCCGCCGATGGCCGCACCCTGCGGCGCGAGCCAAACCATATCTACTCGCTGCAGCAGGCGGCCGGCATCGTCAACTATGCCTTCGAGCGCATTCAGCTCGACAACAAGCAAGCCAGTGGCGAAAACGTGCGCATCGCCGTCATCGACACCGGCATAGACGACACCAATCCGGCGCTGTCCGGCGTCATTGCCGACCAGTTCGACGCCATGCCCAACGTGCCGGTCGAAAAGCGTGATCACGGTACCTCGGTCGACGGGCTGATCGCCGGCGTCGGCGCGCTCGAAGGCATGGCGCCCGGCGCCAGGATCTATCACGCCCGCGCCTTCGAGGACGGCAGGTCGACCATGGATGTCATCCTGTCGGCGCTCGACTGGGCGGCGGACCAGAATGTCAGCATCATCAATATGAGTTTCGTCGGCCCCAAGAACGATCTGCTCGCCACCGCCTGCCGCAATGCGCGCGGGCTCGGCATCATCCTGGTCGCTGCTGCCGGCAACAACGGGCCGAAAGCGCCCTATGGCTACCCCGCCGCCTATGACGGCGTGATCGCGGTCACCGCCACCGACGCCAAGGACGGGCTGATGCAGCAGGCCAATCGCGGCGCTTATGTCTTCATCTCGGCGCCCGGCGTCGAGATGGTGGCGCCGAGCGGCGCCGGCTCTGACGTCGTCACCGGCACCTCATTTGCCGCCGCGATCGTGTCCGGCGCAATCGCCAACCTGATCCACGCCTCACCCGAGCGCTCGGCCGACGATATCGAAAAGGCGCTGGCCGCCACCGCCAGGGATCTCGGTCCGAAGGGACGGGACAATGATTTCGGTTATGGGCTGCTGGATACGAAGGCGGCGGCGAACAAGTAAACCGGAATTTCGCGCCACCCAATTCAGAGCGCCGGACCCAGCCGGACAGGGCTGCCATCATGGAAGCGCGACAGCCGGAAGCGGCTGAGGTCGTGCCCGGTCTGGTTTCCCTGGATCATGTCGGCAACGACCCGGCCTATGCCAGGCCCGATACCGAAGCCGTGACCGCTCATTCCCGTCGCGACGAAAAGACCGCCGACGGCCTGCACATGATCCACGATGGGGACGACGTCCGGCATGGCGTCGATCATGCCGCCCCAGCCTGCCTTCAGGCGAACCCTCTCGAACTGCGGAAAGAGGTGCTTGAACTTGCGTTCTATCGAACGCAGACGGGCCGGTTCAGGGGCCGGGTCGAGCACCCGCATTCTCTCGAAAGGGCTGTGCGAATCCGGCGCCCAATCGCGCGGCGTCGACCAGGCATCGGGGTAACCTGACGGCGCGAACGGAAAGTAGCGTGTCCCCAGCGGATTGTCCCTCAGCGCAGGAAGATATTTGGTGGCGTGCCGGAAGGCGTCAGGTCCCAGGTAATGCAGATGGCTGCCGCCCGCGGCGAGCGTATACCCGCCATCCTGCCGGCGCCTGAAAGCGATGTGTTCGTCAGTCGCCGCCCCTGCATAGATTTCAGCCAAGGGGTCCGTTGCGGCTGCGGTTACCCTGACGCTGAGCTGGGGGATGGAGACGCCGTGTCTTCTCAGGAACAAGGATGACCAGGCACCTCCCGCGACCAGCACGCTGGAGGCCTCGATATACCCCGTCTCGGTCCACACGCCCTTGACCTTGCCGCCTGAGATTTCGAGGGTTCGCGCTGCGCAATTCTCGACGATTTTGACGCCTTTTCGCACGGCGAGCCGGGCAAGTGCGGGCACCGCCAGCCAAGGCTCCGCCCGCATGTCGGAGGGCGTCGTCATCGCGCCCTTGAATTTGCGCGACATGCCTTTGATGAGTGCCGCGGTTTCGTCTGCATCCAGGAGACGGGTGTCGAGCGCATGCGTCGCAGCGATCTTCATGAATGCTTCGAAGCCGGCCATGTCCTTGTCGGTCTTCGCCAGGTAGGTCACACCTGTCTGGGTCAGGCCGATGTCCTCGCCGCATTCCTCAGCCAGTTGCCGCCACAGGCGAATAGCCTCTATGACGATGGGCAACTCGTCGGCGTCGCGTCCCTGCTTCCGGATCCAGCCCCAATTGCGGGACGACTGTTCGGCCGCAATGCGTCCTTTTTCCAGCAGCGTCACCGGGATGTTCCGCTGTGCCAGGAAAAGCGCCGTCGTCACACCGATGATGCCGCCACCGACAATGACCACCTCCGACGTTTTCGGCGGTGGGCCAGGATGCCGGATTGGATCCGTTTCGGAGAACGGGAATATGGGCAAGTGGCGCACCCTGAGGACTGGTTGATGGCTCTGGCTTACTGGTTGCCACCCACTCGAAGCCAAATCAAGGACAGGTCCAGGCAGACCGTTGTCCCAACGAAGTCAATCTATCTGCGGGCAACATCCACATGGGTGAACTTGCCCAGCGGAGCAATTGGATTAATCCCTAAACCGGCGCGCCGGCGACCGAGCCTCTCACCACCAGGTCGACAGGCCAGACCTCGCCTCGCGCCCCTTCTTCCAAGCCGGAAATGCGCGCTGCCAGGCGTTCGGCGATGCGGGCGCCGGCGAGGCGGATCGACGAGCGCGTCGTCGACAGCGGCACGGAAAAATTCTCCGGCTTCAGCCATGGAAAGACGTCGTCATGGGCAATCAACGACAGGTCGCCGGGAATGGTCAGGCCAAGGTCGCGCACCGCGCGCACGACGCCGAGCGACATGATCAGGCTGGAGCAGGCGATCGCCGTCGGCCGCTCGCTCTGTTCGAGCAGGCGCCTGGCGGCGCGGTAGCCGTTCTCCTCGGTCATGGTGAGTGAACAGACATGGCGCTCGCCGAGCGTCAGGCCGCTCGCGGCCAGCGCCCTGCGCATGCCGCGCTCGCGGTGGATGGCGAAGGTCTCGCGGTCGTCGCCATTGATCAGCGCCAGCCGGCGGTGGCCGAGCTGAACCAGCAGCCGGGCGGCGTCGTGGAAGCCGCCCTCATTGTCGATGTCGGTGAAGGGGTAGTCGAAATCGAAGCCTTCGCTGCGGCCATGGACGATGAAGGGAATGCCGAGCGTGTTGACCAGCGCCACCCGCCGGTCGGCCGGGCGCGGCGAGGAGATGTAGACGGCGTCGACCTGGCGGTTGGCGACGATGCGGCGATAGGTGGTTTCCTGGTCGTCGGCATCGGCCGGCGACAGCACCAGGTCGAGCTCGTGCGAGCGGGCATAGTCGCCGAGACCCGACAGGAACTCGACGAAATGCGGGTCGATGTCGACGGAGGCGCCCGTCGGCAGGACATAGCCGATCATGCCGGTCTTGCCGGTCGCCAGCCGGCGCGCGCTCGGGTTGGGCCGGTAGCCGTGGCGCTTGGCGGCATCCACCACGCGCCGGCGGGTTTCCTCGTTGACCTCCGGATAGCCGTTGAGCGCACGGCTTACCGTTGTCTGCGACAGGGCCAGCATATGAGAGAGCTGCTTCAGGTTCACTGGGAGGCCTCCAAGCCTCAAAGCGCTTTTAATTTTTAAGCCACGCGGACCACAATGGGCGCGGCCGAGCTGGTCGACCATACGCACTGGTCCGGCCAGTTTGAAGCTTAATACGCTGCTGCACCGCCGTAAAACTGTGCTGCAGTGCACTTCACCAAGTCTTGCGGCCCGAAATTAAATCGATTAGCCCACCGCCCTCTTGACTTCCAGCCGATTCAATGGCGAGATCAAAACGGCCAAAGCGCTTTGGAAGACTCTTCGAAAGGTTGCGGTTCCTTTCTGAACGAGTCACAGTCCTGCAGCGTCGGCGGGCGGAATGGAGGTTCCGTCCGGGTGTATGTGTCCACACTGGGAGGAATACCGATGAAGAAGATGCTTCTGCTTGGCGCAGCGTTTGCCACGCTCGCCTTGTCCCTGCCGGCGCAAGCCGAACTGAAGTTCAAGCCCGGGGAAGACAAGCGCTTCAACTGGGCCAATTACGAAGAGCTGAAGAAGGTCGATCTCAAGGGCGAGACGCTGACCATCTTCGGGCCCTGGCGCGGCGAGGACGAAGGCCTCATCCGCACTGTTCTCGAATATTTTCAGGAAGCCACCGGCGCCGAGATCAAATACTCCTCGTCGGAAAATTACGAACAGCAGATCGTCATCGATACCCAGGCCGGCAGCCCGCCCAATATCGCCGTACTGCCGCAGCCGGGCCTGATCCAGGATCTGGCGTCCAAGGGCCTTTTGACGCCGCTGGGCGACGACACCGCCAAATGGATCAAGGACAATTACGGCGCCGGCCAGTCATGGGTCGATCTCGGCACCTTCAAGGACAAGGACGGCAAGCCGGGCTTCTTCGCCTTCCCCTACAAGGCCGACGTGAAATCGCTGGTCTGGTATTCGCCCGACAATTTCGAGGAAGCCGGCTACAAGGTTCCCAAGACCCAGGAAGAGCTCGCCGACCTCGAGAAGAAGATCATCGCCGACGGCGGCACGCCGTGGTGCATCGGCCTCGGCTCAGGCGGCGCTACCGGCTGGCCGGCGACCGACTGGGTCGAAGACATCATGCTGCGCACCCAGACGCCCGACGTGTATGACAAGTGGGTAAAGAACGAGATCCCGTTCAACGATCCGGCGGTGGTCAACGCCATCGACATTTTCGGCAAGATCGCGACCGACGACAAGATGGTCGACGGTGGGGCCAAGGCGGTTGCCGCGACCGACTTCCGCGACAGCCCGAAGGGCCTCTTCTCGGTGCCGCCGAAATGCTACCTGCACCATCAGGCATCGTTCATCCCGACCTTCTTCCCGGAAGGCACAAAGGTTGGACAGGACGCCGACTTCTTCTACTTCCCGCCCTATGCATCCAAGCCCGAGCTGGGCACGCCTGTGCTCGGCGCCGGCACGCTGGCCATGATCACCAAGGATTCGAAGGGTGCACGCGCGTTCATCGAATTCCTGAAAATGCCGCTGGCACATGAAATCTGGATGGCCCAGGGCGGCTTCGTCACGCCGCTCAAGTCGGTCAACAAGGATGCCTATGCCAGCGACGCGCTGAAGAAGCAGGGCGATATCCTCGCCAATGCCTCGACCTTCCGCTTCGACGGTTCGGACCTGATGCCGGGCAAGATCGGCGCCGGCGCCTTCTGGACCGGCATGATCGATCTGGTCGGCGGCAAGTCGGCGCAGGATGTCGCCACCGACATCCAGAAGAGCTGGGACGCTATCAAGTAGTCAGCTGGCAAGCAGTCAGCTGGCAAGCAGTCAGCTGGCAAGTAACCACTGCCAAGTAATCAGCCGCTTTTGGCGGCAAATTCAGGACTTCCTCCACAGACTGGATCCGGGCCGCTATGGCCCGGATCCGACCGGCGCCTTACGCCGGACCGATTTGCGTTCGTTCGTTTCAGAATAACTTAAATCGGCGCAGAGCCACATCGCCAGGGCTGTTCAAGGCCCGGCCGATCATGCGCAGGGAAGAGGGACCCATGGCTGCTCAGATCTTATCGGCCATTTTTGTCATCATCATCGGCGTCGGCGGCTGCGTCGCCTATTTCTGGGGCGCCAACAAGCTGGTCGACCTGATATTCCCGTCGCGCGGCGTGGCCGGGGCTGCGGCCATCGACAATCTGCGCCGGCAAGGACTGGTCCGTCCGTGGCTGTTCGTCGGCCCGGCGATGATCATCCTCACCGTCTACCTGATCTATCCGGTGGTGGCGACGCTCTGGCTGTCCTTCCTCGACCGCGGCGGCCAGCATTTTGTCGGCTTCGCCAACTATGAATGGGCGTTCGGCGACCGCGAGTTCCGCAACTCGATCCTGAATAACATCATCTGGCTGGCGGTGGTGCCCGCCGCCTGCACCTTTCTAGGGTTGATAATCGCCGTGCTCACGGACAAGATCTGGTGGGGCACGATCGCCAAGAGCCTGATCTTCCTGCCGCTGGCGATCTCCTTCGTCGGCGCCAGCGTGATCTGGAAATTCATCTACGAATATCGCGGCGAGGGCCAGACGCAGATCGGCCTGCTCAACGCCATCATCCAGTATTTCGGCGGCCAGCCGCAGGTCTGGATATCGCTGCCGTTCTGGAACAATTTCTTCCTGATGATCATCCTGATCTGGATCCAGACCGGCTTTGCCATGGTCATCCTGTCTTCGGCGTTGCGCGGCATCCCCGAAGAGACGCTTGAAGCCGCGGTCATCGACGGCGCCAATCCGTTCCAGATCTTCTGGAAGATCATGGTGCCGCAGATCTGGGGCACCATCGCCGTGGTCTGGACGACGATCACCATCCTGGTGCTGAAAGTGTTCGACATCGTGCTGACCATGACCAACGGCCAATGGAACAGCCAGGTGCTGGCCAATCTGATGTTCGATTGGATGTTCCGCGGCGGCGGCGATTTCGGCCGCGGCGCCACCATCGCCATCATCATCATGATCGCGGTCATCCCGATCATGGTCTGGAACATCCGCCAGGCGAACAAAGAGACGGGAGGACATTGAGATGGCCGTCGCGACCGGAAAGTCCTTTGCCAGCCGCTTCGGCGTCCACATCGCCGTGCTTGTCTTCGTCGCCGTCTGGACCGTGCCGACGCTCGGCATCCTGGTCTCGTCGCTGCGCGACAAGGACCAGATCATCGCCTCGGGCTGGTGGAACTCGTTCTCCAGCTCCAGCCAGACTGAAGCCGGCCGCCTGCCGCCGGCCTCGGCGCAGGTCGAGAAGGACGGCAAGTTCGTGCTTGCCGGCAATATCTTCGGCGACGGTGCTGCGCGCAACATCAGCGCCTTCGGCGTCAAGTCGGCGGCACCGACGCAATATCCGGCCGGCACCACTGCCGATCTCGGCGACGGCGTGACCTTGCAGCTCAATGCCGACGGAACGTTCGTCATGAGTTCGCCCAAGGCTTTCGAAGGCGACCGTGGCCAGCGCGTCTATTACGCCTCGTCGGCGCCACCGAAATTCACCACCGACAATTACAAGACCGTGCTGTTTTCGGAGGGCATCGGCCGCTCGTTCATAAACTCGCTGACCGTCACCATCCCGGCGACGGTCATCCCGATCCTGATCGCCGCCTTCGCCGCCTATGCATTGGCGTGGATGCGTTTTCCCGGCCGCGCCTTGCTGATCGCCACAATCATCGGCCTGCTGGTCGTGCCGCTGCAGATGTCCTTGATCCCGCTTTTGAAGATCTACAACGGCGTCGGCATCTTCTTCGGTGTGCCGTCGAAAACCTATCTCGGCATCTGGCTGGCGCATACCGGCTTCGGCCTGCCCTTCGCCATCTATCTCCTGCGCAGCTATATTGCCGGCCTGCCGCGCGAGATCATGGAATCGGCGCGCATAGATGGCGCCAGCGATTTCGAAATCTTCGTCAAGATCGTGCTGCCGCTGTCCTTCCCGGTGCTGGCGTCCTTTGCAATCTTCCAGTTCCTGTGGGTGTGGAACGATTTGTTGGTGGCAATGGTTTTCCTCGGTACCGAAGGGGACCAGATCGTGCTGACCGCGAAGCTCAACGCGCTGCTCGGCTCGCGCGGCGGCGACTGGGAAATCCTGACGACATCGGCCTTCGTCACCATTATCGTGCCGCTGATCGTGTTCTTCTCGCTGCAGCGCTATTTCGTCCGCGGGCTGCTGGCCGGCTCGGTCAAAGGAGGTTGAGACTTATGCAAGCCGCTTTGAAGGCGACCTCGAAGCCCGATCTCGCCGTCGATCGCGACTGGTGGCGGGGCGCGGTGATCTACCAGATCTATCCGCGCTCCTATCAGGACTCCAATGGCGACGGCATCGGCGACCTCAAGGGCATCATCCGCAGGCTGCCCTACATCGCCTCGCTCGGCGTCGACGCCATCTGGATTTCGCCCTTCTTCAAGTCGCCGATGAAGGATTTCGGCTACGACGTCTCGGACTATTGCGACGTCGACCCGATGTTCGGGACGCTCGCCGATTTCGACGCGCTGGTTGCGGAAGCCCATCACCTCGGCCTCAAGGTGATGATCGACGAGGTGCTGTCGCACACCGCCGACAACCATCCATGGTTCAAGGAGAGCCGCGCCAGCCGTAGCAATCCCAAGGCCGACTGGTATGTCTGGGCCGACGCCAGGCCGGACGGCACGCCGCCCAACAACTGGCTGTCGATCTTCGGCGGCTCGGCCTGGCAGTGGGACACCAGCCGCCAGCAATATTATCTGCATAATTTCCTGTCCGAGCAGCCGGACCTCAACTTCCACAATCTGGAAGTCCAGGACGCGCTGCTCGACGTCACCCGCTTCTGGCTGGAGCGCGGCGTCGACGGCTTCCGCCTCGACACCATCAATTTCTACTTCCACAGCCAGGGGCTGGAGAACAATCCGCCGCTGCCGCCCGAAGAGCGCAACGACCAGACAGCACCTGCGGTCAATCCCTACAACTACCAGGACCATATCTACGACAAGAGCCGGCCGGAAAACCTTGCCTTCCTCGAACGGTTCCGGGCGCTGCTCGACGAATATCCGGCGGCCGCCGCGGTCGGCGAAGTCGGCGATTCGCAGCGTGGGCTGGAAGTGGTCGCCGCCTACACCGCCGGCGGCAAACGCGTCCACATGTGCTATTCCTTCGATTTCCTGGCGCCGGAAAAGATCAGCGCCGCCAAGGTGCGCCAGGTGCTGGAAGCCTTCGGCAAGGTCGCCAGCGACGGCTGGTCGTGCTGGGCCTTTTCCAACCACGACGTGATGCGTCCGGCCTCGCGCTGGGCCGCCGACGAGGCCGACCCGGCCGCCTATCTGAAGGTTATCTCGGCGCTGCTGATGTCGCTGCGCGGTTCGGTCTGCCTCTATCAGGGAGAGGAGCTTGGGCTGGGCGAAGCCGAGTTGCAGTTCGAGGATCTGCAGGACCCCTACGGCATTCGCTTCTGGCCCGAATTCAAGGGCCGCGACGGCTGCCGCACGCCGATGGTGTGGGATGCAACCGCCAGCAATGCCGGCTTTTCGACGGCCAAGCCCTGGCTGCCGGTGCCGGGCAAGCACTTGTCGCAAGCGGTCAATGTTCAGCAGGGCGACGCGGCCTCGCTGCTCGAGCACTACCGGCGCTTTCTCGGTTTCCGCCGCCAGCATCCGGCCTTGGCCAAAGGCGACATCGAGTTCATCGAAAGCGAGGGCGACACCGTCGCCTTCACCCGCCGTGAGGGCAATGAGCAGATCGTCTGCGTCTTCAATCTGGCCAGCAAGCCGGCCGAGGTCGATCTCGGTGGTCAGGCGCTGCTGCCATTGGCCGGGCACGGTTTTTCGGGACAATCCGGCACAGGTTCCATCCGCCTCGGCGGCTACGGCGCCTGGTTCGGGCGCATCGACTGAGTTTTTGACGAAACTGGATTTTTTGAGGAAATCCAGGTTCTCTAGGGAAATCACTGGGAGGAAATTATGGCCGATGTCACGCTGAGACAGGTGAAGAAATCATACGGCAATCTGCACATTCTCCACGGCATCGACCTCGACATAAAGTCGGGCGAGTTCATCGTCTTCGTCGGCCCGTCGGGTTGCGGCAAGTCGACCTTGCTGCGGTCCATCGCCGGGCTTGAGGAGATCACCTCCGGCGAGCTGAAGATCGCCGGCGAGGTGGTGAACGACGTGCCGCCTTCCAAGCGCGGCATTGCCATGGTGTTCCAGTCCTATGCGCTCTATCCGCACATGACCGTCTACGACAACATGGCCTTCTCGATGAAGATCGGCAAGGAAAGCAAGGCCGAGATCGACAAGCGGGTGCGGCAGGCAGCGGAGATCCTGCAGCTGACCAAATATCTCGACCGTCTGCCCAAGGCCATGTCGGGCGGCCAGCGCCAGCGCGTCGCCATCGGCCGGGCCATCGTGCGCAACCCTAAAGTGTTCCTGTTCGACGAGCCGCTGTCGAACCTCGACGCGGCGCTGCGCGTCGCCACCCGCATCGAGATCGCCAAGCTCAAGGAATCGATGCCTGCCACGACCATGATCTACGTCACCCACGATCAGGTCGAAGCGATGACGCTGGCCGACCGCATCGTGGTGCTGAAGGACGGCCATATCGAGCAGGTCGGCACGCCGATGGATCTCTACAAGAAGCCCGGCAATCTGTTCGTTGCCCAGTTCATCGGCTCGCCGGCCATGAACATCCTGCCGGCGACGATCGACAGAACGGGCAACCCGACAATCGTCAGCCATGTCGGCGGCCGCAAGGCAACGGTGCCGATCGCAACGCCTGCGTCAGCCAAGGGTGCGGCAGTCAGCTTCGGCGTGCGGCCGGAGGATCTGTTGGCCGCCACCGGCGCGGAATATCTTTTCGAGGGCGTGGTGGACTATGTCGAGCAACTCGGCGAGGTGCAGCTTGTCTATGTCGATATCGGCCGCGCCGACCTGCCGTTGGTGACCAAGCTGCCCGGCAATGTCGAGGTCAAGCGCGGGGAAAAGCTGCGGCTGACCGCGGATGCCGGGGACCTGCACATCTTCGACGCCGATGGGCACTCCTTCTCGCTCAAGCCGGTGGAAGTGAAGGCGGCTTGAGATAGCTGCGTCGTACAGGCATGAAAAAAGAGCGGCGGGCCAGGCCCGCCGCTCTTTTTTTATGCTTCGGCTGTTAGTTGTTGCCGAACCGATCCCTGTCGCTGCTCTGAGGAACGAACTTCTGTTGGTCGTTCGACGAGTTCAGCAGCTTGTAGACCGCCGAGTTGGTGCCGGTCGACGAAGTGCGGGTGGTGTCGACGGCAGCGGCCGGCTGGTTGGCGCCATTGGAGCCATAATTGTCGCTGCCGGCAAAGGCAGCGCTCGAAACAGCCAGAACGGCTGCGGTGGCAAGAACGATCTTCTTCATTTTAGTCTCCTGAATTTTTCTGATGCCGCCAGCTGCAGCGGATAAGCCCGCCACGTGCTGGAAACCGGCTTTTAGCGGCCGAAAAGGTTACGGTCGGCACCGTGGGCAGGCGCCTGCTCGGCTGGAGCCGACTTCTCAACCGAAGCCGTATGGCCACTATCGGTCGACGTAATCGCAGGCTGGTTGGCGCCGTTCGAACCGTAGTTGTCGCTGCCGGCGAAAGCGCTGCCGGAGATGGCCAAAACGGCGGCGGCAGCAAGGATGATCTTTTTCATTTCAAATACTCCTGAATTTTTTTTGATCCCGAGAGCGACGGGTCAGCCGCCCTTCTTTGGTCGGGATCAGCGATTGCCGTAGAGGTCGCGGTCGGCGCCCTGAACGACAGGCTGCTTGTCAGCGTGCGCCGGCTTCTGAATGGAAGCCGTATACGAGCTGTCGACCGAGACGGCTGGCTGGTTCGCACCATTGGAACCGTAATTGTCGCTACCGGCGAAGGCGCTGCCGGTGATCGCCAAAACGGCTGCGGCAGTGAGGATGATCTTTTTCATTTTTAGTACTCCAGTTTGTCTGTCCGTCTAGCGGCGTGTCTTGGGAGGGAATTCGCGTCGTTCGGAGAGCCCCGATGTGGGAAAGCCATAGGCTGGTTTCCAATCACGAAGTTGTTCCGTGTGGACCACGGTCCTGCACCTTGAAATTGTGCCAGGAAGTTCCTCTATGGTCATTTACCGCATTGTTTTCAGTTGCTTATGTCGAACCGAGTGGTTCGCTCCGGTGTCGGTTTCCGGGCCGTCGTTCACACCGTCCTGCACGCATTGTCAACAGAAACGAACCGTTCGGTTCGATTAGAGATTGCTAATAGTAACTTTTCGATACCGTTGAGCCCTTTTTGCCCCCGATCGAACTGGATTCGCAGCGATTCGAACGGCGATGATGGCGTCGCAAGAAACGTCTCAGCTCTTTGACCGGCGGCGGGGGGCGTATGCCGCGCGTGTCGCGCCGCATGGATACGATGTCGCTTTCATGCCGACGTCGCGATCGCTGCCGTGATTAGATGATCGCATCTCAGGTGCCGCTTCGTGACGACGCAGCGGAGAATTGGGAAGCCGGTCAGAATCCGGCGCTGCCCCCGCAACGGTGGTGGAGTTCAAGTCGCAACGGGAGACCACTGGGCAAGAGCCTGGGAAGGTGTCGCGATGGTCCGCATGGACAACTCCAGAGCCCGGAAACCAGCCCGAGATGCCTAGACTCGACTGATCGCGGTGGGCGGTCAAGAGGTGGATAGTGCATGTCCGGAGCCGCGCCGGCCTGCGTCCGATCCTTCCTCCATCACCACCAAGTTCAGTCCTTAAACCACGAGGACAGAACTATGGATACGCGCAACGACATGCTGAGGCTCCTGAACGGCCGCAAGCAAGGCTTTTCGCTGGAACAGCCCTTCTACACCGACCCGGACTATTTCAAGCTCGACATGGAGCTCATCTGGTATCGCGACTGGCTGTTCATCGGCCATGATTGCGAACTGCCGAAGCCCGGCAGCTATATCACCGTGCAGATCGGCGATTATCCGGTGGTGCTGGTCCGCGACCAGAAGGGCAACATCAACGCCTTTCACAATTCCTGCCGCCATCGCGGCAGCCGTGTCTGCAACACTGAGAAGGGCATGGCGGCAAAGCTTGTCTGCCCCTATCACCAGTGGACCTACGAGCTTGACGGCCGGCTGCTGTTTGCCCGCCAGATGGCCGACGGTTTCGACAAGAGCCAGTTCGGCCTGAAGCCCGTCGCCTGCGAGAGCGTCGGCGGCTACATCTTCATCTGCCTGGCAAAAGAACCTGCCGACTTTGCGCCGATGCGCGCCATGATGGAGCCCTACCTCAAGCCGCACCGGCTGAATGAAGCCAAGGTCGCCTTCGAGAGCACCATCATCGAGAAGGGCAACTGGAAGCTGGTCTGGGAAAACAACCGCGAATGCTATCACTGCGCCGGCAATCATCCGGAGCTGTGCAAGACATTCCCCGAAGCGCCGACGGTGACCGGCGTGCAGGGCGCCGACAGCGATCCGGAGATGCTGGCGCACTGGGCGAAATGCGAGGCGGCGGGCCTGCCGAGCAAGTTCCGCATCGATCCGGCCGGGCAATACCGCGCCACCCGCGCGCCGCTGCTGCGCGATGCCGTCAGCTACACGATGTCGGGAAAGCGCGCGGTGACGAAGAACCTGTCCGACACTGTTGCCGCCGACCGCATCGGCACCTTGATGCACTACCACTATCCGACGACCTGGAACCACATCCTGATCGACCATGCGGTCACCTTCCGGGTGCTGCCGATCAGCGCCACGCAAACCGCGGTGACGACCAAGTGGCTGGTGCACAAGGATGCGGTCGAGGGCGTCGACTACAACCTTGAAGAGCTCACCCACGTCTGGACCGAGACCAACGACCAGGACCGCCGCATCGTCGAGGAAAACGCCTTCGGCATCCTGTCGCCGGCCTATGAGCCCGGCCCCTATTCGGAGCTGCATGAGGGCGGCGTGATCCAGTTCGTCGAATGGTACGCGGCCTTCATCGGCCCGCGCCTTGCCGAAGGCGGCCGGCCGGCGCTGCGCAACGTCGCGTGAGCTGGAGCAGGCGAGGAAGGACCGGAGGATGAATGCGATGACGGATCTTGGGCTCTATCGCCATCTTGACCAGATGGCGCCGTGGAACGATAGGCTGCAGGTGCTGGAAGTGATCGGCGTCAGCGACGAGGCGCCTGACGTCAAGACCTTCACCTTCCGCTCCGACAACCAGACCTGGTTCCGCTACAAGCCGGGCCAGTTCCTGACGCTGGAACTGCCGACACCGGACGGGCCGCTGATGCGCACCTATACGCTGTCGTCGTCACCATCGCGGCCGTTTTCGATCGCGGTGACGGTCAAGGCGCAGGCCGGCAGCATCGGCACGCGCTGGATGTTCGACCATCTGGTGCCTGGTTCGCATGTCAAGGCCTATGGACCGGCCGGCGACTTCTCGTTGCACAGCCACCCGGCGGCCAAATACCTGTTCATTTCCGCCGGCTCCGGCGTGACGCCGATGATGTCGATGCTGCGCTGGCTGAACGACTGCGCGCCATGGACCGATGTCGGTTTCGTCAACTGCGCGCGGCGTGCCGAAGAGATCATCTTCCGCAAGGAACTCGAACTGCTCGGCGGCCATATGCCCGGCCTGTCGCTCGGCTTCATGATCGAGGAACGTTCCAGCCGCGAGGGCTGGTACGGTCATATGGGGCGCATCGACGCGATCCGGCTGCCCTTGCTGGCTCCGGATTTCCGCGAGCGCGAAATCTTCTGCTGCGGCCCCGATCCGTTCATGCGCGCCGTGCGCGGCATGCTGGATGCCGCCGGCTTCGACATGACGAAATACCATCAGGAGAGCTTTGCCGCGCCTGTGATGGAGGAAATTCCGGCGCCGTTTGCCTCCCCGGTCGAGGACGGCATCGCTGCACCTGTCGAAGCCGTGACGCCGATCCGCTTCTCGCTTTCGGAGGTTGATGCCGGCTGCGTCGCCGGCCAGACCGTGCTGCAGACCGCGCGCAGCTCGGGCGTGCGGATTCCCGCCGCCTGCGAGTTCGGCCTGTGCGGCACCTGCAAGGTGAAGAAGGTCTCCGGCGAAGTCGAGATGAGCCACAATGGCGGCATCCTCGACCACGAGATCGATGACGGTTTCATCCTTGCCTGCTGCTCGAAACCGTTGTCGGCGCTCGAAATCGAGGCTTGAGCCGGTCGACTTCGCCGCAACGGTCGCCGACGCAGGCGTTGTGTTCGCGGGTCTTTGTCTTGCCAAGCATAGGCCGAGTGATTTAGACGCACTTAGGAAGGGCTGGGCAGACCGTGAAGCCGGCGCATCCCTTCAGGGCGCATGGGACGGGGGACACAGCGATGCAACAGCGGGTCTACGCGGTCGCAAGCAAGGACATCGTTTTCGAATCATTCGATGGCGAAGCCGTCGTTCTCGATCTTTCGAACGGTAAGTATTTCGGCTTTTCCGATTCCGGCAGCCGGGTCTGGCAGGCTTTGTCGTCCGGCGTCGCCACTGAAGCGCTGGTCGGAGCTGCCGCGGGCGCCGCAAAAATAAGCCTGGCCGACCTCGAAAGCTTCGTTGCCCGACTGCTCGATTTCGGGTTGCTTGCGCCAGCCGAAACACCGGCACAACCGCTTTCGGGCGAGCTGTCGTCTGCGCTTGCTGCCAGCAATGAGCCGCTCAAGGTCGATGTCCATGACGACCTTGCCGATCTCATCATTGTCGACCCGATCCATGAGGTCGAGGAACCTCTCGGCTGGCCGGCGGTGAAACAGGCATAATCGTTTCCCTAAAGCGCGTCGCGTTTGAACGGACTCAGGCGACGCGGTTTAGATCTTTGATTTTATGCATGTCGTCGTCTCAAAACCGGGGCCACCCCGAGCGACATGCATCAGGCGACCCGGCGCAATTCTGGACGCTGAACAACCAACACATGCCTTTGATCACGCTGCAAACCCTGCCGGATTATGCCCGCCATGTGCTGGCGGCCGCGGAAAGCGCCGCCGCCTTCTATCCCGTTGCCGCCAGCGTGCGGTTGCCGGGACTGGACCTGAGTGTCCACCTCGACCATGGCACGCTGGCGGAAGCCATGAGCCATGCCTTCATACCGGCCCCGGAAAATCCGTCTGCATCTGACGGCTGCCGCATTTTCGTCGCCCACCCGGCCATCGATGGCGTCCCCGCCCCGGCCACCTGGGGCCGAGGCGATTACAACCATCATGCCTTTGCCAACCGGCTGGAAGAGGCCGGATTGCGCGGCAGCTACTATCATGACCTCGACTTCTGGCAGTTCCATGATCCGCAACGCCATGTCGGGGCGCAGCTGATGATGTCGGCCGACGCCTTTCCGCCATGGGAACAAGGGGCGCCGCTGCGCGCCTTCCTGCATTGGGAATATGCGGCGCGCGGCATGCGGCTCACCCATGCCGGCACGCTGGGCATCGATGGCAAGGGCGTGCTGCTGGCGGGCTCCGGGGGAGCCGGAAAATCGGGAACGGTCGTCGCCGGTCTGCTCAATGGGCTCGATAGCGTCGGCGACGACTATGTGCTGATCGACCGGACCGAGGGGGTGACGGCCTATCCGCTGTTTGCCACGCTCAAGCAGGATCCGGAGGGCTTCAGGCGGCTGAAGCTGGAGGAGCGGCTAAAGTCGTACCAACCGCTGAACTGGCAAGGTAAGCATGCCTTTCACATCGACGAGATCGCGCCTCGACCAGCTCCTGCAAGTCTGGACATTATTGCTTTGATAGTGCCCCATATCAGGGGAGGTGCGAGAAGCTCGGTCATGCCCATATCGCGCAAGGATGCCATGATCGCCTTGGCGCCGTCAGGAATCGTGCAGATGCCGGGCGAGCGGGAAGCGGGCTTTCGCTTTTTCAGCGAGCTTACCCGCGATCTGCCATGCTACCGGCTGTTGCTGGGGACCGAGCCGCGCGAGATCGCCGGCACGATTGCGGATTTCGTCCTTCGGGGCGCTGCATGAAGTTGAGCGTCATCGTGCCGGTCTACAATCGGGAGATCTATGTCGTTTCGACGTTGCGGTCCCTGCTCAGGCAACGCGACGATGCCGATCTCGATATCATCGTTGTCGACGACGGCTCGACGGACAGCTCCGTTGAAGCCGTCCGCGCCATCATGCGGGAAGCGTCGTGCATCCGCCTGTTCCAGCAGGCCAACCAGGGCGTGGCCAACGCGCGCAACACAGGGCTGAAGCAGTTGCTGCCGCAAACCGAACTGGTGTCGTTCCTGGATTCGGACGACGTCTCGCCGGCTGGACGATTCAAGGCTGACCTACCCCTGTTCGCGACCGACCCTGCGCTCGAGCTGACCTACTCGCTGATGACGCGCGTCGATCTCATGGACGACGAAGCCCTTCAGCCGGCACCGGGCGGCGCAGGTCCCACCGTGCGCGGCGTCAGCCTTAGCGCCGGGATATTCCCCAGGGCACTCATCGACCGTACCGGTGCTTTCGACGAGGAGTTCCGGCAGGGCGAAGACGCCGACTATCTGCTGCGCATTTTCGAAACCAGCCCGAAGCACATTTTTCCCGACACCGTCGCGGTATACTACCGGCGCCACCCCGGCAATTTGACCAAGCAAAGGGATGTGGCGGTGCGCGAATATCTACGTGTAATTCAGAAATCCTTGCGGCGGCGCAAGGCCGATCCGTCGCGGCGCCCGGTCGAGGGGCTTTTCGAGATCAAGCGCCCGGCAGAGTGGTGAAAGAATGAACAGATCACAGCCTGGAATGCGTGCGTGAAGCTGAGCGTGATCATGCCGGTCTACAACCGCGAACGCCATGTCGGCTCGGCGCTGCGCTCGCTGCTGAGGCAGCGCGATGCCGCCGATCTCGACATCATCGTTATCGATGACGGTTCGACCGACAGTTCGGTGGCGGTCGTGCGCTCGCTGATCGCGGAGGCGCCGTGCATTCGCCTTTTCCAGCAGCAGAATGCCGGGGTGACGCGGGCACGCAACGCGGGCTTGCGGCAATTGCTGCCGCAGACCGGGCTGGTATCGTTTCTCGATTCCGACGACATTTCCCCGCCGGGCCGCTTCAAGGCGGATCTGGCCTGTTTCGACGCAGACCCCACCCTCGAGCTCACCTATTCGCGCATGACGCTGGTCGACGACATAGATGACGATACGCTGGAGCCGACAGCCGACAGCCACTCGGTGACGGTTCGCGGCATTCACCTGTCGCCCGCTATCTTCGTCCGGCGGTTGGTCGAACGCATCGGCAGCTTCGACGAGGATTTCCACCAGGCCGAGGACACCGACTATCTGCTGCGCACTTTCGAAAGCGGGCCGAAATTCACGATGCCCGACACTGTTGCGCTCTATTACCGGCGCCATCCCGGCAACATGACCAGGCAGGCCGATGTTCCTTTTCGCGAATTCATGCGCGCCGTCTACAAGTCGATGAAACGGCGCGAGGCCGACCGCTCCTTGCACCCTGTCGACGGCATCTTCGATTTCAAGGAACTTGCGAATTGGCGTTTCCTGTGATGGCCAGCTACGGCGTCGTCATTCCGGCCTTCAACGCGACCGCCACCATCGCCGAGACGCTGCGATCGGTCGCGGCCCAGACGGTCCAGCCCGACGCCATAATCGTCGTCGATGACGGCTCGACCGACGATACGGTCGCGGTGGTCAATGCGCTGGGCATGCCGGTGCAGGTGTTGCGCCAGGACAATGCCGGACCAGGCAGCGCCACCACCAGGGGCATCGCCGCGCTGGCGACGCCCTTCGTCGCCACGCTCGATGCGGACGATCTGTGGCTGCCGACCAAGATCGAAAGGCAGCTGGAGCATTTCGAGCGGTTTCCCGCGACGGCAGGAGTCTTTGCCCACTGGCGGACGTTTCGCGATGACAAGCCCGATGTGCAACAGGACGTGGCGGTGGCGGGCTGGTCGCGCACGACGATGATGATCCGCCGGGAGGTAGCCGAGGCCGTCGGTCCGATCATCGACCCGCAAGGCGGTCGCGGCGACATGGTCGACTGGATCGCCCGTGCCCGCGAGGCGGGCTTTGCGCTTGCCATGCTCGACGATGTCCTGACCTTGCGCCGCATCCGGCCCGACAGCATGTCCTATGGACGCGACCCCGTGCGCGACCGCGGTTATGTCGAAGTCGTAAGGCTGGCCATGCAAAGGCGAGCAGCGAAAAAGGCGAGCGCCGACTGATGGCCAATGCCATGCGCCGTATCGGCCGTCGGTTTCCGGACTATGGTTGGTCATGGCCAACTGGCGGACTCGACCAGCTGCTGAAGGCCGCATTGCTGCCCGATGAAGAAGCGGCAGGGCGTTACGCGGCGCGCTGGCTCGACGAGAACGATATCGACCATGTTGCCTTCCGAGAGCATCGGCTGCTGGCCGCGATCTCCGACAGGTTCGGCCGCAAGCTCGCTGGGCATCCGGCCTATCCACGTCTCGTCGGCCTGCAAAAGATGCTGTGGACCAAATCGCGGCTGGCTGCGCGCGAGGCCGAGCCGGCCCTACAGGCCATGATCGACGCCGGCTGCGCGGTGATGCTAATCAAAGGCGCCAGCCGCATCGCCGTCAACGCGTCGGCGCAGCGCGGCCGGGTGGCGCACGACATCGACATACTGGTGCGCCCGCAGGACATGATTGCCGCCTTCGATGTGCTTAGCGAACGCGACTGGCAGATCGCCACCGGCGTCAGTCCGCAATATCTGCGCACCAGGCTGGCGTCCTTGCGTTCGATGAATTTCTTCAAGGGCAGTTTCGGCGACATCGACCTGCACCAGCTCGCTTATGACGGGTCGCAGCAAAGCGCGGAAGATGATCTGGCGATCTGGCAGCGGGCGCTGTCAGCCGACTTCAATGGCGTCCGCGTGCTTGTGCCCTCTCCGGCCGACCGCATGGCGCTTGCCATCGCACATGGCGGCCTCGATGCCCACACCCACAGCGACTGGCTGGTCGACTGTGCGGTCGCCATCGAGAGTGGCGCAGTCGACTGGGGCGTGTTCGCCGACATCATCGCCAAGCGGGGCCTCGCCGTCGCCGCGGCAGTGGCGCTCTCCTATCTCTGCCTGGAGATCGGCATTGCGGTGCCGGAGGCCGAACTTGCAAAGACGATTGAGTTGGCCGACCGCGCCGGCCTGTCGCGCTGGTCCTCGGTGCTGCAGGCAAAGCCGCGCACCGATTTCGGCGGCCTCGTTTGGCTGTCGCGCGGCTTTGCCAAGCAGTTGCGCCTCAAACGCAAAAAGGGCCGCCTGCAGCAGCCGACGCCCGCCGTCTGGCGCGGCAGGCCGACATTGCGCAAGGCAAGAGCGACGTCGGCGCCGTTTGCACTTTCCCAGACCCTGCCGCGTCCGGACAGGACTGGAGCGATGGTGCTGGACGTCACCGTCAGGATCGTCGTTCCACCAATCCGGCGCCGCATCGAGATGGAAATCAATGCCGGCGGCGGCCATGTCGCCCGCTTGCGTTCCATGGTGATCAGCCGCGCCGGCGGCGGACGTGTGCTGCGCTTTCGCGGCAAGGTAACGGTGGACGACACCGGCCGGCCTCTGGTGATCGAGGCACGGCCATCGCGCCAGTTCCGCAACTGGGACAATGAGGCCGAAGTCGCCGCCTATGGCGCGCTGCCGTTCCAATTGCTGTCGGCAAGGTTTTCACCCGCCTGAGAGCGGTTCGCTGTCTCCATGAAACGGTGAACCACTGTGGCCCTCTCAGACGCCATAGCGCTCGGTGCGGATGATTTCCGCTGGTATGCCGGCGTCGACCAGCGCCCGGGCAGCCGCCGAGACGAAGGTGTTCGACCCGCAGACGAAGGCGAGCGCCGGCGGCCGCGGCAGCCGCGTGAGCGCCTGCATGACCATTGCCGTGTCGATGCGCCTCGAATAGTCGGACGGGCGCCGTGCCGCCTCGCGCGTCAGCGTAAGCACCAGCTCGAACCCGTCGCGGCGGTCACCGAGACCGATCAGCTCGTCGCGGAAGATCACCTCGTCCCAGACCCGCACCGAAAACATCAGCGCCACCGGCACCGCCGATTTGCGCAAGGTCCGGTGACGCACCATCGCCATCAGCGGCACGACGCCGGAGCCGCCGCCGACCAGAAGCAGCGGCCCGCCATCCCCATCGGACCAGACGAAATGGCCGCCGAGCGGCCCGCGCAGTTCGATCTCGTCACCGACCGCGGCGATGTCGTGGAAGAAGGGCGAGACTTCACCGTCGTCGAGCTTCTCGATCGCCAGCTCGATCGTGGCGCCGCTCTCCGGCGCCGAGGCGATGGAATAGGAGCGGCGCGCTTGGTAGCCGTCAGGCGCAGTCAGCCTGACATCGACATGCTGTCCGGCTCGATAGGCGAATGGCCGTGACAGCGCGAAGAAGAAACTGGTGACGCGTGGCGTCCGCTTGTCGATCCGGGTGATTTTCGCCGTCTGCCAGGGAGATTGCGGCGCTTCGCTCATGGATCGCCCCTATAGCGCTGCTCGCGCCACGGGTCGCCATAGATGTGATAGCCGCGCAATTCCCAGAAGCCCGGCTCGTCGCGCTCGGTGAACTGCAGCCCGTTCAGCCATTTGGCCGATTTCCAGAAATAGAGATGCGGCACCAGGAGCCGCGCCGGGCCGCCATGGTCGGCAGTGATCGGCTTGCCTTCATAAAGGAGCGCCACCATCGCCTTCCCCGCGGTGAGATCCTTGGCCGGCACGTTGGTGGTGTAGCCGTCATAGCCATGCGCCAGCAGGAAGCCGGTCGGCGCTTCGATACCGGCATCGGCAAGGATGTCGTCGACCAGCACGCCTTGCCAGGCGGTATCGAACTTGGTCCAGGCGGTAACGCAATGGATGTCGCGCGTCATCTTGGTCAAGGGCAGCGCGTTGAACTCGGCCCAGTTCCACTTCTTGATCGGGCGTGGCCCGTGCTTGAGCGTGAACGACCAGTCCTCGGTGCGCACGCGCGGCGTCGGCCCCGCCGACAGCACCGGAAAGCCCTGTTCGAGATACTGACCGGGCGGAATGCGCGCATGGGTCTCCGTCGGAGGCTTTCGACCGGAGGAAAAACCGCGAGTGACCATTTGACTGTCCGTTTTTAGCAGGCCATTGCCGGCCTGCCGTAATGTTCTCGAAGATGTCGCGGCGGGCAACAGGAATTTTGGCGGGGCCGTGCGGCAGCCCTGCCGATCGTTCAGCGAGCCCGCCGCATCATGTCTCAACCGGCGGCGAAGGGTACGGCGACGAAGATTTGCGAGTCGCCCCGGTCGACCAAAAGCAGCACCGACTTCCCGCCCGATCTGCCGGCCTCGGCGATCGCCTGGTTGGCTTGCCGCGCATCCCGCACGGGCGACCGGTCGACGGCGACGATGACGTCGCCCGGCTGCAGGCCGGCATTGGCAGCTGCCTTGTCCGGATTGACGCGCTCGACCACGGCGCCACGCTGGTTCCAATCACAATGTCGTCAGAGGCCTCCGGTGCGCCTGAGATAGGCTGTGGCGATCTCGCGCATCCGGTTGCCGTCGAAGCTCGGCCCATGGCCGCCATGGCCGAGGCGAACAGGCAGGTCAAGGAGCCGCTGCATGGTACGGCGATAATCAGGCCGGGAGGAATCCGGCAGGTCGTCGATCAGCGTGGAATCGTAGATGGCGTCGCCGGCAAAGAACAGGCCGTCTGCCTCGTCGAACAAAGCGATCGAATCCGGCGAATGTCCGGGCAGATGCAGGACGCGGAACTGCCGGTCGCCGAGGTCGACGATGTCGCCCTCGTCCAGCGTGCGCGTCAGCGGCGCCGGCGGGATCTTGTAGTCGGCCGCCGTCCAGCCCGGCGCCGGCAATTTCGAAACGGCGCCGTCGAGATTGTTGAACATGTAGGCGTAGGTCACCTGATCGTTCATGGTCTCGAAATGCTCGGCACTGTGCCGCGGCCCGGCGCGCAGCGGAAACTCGTGCAGCGAGCCGACATGGTCGAGATGGATGTGGGTGGCGACGACTATGAGCGGCTTGCCCTCGGGCGTGTCGATCTCAGGCGCCAGCGGGCAGATGCCCATGCCGGTGTCGACCAGCAGGTCGGCGTCGCGTCCGCTGAAATGCCAGATGTTGGCGCGCACGAAATCATGCACGAACGGCTCGGTCAGCATCGTCGTGCGGTCGTCGATGATCGTCTTGCCGAACCAGTAGCCGACAACGCGCTCGCCACCAAAACGGACGCCCCCAAAACGGCCGCCCATCAGACGAAGGGCTTTCCCACCTTGTATTTTTCCGGCACCAGCCGCTTCAGGTAAGCCATACCCGCTTCCGAAAGCTGGTTGACATCGGGCTTCATGAAATCGTCGGGCATATGGCGCGTCTTGCCGGCGACGTTCTTCAGGGGCACCTTCTTCAGCACGGTTTTCGTGCCGTCATATTGCAGCGCCACCGAGCCACCGCCTTCGCTGGCAACGGCAACCGCGAAGGCGCCGGCGTCGAAAGCCTCCTGCGCGTCGACGGCGCTGATCGCGCCGACATAGCCGCGCGGCATGTAGCCAAGCGCATCGACGCGGGCGCGCTTGCCCGGCAGGCCTTCGGCGAGCGCACGTTCCAGAGCTGACGGCAGGTCGCTGCCCGACAGTTTGACGTTGCCATGCGCGTCGCGCTCGAGCTTGTCCGGCGGCACCAGGCTTTCGACCAGCGCCTTGCCGTCGGCGGTGCTGACACCTTCGGAGACGGCGACGATGCAGCGCTTGTGGCGGTCGAGCGTGGAGCGCACGTCGTCGATGAAACCGGCGGCGGAGAATGGCCGTTCCGGCACGTAGACCAGATGCGGGCCGCTGTCGGGATCGAGCTGCCAGGCTGCAGCCGCCGCGGTGAGGAAGCCGGCATGCCGGCCCATGACGATGCCGACATAGATGCCGGGCAATGCGCGGAAATCGAGATCGACGGACAGGAAGGCGCCGGCGACGAATTCGGCCGCCGAGATGAAGCCCGGCGTGTGGTCGTTTTCCTCGAGGTCGTTGTCGATGGTTTTTGGCGCATGGACGAAAGCGATGCTGCCGCCGGCTGCGTCGGTCAGGATCTGCTGCGTGCCCGACGTGTCGTTGCCGCCGATATAGATGAAGGCGTCCGCGCCGGCCTTCTTCAGGCCCTTGAGGATGACCTCGCAATAGGCGGCATCCGGTTTGTCGCGCGTCGAGCCGAGCGCGGCACTCGGCGTGCCGGCGATCAGCCGCAGCCGGTCCTCGGGGATGGCGGAGAGGTCGACATAGTTGCCGTCACGAATGCCGCGCACGCCGTGGAGCGAGCCCAGCACCTTGGCGCCGGGATGGCGCTTGCGGACTTCCAGCGTGGCCCCGACAACCGTCTGGTTGATGACGGCGGTCGGGCCGCCGCCCTGTGCGATGACAAACGTTCCAGCCATGCTCGATCTCTCCCGGCGCTGTGGTTTTCAAGTCACCTTGGCCTAGCTTGCCGCATCGCGCAACGGGAGTTTCCAGCGGCGCCAAACCGCCGCACAGGATCAGACGACCACGACCGGGTTCTTCTTGGAAACGCGGCTGTAGAGGTCGATGATATCCTGGTTGATCAGGCGCACGCAGCCCGACGACATCGCCTGGCCAATGCTCGCCCATTCCGGCGAACCGTGTATGCGGTAGCCGGTGTCCTTGCCGTCCTGGTAGATGTAAAGAGCGCGTGCGCCGAGCGGGTTGGTGAGGCCACCGGGCTGGCCGTTTTGCCATTTCACCAGTTCCGGCTTGCGCTGGATCATCTCCGGCGGCGGCGTCCAGGTCGGCCATTCCTTGCCGTACTGGATGTTGGCGCGGCCGGACCAGCGGAAGCCGTCCTTGCCGATGCCGACGCCGTAGCGGATGGCGTCGCCGCCCTCCTGCACCAGATAGAGCTTTCGCTCCTGCAGATGGACGACAATGGTGCCGGGCGCCTCGCCGGTCTCGTTGACGACGATCTGGCGGCGGAACTCCGGCTTGACCTTCTGATAGGGCACCGCCGGCACTTCGAAGCCGCCATCGTTGAGCGAAGCGTACATGACATCGGGGCCGGTGACGTTCTTGTCGACGCTGATCGCCGGACGGATCGGCCGCACAGAGCCGGTGACCGTGTCATCCAGCTGGAATTGCGGCAGCTCGAGCGTCGAAGTGCTGCAGCCGGCCATGCCGAGCAGCGTCATGGCGCCGGCCCCTGACAGGACGAAGCGGCGGGAATAGAGATGTTCGGTCTCGTTTGCGTCGCCATTTGCTGGCGGCGTCACATTCTGCGGCAACTCACGCATGCACCCAAACCCTACGCTGTCGGCGGGAAACACGGTCCGGCCGGATAGCAGGCAGTTTCGCCAAACATGGTTGAAAAAGGGTGAAGGCCCAACGACCGGTCTTAAGCCTGTGCCGCCAATAGCCGCAGCGATCTGGCGAAATGGTCCGCCGTGCATTTTTGGGAGAGGGCTCTTTACATTCCTCCGCACACGAGGATTTATCCTTTTCTTTGCGCTCAAGGAGACAAAGATGTCGTTCGAAAACTGGGCCGCCTTCGCCGCCGCCTCCACCGTCCTGCTCATCATTCCCGGCCCGACCATTCTTCTGGTCGTGTCCTATGCGCTGGGCCAGGGCTGGCGCACCGCCTTGCCGATGGCCGTCGGCGTGGCGCTGGGCGATTTTAGCGCCATGACCCTGTCGATGCTGGGCATCGGCGCGCTGCTGGCCGCGTCGGCGACCGTGTTCACCATTCTGAAGCTGATCGGCGCCTGCTATCTGATCTATCTCGGGGTAAAACTGTTTCGCGCCGGCGGCGCGCTCAAAGCCGAACCACGCACAGATGCCGTCTCGGCCGCCAAGATGATGGCGCACGCCTGGCTGGTCACCGCACTCAACCCGAAGAGCATCACCTTCTTCGTCGCCTTCCTGCCGCAGTTCCTCAATCGGGAAGCCGATTTCTGGACACAGATGCTGATCTTCGAAGCGACCTTCCTGGCGCTCGCCTTCGCCAATGCCTTCGGCTACGCGCTGATCGCGGCGCGCGCCCGCAACGTCGTACGCAACCCCAAGGCGATCCGCATCTTCAACCGCGCCGGCGGCACGCTGCTGGTCGGCGCCGGGATCGCCACGGTGGCGATGCGCTCGGGCAATTAGGAACTGCGGAGCATCAGGGCCGATATGGCAGTAAGAGATCCATTCGGCCTAATGTTTTCGGGCGCGACCGAGGCCGGGTTTTCACCGTACAGCCAGGCCGTTCATGAATTGCAATGCTTCGTCGGCGACCCGGTCGGCTCCGTTGACCGCGCCATATCGGCGGATCCCGATTTCGTCATGGCGCATGTCTTCAAGGGGTATCTGTTCGGCCTCGCCACCGAACGCGAGGCAACGGCGGTCGCCCAGGCATGCCATGCTGCGGCACTGCCGCTTGCCGCGACGCCGCGCGAACAGGCGCATGTGGCGGCCCTTGGCCACCTTGCCGGGGGACGCTGGCATGACGCCGCGCGCCTGCTCGAAGATATCGCCATCGACAACCCGCTCGACGCGGTGGCGTTGCAGGTCGGCCACCAGATCGACTTCTTCACCGGCAATGCCCGCATGCTGCGCGACCGTATCGGCCGCGCGCTGCCGTCCTGGCAGAGCGGCATGCCAGGTTATCACGCCATTCTCGGTATGCAGGCCTTCGGTCTCGAGGAGATGGGCGACTACATCAGGGCTGAAAAGCTTGGCCGGCAGGCGGTCGAAATCGAGCCGCGCGACGGCTGGGCGCAGCACGCGGTCGCCCATGTCATGGAGATGCAGAGCCGGCAACGCGACGGCATCGCCTGGATGCGCACCAACCCCGAGGCGTGGACGAAGGAAAGCTTCCTGCAGGTGCATAATTGGTGGCATCTGGCGCTGTTCCACTACGATCTCGGCGAGACCGACGAGGTGCTCAAGCTCTATGACGGGCCGATCTATGGCGAGCGTTCGACGCTGGCGCTGATCATGGTCGACGCCTCTGCGATCCTGTGGCGGCTTTATCTCGGCGGTGTCGATGTCGGCGACCGCTGGGCAGCGCTCGCTGCCAACTGGGCGCCGAAGGCTGGAGCCGGCAATTACGCCTTCAACGATGCGCATGCGATGATGGCATTCGTCGGCGCCGGTCTCGAAGCGCCGGTCAAGATCTTGCTCGAAGCCCAGCACGAGGCGATGCGCGGCAGCGACGACAACGCCGCCTTCACCCGGGATGTCGGCCAGCCACTGACGGAAGGCATCAAGGCATTCGGCGAGGGCAACTACAGCGAAGCGGTGCGCCTGATCCGACCGATCCGCGCCATTGCCCATCGCTTTGGCGGCAGCCACGCCCAGCGCGATGTGATTGATCTCACGTTGATCGAGGCGGCGTTGCGCGCCGGCGACCCAGCGCTTGCCTGGGCGTTGACGGCCGAGCGCGCACTGGTCCGGCCGGACAGTCCGCTGTCGGCGCTGTTTTCGCAACGCGCCGCCAATTTGTCAGAGAATTGACCCGCGGCGGATCTTGTTTTAAAAACTGGCTAGCCAGATTTTTTCGAGACCCGAAAAAATTAATGGCAATGGGAGGAATGCATGTATCTCGGCCTCGATCTCGGCACGTCGGGCGTCAAGGCGCTGTTGATCGATGCCGGGCAGAAAATCATCGGCTCCGGCCATGCGTCGCTTGACGTATCGCGGCCGCATCCCGGCTGGTCCGAACAAAACCCCGCCGACTGGATCCGCGCCTGCGATGCGGCCATTGCCGAGCTGAAAGCCTCCCACCCGAAAGAGCTTGCCGCGGTCAAAGGCATCGGCCTTTCCGGCCATATGCATGGCGCCACCTTGCTCGATGCCGGCGACCAGGTGCTGCGCCCCTGCATCCTGTGGAACGATACGCGCAGCCACGCTGAGGCCGCGGCGCTCGATGCAGACCCGCGCTTTCGCCAACTCACCGGCAACATCGTCTTCCCCGGCTTCACGGCGCCGAAACTCGCCTGGGTGAAGAACAATGAGCCCTCCGTCTTCGCCAAAGTGGGGAAGGTGCTTTTGCCGAAGGATTACCTGCGGCTCTGGCTGACCGGCGAGCATATCTCAGAAATGTCCGACTCGGCCGGCACCTCCTGGCTCGATGTCGGCAAACGGCGCTGGTCCCCCGAATTGCTTGCGGCGACATCGCTCGACGAAAGGCATATGCCGTCGCTGGTCGAAGGCACGGAGAAGGCCGGCGCCTTGCGCGCCGAACTGGCCGCCAGCTGGGGCATAGCATCGGGCACCCCGGTTGCCGGCGGCGCCGGCGACAATGCTGCTTCGGCCTGCGGCATGGGCACGGTCGGCGCCGGCCACGCTTTTGTGTCGCTGGGCACATCTGGCGTGCTGTTTGCCGCCAACGCGTCCTATTTGCCCAATCCGGCAAGTGCGGTCCACACCTTCTGCCATGCCCTGCCCAACACCTGGCACCAGATGGGGGTCATCCTGTCTGCGACCGACTCGCTGAACTGGCTGTCGGAGATTTCAGGCAAGAAGGCCGGCGAATTGACCGCCGAACTTGGCGATGTGCTGAAAGCGCCGAGCGGTGTGTCGTTCCTGCCCTACCTCTCGGGCGAGCGTACGCCACACAATGATTCCGTCATTCGTGGGTCCTTCACCGGACTGGCGCATGAATCCGGCCGCGCAGTGCTGACGCAGGCCGTGCTAGAAGGCGTCGCCTTCGCCTTCCGCGACAGTCTCGAAGCCTTGAAGACGGCGGGCACGATCTTGACGCGGGTGACGGCGATCGGCGGCGGCTCGCGCTCGCGCTACTGGCTGAAGGCGATCGCCACGGCGCTGCAGGTGCCCGTGGACATTCCGGCCGACGGCGATTTCGGTGCTGCCTTTGGCGCGGCGAGGCTTGGTCTGATCGCGGCGACAGGGGCTGATCCGCTGGAGGTGTGCACGGCGCCGAGGACGGATGCGACGATCGAACCGGATGTCCCGCTTGGCGGGGCGTATGCCGATGCCTATCAGCGCTACCGGGCGCTGTATCCGGCGATCAAGGGCGCCATGGCGTGAGTGAGCGCGAGACACCCCCCTCTGCCCTGCCGGGCATCTCCCCCGCAAGGGGGGAGATCGGCAGCGTCGGCGGGTATGCCAGTCTTGTAAGGTGGGTGATTAGCGAAGGCGTGGATGCCAGCCAATCTCCCCCCTTGCGGGGGAGATGCCCGGCAGGGCAGAGGGGGGTGTCTCGCGCCACCCTTAATCGATCACTGCGCCGGCACCTTGTCCAGAAACCCGGTGACGCTCTTCAGGCGCCCATTTTCGATAACACCGATATCGGTGCCTTCGATAACCGACGGCACGCCTTCCGGCCCAAGATTCCACGAGAAGCGGATGCGGTCGCCAAACCCGTCCGGCGTACCCTTCAGCGAGAACCGGAAGCCGGCGAAGCGCTGCTGTACGCCGTTGATCAGCCCAGCAACGCCGGCGTGGCCGTCGCCCTGCATGAGCGGATCGCGGTAGCTGACGTCTTCGGTGAAGGTGGCCTTGAGCAGTTCGGCACGGCGATCCGCATCGGCCTCGTTCCAGGCGGTGATGTAGTTCTCGGCGATCGTGTTGAGGTCGGTCATGGTCTGTCTCCTTCGTTGAGTGGCTTTGACACGAGCCTTTTCACCCCAAGCGAGAGCGAAACCAATTACGCCTGAGGTAATCAGGGCGAACTATTCGAGAGAGGACAGAAATCATGAGCAGCGGATTTTTCGGCGACATCAAAGCGATCAAGTATGAGGGGCCGGATTCGACCAATCCGCTGGCCTACCGCTTCTACAATCCCGACGAGGTGGTGGCCGGCAAACGGCTGGAAGACCATCTGCGCTTCGCCGTCGCCTACTGGCATTCTTTCGCCTGGCCGGGCGGCGATCCCTTTGGCGGCCAGACCTTCGACCGGCCCTGGTTTCCCAAGGCTGGCGGCGTCGACACGATGGAACTGGCCAAGCTGAAAGCCGACGTCGCCTTCGAGATGTTCTCGCTGCTCGGCGCGCCCTATTTCTGCTTCCACGACGCCGACGTGCGGCCGGAAGGCAAGGATTTCTCCGAAAGTGCCGCGCGGCTCGACGAGATCGCCGACTATTTTGCCGCCAAGATGAAGAAGACCGGCGTCAAACTGCTCTGGGGCACGGCCAACCTGTTCTCCAACCGCCGCTTCATGTCGGGCGCCGCCACCAATCCCGATCCGGATGTCTTCGCCTATGCGGCGGCGACGGTGAAAAGCTGCATCGACGTCACGAAGCGGCTGAAGGGCGAGAATTATGTACTGTGGGGCGGGCGCGAGGGCTATGAAACGCTGCTCAACACCGATCTTGCCCGCGAGCAGGAGCAGGCCGGGCGCTTCCTCAGTCTCGTCGTCGACTACAAGCACAAGATCGGCTTCAAAGGCACGATCCTGATCGAGCCGAAGCCGCAGGAGCCGACCAAGCATCAGTACGACTACGACGTCGCCACGGTCTACGGCTTCCTCAAGCGCTTCGGGCTGGAGAAGGAAGTGAAGCTCAACATCGAGCAGGGCCACGCGATTCTCGCCGGCCATTCCTTCGAGCACGAGCTGGCGCTGGCCAATGCGCTCGGCGTCTTCGGCTCGATCGACATGAACCGCAACGACTACCAGTCGGGCTGGGACACCGACCAGTTCCCCAACAATGTGCCCGAGATGGCGCTGGCCTATTACCAGGTGTTGCAGGCCGGCGGCTTCAAGACCGGCGGCACCAATTTCGACGCCAAGCTGCGCCGCCAGTCGCTCGACCCGCAGGACCTGCTGATCGGCCATATCGGCGGCATGGATTCCTGCGCACGAGGCCTCAAGGCAGCCGCCAAGATGGTCGAGGACAAGGCGCTGTCGGGTCCGCTGGCCGAGCGCTATGCCGGTTGGAACACGGCCGAGGGCAAGGCGATGCTGTCGGGCAAGCGCTCGCTGGAAGACATCGCCGAGCGCGTGGTGAAGAAGAAGATCGAGCCGCAGCCACGCTCCGGCCGCCAGGAGTTGCTGGAAAACATCGTCAACCGCTACGTCTGAGGGCGGAAAGCCGATTCGTTGTGCTCAAGGGTGGCTGGATAACATTCCGGCCGCCCCGGAATGGGGTTTGCGCAAGACCTTATCCGACGACAAGGGTTTGCCCTTTGGCGCCCCTCAATGACCTCGCTCTTGCCTTCAAACTGCCGTCACGTATCTCGTATAAGAGGTCCGTTGTGGCGGGTGAAAAGGAAGGAGGCGAACCGATAATGCAATACGAACGCGAAATCGACGCCCTGCTCTCATCCGGCGAGACCGGATAGATCATCGACCGGCTGATGGCGCTACCGCGGCCGACCGACAGCGTGAAAAACGAATGGGATCGGGCTGTCAGCAGCCGATTTGAACTCCGTCTGGCGAGGCAGATCCGCTCGCAGATGGACGCCGGCGGCGAACGACAGAACGCAGCCTGATCTCCCTTTGTCTGTGCATGTCGTTATCTCAAAACCGCGACACACTTTTGGGCGACAAGCATCAACCTCGGCGCAGCCTGACCGGGGCTTCGCCGAACGCTCTTGAAAACGCTCTGGAAAATGCCGCGGCGGACGAGAACCCCGTCCGCCCGGCAATATCCGCCATGGCGATCCGCGTGTCGACCACCAGCCGCCGCGCCGCGCCCAGCCGCAGCCTGAGATAATATGCGCCCGGCGTCTCGCCGATCGACTTGCGAAAAATGCTCTCCAATGTCCGCGCCGTCACCCCGGCGCGTTTTGCCACCGCGTCGATGGTCAGCGGCTGGTCGACATGCGATTCCATCAGCCGGATAGCCTGCGCCAGACGCGGGTCGTAGCCGTCGAGCCGGCCGAGCGAGACCAGCGGCTGCGCGTCGGTCGCGGCGCGCGCCTGGTCGTAGATGAAGACGCTGGCGACATCGAGCGCGACGGCCATGCCGAGCCGGGTGCGGATCAGATGCAGCATCAGGTCGAAGGTCGGCGACGCCCCGCCCGAGGTGAACACCGGTCCGTCGATGACGTAGCGGTCCGGACGCACGTCGACGCCGGGAAAGGCGGAGGAAAAATCCTCCATGTCTTCCCAATGGGTGGTGGCGCTGCGGCCTTCGAGGAGGCCGGCGCGCGCCACCAGCCATGTGCCGGCCTCGACGCCGCCGCAGGCGCGAGCCGCGCGGGCCGCTCGCCGTAATCCGGAAAGCAGAGCCGATGTCGCGTAATTCTGGGTGCCGAAGCCGGCGACGACGACAAGCACGTCGGTCGGCTCGGCCGCATCGAAGCGGCCCCTGACCGCCACCGGCAGGCCGCATGTGGTGACCGGCGCCTCGCCGGTGACCGAGACCAGTTTGAAATCGAACAGCGTCTCGCCTGAGATGCGGTTGGCGGCGCGCAGCGGGTCGACGGTCGACGCCACGCACATGATGGACGAGCCTGAAAACACCAGCAGCGTCACCTTGAGCGGCGATCGCTCAGCGCGAAAGATGGTCGGTTTTTCGCTTTTGATCACGAGAGCTTCGTAAATTGCAAAACAGTTTCCGGCAAGTCGGTCATTGTTAGGGTCTGTTTCTATGGGGAGGAGATGTCCATGCCGCTCGCGATGAACCGTGAGGTTTTCATTACCTGTGCCGTGACCGGGTCCGGCGGCTCGCAGGACCGCTCCCCGCATGTGCCACGCTCGCCCAAGCAGATCGCCGATTCGGCGATCGATGCGGCCAAGGCCGGTGCCGCCATCGTCCACTGCCATGTCCGCGACCCCGAGACCGGCAAGCCGCGCCGCGATGTCCATCTCTACCGCGAAGTGACGGACCGCATCCGCGCGGCAGAAGTCGATGTGATCCTGAACCTGACCGCCGGGATGGGCGGCGACATGGTGTTCGGCTCACCGGAAGCGCCGCTGCCGCTCAATGAAAAAGGCACCGACATGGGCGGCGCCACCAACCGCATGGAACATGTGCGCCAGTGCCTGCCGGAAATCTGCACGCTGGATTGCGGCACCATGAACTTCGCCGAGGCCGATTATGTCATGACCAACACGCCCGGCATGCTGCGCGCAATGGGCGGCATGATGACGGCGCTCGGCGTCCAGCCGGAGATCGAAGCCTTCGATACCGGCCACCTCTGGTTCGCCAAGCAGCTGGTCGAAGAAAAGGTCTTGAATCCCGACGCGCTGGTGCAGCTCTGCATGGGTGTGCCGTGGGGGGCGCCGGACGACCTCAACACCTTCATGGCCATGGTTAACAACGTGCCGTCGACCTGGAACTGGTCGGCCTTCGCCATCGGCCGCAACCAGATGGCCTATGCAGCCGCTGCAGTGCTCGCCGGCGGCAATGTCCGCGTCGGTCTCGAAGACAATCTCTGGCTCGACAAGGGCGTGCTGGCCACCAATGCGCAGCTCGTCGAGCGCGCGGCCAGCATCGTCACCAATCTCGGCGCCAGGATCCTTGGGCCGGAGGAAGTGCGCAGGAAGCTCAACCTGACCAAGCGGGCGCCGATCGCAGCGGCGGCTTAAGCGGAGGTTGACGATGGCTACCGTCAAATTCACCGCGATGAAGGATGGCGACAGGCAAGACTACGAGTTCCTGACCGCCCATGAGATCGACTATGCCGCCAGGACCGGCGAGCGGCTGCTCGACGCTTTGGTGCAGCTCGACGAAGGCCTGTCCGGCTACAAGATCACCCGGCTCGGCCATTCGCTGCAGGCGGCGACTCGTGCCTGGCGCGACGGCGCCGACACCGACTGGATCGCCTGCGCGCTGCTGCACGACATCGGCGACATCTACGCACCGTACAATCACGACGAATACGCCGCCTCGATCCTGAAACCTTTCGTGCGCGAGCAATGCACCTGGGTGGTGGAAAAGCATGGCGACTTCCAGCGGCTCTATTACGCGCATCATCTCGGCGGCAACCGCCATGCTCGCGACCGCTTCGCCGGCCATGCCTATTTCGACGATTGCGACCAGTTTTGCGAACGCTGGGACCAGTCGAGCTTCGATCCGGACTACGACACGCTGCCGATCGAATTCTTCTGGCCCTTCGTGCTCGAAGTCTTCGCCCGCAAGGCCTACGACCCCTTCGTGATCCGCTCCGGCGAGCGCGTGCCTCTCATCGACCCCGAAACCGCCAAGACAAGAACCGGAGCCTGACCATGAGCATCATCAACAAGGCAGCCGCCATTGGCGGCGGTGTCATTGGCGCCGGCTGGGTGGCGCGGCTGCTGCTCAACGGCATCGACGTGTCGATCTTCGATCCCGATCCGGAGGCATCGCGCAAGGTCTCGGAAGTGATGAAGGGCGCGCGCCGCGCCTACAAGCAGATGGTTCCAGGCGGCCTGCCCAGGGAAGGCAGACTGACCTTTGCCAAGACCATCGCCGAGGCGGTGGCCGACGCCGATTTCATCCAGGAGAGCGTGCCGGAGCGGCTCGACCTCAAACACCGCGTGCTGGCCGAGATCGACCTTTATGCGCCGGCGAACGCCATAGTCGGCTCGTCTACCTCCGGCCTCAAGCCGACCGACATGCAGGTCGCGATGAAGAAGCATCCGGAACGTCTGGTTGTCGGACATCCCTTCAACCCGGTCTACCTGCTGCCGCTGGTCGAGATCGTCGGCGGCGAGCAGACGTTCCCCGAAGCGATCGAGGTTGCCAAGGAAATCTATGCCTCGATCGGCATGAAGCCGGTGGTGATCCGTAAGGAGATCGAGGCCTTTGTCGGCGACCGCCTGCTGGAGGCGGCGTGGCGCGAGGCGCTGTGGCTGATCAAGGACGGCATCTGCACGGTCGAGGAACTCGACGACATCATGCGCTATGGCTTCGGCCTGCGCTGGGCTCAGATGGGCATGTTCCAGGTCTACCGCGTCGCCGGCGGCGAGGCCGGCATGCGCCACTTTATGGCGCAGTTCGGGCCGTGCCTGAAATGGCCGTGGACCAAGCTGATGGACGTCCCGGAGTTCAACGACGAGCTGGTTGATCTGATCGCCACCCAGTCGGACGACCAGGCGCATGGCCTGTCGATCCGTGAGCTGGAAAAGATCCGCGACGACAATCTGGTCGCGATCATGGATGCTCTGTCGAAACAGAACAAAGGCAAGGGCTGGGGCGCCGGCGCCTTGCACAAGGACTATACCAGGCAATTGGCCAAGCTGGCGGCGAAGAAGCCGGCCGCATCCAGGGCCGCCGAGAAGTCCAAGGCATCCAAGCCGGTAAAGAAGGCGGAAAAACCGAAGAAAAAGAAGAAGGGCTGAAGACCATGGATTTCGGGCTGTCGGAGGAACAGAAGCTCATTGTCGAGACGACGCGCGCTTTCGTCGAGAACGAGCTTTACCCGCATGAACGCGAGGTCGAGCGCACCGGCGTGCTGCGCCGCGAGCTGATCGAGGAGATCAAGGTCAAGGCAATCGAAGCCGGGCTCTATGCGGCCAACATGCCGGCCGATGTCGGTGGCGCCGGCCTCGATACGGTGACTTGGCTGCTCTACGAGAAGGAACTCGGCCGCGCCAACTATGCGCTGCACTGGACCTGCGTCGCGCGCCCCTCCAACATCCTGCTCGCCGGCACGCCCGAGCAGCGCGAAAAGTACCTGTTCCCGTGCATCCGCGGCGAGAAGTGGGACTGCCTGGCGATGACCGAGCCCGGCGCCGGCTCCGACCTGCGAGGCATGAAGGCGACCGCGGTGCAGGACGGCGACGACTGGGTCCTTAACGGCACCAAGCATTTCATCTCCCATGCCGATCTCGCCGATTTCGCGATTTGTTTTATGGCTTCGGGCGAGGAAGAAACGCCGCGCGGCAAGCGCAAGAAGATCACCGCCTTCTTCGTCGACAAGGGCACCAGGGGGTTCACCGTGCGCGACGGCTACCGCAACGTCTCGCATCGCGGCTACACCAATGCCATCCTCGAATTCGACGATTGCCGCCTGCCGGGAGCCCAAGTTCTCGGCGAAGTGCACAAGGGTTTCGACGTCGCTAATTCCTGGCTCGGCGCCACGCGCCTGCAGGTCGGCGCCACCTGCCTCGGCCGCGCCGAGCGGGCGCTCGGTCATGCCATCGAATATTCGGCGCAGCGCCAGCAGTTCGGCCAGCAGATTGGCAAGTTCCAGGGCGTGTCGTTCAAGCTCGCCGACATGGCGACGGAATTGAAGGCGGCGGACCTGATGGTGTTCGAAGCCGGCTGGAAGTACGATCAGGGCACCGTCACCGACCAGGACATGGCCATGGCGAAGCTGAAGGCTACCGAAATGCTCGCCTTTGTTGCCGACGAAGCAATCCAGATCCATGGCGGCATGGGGCTGATGGATGACCTGCCGCTGGAGCGCATCTGGCGCGACGCCCGCGTCGAGCGCATCTGGGAAGGCACGTCGGAAATCCAGCGCCACATCATTTCGCGGGCGCTGCTGCGCCCGTTCGGGGCATAAACCATGCATAAGCTTGAACGTCTCCTGCGTCCAAAATCCATCGCCGTGTTCGGCGGGGCGCAGGCCGCTGCCGTCGTCGCGCAATCGATCAAGATGGGCTTTGCCGGCGAAATCTGGCCGGTGCATCCGAACAAGGACGAGGTCGCCGGCCGCAAGGCCTATCGCTCGGTCGCCGACCTTCCCGACGCGCCGGACGCTGCCTTTGTCGGCGTCAACCGGCATCTCACCATCGAGGTAATCAAGGCGCTGGCTGAGCGCGGCGCCGGCGGCGCCGTCTGTTTTGCCGCGGGCTTTCTTGAGACCGAGGCCTATGACGATGACGGCGAGCGGCTGCAGGCCGAACTGGTGGCTGCCGCGGGCCAGATGCCGATCATCGGGCCGAACTGCTACGGCCTGATCAACTATGCCGATGGCGCGCTGCTATGGCCCGACCAGCATGGCGGCATCAGGCTGCCCGAAGGCGCCAAGGGCGTCGCCATCATCACCCAGTCCTCCAACATCGCCATCAACATGACGATGCAGAAGCGCGGCCTGCCGATCGCCTTCCTGATGACCGCCGGCAACCAGGCGCAGACCGGCCTCTCCGAAATGGCGCTCGGCCTGATCGAGGACGAGCGCGTCACCTCGCTCGGTCTGCACATCGAAGCCTTCGATTCGGTAGCCGGCTTCGAGAAGCTGGCGGCGCGGGCGCGCGAACTGAAGAAGCCGATCATCGCCATGAAGGTCGGCCGGTCCGAACAGGCGCGGCAGGCGACGGTCTCGCACACGGCATCGCTGGCTGGCTCGGACGCTGCCTCGGGCGCTTTCCTGCGGCGGCTCGGCATTGCCCGCGTCGATTCCATCCCCGCCTTTATCGAGGCGCTGAAGCTTCTGCATGTCACAGGACCACTGCCCGGCTATCGACTGTCATCGATGAGCTGCTCGGGCGGCGAAGCCTCTGTCATGGCCGACAGCGCCGAAGGCCGCTGGGTCAATTTCCCGGAGCTCACCAGCAAGCACCGCGCCCATGTCAAATCGACGCTCGGGCCGCTGGTCGCGGTCGCCAACCCGTTGGACTATCACACCTTCATCTGGAACAACGAACCGGCGATGACCGCCACCTTCACCGCCATGGTGTCGGGCGGTTTCGACCTCAACATGCTGGTGCTCGATTTCCCGCGCCCCGACCGCTGCTCGGTCACCGACTGGTGGGCGACGCTGCGCGCCTTCGAATCGGCGCTGAAGACCAACAAGGCGCATGGTGCGATCGTCTCCTCGCTGCCGGAGAACCTGCCGGAGGAATATACCGCCGAACTGATGGCGCGCGGCATGGTGCCGTTGTTCGGCATTTCCGAGGCCATGGACGCCGCAGGCGCGGCAGCCTTCATCGGCTGGGCCTGGGCCGAGCCGCAGGCGCAGCCGATCGACACATCGGCTGCCGGTGCTGCCGGCGGCGATCATGTCACCCCTGACGAGGCCGAAGCCAAGGCGCGGCTGATCAAGGCCGGCTTGCCGGTGCCGAAGGCAGAACGTGCCGCTAACGCTGTCGAGGCCGTCATCTCATCCATGGCGCTCGGCTTCCCGGTGGCGCTGAAGGCGCTCGGCGTCACCCACAAATCCGAGGTCGGCGCTGTCAGGCTCAATCTCAAGGACGCCGAATCGGTCAGCACGGCCGCGCATGATCTGCTGCCGCTCGGCACCGGCCTCTATGTCGAACGCATGGTGCGCGACGGCGTTGCCGAGTTGATCGTCGGCTTCACCCGCGATCCGATGTTCGGCGCGGTCATGACACTGGGCACCGGCGGCGTGTTGGTCGAGCTGTTGCGCGACAGCGTTACGCTCATGCTGCCGGCGACGCGCGACGACATCGAGGCCGCCCTGCGTGGCCTCAAACTGTTTCCGCTGCTCGACGGCTATCGTGGCCGGCCCAAGGCCGATGTCGGGGCTGCCATCGACGCCATCGCCGGCATTGCCGGCTTCGTGCAGACGAATGCCGGAGAGATCGAGGAACTCGACATCAACCCGCTGATCGTCTGCGCCGAGGGCAAGGGCGCCTGGATTGCCGACGCGCTGCTGGTGCTGGGAGAGAAGAAGAATGTCTGACGTCATTTCAACTCGCCGCGAAGGCACCATCCTCGAGGTCACGCTCGACCGGCCCAAGGCCAACGCCATCGACCTCAAGACCTCGCGGCTGATGGGCGAGACCTTCAAGGCGTTCCGCGACGACCCGGAACTGCGCGTCGCCATCGTCAAGACCGCCGGCGACAAGTTCTTCTGCGCCGGCTGGGATTTGAAGGCAGCCGCCGGTGGCGACGCGGTCGACGGCGACTATGGCGTCGGCGGCTTTGCCGGCCTGCAGGAGCTGCGCGACATGAACAAGCCGGTCATCGCCTGCGTCAACGGCATGGCGGTCGGCGGCGGCTTCGAGTTGGCGCTGTCCTGCGACCTCATTTTCGCCTCCGACCACTCCTCCTTCGCACTGCCCGAAATCCGCGCCGGCACGCTAGCGGACGCCGCGACGATCAAGCTGCCGAAGCGCATTCCCTATCATGTCGCCATGGACTTGCTGCTCACCGGCCGCTGGATGGATGTAGCGGAAGCGCATCGCTGGGGCCTGGTCAACGAAGTGTTGCCCAAGGAAAAGCTTGAAGACCGCGTCTGGGAGGTCGCAAGGCTACTGGCCAGCGGCCCGCCGCTGGTGTTTGCCGCGATCAAGGAGACGGCGCGGGTGGCCGAGGCGCTGACCTTCCAGGATGCCATGAACCGCGTCACGCGCCGGCAACTGGCGACGGTCGATGCGCTTTATGGCTCCGAGGACGGTATGGAAGGGTTCCGGGCGTTTGCGGAGAAGCGCGACCCGGTGTGGAAGGGGAAGTAGCCTCTTTACCCTCCCCTCGATGGGGAGGGTCGGACCGAAGGTCCGGGGTGGGGTGATGCGCCACCCGCCCCCCCCCCCGCTCCGCGGCGACCGCCCCCATCAAGGGGGAGGTAAAGGAGCTGCATGACCGACTACAAAACCCTCATCGATGCCGAGACCTGGGCCTTCATCGAGCGGACCAATTCCTATTACCCGCCCGATACGATCGACTACACCATCGCCCAGCAGCGTGCGATTTATGACCGGATGTGCCGCGAGTTCTTTGCCGGCTATCCCAATGGTGTGACGGCGGAAACGACTTTCATTGCCAACCGATCACACGACATCCCGATCCGCATCTATCGCAGCGCTACCCCGAACACGGCGGCGATGGTGCTCTACATCCATGGCGGGGGTTTCATCCTCGGCGGCCTAGACAGCCATGACGATGTCTGCGCCGAGCTCTGCGCCCGCACCGGTTACGAGGTGGGTTCCATCGATTACCGGCTGGCGCCGGAGCATTTGCACCCGGCCGCTTTCGACGATGCTTTACGTGCCTTCGAATGGGCAGCCAAAACCTACGACCGCCCTATTCTGCTGTGCGGCGACAGCGCCGGCGGCAATCTCTGCGCGGCTGTTGCTCACGCAACGCGTGGCCATGCCAAAAAGCCGATCGGCCAGGTGCTGATCTATCCGGGCCTCGGCGGCGACCGTTCGAAGGGCTCGTATGTCGCGCACGCCGAAGCACCGATGTTGACCATGCGCGATCTCGAATTCTACAAGCACATCCGCACCGGCGGCGCTGACGGTACTGGTGACATCACCTTGTCGCCGCTCGCCGACACCGATTTCACCAAACTGCCGCCAACCGTGCTGATCACCGCGCAATGCGACCCGCTGTCGTCCGACGGCGAGGCCTACCGCGACCGCATCCTTACCGCAGGCGGACACGCCAGCTGGTCCGAGGAGCCGGGGCTGGTGCATGGCTATCTCCGGGCCAGGCACACGGTCGGCCGGGCCCGCGCCAGCTTCAACCGTATCGTCGAAGCGGTGTCGGTGCTGGGCAAGGGCGACTGGATCTGGTGATCCGGCTCAACCGCGGACAAAGGCGATCAGTTCCTCAGCCATGCGATCGTTGAATTCCCGACGAAAGCGGTTTTTCTTCAGCCATTCAGGGTTTGAGCCGACGGTCTTGTTGGCATCGACGACAATACCTTTGCCATCGACAATGAAATAGTCGATGGCGCCGAAGTCCAGGTTGAGCCGCTGCCGCACCGCCAGCACTTCCGGTGGCACGGCGCCGCCCACCTCATTGCTCAGGATTTTTGAGCCGGCGCACAACACATCGTCGTAGACCTGCCGCATGTTGACCTCGGCACCGAGCAGGAACATGTAGCGGTGCTTGACGATGGGCAGGTCGAGCGTATCGAAAGCGAACTTTTCCACCATCAGGCGATTGTTGCGCCATACATCCCGCGGAACCTCGCCGATCGTCTGGTAGACCTTATAGGGCGGGCACAGGCGGTCCTTGTAGCCGGGTTCGAAGAGCTTGCGGATGGCATGCGCGCTCCTGGTCAGGCCGTTGCGATGCTGCCACCAGCGCTGCTCTGGTCGGCCCCTGGAGTTGAGGACCGTCTTGACGACAACCGGCCCCTTGTGGCTGTCGCCGGCCTCCAGCTTCAGTGTCGAATAAAGGTGCCGGTGGATGGACAGCGCGCGGCCATTGATGGTGCGGTCGTAGAGGTGGCCGAGACCGCGGTACGTTGGCGGCACGATTGTCAGGTCGACATGCAGAAAGGCCACCGGCGCCCGATCTCGGCCGGCCGGCCGGTCGAGCAGGCGCACTTTCAATCCAGCCTGTTCCAGGTAAGGCAGTAACTGCGCGATGCAATAGCTCCGCACCAGTCGGAAATTGCGCAGGCTCTCTACATAGACATCGAGATCTGCGGCAGACACCGAATGCTATTCCTTGATATCGACGCCCGAGAAATCGTGGTGATCAAAGGGGTCCATGACATAGCCCGTCACCTGTTCGCGCATCGGGATCGAGACCACGGAGTGGGCGATAGCGACCCACGGCATCTGCTCCCTGAAGATCGTTTGCGCCTGCGAATAGAGTTTTGCGCGGGCAGCGGGATCGACGATCCCGGCTGCCTGCTTGAGCAGATCGTCGAAGGCCGGAAAACACCAGTTGGCACGATTGGTGGTGCCGACGCCGGCACAGCCAAGCGGCACCGACAGGAAGTTGTCGGGGTCGCCATTGTCGCCGGTGAAGCCGAACAGCATGGCGCCGTCGCGGTCGCGTGACTTCGAGCGGGCAAGGTATTCAGTCCACTCATACGTCACGACTTCCACGGTGACACCGATCTTTGCCAGGTCGGACTGGATCATTTCGGCCATACGCTGCGCATTCGGGTTATACGGACGCTGCACCGGCATCGCCCAGATCTTCATGTGCAGGTCTTTTACGCCGGCATCGGCGAGCCCCTGCCTGGCGGCAGCGGGGTCGAAGACATGATCGGGGCTCGTCTTGTCATAGGCCCAGGAGGTTGGCGGCAGCGGATTGCGTGCGACTTCGCCGGTGCCGCGGAATACGACGTCGACCAGCGCCTGCGTGTCGATGGCAATGGCGATCGCCTTCCTCACCCTTGGATCGTCGAAGGGCTTCTGCAAGGTGTTGAAGGCGAGGTATCCCGTATTGAGGCCCTCCTGCCGCATGACCTTGATTCCGGGCGTCGCCTTGATCGCCTCCAGGTCGGCCGGATTTGGATAGGGCATGAGATCGCATTCGCCGGCGCGCAGCTTTTCCATGCGAATGCTGGCATCGGTGGCAATGGCGAAGACGAGATCGTCGATCTTCGGCTTGCCGCGCCAGTAGTCCGGATTGGCCTTGTAGCGGATGACTGCATCCTGCTGGTAGTCGACAAGCTGGAACGGACCCGTCCCGACCGGCTTCAGCGCCAAGTCGAGAAGCCGCTTCTCTGCGACGAGCTTGTCGGCATATTCCTTGGAAACGAGCGAAGCGAAATCCATCGCCAGGTCGGCAAGCATCGGCGAATGCGGCGCCTTCAGCTTCATCACCATAGTATGGTCGTCAAGCTTGCGCCAACCGGCGACAAGATCCGGCATGCCGATGCCGTCGAAGTAAATGTACTGGCGTTTGGCGTAATTGTTGAACGGGTTCTGCGCGTTGGCCTGCCGGTCGAAGGTAAACAGCACATCATCGGCGTTGAAGTCGCGGCTCGGCGTAAAACCCTCGACGCTGTGGAACTTCACGCCGTGCCGCAGGTGGAATGTGTAGGTGAGGCCGTCGTCGGAAATCTCCCAGCTTTCGGCAAGGCCGGGGCGCACCTTGGTGGTGCCGGGCTCGAACTCGACCATGCGGTTGTAGAGAGCGGTGGCCGAGGCGTCGCGGGATCCGGAGGCGAGTGCGGGATCGAACGTATCGGGGCTAACCTCGGTGCAGTAGACCAAGGTCTTGGCTACGGATTGATGGACCGGCAACGCACATGGAAAAAGCGCCGCCAGCAAGAGAACGAAGTGCCTGCGTGTCATGATCCCCCCAGGGTTGGGAAGACGCTAGCAGAAGCCGGCACTGACGGTAAGTAAGCCGGCCGGTCTTTCGCGCGCCAAGACTGTTTTCCACCTTGAGTTGACACAAGGAATTGGCCGCGCCTCTGTGAAATGGCGGACAGACCCGGCCGCCGTTTTGCATGAACCTTTCCGCTCCAGCCTGCGACTGACGACCAGGCGCCGCATGGTGCGGGCCGGAAAGGATGCCCCCATGACCAGGACCCCAGAGGCTCCACGGTCTCCGGGACCAACGCAAGCTCAGCGCGACCACCGCCTTCGGGATGGAGTCGATGCGCTGGGCTTTCGGCTGATTCCGTTGACCCTGCGCAGGAGCAGGCGTATCGTGAAGATGAGGAAAGCAGACAATTCGATCAGGGACGAACGTGCCGGAACGCCGCGCCTTGCCCTGTTTCGCGCGGCCGGACCGGATGTTCCTCCCGAAAACTTCGGGGGGAGTTTTATGTCCTGCGATCGCGGCGCGTCCATGTCGTCTCCAAGCGGCGGTTTGCGCCGTTCGCTCCATCTGGCCGGCGGTTTGCTTGCCCTGGCGCTGAGCGCCACGCTCTGGTTGGACACAGCCGCCCAAGCGCAGGAAACCCAGATCATCTATCCCGGCTCGATGGCGGTCACCGGATTTTCCGGCACCGTCATTCCCAATTTCGACTCTGCCGATTCCGAAAGGGGGGGGCTGCCGCCCGGCGTCGACCCGGTCGACGAAACCTTCATCGACACGACGCGCGCCACCTTGCGCGTCTTCGACGTTTCGGCGCTCGGCGGACCGGCTTCCGGCCAGCTCGTCTACACGCCGCCGCCTTTCGAGGTGACGGCCGAACAGATCGGCCAGGTATTCGCCATTACCTATGATGACGGTGTGCGCGACGGCGTTCCCACGGGCGTCCCCAACCTCTATGCCGGCGCGACCTCGCTGCACGGCATCCGTATCGTCACCCCGGACGAAGATGCCGACGGTCGGCCCGAGCGACAGCGCCGCGGAACCGCAGGCGCCGTCTTCATGGACGGCCAGTTCGGCACCGAAAGCGGTGGCGGTCCGGGCACGATCTGGAAGATCGACGGCATCACCGGCGCGGTCTCCAAATTCGCCGACATTGACACCAACAGCGGTTCCGGCATCGGCGACATCAGCTTCGACAGCAATCACCGCGAGTTCTTCGCCAGCGACCTCGACACGGGCTTCATCCACCGCCTCGACGCCAACGGCACGCTGATCGACACATTCGATCACGGCGTTGCCGGGCGGCCGGCGCATGGGCTGGCTCCCGTCGCCGATGACGGTGCGGTGATGGACATACAGGGTGCTGCCTTCGACTCGGAAGACCCCGACACATGGGGCTACACGCAGGACGAACGCCGCGTCTGGTCCGTCGCCTATCATGGCGGCCGGCTCTATTATTCGGTCGGCGAAAAGGCCGAGATCTGGTCGGTTGGCATTGCCCGCGATGGCAGCTTTGCCGGTGATCCGCGCTGGGAGCTGACGGTCAAGGCCGACAAGGACTACGCCGTCACCGACATCGCCTTCGACAGCCAGGGCTTCATGTATCTGGCGCAGCGCGGCCCGGTCGAGAATCGCTACGATTACAGCCAGTTCGCCGATTCCGGCAAGGGCGAGGTCATCCGCTACTGGCGCGAAAACCCGGACGATCCGGCGACGGAATCGGTCTGGGTGGAAGAGCCGCAGGAATATGCAGTCGGCTTCCCGCAAGGCAACCGGCAGTCGGCCGGTGGGCTCGACCTGCAATATGGCTATGACGCCGACGGCAATCTCGACACCGGCGTGTGCACCGACACGCTGGTCAACACCGGCGACAAGCTGCGCGACAACCCGACACTTGCCGACCAGCTCGCCGCCGGCGGGCCGCTTGGCGTGCACGGCGTGCAGATCACGCCGACGCCGTTGGTCAAGCCGGCCAACGTGCCGCCTTTCGGCTCGTGGTTCGTCGACTTCGACGGCTATTTCGAAGACCCAGAAGTGGAAGGCCATGTCGGCGACGTCGAGGTCTGGCACCCCTGCGACGGCCGTGCCGGCTATTATGAAGAGATCCCAGGCGGTTATCTGCCGCCGTTCTATCCGCCGGGCTTCCCACCGCCCGGCGATCTGCCTCCGTGCATCGATGTCGAGGATGTTCAGTTCTACTGCACGCCTCGCGGCCTCCAGGCCGACCTCTATCTCCATGACCATGCCGGCTTTGGCGGCGATTCGATCAAGGTCCAGTCCATGACACCAGGCGTCGGGGTGACATCACCCCAGTCGCATGCTCCCGGTAAGCCTTACACGGTCGACATCACCGGCCATTCTCCGGGCGACAGAGTCGATGTTGGACTTTGCTTCTACAGGCAGTCCGACAAGGACAAGGGTGGCTACTACCCTTGCTGCAAGATGACTTTGCCGCTCAGAACCCCAGCCGTCAGCTGCGAACGTTGAGGAGGGGAAGATGAAAAATCTCGCACTTTCCCCGACCGCGAACAGCAGTCAATCCAACGTCATGGAGACCATCATGAAACCCCTGTCATATGCCAGGCGCGGCGCGCGCTGGCTGATGGCGGCCGGTATCGCGGTCGCCATGTTCACCCCTGTGGCAAGCCACGCCGAAGATGCAGTCCCGATCACTCCGGAACTGCGGCTCGACCTCGACAATTCAAAAATCGTCAATCCGAGGCCGGAACGGATTGTGCCGTTCTTCACCAAAACAGGCACACAGAGGAGCTGCGACTACGTCGTCTACTCCCTGAGCTTTGGCCTGCGCGGCGACTCGCAAGGCTTTGCCGACCCAAGCTTTTCGGCCAGGCTGAAGAAACTCCAACTCGACTTCAAGGATCAGCTTCCGCACGGTCTTGCGATCGTCAACGTCAACGTGTCCGGCGACGGCACGGATGCGTCTGGCGGACCGCTGCCGGGTGCGACAATCAGCACCTCGGCTAATCCGAACGATACGGCAAGGGTTTCCGATTTCCGGATTTCCACCACCGATCTCGACGGCGCTGGGGCTGGCAATGAACGCGTCATCAATTTCAAGATCACCGCCAAGATCGACCATGCGGCGTTTCCTTCGCCGACCATCGTCGACAACCAGGGCATGATCAAGGTGACGCCGGGCGTCGGCACGGGGGCCATCATCCCGTCGCAGGATCCGGGCAAGCCCGACGACGGCGACTACAAGACCGGGGCCAAGACCTCGATCAAGATCGACCTCACCAACTGTGACAAGCGGCCTCCGCCTCCCGACCGGGAATGTTTCAAGGTGGAGCGCGGCACGGTCGATTGCGTGCAAGGCGGCGGCGCGTTCATCTACCACATGCCTGTCGGCCCGGAGATGGGCGGCAAATGGGTGCAGGTATCGACGACGACCCCAGGCATCACCATCATCCCCGACACGCAATTGGTGCCGGCGGGCGGCGGTGTGCTGAACTGGAAGATCGTCGGTGCATCGCCCGGCGACGTCATCCACCTCATCGTCACCGGCATCGAGACCTATGCCGGCCCGAAGGAGGGTTGGGGACTATGCTGCACGCAGACCATCGACATCGTCATCCCGCGTGACTTGAGATGTCCCCCCAAGGACAAGGAACCGGACCTCAAGGTCGAGAAACGCGCCGACGTGACGCGTTGCACGATGGGCGGCGGCTGCGACTTCACCATCAAGGTCACCAATGTCGGCGACGGGCCGTATCACGGCAAGATCGTGCTCGACGAGGTGACGCTGCCGGCCGGCTCGACTCTGGATTCAGGGCCCAACCCGCCCTGGGTATGCATGCCCGGCGTGACCCCGATGACGTGCACCTATCCGGTGACCACGCTCAATCCGGGGGCCTCCATCAACCTCAAGCTCGGCTTCAAGCCGGCGGGTGGTTGGCAAGGCAGCGCGTTGCGCAACTGCGCCACCTATAATTACGGCGCCAGCGGCAAGCCGCTGTTCGGCAGCCAGCAGAACGATCGCGGCTGTGCCTCGATCCCGATCTGCCGGCGTGGCGACCGCGACCGCGATTGCCGGCCCCCAGTCGACAAGAAGGTCGACCTGATCCTGAAGAAGCGTGCCCGCATCCCGGTCTGCACGCCCGACGGCATCTGCTACTTCGTGATCGACATCATCAACAATGGCAGCGTCCCCTATAATGGGCCGTTGACGGTTGTCGACAATTACCCGGGCGGCGCGCCGGCCTCTTCGACCTTCGGCCCGTCTCCGCCCTGGACATGCGGACCGAACGGTCCCGGCCAGTTCCGCTGCGACAATGCCGGCATCGTGCTGATGCCGGGCGCATCGACGCCGATCGTCGTCAGGGCGGTCATGCCGGCCGGCTACCAGTCGGATTCGGTCGAGAACTGCGCGGCGCTGAAGCCCGTCTCCGGTGAGGTCGACCTCACCAACAACAAGGCCTGCGCCAAGGAACGCTTCCGTCATCCCAATGGCGGCAAGCCGACCCTACGCATCACCAAGGTCTGCAATGGCTCGCTCGCCGGTGCGGCGGTGGTTTCCTGCCGCATCACCGTCATCAGCCTTGGCACCTCTGCCCCCACCGGTCCGGTGCGGGTCAACGATGCTGCCACGCTGATATCGGGTGGCGCGCCGGTCCAGATCCAGACCGTCACACCCGACGGTGCGGAATGGGCCTGCGGAGCGGTTCCGGCCAATGCGCTGTCATGCCAGATACCCGGCGCCGCGATGACGCCCGGAACCTCCAGGCACTTCGACGTGACGGTCTTGGCCAATGGCGCGTTCGAGAACTGCGCACGCGGCTCGTACGGCCCGGCCCCTGGAGACGACGTCGTCTACCCGATCGGCCAGGCCTGCGCCAAGGGCGGCGGCACGTCCACCATTAGCGTCAAGAAGACCGGCGATGCCGAGTGCCAGCCGGGGCAACCCTGCTCGTTCGAGATCACCATCACCAATGATGGCCAGACCGCCTTCTCCGGTCCGGTCCGCATCGGCGATGCGATCGGGGTGGACGGGCTGGGGCGGCTGCAAGGCGTCGCGATCACCTCGATCGAACCGCCCTTTGGCTGCTCGCCCGAACCGACGACCTTGCCGTTGACCTGCATTGCCAATCTGACGCTCGGCGCCGGGGAAAGCCATGTGCACAAGGTCACCGTGGTCCTTCCCGACGCTCCCCTGGTCAATCTGCGGGGCAACGTCAGCGGCCGGAACTGCGTCGGCGTCTTGTCTCCCGACACCAGGGTGCAAGGCGGCGGCGACGTACTGCCCGGCGACCTGACCAACGTCCAGGGCGATCGCGGCAAGGCCTATGCCTGCCATCCGTTCACCATCAAGCGCGAGGTGAAGAAGGAATGCTCGCCAGGCTTCGTCATGAACGATGCCGGCCGGTGCGTGTGTCCGGAAGGCACGACGTTCCGCAACGGCCAGTGCTCGCCCGACGGCGGCGTCATCATCCAGCCGAAGGATCCGAGGCCCTGCGTGCTGCTCAAGGGCCAGATCCGCACCGAGGATGGACGCTGTGTCTGCCCGCGCGGAACCGAGCTTGAGAACGGCGCTTGCGTCAAGACCGACAAGCCTGGCTGCGCCATCCCCGGTTCGGTCCCGACGTCGGACGGCAATGGCTGCTACTGCCCGGAAGGTACGCATCTCGACCGACAGGCAAATGCCTGCGTGCGCGACAAGCAGAAGCCTCAGGAGTGCAGCATACGCGGCCAGGTTCGTGACGCCGATGGCGATTGTGTCTGCCCGCGTGGGACAGAGGTGCGCAATGGAGCCTGCCGGCCGATCCGGCCAAAGCCTGAACAATGCTCGATCCGTGGTCAGAGCCACAACGCCAACGGCGATTGCGTCTGCCCGGACGGCACAGAAGTCAGGGGCAAGGTCTGCCGGCCGATCCGGCCGAAGCCCGAGCAGTGCTCGATCCGCGGCCAGGTCCATGACGCCAATGGCAATTGTGTCTGCCCGCGGGGTACCGAGGTGCAAGGCAATGCCTGCCGGCAGAAGAAGCCTGTGCTGGAACAGTGCGACATACGCGGCCAGGTGCACAACAAGCGCGGCGAGTGTGTTTGCCCGCGCGGCACCCAGGTGATCGACGGCGCATGCCGCAAGCCGAGGCCGCAGGTGGGAGACTGCGCCCCGGGCTCGCAGATGGTCGGCGGCCAGTGCGTGCCGATCATCAAGCGGCGCTGCCCCGAAGGCACGGTTGGTCGGTTCCCGAACTGCAGGGCGATCCCGCAGCAGCCGTCGCTCGATCCGACCCTGTTGCTCAATCCAGGTGTCCTTCAGCAGTTCATACCGAAGCGCACGCCGCAGACGCAGGTACAGCCGCAAAGGGATCCGGCGGCCAACTTCAAGCCATAGGATCTGAATACGAGTCAAAATTCAGAACCCCGCCGGAGCGATTCGGCGGGTTTTTTCCTTGGGCGCGCTGCGGCGATCAGGCGGCCAGGTATTCGCCGAACCCGCTGCCGGGCGCAGCAAATACCGACTTTCCCTTTCCGGGATCATGGTCTAGAGCAGTTCATCGTTTCGTGGAAACGCCGAACCGCTCTATCTCTTTGTTTTCACGCAATTCCGGACGGAAAGCCGTTCCCACTTTTCCTGGAATTGCTCTAGCAGTCGTCAAGGCCGCGCCCGCAAACAGGGCGCCCAAAGGGGCCGCATCATGAGCAGGAAGACCCTGATCGCGCCATCGGTGCTGGCGTCGGATTTCTCGAAGCTCGGCGACGAGGTCGGGGCGGTGGCGGCGGCCGGCGCCGACTGGATTCATCTCGACGTGATGGACGGGCATTTCGTGCCCAACATCACCTTCGGCCCGCCGGTGATCAAGGCCATCCGCAACCGCACCAAGGCCTTTTTCGACTGCCATTTGATGATTGCGCCGGCCGATCCTTATCTGGCCGCCTTTGCCGATGCCGGCTGCGACGGCATGACCGTGCATGCCGAGGCCGGACCGCATCTCGACCGCTCGCTTCAGACCATCAAGGGTCTCGGCAAGAAGGCCGGCGTATCGCTCAATCCGGCGACGCCGGAAAGTGCGATCGAATATGTGCTCGACCGGCTCGACCTGATCCTGATCATGACCGTCAATCCGGGCTTTGGCGGCCAGGCCTTCATCCCGGCCATGGTCGACAAGGTCAAGCGGGTGAAAGCGCTGATCGGCAACCGGCCGATTCGCATCGAGATCGACGGCGGCGTGTCGCCGGAAACCGCCCCCCTGGTCACATCAGCCGGCGCCGATGTGCTGGTGGCAGGCGCCGCCATCTTCAAGGGCGGCAGCGTCGAAGCCTACCGGGCCAATATAGAAGCCATCCGAACCGCGGCCGACCGGGCTGCCGGCTGACATCAGTTCCAGGGCAAGTTCCCGGCTGGTCGGTTCTCCTCGGCCTGATCTCCCTGCCTGATCCTTCGATCTCCCAAAAAGCCGTCAACGGGTGGCAGCCGCAAGGGCATCGCGGCAAGCGACAGGATCGCGGCATCCGGCACTAGTTTTGGCCCATAAATCTAGTGGATAACTGCCGAAGGGATCTGCATGCGGGGAGAGGTCAATCCGGCGGCATGACGCGCGTTAAGAAAAAATTATCCGTATTCGGGATCTCGAAGCTGTTTCTCGAGGGCACCTGCCATGCTGGCAGACAAACTTTCTTCAGAAGAACAAGTTTTTCACGATTTTAGTTACTTCCGGCGGATAAGATGCGGTCAACCTTCCTCTTTAAGTCGAATATCGTGATCTTTCGCTTGAGGGGCGGATGCCTTAGGAGTTACAGTAAATTTACAGGGGAAATCGTTTGCTTCGCGAACGGGCTAGCGGAGCATGGGAGAGCTACAGGAGTCATATTGACCTACGGATCTGCCGATGTGAGCGAAGGCGCGGGACCCAAGAGCACACTCGCTAGTACGGTCTATCAACAGCTTCGCGACGATCTCCTGCGCGGCGTGTTTGAAAGTGAAAGCAAGCTTCGTGTCGAATGGGTGGTTTCCCGTTACGGCGCCGGCGCCTCACCGGTTCGCGAGGCCCTCAACCGACTTGCTTCGGAAGGCCTGCTCGGCCGCCACGACCAGCGCGGTTTCTTCATCATGCCGGTCAGTGCCCCGGAACTCGAGGAATTGACGCGCACCCGCTGCTGGCTGGAAGAGCGGGCGCTGCGTGAATCCATTGCCAACCGCACCGGCGAATGGGAAGAGCAGCTCGTGCTGGCCTTGCATCGCCTGGCGCGTGCCCCGCGCCGCTTGCCGGAGGATCCGTCCTCGAACAATCCGGAATGGGAAAAGCTGCACCGCGCCTTCCATCGGGCACTGATCGCAGGCTGCCGCTCGCATTGGCTGACCGGCTTTTGCGACCAGCTTTCGGATCAGGCCTCCCGTTACCGGCTGATCTCCCAGGACGGCAGCGAGCGCGACGAAATCAGTGAACATCGGCTGATTGCGGAGCGCACGGTGGATGGCGATGCCGACGGCGCCGTTGAAGCCCTCCTCAACCACTACCGTCTGACGGCAGCCATGTGCATGGAGCGCTTCAACGACAGCGGCGATCCACGCGTGAGCGCCACCAAGGCGCTGCGCAGCCGCAGATAGAAGCGCTTCCGGTCCGCTATCCAAAATCCGCCAGCTATCCAAGTCCGCTTGCCTTCATCTGATCGGCGGCAAACCCGATTTCACGTTTTTGCCGGACGGAGGCGAAATCGTTTCCTTTGTTCCAAGGCCATCCGGCTCTAAATCAAAGGGATAGAGCATGATGTCCTCCGAAAACCGCTTCACACTTTTCGGCATCATCTCTAGGGAATGCGCATGACCAATCACCTGTTCGACGCGTTCCGCAGCCGGATTTCAGCCGCCGAGCGCATCCTGATGGCGACCGATGACGGACGCGCGATCGCCTTTGGCGATATGTTGGCGCAATCGGCACAGCTGGCACATGCGCTGAGGCATTTCGGCGTCGAGCCGGGCGACCGCGTTGCCGTGCAGGTCGAAAAAAGCCCCGAATGCATTTCCCTTTACCTCGCCTGCCTGCGCGCCGGCGCAGTCTTCCTGCCGCTCAACACCGCCTACACGCTGGCCGAACTCGGCTATTTCTTCGGTGATGCCGAGCCGCGGCTGGTCGTCTGCGACCCGGCCCGCGCCGGCGCTATCGCGCCGTTGGCGCAGGCGTCGGGTGCTGCCACCTTCACGCTTGGCAGCAATGGTGAGGGCTCGCTGACCGCACTGGCGGCACAACAGCCCACGGATTTCGACGCCGTGGCGCGCGGGCCGGACGATCTGGCCGCAATCCTTTACACATCCGGCACCACCGGACGCTCCAAGGGCGCCATGCTCAGCCATGAAAACCTGGCCTCCAATGCGCGCGTGCTGGTCGAGCAATGGCGTTTCACCGGGGATGACGTGCTGATCCACGCGTTGCCGATCTTCCATACGCATGGCCTGTTCGTCGCCACCAACGTCACCCTGATGGCCGGCGCCTCGATGCTGTTCGAGCGGAATTTCGACGCCGGCCGCATCGTCTCGCTCTTGCCCCGCGCGACAGTGCTGATGGGGGTGCCGACCTTCTATACCAGGCTCCTGCAGCAGGACGGGCTGGATGCCCAGGCGGCGAAGAACATCCGCCTGTTCGTTTCCGGCTCGGCGCCGCTGCTCGCCGAAACGCACAAGGCCTGGCGCGAGCGCACCGGCCACGCCATTCTCGAGCGCTACGGCATGACCGAGACCAACATGAACACGTCGAACCCCTATGAGGGCGAGCGTCGGGCCGGCACGGTCGGCTTCCCGCTGCCCGGCGTTTCGCTGCGCATCGCCGACCCTGACAGCGGCGATGCGCTTGGCCAGGGTGAAGTCGGCATGATCGAGGTCAAAGGTCCGAATGTCTTTTCCGGCTATTGGCGCATGCCGGAAAAAACCAAGGCGGAGTTTCGCAAGGACGGCTTCTTCATCACCGGCGACCTCGGCATCATCGACGCGGACGGCTACGTCCACATCGTCGGCCGCGGCAAGGATCTCATTATCTCCGGCGGCTACAACATCTATCCCAAGGAGATCGAGAGCGAGATCGACGCCGTTGCCGGCGTCTTGGAAAGTGCCGTCATCGGAATTGCCCATCCCGATTTCGGCGAAGGCGTCACCGCTGTCGTGGTGCGGGCGCCGGCATCGCAGATCACCGGGGCCGAGATCGTTGGCGCCATTGCCGGCCAGCTGGCCAAATACAAGCACCCGAAGCAGGTGATCTTCGTCGATGAGCTGCCGCGCAACACGATGGGCAAGGTGCAGAAGAACCTGCTGCGCGAGACCTACAAGGGTCTCTACGGCTAATCCATAGCCGGCTAATGTCTCTGCCCAAGCGCTTCGCCTGGACATCTGTTCGCGGTTCGGCAGTGGCGCCTTTTACCTGCGCGGTTTTTTCACCCGAGTGCTGGAACCCCACAAAGCGCGGTTCAGCAGGCTGCGTTTGCGCTTGCGCGGGATGAGGTCGACGTCGCTGACGAGCTTGGCGCCGCCCTCGCGCCGCTCCAGGGTGATCTTGCGGCTGTGGAAGGCTTCGAGCTCCGCACGATGCGCCACGCTGATGATGGTGACGTCAGGCAGTTCGCGGATCACCGTCAACATCATCGTGTCCTGGCTCTTCTCGTCGAGCGCCGAAGTCGCTTCATCCAGCACCACGATATCGGGGCGATGCAGCAGCAGGCGCGCGAAGGCGAGGCGTTGCTTTTCGCCGCCCGACAGCGTCTGGTCCCATGGCGCCTCTTCCTTGATCCTGCCGGTGAGATAGCCAAGCCCCACCTTGTCGAGGGCAGCCTTGATTTGCTTGATGGTCCACTTGTCCGCCGCCGCGGGATAGGCGACCGCGCGGCGAAGCGTTCCGGAAGGGATGTAGGGGCGTTGCGGCAGCATGAACAGGCGCCTGTCGGTGTGGAAATTGACGCTGCCGCCGCCCCATGGCCACAGGCCCGCGACGGCCCGCACCAGCGTCGACTTGCCTGAACCGGATTCGCCTGAAACCAGCACCCGCTCGCCCGGCTCGATCACGACCTCGGTTTCCTTGACTACGGAGGTGCCGTCGTCGAGTGTCACGGAAAGATTGTCGAGGCTGAGGATGGCGCCGTCTTCCGCTTCGCCCCGGTTGATGCGTCCGAGCGCATCGCTCTGCTCGGCGCGCTCGAGCCCGTCGAGCGACACCATCAGCGAGGCAAAGCGCCGCGCGGAGGCGTTCCAGTCGGCGAGGCGCGGATAGTTGTCGACCAGCCAGCCGAACGCGCCTTGCACGATGCCAAAGGCAGACGCCGCCTGCATCACCTCGCCAAGCGTCATCGAGCCTTCGAGGAATTTTGGCGCGCACAAAAGGATCGGCACGACCGGCGCAAACAGGCTCGATCCCTGCGACACCGCGGCCGTGCGCATGTGCTGTCCGGTCAGCAGCGCCCATTGCCTCAGCACATGGCCGAAATTCCTGTCGATGCCGCTGCGCTCCTCGTCCTCGCCTCCCAGCAAGGCGATGCTCTCGCCGTTTTCGCGCACGCGCGTCAGCGTGTAGCGCAGTTCGGCCTCCGCCTGGTTCTTCCGCTCGGAGAGCTGGACGAAGTCGCGGCCGATGACCACCATCGAGGTCGAGGTGATGGCGGCATAGATGATCGCGGTGATGACCAGAAAGCCGGGAATGGTGATGCTCTCGCCGCCGATCGGCAGGGTGAGCGCGCCGCCGATGGTCCACAGCACGACGATAAAGGTAGAGGCCGACAGGAATGCGTTGAGGACGCCGGCAGTGAAATCGACCGGCGACTCGGTGGCGATACGCAGATCCTCGGTCATGCGTGCCTCGGGGTTCTGGTGATCGCCGCCCACGAGGTTCAGCTGGTAGTAGCGGCCGTTTGCCAGCCAGCGCGCGACGACCCCGGTGGTCAGCCAGGAACGCCAGCGGCGCTGGATCGTCATGCGCAGATAGACCTGCGCGACGACAAGGCTGCCGCTGCAGATCACCAGCGGCACGAATACGGCGCTGAGGAGATAGACTGTGCGGGCGTTGTGCTGCTCGAGGGCATCGAACATCGAGCGGTTCCAGACGTTGATGCCATACTGGAAACCGATGTTGATGCAGATCAGCAGCAGCACTCCGATCGTCAAAGGCCAGGCGAGCTTGTCGCCATGCCTCCCCCAATAGCCGCGCCCGCTGATCCAGAAACGCCGCAGCAGATATTTTTTGCGCGCCTGCTCGGCCTGCTCGGGCGTCAGCTTGGGATCGGGTTCGACGGCATCCGGCGGCGGCGCAGCCTCGCCAACGGGCTCGGAGGCGGCTTCCACTGTCGATGCTTTTTTCTCGCGCGGCGTGTCCTTGCGCGGTCCATCTCCGCGCGTTTGCCGTGACGGCTTTTCCCGGCGCGACTTCGTGGCATCGCGCGCTCCGACACCGTCGGTCGGTTCCGATTTGGGTTTTGCCTCGGACATATGCCCCGACAACGACCTCCATATCAAAAGGTTTCATGGTATGCGCCTGCCCGACGTTTCAGGAAACGTCCGTCATTGCGGATATAAAAGCCCAACGACATGCTCTGCCATGGCGAGGCTGGCGGTAAGGCCAGGGCTCTCGATGCCGAACAGATTGACGATCTGACCGCCCCCGTGGTCAGCCGGTCCCTGGATGACGAAGTCGGCGGGCGGCTGGCCCGGACCGGACAGTTTCGGCCTGACGCCGGCATAGGCCGGTTGCAGGGCGCCGTCCGCCAGGCCGGACCAGTAGCGCCTGATTTCGTCGTAGAAGGCAGCGCCTCGTGCGGGATCGACGGTATAGTCGACGCGATCGATCCATTCGACATCCGGGCCAAAGCGCGCGCTCCCCGACATGTCGAGGGTCAGATGCACGCCGAGGCCGCCATGGACCGGCACCGGATAGATCAGCCGCGAAAAGGGCGAGCGGCCGGAAAGCGCGAAATAATTGCCGCGCGCCAGCCACAGCGGCGGAACACGGTCTTGCGGGAGGCCTTCGATGCGGCCGGCGAGCGCCTGCGCGTCGAGGCCGGCGGCGTTGATGAAGGCGCCGGTCTTCAAGGTGAAACCCTCGCCATCGGCGTCGCGCGTGTCGATCCGGATGCCGTCGGCTTCGATGCTCGCGCCTGAGACAACGGTGAGCAAGGCGAAAGATGCGCCGGCCGCTTCCGCGTCTCCACGCAATGACAGCATCAGCGCCTGGCTGTCGACGATGCCGGTTGACGGCGACAGCAGCGCGCCGGCGCAGCTCAGCGCCGGTTCCAGGCTTTCGGCCTCTGCGCGCGTCAAAAGCTTGAGGTCACCGACTCCGCATTGCGCCGCGTTGATCTGGATCGCCTGCAGTTTGTCCAACTGCTCGGGTTGGACGGCAACGATCAGTTTGCCGGTGCGATGATGGGCGACGTCGTGCTCGCGGCAATAGGCATAGAGACGCTCGCGGCCGTTGACGCAGAGACGGGCCTTCAGGCTGCCCGGCGTATAATGAAGCCCGGCATGGATGACTTCCGAATTGCGCGAACTGGTGCCCGTGCCGATGGCTGCGGCCTTCTCGACCACCAGCACCTCGCGGCCCGACAGCGCCAGCGCGCGGGCAATGGCGAGGCCGACAACACCGGCTCCGGCGACAACGCAGTCGACATCATGCATGGGTGGACTTTAGCGCGGACTGTCCGCGCCTGCAAAAACCTTGTCGCCGCCGATCCAGACGCCGTTGACGTCGAGGGCGTCCGACAGAGCGACGATATCGGCAGCCGTGCCATTGGCGAAGCGGCCGAGCCGGTGGGCCTGGCCGACCGCCTGCGCCGGATAGAGCGAGGCCATGCGCAACGCTTCCGACAGGTCCAGCCCGACGATCCTGTGCATGTAGCGGACGGCCGAGATCATATCGAGATCGGCGCCGGCCAGCGTGCCGTCGGCCAGCCGCAGACTGCCATCCTTGCGATAGATGATGCGGCCGTTAAGGGTGAACGACGTCATGTCGGTGCCGATCGTCGCCATGGCGTCGGTGACCAGCACGATCCTGCCCGGCCCCTGCTTGGCGCGCAGCGCGATTGCCATGGTGGCGGGATCGACATGGATGCCGTCGGCGATGATCCCGGCCGACAGACTGCCTATGTCGATGGCCGCACCCGCCAGCCCCGGCTCACGGTTGCCGATCTGGCTCATGGCGTTGAACAGATGTGTGACCACGCTGGCGCCGGCATCGGCAAAGGCTCTGGCCGTGGCGTAGCCGGTGTCGGAATGGCCGAGGCTGACAATCACACCGGCCTTGGCCAAGGCCGCAACGCGGGCAGGCTCGACGGATTCAGGCGCTATCGTCGTCAGCAGCACCGGCAGGTTTTTGCGTGCCGCGACCAGCGCCGCTTCATCCGCATCCGTCATCGGCCGGATCAGCGCCGGTTCATGCGCGCCCTTACGGGCGACGGAGAGATGCGGCCCTTCGAGATGCAGGCCGAGAAATCCCGGCAGTTTTTGCCGTGCCGCCCCGGTGCCGGCGGCAATGGCCGCGGCGGTGATGTCAGGCGTATCTGTGATCAGCGTCGGCAGCAGTGCGGTCGTGCCGAACGGCGCATGCGCCCGGCAGATTGTTGCCAGCGAGGCGACATCGGGATGGTCGTTGAGCATGACGCCGCCGCCGCCATTGACCTGCAGGTCGACAAAACCCGGCACCAGCATGCCGCCCCCGGCGTCGATGCGGGCAACGCCCGACGGAATGGCGCCGACGGGATGAATGCCTTCGACCACATCGCCGTGCACGACAAGGGCGGCGTTGTCATGCCAGTCGTCGCCATCGAAAATTCGGGCGCCAGTCAGGGCAAAACGGTCGCTCATACGGTTTCCGTCACCTTGCGCAGATTGCGCGGTACATCCGGATCGAGGCCGCGATGGCGGGCGAAGGCTTCGACGAAGCCGTAGAAGGAGACGATCAGCGTCAGCGGGTCAGTCAAGGGATGACCGGTGGCGACATGCGGCAGCCGCGCCGCGCTCTTGGCTTTGTCCGAGGTTACAAAAACTGCTGCACCCTTGCCGGCAAGGTTGTCGGCAGCCTCTGCCACGGACGGCTCGGAGGCATCGCGGGCGGCGAGCGCCAGCACCGGGAAGCCTGGCCCGACCAGGGCCAGCGGGCCGTGCATGACTTCGGCGGCGCTATAGGCCTCTGCATGCATGCCGCAGGTCTCCTTGAATTTCAGCGCCGCCTCGTTGGCCATCGCCGCCGACGGGCCACGTCCCAGGATGAACAGCGATTGCGGTGTCTCCAATGCGCCGGCCAGCGCCATCCAGTCGCAGGCGATCGCCTTGCTGAAATGCTCGGGCAGGCGGGCAAGGGCGGCCAGCAGTCTGTCGTCGCCGGTGCAATGCGCCATCAGCGCCAGGCCGGCGACCGCCGAATTGACGAATGTCTTGGTCGCCGCGACGCTGCGCTCGGGGCCGGCCAGAATGTCGATGGCAAAATCCGAAGCCCGCGCCAGCGGCGAATCGGCGGTGTTGGTGATGGCGACGGTGAGCGCACCGCCGGCTCGTGCCGTCTCGGCCATGGCGACGATATCAGGGCTTTTGCCGGATTGCGAGATGGCGAGGCAAGCCGAACCGGCGAGCTTGAGCTTGGCGCCGTAGATCGAGGCGACCGATGGACCGACCGAAGCGACGGCCAGGCCGGCGGTCAGTTCGACGGCATATTTCATGAAGGTGGCGGCATGGTCGGACGAGCCGCGCGCGACGGTAACGACGAAGCTCGGATCGCGCTCGCGAATGCCGCGTCCGGCCTCGGTCAGCACCGCCGCCGAGCCATCGAGCAGGCGAGCGACGGCTTGCGGAATTTCGTCGATCTCGCGCCGCATATGGGTGGTCTTGGGGATCATGGTCGGCCCTCTTCGCTCGGCCCTGTCAGGCGCAATTCGGCGACGAAATCATAGGCATCGCCGCGGTAGATGGAGCGGGTGAACTCGATCACCTTGCCGCTCGCGAGATAGGAAATGCGTTCGATGTGCAGGCCGGCAATGCCGGATGGCACTTCGAGCAGACGCGCATCGGCGTCGCCGAGATTGGCGGCCGATATGCGCTGCACCGCCCGCACCGGCCGGTTACCGGTCAGTTGCAGCGCCGCATAGAGTGACGAGCCTATCCCGGCCGGATCCGGCAGCACGCTGGCCGACAACGAGGCGCGCTCGATGGCCAGCGGCGTGTCGTTTGCGATGCGCAGGCGCGCCACGCGCGCCACCAGCTCGTTCGACGACAGGCCGAGCACCATCATCTCGTCGGGCGAGGGCGGGTAGAGGTCGCGATCGAGCCAGGCTGAACGCACCGCCATGCCGCGCCTTGCCATGTCCTCGGTAAATGAAGTGAGCCTGGAGAGCGACTGCTCGACGCGCTCCATGCGCGGCGCGACGAAGGTGCCGGAGCCGTGGCGCTGCACGAGGATGCCGCCCTTGACCAGATCCTGCACCGCCTTGCGCACGGTGACGCGCGAAATGTCGGCCTTGGTGGCGATGTCGCGCTCGGAAGGCAGCGCATCGCCCGGCCCGATCAGGCCGCGATTGACGGCGTCCTCGATGCTTTTCCTGAGCTGCAGATAGAGCGGGGCGCCGCTCTGCGACGACTGCTTCAGCGTGGCGAAGATCTGGTCGGCGGCGTCGCTCATCGCGTCGCCTCCGCTTTGGCGAAGATGCGGGCCGCCATCTGCACGGCGCCGCCCAGCGCATCGTCGAGCGGCGCTTTCACCAGCGCCTGGTAGCGCTGGGAAAGGCGCGGCCCATAGAGCGGCGCCAGCCCGCCGAGCAGGCAGAGCGGGGCGTCATCAGAGAGGTCGAGCGCGTGGAGCGACTCCTCGACATCGGCAACCGACTTGTCCACGATCCAGTTGGCGACGCTGTCGCCCTTCTCGGCATGCTCGAAAACCTTGGGCGCGAAGCCGCCGAAATCGCCGGGCTTGGCATTGGTGGTGAACTCGACCACGTCTTCGGGATTGTTGCGGAAAATGCCCATCATGCTGTCGGTCAGGACTGAGCGCGGCCGGACGCCGTCATGGGCGAGCAGCGTCTGCTCCAGCAGGTCGCGGCCGATCCGGGCGCCGCTGCCTTGATCACCGACCTGAAAGCCCCAGCCGCCGATGGCGCGCGACGTGCCGCCCTTGCGCGCCATATAGGCGGTGCCGGTGCCGAGGATGGCCATGGCGCCGTCACCAGAGCCGACTGCCCCTTCGAGCGCGATCTCGGCGTCCGTCTCGACGCGGCTGATGCTGAACGGGAGGATTGCTTCAAGCTGCTGGCGGTAGGTGCCGACATTGGCGCCGGCAAGGCCGAGAATGGCTGGTGTCTGCGGGATCAGGTCCGGATCTTGCCCGGCGGCGATGAAGGCCTGACGAGCAGCCTCGACGATGTGGGTGCGAGCGCCGGTGAGATCGGTGCGGATGTTGGCGGCGCCGCTTTTGGCACGGCCAATGACAACGCCATCGCCTGTCGCAAGGGCTGCCCTGCAGCTGGTGCCGCCGCCGTCGATACCGAGCACGAATTTCACGCGATGTCTCCTCCGGGCGGATAATACCAATAAAATACCAATAGCCAAGGGATTAATTCCGTTTCAAAAAGATTAAGGCGTATCAGGTTGAAAAACCCGGAAATTTTGCCGGCTCAACGATTTCCAGTTCGCAATTTCGTTAATGCGTGTGGACAAGTGGTATTTTTTTGGTATTGTTCTTCCATCGGAGGGACAGGGATGGCCGAACCGCGCACCGAAGCGCTTCACAGCAATGCCGAGGGACTGGACATCCAGGCCCCGGACGCCATCCTTTCTTCTTTGGTCAATGCGCAGATCGAGGCCGCCAAGGCTGTGCGCGACGCCATTCCCGCCATCGCCGCCGCAGCCGAAATCATCGCCGGGCGGCTGAACGGCGGCGGCAAGCTCGCCTATGCTGCGGCCGGCAGCTCCGGCCTGATGGCGCTGGCTGACGCGCTGGAGTTGCCCGGCACCTTCGGCATCAAGCGCGAACGCATCGCCATCCTCATCGCCGGTGGCGACGACGCTTTCAAGACCCTGGCCGGCGGACCGGAAGACGACACCGACGAAGCCGCGACGGCAATTGCCGGCGCCGGCATCGGCAAGGGCGACTGCCTGATCGCGATTTCGGCCAGCGGCTCGACGCCCTATGCGGTGCAGGCGCTGAAGGATGCGCGCAGCCGGGGCGCGGCAACCATCGCCATTGCCAACAACAAGGACACGCCCCTGCTCAGGCTGGCCGACGTCGCCATCCTGCTCGAGACGCCACCGGAGGTGATTGCCGGCTCGACGCGCATGGGCGCCGGCACTGCCCAGAAGATCGCGCTCAACATGCTGTCGACGCTTACCGCCATCCATCTCGGCCATGTCCATGACGGCTACATGGTCAATCTCACCGCCGACAACATCAAGCTGCGCGACCGCGCGGCTCGCATCGTCGCCGCTATCAGCGGCCGCGACCGGCAAGACGCCGTGCGGCTGCTCGAAGCGAGCGGCGGCGTCGTCAAGACAGCCATTCTGCTCGCCGCCGGCGCTGCCAACGCCGTTGCGGCCGAGAAGATACTGGAAGGGACCGGCCAGAAGCTGCGGCCGGCCCTTTCCGCGATCGAGGGGAACAAGGGCGCGAAGGCCCCTGTTCTCAAAACCGAACCTGAAAAAGGTCAACAGGGAGACTAGCATGACAACGAAATTACTGACGGCACTGCTTCTCGGCACCAGCATTCTCGGCACCGCCGGGTTGGCTCACGCCGATGACGTAACGCTCAATATCGAAAGCTGGCGCGGCGACGACCTTGCCATCTGGAAGGACAAGCTGATCCCGGCTTTTGAGGCCAAGAACCCGGGCATCAAAGTGGTGTTCGCACCGTCGGCGCCGACCGAGTATGACGCCGCACTCGGCGCCAAGCTCGCCGCCGGCTCGGCTGGCGACCTGATCACCTGCCGCCCGTTCGACAAATCGCTCGAACTGTTCAAGAAGGGCAACCTTGCCGATCTGTCTTCGCTGCCCGGCATGGAGAACTTCTCACCGGTCGCCAAGGCGGCATGGCAGACCGACGATGGCAAGGCGAGCTTCTGCGTCCCGATGGCCTCGGTCATTCACGGCTTCATCTACAACAAGGACGCCTTCGACAAGCTCGGCCTCAAGGTGCCGACGACGCGTGACGAGTTCTTCGCCGCGCTCGACAAGATCAAGGCCGACGGCACCTACATCCCGATGGCTATGGGCACCAAGGACCTCTGGGAAGCCGCGACCATGGGCTATCAGAACATCGGTCCGAACTACTGGAAGGGCGAAGAGGGCCGCGCAGCGCTGATCAAGGGCGACCAGAAGCTGACCGACAAGGACTGGGTTGCTCCCTATGAGGAACTGGCCAAGTGGAAGCCTTATCTCGGCGACGGCTTCGAGGCCCAGACCTATCCGGACAGCCAGAACCTGTTCACGCTTGGCCGCGCCGCCATCTACCCGGCGGGATCGTGGGAGATCGGCCTGTTCAACACCCAGGCGCAGTTCAAGATGGGCGCCTTCCCGCCGCCGGTCGAGAAGGCCGGCGACACCTGCTACATCTCCGACCATACCGATATCGGCATGGGCCTGAATGCGGCGTCGAAGAATGCCGACGCGGCCAAGACCTTCCTGTCCTGGGTCGCCTCGCCGGACTTCGCCACCATCTACGCCAACGCTTTGCCGGGCTTCTTCAGCCTAAATTCCACCCCGGTGAAGATGGAAGACCCGCTGGCGCAGGAATTCGTCTCCTGGCGCGACAAGTGCAAGTCGACGATCCGCTCGACCTACCAGATCCTGTCGCGCGGCACGCCGAACCTCGAAAACGAGACGTGGGTTGAATCGGCCAACGTCATCAACGGCACCGACACGCCGGAAGCTGCGGCCAAGAAGCTGCAGGACGGCCTCGACAGCTGGTACAAGCCGGGCAAGTAAGCTCAGAGACAGACAGGGCCCCAAGTGGACGGCCCTGCGTTTTTCGATAGCATCATCGACTACGAACGACGGCGCCGCCCCTCATCCGCCTGCCGGCACCTTCTCCCCGTATAGTGACGGGGAGAAGGATCAGCCGAAACGCAGGCGCCCCTTCTCCCCGTCCTTCACGGGGAGAGGGTAAGGGTGAGGGGCAGCGCTGCCGTCGAAGGCATTGCTAAACCTGATCGGCGGGGACCGCACTCATGGCCGCACAAACACGACCGAAACGACCGTTCCGCTGGCATATCGGCGTCTTCCTGGCGCCGGCGCTGCTGGTCTATACGGCGATCATGATCCTGCCGCTCGCCGGCACGCTGCAGCTGTCGCTGTTCCGCAATGTCGATCAGCATCAGGTGTTCGTCAGTTTCACCAATTTCCGTACGTTGTTCGGCGACCCCAACTGGTCGGTCGGCTTCTGGAACGCGCTGCGGAACAATACCTGGTTCTTCATCATCCACATGGTGGTGCAGAACCCGATCGGTGTCATGCTGGCGGCATTGCTGTCCAGCCCGAGGCTGAGATTCGCCGCCTTCTACCGCACCGCGATCTTCGTGCCGACCATCCTGTCCTTCGTCATCGTCGGTTTCGCCTGGAAACTGATCCTGTCGCCGTTGTGGGGCGTGGCGCCGCATCTGATGGATCTGGTCGGCCTGAAAAGCCTGTTCACGCCGTGGCTCGGCAAAGAACAATATGCCCTGACCGCGCTCAGCCTGATCTCGGTGTGGCAGTTCGTCGGCATCCCGATGATGCTGATCTATGCAGCCCTTTTGTCGATCCCCGAAGAGGTGATCGAGGCGGCCGAATGTGACGGCATCACCGGCATGTCGCAGTTCTGGAAGATCAAGCTGCCGCTGATCCTGCCGTCGATCGGCATCATCTCGATCCTGACCTTCGTCGGCAATTTCAACGCCTTCGACCTGATCTACACCGCGCAAGGGGCGCTCGCCGGCCCGAACTATTCGACCGATATTCTGGGCACTTTCCTCTACCGCGCCTTCTTCGGCTTTCAGTTGCAGACCGGCGATCCCAATATGGGCGCGGCGATCGCCACGATGATGTTCCTGATCATCCTCGGCGGCGTCTGCGTCTACCTGTTCCTCGTCCAGACGCGCCTGCGTCGCTACCAGTTCTGAGGGGCGAGATGTCGAGCTTGAACACCCCCCTCTGGCCTGCCGGCCATCTCCCCCGCAAGGGGGGAGATTGGCAGCTCTGGCCTTGCCGCTCGTCTTGCAACGTTGGCGATTGGCGAAAGCAGTCGCGGCATCTGATCTCCCCCCTTGCGGGGGAGATGTCCGGCAGGACAGAGGGGGGTGCCTTGGTGCCGACCTCAACAGTCATCGCTCGTCAGGAGACCTTCCAATGAGCACCGCCACCCGTTCGCTGCCCCGCACCATCGGCGCCCACGCGATCCTGTTGACCTACACGGCGATCGCGCTGTTTCCGGTGATCCTGGTCATCATGAACTCGTTCAAATCGCGCGCCGGCATCTTCAGCGAGCCGCTGACGCCGCCGACGCCAAAAACCTTCGACCTGATCGGCTACACCACGGTGATCGGCCAGGGCGACTTCATCCATTATTTCCAGAACAGCCTGGTCGTCACCGTCGCCTCGCTGTTCTTCGTGCTTCTGTTCGGCGCGATGGCGGCGTTCGCGCTCTCGGAATACCGCTTCCGCGGCAACACGCTGATGGGGCTTTACCTCGCGCTCGGCATCATGATCCCGATCCGGCTCGGCACCGTCGCCATCCTGCAATTGATGGTGGCGAGCGGGCTGGTCAACACGCTGACGGCGCTGATCCTGGTCTACACCGCGCAGGGGCTGCCGCTGGCCGTCTTCATCCTGTCGGAATTCATGAAGCAGGTGTCCGACGATCTGAAGAATGCCGGCCGCATCGACGGCCTGTCGGAATACACGATCTTCTTCCGGCTGGTGCTGCCGCTGGTGCGGCCGTCGATGGCGACGGTCGCCGTCTTCACCATGATCCCGATCTGGAACGATCTGTGGTTCCCGCTGATCCTGGCGCCGTCGGAAGAGACCAAGACGGTGACGCTCGGCGCGCAGTTGTTCCTCGGCCAGTTCGTCACCAACTGGAACGCCATCCTGGCCGCACTCTCGCTGGCGATCATGCCGGTGCTGACCCTCTACGTCATCTTCTCGCGGCAGCTGATCCGCGGCATCACATCCGGAGCCGTCAAGTGAGCGGAGCCCTACAAATCTCTGCTGGAGCCTTCACCCCACCCGGCGCTGCGCGCCGACCTCCCCATCAAGGGGAGGTAAAAGGTCGTGGCTTCATTCACGACCACCAAAGGGCGACTTTCGGAGAAGCTTCTTTGGCAGTGAGGGTGTTCGCGCCAACGTCCTACCTCCCCTCGATGGGGAGGTCGGCGCGAAGCGCCGGGTGGGGTGACACCCTCTCAGAAGGAACAACTGGAACATCTGGAGTAGTTAGGTGACCTCTAAATCGCCCCTTCGCGTCGTCGTCGCAGGCCTCGGTAACATGGGGCGTAGCCATGCGCTGGCCTACCACACTAATCCGGGCTTCGAGATCGCGGCCCTGATCAACCGCTCCGACGTGCCGTTACCGGACGGGCTGTCGGGCTATGGCATCAGGCGCTCCTTCGACGACGCGTTGCGCGATGAAAAGCCGGATGTCGCCTGCATCGCCACCTATTCCGACAGCCATGCCGACTATGCGGTGAAGGCATTCGAGGCCGGCTGCCACGTCTTCGTCGAGAAGCCGCTCGCAACGACGGTGGCGGACGCCAAGCGCGTCGTCGCCGCGGCCAAGGCCAATGGCCGAAAATTGGTGATCGGCTACATCCTGCGCCACCACCCGTCCTGGGTCAGGCTGATCGCCGAGGCGCGCAAGCTCGGTGGCCCTTACGTGTTCCGCATGAACCTCAACCAGCAATCGTCAGGCCCGACCTGGCAGACGCACAAGCAGTTGATGCAGACGACGTCGCCGATCGTCGATTGCGGCGTGCACTATCTCGACGTCATGCTGCAGATCACCGACGCCAAGCCGGTCGAGGTGCGCGGCATGGGGCTGCGGCTGACCGAGGAAATCGCGCCGACCATGTACAATTACGGCCATCTGCAGGTGCTGTTCGATGACGGTTCGGTCGGCTGGTACGAAGCTGCCTGGGGACCGATGATTTCGGAAACGGCGTTCTTCGTGAAGGACGTGATGTCGCCCAATGGCTGCGTGTCGATCGTCATGAAGGAAGGTGTGAAGTCGGACGACATCGACACCCACACCAAGACCTCGACCATCCGCCTGCACAGCGCTGCGACGGGTGCGGACGGCAAGTTCGCCAGGCCGGACGAGATGCTGTCGATGGACGGCGAACCCGGCCACCAGGATCTCTGCGACCTCGAACAGGCCTTCGTGCTGAAGGCGATCCGGGAAGACATCGACCTGACCCGCCACATGGACGACGCGGTGAAATCGCTCGCCGTCTGCCTTGCCGCCGATGAGAGCGTGCGCAGCGGCGCCCCAGTTAAGCTCTAGTAGGGCAAACTCTAGAACAAGGACGAAGCCGTGGGCTCGCTGGTAATCGAGAATGTGAAGAAGGCCTTCGGGCCGGTCGAGGTGCTGAAAGGCATCAACCTCGAAGTGACCGACGGCGAATTCGTCGTCTTCGTCGGCCCATCTGGCTGCGGCAAGTCAACCTTGCTCAGGGTCATCGCCGGGCTGGAGGATTCGACCTCCGGCAGGGTGGTGATCGACGGCGCCGATGTCTCGGCCACGCCCCCGGCAAAACGCGGCATCGCCATGGTGTTCCAGACGTACGCGCTCTACCCGCATCTGACGGTGAAGAACAATATGGGCCTCGGCCTCAAGCAGGCCGGCACGCCCGCCCCGGAGATCGAACGCCGCATCGGCGTCGCCTCGTCGATGCTGTCGCTGGAACCGTATCTCGAGCGGCGGCCGGCGGAACTGTCGGGCGGCCAGCGCCAGCGCGTCGCCATCGGCCGCGCCGTGGTGCGTGAGCCGAAACTGTTTCTCTTCGACGAGCCGCTTTCGAACCTCGACGCTGCGCTTCGCGTCAACACGCGACTGGAGATCGCGCAGCTGCATCGCCGGCTGAAGGCAACGATGATCTACGTCACCCATGATCAGGTCGAGGCGATGACGCTGGCCGACAAGATCGTCGTGCTCAACGCCGGCCAGATCGAGCAGATCGGCGGCCCGATGGAGCTTTACAATTCGCCGGCAAACGAGTTCGTCGCCGGCTTTATCGGCTCGCCGAAGATGAATTTCATCGACGGCGCCAGATTGGGCGAGACGGCCAAGACGATCGGCGTGCGGCCGGAGCATCTGACCGTGGATCCAAGGTCCGGTGCCTGGAAGGGAACGGTAGTGCACGCCGAACATCTCGGCGCCGACACCAACCTCTATCTCGACTGCGAAAAGGCCGGGCTGATCACGGTGCGCATTTTCGGTGTCTACGACGCCGAGCCCGGTGCGACGCTGTATGCAACGCCCGAGCCGGGTAAGACATACCGGTTTGGGGCGGACGGCAAGACGATCAAGTAATCCTTCGCCGACAGCAATCACGGCGATCACACCGCGCCGAGCAGCACCGCGCCATGGATCGCCGCCTGCCAGCCCAGGGCCGCCCAGCGTATGTCCAGAGGCTCTACAACAAGCGAATGCGGCAGGCTGTCCGCGATGCGCTGCTTGAGCGTCTGGCGGGGATAGGACTTCATGTCGACGATACCGCCGCCGATCAGGATCGTCTGCGGGGAAAACAGGGCGGCTGCGGTTGCGACGGCCACCGCCTGCTGCCAGACGATTTCGTCGAGCCATTCGCGCAGCGATGGCGGCTGCCCGGCCGCCGAAAACAGATCGGCCACCGGGATATCGTAGTCCGCGGCAAGGTCGACAAGCGTTGCCCCCGAGGCATAGGTCTCGACGCGGTTTGGCGGTCCGCTTTCGTCAGGCCGGTAGATCGGCATATGGCCGATTTCCAGCGCCCAGCCGCCGCCCCTGAAAATGCCGTCCTTGCCGAGATAGGCCGCACCGATGCCGGTGCCGAGATAGACCGCCAGCACCTCCTTTTGCCGCTTCACCGCGCCGGCAACGCTTTCGCCCAGCAATTGCAGCACGACGTCGCGTTCGAGCCGCACGGGAACGCGGAGCCGCGATGCCAGTTCCGTACCCAGCCGGATGCCGTTCAGTTCGGGAATGTTGGCCGTGTGCAGCACCGTGTCGAAGTCGCGGTCGATGAACCCAGGCACCGTCGCAACGACCCGTGCAGGTTTGAGCCCGGCATCGCGGCAGGCTGCGGTGACCGCATCGGCCAACCCCGCCACCGGCGCGCCCTTGCGCAGTTGCGCGGTCGGGTAGGTGCGGGCGAAATCCACCGGGTGGCCGCGATCGGCAAAGCCAACCTTGACCGACGTGCCGCCGATCTCGACCACGGCGATGGTCTCATCCGTCGTTTTGTCGGTCATGCGAGCGGTTCCAGGAATTCCGAAAGACAGGCGCGGAATTCCAGCCGGTAGGCGGCGCGATCCTGCGATTTGGCTGTGATGGTGCAAAGCCGGGCCGACGGAATGAGTCCGGCCAGCGTCTGTGCGTCGTCCAGTCGATGGACGAGGTCATGGTCATGGCCGATGACAAGAGTCGGCACCGCGATAGCGCGGATGTCCGCCTCGCTCACGCCGGGACCATCGCCGGCGATCGCCGAAAGCAGCCTGCCGAACAGAACCGGGTCCGGGCGAGTGAAGAAGCCTTGCAGGCTGCCGAGATTGTCCGGCGCCAATCTGGCCAGTTCGCCGGCAACAGCGCTGTCATCGAACAGACGCCTGGCGTCTTGGGGCGAATGCCGCATCAAGAGATCGCCGACCACGGCATAGGGCCTCATATTGGCCGGTGCAGCCTGGGATACCCACGCAGGCCGGGCGAGCACCAGCGCCCGCACCCGCGCCGGCCTGTGCACCGCCAGGCGAAGCGCCAGCGCCGCGCCCATCGAGATGCCGCCGACGACGGCCGGGCCGAGGCCGAGATCGTCGGCCAGTGCATCGACGTCCTCGGCAAACGTCGCGATCGAAAGCTGCTCGACAGGCCCGTAGCCGGATCCACCCTGGCCACGGCATTCGAGCGTCACGCGCCGGGTCACCGGCAGATCGGGAAACACGTCGGCGACCTGCGCCTCATCGCCGCCCAGCCCATGCTGGAAGATGACGGGAAGCCCGGCGCCGACGTCCCGGTAGGCAAGGTCGACGCCATCGCGGCTGAAGGTCTCTTTCACGCGAGCTCGCTCTCTTCCAGTACGGTGCGCAGAAAGGCGCCGACACCTGGCGCCTCGGCCTCTGTCAGGCCATGTGTGATCAAGGGGCCGTCGAACCCGGCAGCCTTCAGGCGGCCGATGAAATGTGGGAAGTCGACCACGCCCTTTCCGGCTGCGGCAAAACTGCCATCGGCATGGCGGTCCTTGGCATGGGCCATGCCGATCTCGGCGGCCAGCAGATCGATGGCTTCGCCGATGAGGCGATGACGCTCCGCGCTGTCGGCCACTTCGAACAGATTGGCCGGGTCGAGCACGATGCGCAGCCGCGTGCTGTTCATTTCGTCCAGCAGGCGGCGTGCGGCCCGGGCGCTGGAGAGGACATTGGCCAGTTCCGGTTCGATGCCAAGCTCGATGTCGAAGCGCTCGGCAATCGCGATCGCCGCTTCCATCTCCGTCCGCAGATCGCTCCATGCCGCCTCGCTTGCATTGTCGGGATGCCAGCGCCACTGATCCTGCGCATCCCTTGTGCCGGTGCACAGCGTAATCAGACGGGTGCCCATATCGGCGCATGACGCGGCCAGTACCTCAAGCCGGGCGAGTCCCTGGATGCGAACCGTGCGATCCGGGTGGATCATGTTGTAGGTTCCCGAAACCGCCGCGATCGAAACGCCGGCCTCGCCGCTCGCCTCAGCGACGGACCGGGCCGCGCCGAGCTCAATGCTGTCCGGCATCGACGGCAGTCCAAGGCACGCCATGTTGAACTGCGCCGCCGTGTAGCCGCCGTCCGCGACCGCGCGCAGCACCGGCAAGGCGCCGGTGGTGGCGAAGGTCTTGGCGAAAATCCCAAGCTGCATCACACGACCCCGTCGACATCGGCCAGACGGACGGCGCGGCCGCCGGCAGCGGCCGAGCGGGCGATGGCCGCCATGCCCCTGACCGAGGCGATGCCGTCCTCGATGCCGGCGCCGATCATCGGCGCGCCATTTAGCACGACATCGGCAAAGCCTTCGAGCTGCCGGCGATAGAAGTGGCCATCCGCGCCAAGCGTCCGGTGCCAACTGCCATCGGCCTCGCGGAAAATGTCGACCTCGCTGCTCTTGTAGTACCAGGGGTTATAGGTCTTCGCGAGAACGCTGCCGTTCTCGCCGTAGATCTGGAACCCTTCGTGCCAGTCCATGCGCACGGCGACCGTCAGGTCGAGATGGCCGATCGTGCCGTCGGCGAAGATGGTGGTGATGAACCAGCAATAGGCGCCATAGCGCTCGGTGAGCCGGGCCTCCACCGCCTCGATCGACCTGTGCAGATGGCGCGCCGTATCAAGGAGATGGCTGCCATGCGCCAGCATGTAGTATTGGCGCAGATCCGCCTTGGGATTGACGGCAGGCTTGCGCGCCTTGGCGCTGGTGATGATCAGCGGTTGCACTGCATCGGTCATCGGGTAGCGGTGGGTGCTGTCGCAGTACCAGCCTTTGAACGCCAGCCGCTCGCCCATTTCGTCGTCGACGAAAGCCTTTGCCGCCTGGATGCCGGGATCGAAGCGCTTCATATGGCCGACCTGAAGCACCTTGCCGCTCTTGTCGAGCGTGGCCCGCAAGCCTTCGACCTCCTCGACCGAAACGCCCAGCGGCTTTTCGCAAAGCACATGCTTGCCGGCATCGAGCGCCAGTTCCGCGGCCTTGACGTGAAAAATGTCCGATGTCGCGATGATGACGGCATCGAGATCGGGATCGGCCAGCATCAGGCCGTAGTCGGCATAGGATTTTTCAGGCTCGTAGGTCGCGGCCATCCTGTCGCGCAGATCGTCGGCGACATCGCAAATGGCATAGAGATCGGCATTGCGTGCCTTGGTGCAGGATTCGAAATGCGCCGCCTGGGCAATCGGACCGCAGCCGAGCACGCCGACACGCAGCCGCTTTTCGTCTTTGCGAGGCATTGAATCTCTCCTGATTAGCGCGCGGCGAGGCCGCGAAGTTGAAATTGCGGATCGCCCGACAAAGCTGCCTGATGCAGCAGACAGGCAGCGCCCAATGCCGGACCGTCGGCCCCGACGCGCGACAGTTCGACCGTGGGAACGGGGTAACCTTCAGCCAGGAAGTCCAGCAAGAAAGCTTCCACCTGCTCGGCGACAAAGGGATAGACCGCATTGACCGAGCCGGAGAGGATGATGCGCTCCGGCTGCAAGGTGCAGGCAAGTGTCGCCAGGCCGCGGCCGAACCAGAGCGCCCAGTCGCGCGCGGTGGCAACGGCTGCCGGATCGCCGCCGGCCAGCGCTGCGACAAACTCATCCACGCCGGCGCGCAGTCCGCTTATGTGCAAATAGCGAGCCAGTAAAGCATCCTTGCCGACATAGGATTCCAGTCGGCCCGGGCGCTTCGCGTCGAAGACAAAACCTTCGTCGCCGATGCGCAGATGCCCGATTTCCCCGGCGCCGCCGAGCCGGCCGCGATGCAGCCTGCCGGCATTGATGATGCCGCCGCCAACGCCGTTCTCGATCAGGATGACCAGAGCATCCTCATGGTCCTTGCCCGGCTGCGCCCGGTATGTCTCGGCCACCGCCACGGCATTGGCATCGTTTTCCAAGAGGATCGGAAAGTCCGCGCCAAAGGCAGTGCGCAAAAGCTCCGCCAGATTGACCCCGTGCCAGCCAAGGATGGTGGCATGGTATGAAATCCCGTCGGCGGCGGGGAAGCCGGGCACGGCGACATTGAGCCCGTAGGGGCGCGTGCCCGCAGGCAATTGTGAGCGGATCTCGGCGACGAGTTCCCCGATGATGTCGACCGCGGCTTCGGGCGTGCTACCGGGGCCGGCAAATGCCCTAGAGGCGCTCGCACGCCGCGCGCCGGCAAGGTCGACAGCCACGGCTGCGATCCAGTTGACGCCGATATAAGCGCCAAGGAAGAAGCCGCCATTGCCGTCGATCTCGACAAGGATACCGGGACGGCCGACCCGACCCTCGCTATCCTGCTCGTCGTCCGTTCCATCCGACCGCTCGCGCGCCAGACCGGCTTCGGTCAGCCCCAGCACCAGGGCGCCGGTGGTCGACCGGGTCAGGCCGAGATCGCGTGCGAGCGCCGCTCGGCTCAACGCGCCGACACGAAACAGCGCCGCAAGTGCCCGCGTTTCGTTCGGCCGAAGATCGGTCGACACCAGCACGTCGTTCTCCACAATTTGTTTGATTATCATACTAATAGAATTTCTAGGCGGTTTGAAAGGCCCAAGGTTGGGTGCATTGCAACAAATATTCAGCATCCCCAGGCCCATTGACCCAAGTTTCAAACGATGATTTGTATCAGAAACTTACAAATTGGCATGGGAGGATGCGATGCCGGTTCTAGCGCGTCTCGAACACATCGTGAAGGATTTCGGTGCCGTCCGCGCGCTGGACAATGTCTCGCTCGACATCAACGAGGGCGAGGTTCTCGGCCTGATGGGCGACAATGGCGCCGGCAAATCGACGCTGGTCAAAACCATCGCCGGAAATTTCCAGCCGACATCAGGCACCTATGTCCTGGAAGGCAAGCCGGTGCTGTTATCGGGGCCTGCGGATGCACGCAGGCATGGCATCGAGGTCGTTTATCAAGACCTGGCGATTTGCGACAATCTGACGGCTTCGGCCAATGTCTTCCTCGGCCGCGAGATCATGAAGCAGGTTGGGCCGCTGAAAGTGCTCGACCACAAGAGCATGAACATGCGCTCGGCCGAGATCTTCCGCGAGTTGAAGTCGGAGACGCGGCCCGCCGATCTCGTCGTGCGCATGTCGGGCGGCCAGCGGCAGGCGGTGGCCATCGCCCGAACCCGGCTGGCCAAATCCAAGATCGTGCTGATGGACGAGCCGACGGCGGCGATCAGCGTCAGGCAGGTCGCCGAAGTGCTGGCCCTGATCCGCCGCATGAAGGACCAGGGCCTCTCGGTCATCCTGATCAGCCATCGCATGCCTGACGTGTTCGAGGTCTGCGACCGGGTCGTGGTGATGCGCCGCGGCCGCAAGGTCGCCGACAAGCCGATCGCGCAATCCAGCCCCGAGGAAGTGACCGGCCTGATCACCGGCGCCATCCAGACCGCCTGAAACAGCCCCGCCACGGAGCCATGCCATGAGCGCCCCCGACGACCATCCCGGAATGGAGATCGACCTTCTGAAAGGGTCGAGCCGCACGCTGTTGAACCGCGTGCTTCTGGCTCAGGAAACCTGGATCGCGCTTGCCATCCTGGTGCTCGGCCTCGTCGTGTCGATGATCGCGCCGAAATTCGCCACCCCTGGCAATCTGCTCAACATCTTCCAGAATGCCTGCTTCATCGGCATCATGGCCATCGGCATGACGCCGGTGATCATCAGCGGCGGCATCGATATCTCGGTCGGTTCGATCCTGGGCATGTGCGGCGTCACGCTGGGCATCGTGCTCAACGCCGACATGCCACTGGTCGTCGGCATCGCGGCGACGCTGGCGATGGGCGTGCTGTGCGGCACCGTCAACGGAACGATCATCGCCTACGTCAAGCTGCCGCCGTTCATCGTCACCCTGGCGACGCTGTCGATCGGCCGCAGCCTGGCACTGGTGCTGACCAATAACCAGGTGTTCTACGAATTCGGCCGGGCAAGCGAGGCGATCGTCGCGCTCGGCGGCGGCTACACATTCGGCCTGCCCAATGTGGTCTATGCGCTGATCATCGGCGTGATCGTCCTGCATTTCCTGCTGACCATGTCGCGCTGGGGCCGCTATCTCTTCGCCATTGGCGGCAACGAGCCGGCCGCGCGGCTGTCGGGCATTCCCGTCGATCTGATCAAGATCTCGGCCTACGCGTTCAGCGGCTTCATGGTTGCGGTGACGGCAATCTTCCTCGTCGGCTGGCTCGGCGCAGTGACCAACTCGATCGGCACCGGCTACGAGTTGCAGGTCATCGCTTCGACCGTGATCGGCGGCGCTTCGCTGACCGGCGGCTTCGGTTCGGCACTTGGCGCCGGCATCGGCGCCATTCTCGTCGAAACCATTCGCAACGCGCTGCTTCTGGCAGGCGTCAACCCGTTCTGGCAGGGCACGTTTGTGGGGTGCTTCATCCTTGCAGCCGTCCTCCTGGAAAGAATCCGCTCTGTGCGACGCTAAGAGCATGATCCTGAACCGAAGGTCAGCGACCGCAAAAGTAGAAACCGGTTTCGGAAAAGATCATGCTCCAACAGAAACCGAGCGGACACGTCACGGCGAACCAAATGGAGGAAACAATGTCGCTTTCGAAAACGCTAGGAACTACGCTTTCCCTCGCCTGCCTTGTAATCGGCATGACGGCCGTCCAGGCCAATGCCGAAGAGCGCGAATTCGCGCTCGTCTTCAAGGTTCTCAACAACGCCTTCAGCCCGCCGATCCAAGCCGGTTGCGAAGCCGCCGCCAAGAAGCTCGGCGACGTCAAATGCACCTATATCGGGCCGACCGAATATGACGAGGCCAAGGAAGTGCAGCTCGCGCAGGACATGGTCACGCGTGGCGTCGCCGGCCTTGGCATTTCGGCCGGCAATCCGAAAGCCATGGCCCGCATCATGAAGATGGCCAAGGAAAAGGGCATTCCGGTCGTCACCTATGACACCGACGTGCTGCCGGAAGATGCCGGCCTGCGCTCGACCTACATCGGCACCGACAATTACGAGTTCGGCGTGGCGCTGGCGCAGAAGGTGCTCGCCCACAAGAAGGACGGCACCGTGTGCATCCAGTCCGGCGCACCGGCTTCCGAGAACCTCAAGGCGCGCGTGCAAGGCATTCGCGATACGCTGGCCGGCGTCACCAAGGACAAGGGCATCGAGACGCTGACCGGCCAGAACGGCTGGACCGAGCCGGCGGGCTGCCCGGTCTACAACAATGACGACATCACGCTTGCCGCCCAGCAGGTGCGCGACGTCATGACCAACAATCCCGATCTCAGCGCCTTCGTTGCAGTCGGCGGTTGGGCGCAATACGCGCCGGAAGCCTACAAGCAGGCGATGACACCGCTGAAGGCGCGCCTCGACAGCAAGGATCTGGTGGTCGTGTTCGGCGACAATTTCGGTCCGCAACTGCCGCTGCTCGCCGCCGGCCTCAGCCACTACAATATCGGCCAGCGCCCCTATGACATGGGCTTCGAGACCATCATGGCGCTGGACAAACTGAGCAAGGGCGGCACGGTCGAACCGTTCATCAAGACCGGCACCGAGATCTGCACGCCGCAAGACGCTCTGACGACCTGCGGCAAGGTCGCCAACTGATCAGGCCTCCCAAGCCTGTCCTCCGGCCGCATCGGCCGGGGGACATCTCCTCGAAGGCAGGCTTGTCAGTTGCCCGCTTCGCAGTCAGAGACTGCTTGCGTCTCTCCAGCAGGCGATCAGATGACCGTCGCCGGCCCGCCTGACGGGTGGTTGCGCCTTTCGGCAATCGGGCAGCGCGACAGGACAGCGGGCGGCAAAGGAGCATCCGGAGGTCTCGGCATCGTGTGCCGCGACGTCGAGCTGAGCCGGAGCCTTCGGCGCCGTCTCATCCGAGGAGGCGGCCAGAAGCAGCTTCGTGTAGGGGTGGTTGGGGCCACGGAAAATCTGCTCGGATGAGCCGGTCTCGACCAGCCGGCCGCGATAAAGCACGCCGATCCGGTCAGCCATATAGCGCACCACCCTGAGGTCGTGGCTGATGAACAGATAGGTGGTGTCCTTGTCGCGCTGCAGGTCGTTGAGCAAATTGAGCACGGTCGCCTGCACGGAAACGTCGAGCGCAGAGGTTGGCTCGTCCAGCACCACGAGCTTCGGCACGCCGGCAAAGGCGCGCGCAATCGCCGCACGTTGGCGCTGGCCACCAGACAGCGATCTCGGCTTCTGGTCGACGGTCGTAGCGGCAAGACGAACCGAGGCCAGGAGATCGGCGACACGCTGCTTCACCTCGCTGCGGCCGAAGCCGGCGAGCCGCCGCAGCGGACGGCCGAGGATCCTGCCGATCCGCTGGCGCGGATTGAGCGTGCGGTCGGGTGACTGGAACACCATCTGCACGTCGCGCCGTTCGCTCAGGCTTCTTTTCTCGACGCGCGGCGCGACAGTGCTGCCGAACAGCTCGACCGACCCAGCGTCCGGCGTCTGGAGGCCAGTCACGATCCTTGCCAATGTCGACTTGCCGGAGCCGGATTCGCCGATCAGCCCGAACGTCTCGCCCTGGGCTATCTCCAGGTCGATATCGTGCAGGACGGCCTGGGAGCCGAAGGCGTGGCTGATGCCTTTGCAGGCGACGGCGATCGGACGTGCGGCTTCCGGTTGATCGCTGCGGACAGGCTTCGACGGGCTGGTTGTGTGCATCTCGGCCAGCCTGCCGTCGCGCTTGGTGAAGTTGAGCGCCGGGATCGAGGCGATCAGCGCCTTGGTGTAGGCGTGAACAGGGTTCTCGAAGACATCGTTGGCGATGCCGCTTTCGACCACCGTCCCCGACTGCATCACGGCCACCCGATCGCAGGCCCGGCGGACCATGTTGATGTCATGGCTGATCAGCAGAACGCTGGTTTTGTGATCGCGGCGCAAGTCCTGCAGGATGGCGACGATCTCGGACTGGACGCTGGCGTCAAGCGCCGTCGTCGGCTCGTCCAGCACCAGCAGCGACGGGTCGAGCGCAATGGCAATCGCGATGTTGGCGCGCTGCTGCATGCCGCCCGACAATTCGTGCGGATAGAGATCGAGCACCCGTTCCGGATTGCTCACCCTGACACGGCTCAGCAGTTCGGCGGCGCGGGTGCGTGCTTCGTCCTGCCGAACCTGGCGATGCCGCATGATCGTTTCGGTGATCTGCCGGCCGATCGTCATGGCCGGATTGAGTGCCGCACCTGGATGCTGGTAGACAGCCGCGATGCGATCGCCCCTTAGCCGGCGAAGCTGCTCGCCGGAGAGACTGCGGATCTCGCGACCCTGGAATTCGAGCGCCGACGCGGCGATCCGGGCGTTGCGCGGCAGATAGCGCAGAATAGCGAGAGCCACCGAGCTCTTGCCCGATCCGGACTCGCCGACAAGGCCGAGCGCTTCGCCTTCGCCGATGGCGAGCGACACGCCGTTGACGGCCGGATGCGATCCCCGGCGTCCATCATAGGCGACGGTGAGCTGCTCGACGTTCAGAACCGATGACGACATGTCTTGCTGAAACCACTTTCTTTCGGCGCGGTCTTCGAGGGCAATCGCTTCCGCTTTCGCGCCGCACAATCTCTATAAAATTACTCGAATTAAGCTGGAGCGCAATCTACCTTTCATCGCTCAGGAGAGATTGTCGCAGCCGGTCGAGGCGTCGCGACGGTCCCTTGGAGCAGTTCTGCAAGGAGGCCGACATGGCACGCGACCACATGATCCTCAGCGCGTTTTTCTTCAACCCGCAGGGCGATCATCGTATGTCATGGCGCCATCCGCACGCGCCCGGCCGCGAAGTGCTCGACTTCGACTTCTACCGCGATCTCGTCCAGTCTGCCGAGCGCGCCAGGATCGATACGATCTTCGTCGCCGACCATGTTGCGATCTGGGATTCCGTACAGAGCGGCGTAGCCCATTACGCCAATGCCCGCCTGGAACCGCTGACGCTGTTGTCGGCGCTTGCCGGCGTGACCAGGCATATCGGCCTCATCACCACCGCCTCAAGCTCCTACAGCGAGCCCTACAATGTCGCCCGCATGTTTGCCTCGCTCGACCATATCAGCAAGGGCAGGGCGTCTTGGAATGTGGTGACGTCGGCCATGGACGAGGAGGCCCGCAATTTCGGCCGCGACGGCAATATCGAGCACGCCTTTCGCTATGAGCGCGCCACCGAATTCCTCGATATCGTCAAGGCACTGTGGGACAGCTGGGAAGACGAAGCCCTGCTTATCGACAAGGCATCGGGCTATTTCGCCGATCCCGACAAGGTCCATGCGATCAACCACAAGGGCCCGCACTTCAAGGTGCGCGGACCGCTCAATGTCTCGCGCCCGCCGCAGGGCCATCCGCTGATCGTCCAGGCCGGCTCGTCCGAAGACGGCAAGAATTTCGCTACCGCGCATGCCGATGCGCACTTTGCCATCTACAGCACCAAGGAAGACGGCATCAAATATAGGCAGGACATCAACGAGCGCCTCGCCCGTTACGGCCGCAAGCCCGAGAGCTTCAAGATCCTGCCGGGCATCCTGCCGATCGTCGCAGCTTCCGAAGCGGAGGGACGCGAGCGGCAGGAGTATCTGCAGAGCTTGCTTCCCGATCGGGTCGGCATCGACCTTCTCTCGAGCTGGAGCGGCGTCGATCTCTCCGTATATCCGCCGGACGGCCCGCTGCCGCCGCTGCCGGACGAGAGCACCTTCAATGGCGGCCGCACCTCGCTCAATCGCGTCAAGGAATGGTCGAAGCAGAACCTCACTCTGCGCGAGATCGCTCGCAAGCTCGCCAACAGCGGTTCGGTGCCGACCGTCGTCGGCACACCGAACCAGATCGCCGATCAGCTGCAGGACTGGTTCGAGGCAGGTGCCGCCGACGGCTTCAACCTGATGTTCCCGCTGCTCCCGGAGGATTGGGTGAATTTTGCCGAGCAGGTCGTGCCGGAACTGCAGCGCCGCGGCGTATTCCCCACCGAATATGCGCCGGGGACGCTGCGTGATCGTTTCGGCCTGGCTCGGCCGGCCAACCGCTTCGCCGAACAGCGCGACAATGTGCGCGCCGTATCCTGACTTGGGGCAACTGATATGACCGCAGCGCCAAAACTTCAGCCCCGCGAAGCCACGGCTCCGCAGCTCATCAATGTTCTGCACAGCCCCAAGCGCATTCGGGTCAAATTCGCCGGCCGCACCATCGCCGACAGCCGCAACGTCCTGGTGCTGCGCTCCAACCATTTTCTGCCGATCTATTTCTTCCCGGCCTCCTCGGTGGACCGCTCGCTCTTGAAGCCGTCCGAGCATCGCCAGCCGCATCCAGTCGGCGGCGAAACCACCTATTGGGACCTGGAGACGGGATCGAAAGCTTCTCCCAATGCGGCCTGGTCGTTTGTCGCGCCGCAGGATGAAAGCCTGTCGCCACTGGCCGGCCGCATCGCCTTCACCTGGAAAGCGGTCGACCAATGGTTCGAGGAGGAGGAAGAAGTCTTCGTCCACGCCCGCGACCCATACGCCCGCATCGACGCTCTGCAGAGTTCAAGCCATGTCCAGATCTGGTTCGACGGCGAAGTGATCGCCGACAGCCATCGCCCGGTGCTGCTGTTCGAAACGCATCTGCCGACGCGTTTCTATTTGCATCCGGACGATGTCAGGCTCGACCGTCTGGTCGACTCGGACAGCACGACGCGCTGTCCCTACAAAGGCATCGCCTCCTACTGGTCGGGCCGGCGCGCCGACGGCTCGGTGAGCCCCGATGTCGCCTGGAGCTACCGCGATCCCATTGCCGAAATGCCCAAGATCAGGGGCCTCATCGCCTTTTACCCGCAAGCCGTCGACCGCATCCATCTCGACGGCGAACCAGTCGCTTAAGCCATTCAACAGTCATTTCAGACAGGGGTTTCAAAATGACCAAACGCAACGACATCAATACGCTTCGCAATCTGTCCGGCGACATCTGGAACGTCGCCGTCGATGAGCACCAGGCCGGCTTCCTCAAGCGCCGCGATCTGCTGAAATACGCAGCCTTGATCGGCCTCACCGGCTTTGCCGCCTCGCAGGGACTTGCTGGTTTCGGCACGGCGCGCGCTGCCGGCGCCGGCGGCACGGTCCGCGTTGGGCTCGGACAGCCGACCAAGGCGATCGATCCCGTCTCCATCACCGATCCGGCCAGCATCGGCGTCATCAGCCAGGTCGGCGAATATCTCATCCTCGACGATCCCAAGGACGGTCTGCAGCCCAAGCTCGCTCTGTCGTGGGAGGCCGACGAGACCGCCAGCCGCTGGACCTTCAAATTGCGGCCGGGCGTAAAATTCCACGACGGCCGCACCGTCACCGCCAAGGATGTGGTGGCGAGCTTCGAGCGGCTGGTCGATCCGGCCAGCGGTTCGTCCGCGTTGTCGGCCTATAAGGGCATCCTGTCCAAGGGCGGCGCCAAGGTCGTCGACGACCAGACAGTCGCCTTCGATCTCGACGGGCCCAACAGCAACTTCCCCTTCTATGTCTCGTCCGACGTCTACAATGCCGTCATCCTGCCGGCCGACTATGCCGGCGATTTCGAGAAGAATTTCAACGGCACCGGCCCGTTCAAGCTCGAATCCTTCCGCCCCAAGCAGGGCGCCAGCTTCGTGCGCAACCCTGATTATTGGGGCGACAAGGCGCTGCCCGACCGCGTCGAAATCAAGTTCTTCGACGACGAGCAGGCGCAGGTGCTGGCGCTGCAGGCCGGCCAGCTCGACGTCATCCCGAGCACGACCCGGCTGGAATTGGCGATCGAGGGCAATCCCAACTTCAAGCTGCTCAGCGTGCAGGCAAGTTCGCATGACGAGGTGCATCTGAGGACTGACCAGGCGCCGTTCACCGACAAGCGCATCCGCCGCGCCTTGGCGCTCACCATCGACCGCGAGGCGGTGGTCAAGGGCTTGCTCAAGGGCCGCGCCATCGTCGGCAACGACACCCCGTTCGCGCCGATCTTCCCCTCGGCCGATCCGTCGGTACCGCAGCGCAAGCAGGACATCGCCGAGGCCAAGCGCCTGCTTGGCGAAGCCGGCGTGCCGAACGGCTTCCCGGTGACGCTGACCACCGAGCGCGCCTATGACATTCCCGATTATGCCGTGCTGATCCAGAATTTTGCCAAGAAGGCCGGCATCGACATCAAGCTCAACGTGCTGCCGCAGGACGCCTATTATGGCTCGGCGAAGTTCGGCTCGTCGCCATGGCTCGATTCCAATCTCGGCATTACCGATTTTGGCCATCGCGGCACGCCCGACATCTTCCTCAATGCGACGCTGAAGAGTTCGGGCGCCTGGAACGCGGCGCATTTCAACAACCCGGCCTATGACGGGTTGCTGCTCGAATACGGCAAGGCCCGCGACCTTCAGGCGCAACGCCTTGCCGCGGGCAAGATCCAGACCTTGCTGCTGGACGAGACGCCGCTGATCATCAGCTACTTCTCGCAATACAGCCGCATCGTCTCGTCGAAGGTCGAGGGCGTCCGCTTCACGGCGATCTCGCATCTGCTGCTCGATCGCGTGACGTTCGCCCAGGCATGATTGCGAGACGTCCAGCCACTCCGGGCACTAAAATCCGATGCTGACCGGCCGCACTGTGTTGGTGCGGGCAGCCTCGCTTCTGCTCACGCTGTGGCTGGTCAGCATGCTGGTGTTCTTCGCCGGGCAGGTTCTGCCCGGCGATGTCGGTCGCCTCATGCTCGGGCCGTTCGCCGATGCCGAGGCCGTCGCGGCGCTGAACAGGCAGCTCGGCGCCGACCAGCCGGTGCTCGTGCAATACTGGCACTGGTTCAGCAGCGTGCTGTCAGGCGACTTCGGCACCTCCCTGTCGTTGCGTTTGCCGGTGGCGCCCTTCGTTCTGGAAAGCCTCAAGCGCTCGGCGGCCCTTGCCGGAATTATCCTCGTCTTTCTGTTGCCGCTGGGCATCGGCGCCGGCATCGTCGCCGGTCTCAACCAGGGCCGCTTTATCGACCGCCTGATCGTACTCGCCGGCGTGTCCTTCGGCATCGTCCCGGACTTCGTCTCCGGACTGCTGTTGCTCATCGTCTTCGGCCTGTGGCTGAACTGGTTCCCGATCACCGGCGCTGCTCCCGATGGCGCCGGGCTGTGGGTCAGTGGCTATTATCTGATCCTGCCGGCGCTGCCGCTGGTGCTGAACCTTGCCGGCTACATCACCCGCATGACGCGGGCCGGTGTGATCGAGGCGCTGGCCGCCGACTATACGCGCACCGCCGTCCTGAAAGGCCTTGAGCGTCGCGAGATACTCATCCGGCACGTGCTGCGCAATGCGCTGACGCCGACCATCGCCGTGCTCGCGACCCAGACCGGTTACATGCTGGGTGGTCTGGTGGTCATCGAAGCCCTGTTCGGCATACAGGGCCTCGGCAACCTTGTCCTCAACGCCGCCAAGGCGCGAGATTTCCCGATGCTCGAAGCCGGCGTGCTGGTCATGGCGACCATCTTCGTGCTGTCGGCCGCGGCAGGCGATCTCGTGAATGCCTTGCTCGATCCGCGGCAGCGCCGCCGTGTCTCGCCATGATGGAACTGATGGAATTGCCGGAGCGCCGTACGCTGCGCTGGCGGGCAGCAAGTCGCATCCGCGAGACTGTTTCGCAGCTGCCGCCCTCGGTCATCATCGGCTCGCTGATCCTGCTGTTCTGGGTCGGCTGTGCCGTGTTCGGCAGCCTGTTTGTGCCCTACGATCCCTATGCCGAGGATTTCCTCGTCATGCTGGCGCCGCCCGACGCGGCGCACTGGTTCGGCACCGACCAACTTGGCCGCGACGTGCTGTCGCGCATCGCCGTCGGCTCGCGTGACATCCTGCTGGTCGCGCCGGCAGCAACACTGCTCGGCGTTGCCGCCGGCAGCGTGCTTGGCCTCGTGCTCGGCTATTTCGACGGGCTGATCGACGCCATCGGCGCCAGGCTGCTCGACACGCTGATGGCCTTTCCCTTCATCGTCCTCGTCACCATGGCGCTGGTCGCGCTTGGGCCATCGAACCTCACCGTCATCCTTGTGATCGGCATCGCCTATGCCCCGCTGGTGGCACGGACGGTGCGTGCCGCCGTGCGCGAGCAGCGCGAACGCGATTATGTCAGCGCCGCTCGTCTCGGCGGTGAGAGCGCTCTTTCCATCATGTTCCTCGAGATCCTGCCTAATGTCAGGGAAACCATTCTCATCGAGCTGGTCACAAGGCTTGGCTATGCCTTCTTTTCGATCGCCACGCTGAGCTTCCTCGGCCTCGGCATCCAGCCTCCCTCAGCCGATTGGGGACTGGCGGTCGCCGACGGCTACGGCTTCCTGACCGGCGGCAAATGGTGGGTGGTGATCTTCAACTCGGCGGCCATCGTCTCGCTGGTCATGGCCACTAATCTGATCGCGCAAGGCATGGGCGCCTTCGAAAACAGCGACCGGTGAAGATCGGCGCTCACCAAAGCTGACGCGCAATTCAGGACCGTGCGCTAAAATCGCTCCTTGTGATTCGGCCCGGATAGGGCATCAGAACAAGGAACGGCATGAGCAAGGCCCTCATTACATTCGCATTGGTCGCGGTGCTCACCGCATTGCTCATGGCGCTCAGCCTGGCGGTGGCCAGGCACGGCTATCCCTATGGCGCGATCGGCGTGAGGCGGCTGGACGGCATTGCCGATGCCCGCTCGTTCCTGCCGCTCGCCGCCGTCTATTTTTTCGGCGCCATGCTGATGATGATCCTGCCGATCCGCGCCGCCGGCATCGTCTTGACCCATGCTGCGGATGCGCTGTTCTGGGCGGTGATTGCCCTGTTCGCCACAATTGTCGGCTGTCTCGTCGCCCGCTGGGCTTTCGGCCAGAGCAGCGTGCTGTGGGCGCTCCTGAACTGGCGTTTCCTGTTCGCCGCGGCCATCGTTGGCAGCCATTTCACCATGAACGGGCTGCGCCGCAACATCCTGCTCAGGAGCTTGTTCTTCGTCATCTTCGCCGCGGCGACGCTGGCTTGCCTGTTCTGGACTTTTCCGACCTGACAGGGCCGCTTCATATTGTCCATCTTGAGGTCGCGGCTTTCATAGCCGCGCGCCATCGGCTATCCAGTCCGCAGCTAGATTTCAGCCCTCACAGTGTCGTCATTTGTCTGATAAATAATTCAGGCATACGGCACCGCCAGCGAACCAATACAAGGAAACCGCGACATGAGCCTGTTTCGTAAAAATCTGATCGATGGCGAGTGGGTGGGCGAGGCCGGCTCGCGCAACATCAATCCCTCGAACACGGGCGATGTCGTTGGCGAATATGCCTCGGCCGGTGCCGAACAGGCCAAGCAGGCCATCGCGGCGGCCAAGGCTGCTTTCCCGGCCTGGTCGCGTTCGGCGCCGCTGGTTCGCCATGCCGTGCTGAAAAAGGCGTCGGACGAGATCATGGCGCGCAAGGAAGAGATCGGCCGCGCCCTGTCGCGCGAAGAGGGCAAGACGCTGGCCGAGGGCATTGGCGAGACCATCCGCGCCGCCCAGATCTTCGACTTCTTCGCCGGCGAGACGCTGCGCCTGTCGGGTGAATTGGTGCCCAGCGTGCGCCCGGGCGTCGGCGTCGAGATCACCCGCGAGGCCGTTGGCGTCGTCGGCATCATTACGCCGTGGAATTTCCCGATCGCCATTCCCACCTGGAAGATCGCGCCGGCGCTCGCCCACGGCAACACCATCGTCTTCAAGCCGGCCGAATTGGTGCCGGAGAGCGCCTGGACCATTGTCGACATCCTGCACCGCGCCGGCCTGCCGAAAGGCGTGCTCAATTTGGTCATGGGCAAGGGCTCGGTGGTCGGCCAGGCCATGCTCGACAGCCCCGACCTCAATGCCATCACCTTCACCGGCTCGGTCGGTACCGGCAAACGCGTCGCCGCGGCAAGCGTCGAGCACATGCGCAAGTTCCAGCTCGAAATGGGCGGCAAGAACCCGATGGTCGTGCTCGACGACGCCGACCTCGCCACGGCTGTCGAGTGCGCCATCAACGGCGCCTATTTCTCGACCGGCCAGCGCTGCACGGCATCGTCGCGCCTGGTGGTGACCGAAGGCATTCACGACCGCTTCGTTGCCGCGCTCAAGGAGCGCCTGGAAAAGCTCGTCATCGGCGATGCGCTCGATGCCAAGACCCAGATCGGGCCCGTCGTCGATGCGAGCCAGCTGAAGCAGGACGAGGACTATATCGCCATCGGCAGCCAGGAAGGCGCCAACCTCGCCTTCGGCGGCGAGCGGATCGATCGCGAAACGCCCGGCTTCTACCTCCGGCCGGCGCTGTTTACCGAGAGCACCAACGCCATGCGCATTTCGCGGGAAGAAATCTTCGGGCCGGTCGCCAACGTCATTCGCGTCAAGGACTATGACGAGGCGCTTGCGGTTGCCAACGACACGCCCTTCGGCCTGACGTCCGGCATCTGCACCTCGAGCCTCAAGCATGCCACGCATTTCCGGCGCAACTCCGAAGCCGGCATGGTGATGGTCAATCTGCCGACGGCGGGCGTCGATTTCCACGTCCCGTTCGGTGGTCGCAAGGGATCGAGCTACGGCCCGCGCGAGCAGGGCCGCTATGCCGCGGAGTTCTACACCACGGTAAAGACAGCCTATACATTTGCCGGCTGATCGCGGGGGAACCGATGACGGCGGCGAAAGAGGACCTGACCTGGCTCAACCCACCGCCGCATCATGTTGTCGGCGACGACACGGTGCATGTGCGCACCGGCGGGGAAACCGACTTCTGGCGCGAGACCTTCTACGGCTTCTGGCGTGACAATGGCCACTTCCTCTACCGGCCGGTCGAGGGTGACTTCAGCGCCGAAGTCACCGTCAAGGGCGACTACAAGGTTCTCTACGACCAGGCCGGGCTGATGCTGCGGCTGAGCGAAACGCACTGGATCAAGGCCGGCATCGAATACACCGACGGGCTGGCGTATTTCTCTGTCGTCGTCACCAACGACACCTCCGATTGGTCCCTTGTAGCCATCGCGGCCGGCCCCGACGGCGTCCGCATCCGCCTGACCCGCCACGCCGAGGCGATCCGCGTCCAGTATCTGGACTCCACCGATAGTCACTGGAAGCCGGTGCGGCTGGCCTATTTCCCGGTCTCGAAATTCGTCGATGTCGGCATGATGTGCTGCTCGCCACAGCGCGAAGGGTTTGAGGTAACATTCTCCGGCTTTACTGTCGGCCCGCCGATTTCCAGGCAATTGCACGACTGACGACGATATCGATGGCGGACTAACCGTCTGCCCGATGCTGGAAGAACTGCAAAAACAGCTCCCGTTCGGTGGTGATGTCGAGCTTCTCGTAGATGCGGCGGCGGTGGTTCTTCACCGTGCCGACGGCGATGCCGAGCCGTTCCGCGATGTTGGCGGTCGGATGTCCCGCCAGGATCAGCTGCACCAGTTCGCGCTCGCGCAAGGAAAGCTCCGGCCACAGGCTCGCAGGAATAGTCGGCTCTTGCCGGGGCGAGGCGCCGGGGCCGGTCGGCGCCGATGTGCGGGAGAATTCCGTCCCCCGCGCCTCAATGTCGAGTGCATGCAGCGCCTCGAACACCGGCAGCCGCTCGTCCAGCAGGGCGATCTCGCTCTCCTTGAAGGTGGAGGTCGAGCGGTCGAGGAAGATGCCGAGGCACCAGTCGCCGCCATCGGCCAGCATGATGCCGACCTCGTCGCAGATTTCCGACTGCGCCAGGAAGCCCGCTATGTACTGGCCGCGCTTGGCCTCGTCGTCGGCAAGCCGCTTCAGCGGCAGGATGCCCAGCCGGCGTTCACGCCGCCACGAGGCATAGAACGGGTCGAAGACGTAGTAATTGTCGAGATAGCGCCGGACCATCTCGTCGGAGAAGCGCCGGTGCTTGATGAATTCCGGCGTCTGCGTCGCCGAATATCTGGTCACGGTGACGAGATCGTGCTCGATGTCGGCTCCGATCAGGTCAATCAGGCAGTCGACATGCCTGTCCGTACCGGTGGCGGCAATCGCTCTGGCGAGCGGCGCCCAGATATTGCCCATGCGCATGCCCTTTTCTCGGCGATCCCGGTCCGGCGGACATTGTGTCTTTTGGCATATGGCGCAAGGCCGCCCAAGGAATCTAGCTTGAGCCATCCTACAGCAATCCTGAGGCGACCGTGACCCAACCCAACCTCACCAGCCCCATCGTCGGCAATCCAATCGTCATCGGCATCGACGCCGGCGGCACCATGACCGACACGATCCTTGTCGACCAGGACGGCCACTTCAAGATCGGCAAGTCGGCAACCACGCCGAAGAACGAGGCCGAAGGCTTCCTCGCATCGGCCGAAGACGCGGCCGACGCCTGGGGCATCTCGCTGGAGCAGCTGTTCTCCGGCGTCAACGTCGTGCTCTATTCCGGCACCGGCATGCTCAACACACTGTTGTCGCGCACCGGGCGCCGGCTTGGCCTGATCACCACCAAGGGTCTGGAAGACATGATCCTGATGGGTCGCGGCCTGCAGGCCTGGGCCGACTATTCCTATGCCGACCGGCTGCATGCGGTGACCCACCATCATCCCGATCCGCTGGTGCCGCGCCGTCGCACCCATGGCGTCACCGAGCGCATCGACCAGTTCGGCGACATCGTGCTGCCGCTCTACGAGCATGAAGTCGCGATTGCGGCCAGGAAGCTGATTGCCGACAAGGTCGAGGCGGTCTGCATCATGACCATCTTCTCGCACGTCAATCCCGTGCACGAAAAGCGCATCGCCGAGATATGCCGCGAGGAGGTGCTGAAAGCCGGCGCCGACATCCTCATCTACACCAGCCACGAGGTCCGCCCGGTCATCCGCGAACAGTCGCGGCTGAACTCGGTGCTGATCGAAGCCTACGCGACGTCGCGCGGCCGCAAGCAGCTTAGGGGTATCGAGGACGTTTCGAAAAAATACGGCTTCAAATACGGCGTGCAGACGCTGCTGTCCTTTGGCGGCCTGACCTCAATCAACCATCCGCGCCTGCACGAAACCATGATTTCGGGCCCGATCGGCGGTATTCTCGGCGCGGCCTATGTCGGCAAGCTGATCGGCAACGACTCGCTGATCTGCTCGGATATGGGCGGCACGTCCTTCGACATGGGCGTGATTTCGCGCGGCCAGACGCGGATCGAGAACGAGCCGCTGATGGACCGTTTCAAGCTCAACGTGCCGACGCTGCATCTCGACACGATCGGCGCCGGCGCCGGCATGATCCTCAAGGTCGACCCGCTGACCAAGAAAGTCTCACTCGGGCCGGAAAGCGCCGGTTCCGACCCCGGCCCCATCTGCTTTGCCAAGGGTGGCACCGAACCCACCATCGCCGATTGCGACGCCATCCTCGGGCGCCTCAACCCGTATTATTTCCTCGGCGGCAAGGTCGTCTTGCAGGTCGAGAAGGCGCGCAAAGCGTTTGAGGAAAAATGCTCCAGCATCCTTGGCGTCGGGGTCGAGGAGGCTGCCGAAGGCATGATCGACATGCTGGAAGCCGATGCCAACAACGCGCTGCGCCGGGTCATTTCCGGCCAGGGCATCCATCCCTCGGAATTCACGCTGCTGTCCTATGGCGGCTCGGGTCCGCTGCATCTGGCCGGCTGCTCCAGGGGCATCGGCTTCAAGGACATCATCACCTTCCAGTTTGCCGCCGCCTTCTCGGCCTTCGGCTGCACCACCGCCGATTTCATGCGTCGGCATTCGGTGTCGACGCAGCACGACATTGGCGCCCGCCCAAGCGATGACGAGCTGCTCGCTTTCGGCAAGAAGGTCACCGACGTCTGGAATGATCTCACCAAGGCGGCGGTCGACGAGATGATCAGCGACGGCCATATCAGAGACAAGATCAAGACCGTGCCGTTCCTGATGATGCGCTACACCGGCCAGCTCGAGGACGTCGATGTCATGGCACCGCTCGCCGAGGTCAATTCGGCTGACGACATGCGTAGGGTCATTGACGAGTTCGAGGCGGTCTACGCCAAGGTCAACCATCGCGTTTCGCGCTATGGCGAAACCGGCTTCACCATCACCGAGCTCGGATTGATCGCCACCGCCGACAAGGTCAAGCCGGTGCTGCTCAAGCGCCCGCTCGGCAGATCGGACCCGGCGGCCGCCCACAAGGGTGTGCGCGAGGCCTATATCGATGGCCGCTGGCACAAGGCCAATCTCTACGAGATGGATCTCCTGCAGCCCGGCCATGAGGTGATCGGTCCGGCCATCATCGAACATCCCGCCACGACGCTCGTCGTTCATCCGCAGGACCGTGTCCATGTCGATGAGTGGACGCTGCTGCACTACACCCACGCTTGAGAGGGCGATCGCCATGTTGGACAAACCTGCCTCGGCCCTGCGCCTTCGCGAACGATTGCTCGATTCAGAACGGCTGATGGAAGAGACCGGCTGCTATGACGGCATCACCGAGCTCACGCTACGCAACCAGGACCCGCTGAAGTTCGAGACGCTGCACACCAAGCTGCGCGCCTATTGCGTCTCGGCCCGCGAAATGGCCCGCCGCATCTCGGCCTCGCCCGGCGTGCGCGAAGTCGGCGAAATGGTGGTGGCGATCTATACGCCCGAGGGCGATGCGATCGCGCTGTCCAACGGCATCATGGTCCACGTCCACACGATGAGCCGCTTCATCAAATGGATGATCGAGAACAATTACGAGGAAAACCCGAAGATCCGCGAAGGCGACATCTTTGCCAACAACGATGCCTTCATCGGCACCGTGCAGGTGCCCGACGTCATGGACGTGGTGCCGATCTTCCATGAAGGCACGCTTGTCGGCTGGGCAGGTGCCGTCTGCCATGAGCTCGAGGCCGGCGGCATCACGCCCGGCGGCGACGTCTGCCTGGCGCAAGAGCGCTTCACCGAAGGCCTGTTCGTCTGCGCCGAAAAGATCGGCGAGAATGACGAGATCCGCCGCGACTACGTCATCCGCTGCGAGCGCAATCTGCGCATGCCGATCTACTGGGTGCTGGACGAGAAGGCCAAGGTCGCCTCCTGCATCGACATGCGCGAAAGCGTCAAGCAGCTGATCTCCGACATCGGCCTCGACTACTGGATGAAGGTGTCGAAGGAGTTCATCGAGGAGGGCCGTCGCGCCCAGCTCGCCCGCACCCGCCAACTCACGGTGCCCGGCATCTATCGCGGCCACACCTTCTACGGCCATGTCACGGCGGGCAAGCCCGGCTTCCAGCTGCTTGGCGATCCCGACTGGCTCTACAACATCCCGATCGAGATGGAGATCACCACCGACGGCAAGATCACCATGGACTTCGAGGGCACGCAGCCCTGGGGCTACCATTCGATGAACTGCACGCCGGCCGGCATGGATGGAGGCATGTTCGTCACCTTGACCCAGCACATGAATTTCGAGGGCCTGGTCAATGACGGCGCCTGGATGGCGACCGAGCTGAAGCTGCCGCACGGCACCTGGACCAACCCCGACAATGAGATGGTGGCGACCGCCACATCCTGGGCGCTGCTGCTGCCGGCCTATGGCGTGTTCCAGCGCCTTTTGTCGCGCGGCTTCGTCGCGCGCGGCTTCGTCGAGGAAGCCTTCGTCGGCCAGGTCAACAGCCCGATGATCGAGATGGGCGGCGAAAGCCAGTACGGTACGCCGTTCGGCATGGCGCATTTCGAATGCGCCGCCGCCGGCTCCGGCGCGCTGGCCATCGCCGATGGCCTCGACACCGCCTATGTCGGCTGGAATCCGGAATCCGACATGGGCAACATCGAGGTCTGGGAACAATCGATGCCGATGGTCTATATCGGCCGCTCGATCGTCCCCAATTCAGGGGGCGCCGGCAAATATCGCGGCGGCTGTTCCTTCGTCTCGACCTGGCTGATCAACAAGACCTCGCACCTGCGACTGCACACCTCGGAACACTCCTCGCGGGTATTCGACAATGGCGGCATGTGTGGCGGCTATCCCGCGCCGACCTGCCAGAAGCATCGCGCGGTACGCAATTCCAACATCCATGAACTGGCGGCAAAAGGCGAACCGCTCGCGCATGCCCCAGGTATCGATCCGCATGTCTCCGACTACGAGAAGAACATCGGCGGCGACCATGCCGTGGTCGAAGGCCCCTACATCACCTCGCCGCACAAGTCGGGGGACATCTTCAGCCATTCCTACAATGGTGGCGGCGGTCACGGTGACGTGCTGGAGCGCGATCCGGTCAAGACCGCCTGGGATGTCGAGAACGGTTTTCTCACCCGCCAGGCGGCGATCCAGATTTTCGGCATCGTGCTGAAGGACGACGCCGAGGGTTATCCGGTTGCCGATATCGACGCCACCGTCGAACGTCGTGCCGCCATGCGCAGAGAGCGTCTGGCCAAGGCGATCCCGGTTTCCGACTGGATCGCTGCCGAACACGGCCGTGTCGAGAAGGCCGACTTCGCGCCCGAGGTGAAGAAAATGTATGCCAGCGCGATCAAGCTGTCGTCGCGCTTCACCAGGGATTTCAGCGATTTCTGGACCGTCGACGCCAGATCGATCTTCATGCCGGGAGCAAAGCCATGACCTCGTACAGCAAGGAAGTCCTCGGCGATCTCTCAGCCGGCAAGCTCCCCTGGCCTCAGACAAAGCGCATCATGAGCGCCTACAAGGACGACGACCGCTTCTTCAAGATGCTCGCCGTCTATCAGGACCGTGTCACCTGGAAGGACCCGATCCTGCTGCCGGTCTCGGATCACCTGTTCATCTGCCAGAGCGGCGACGAGCGCATCACCCGCTGCGAATGCGGCCACTCCTTCGGCGACTACCGCAAGAACTGGAAGCTCAAGGCCGCGATCAACGTGCGCAACACCGAGGCAGCGCTGCGCGAGATCTATCCCAACAGCGATATCCCCGATCCGCAATGGATGGAAATCCGCGAATTCATCTGCCCGCAATGCGGCACCATGCACGAAGTGGAAGCGGCGGCGCCGGGCTACCCGATCGTCCATGATTTCGAGCCAGATCTCGAAGGCTTCTACCGCGAGTGGCTGGGCAAACCGCTTTAGCGAAACTCGATGTTACGGCCGCGTTGCCGGCAAGGTAGCGCTCCTAGCCGGCGACGGACTATGAATAAACGCATCGTACGTCGCATCGGAGACTGCCCACCATGACAGACCTTTCCGGCCGCAGCGCCATCGTCACCGGCGGGTTTTCCGGCATGGGTTTCGCCATTGCTACGGCCCTGGCGCAAGCCGGCGCCAATGTCGCCGTCGGCTCCTACATCGCGCCCGCCGGCGCCGACAGATCCGACGCCGCCTACTATCCCGGCGCCGATGAACTCGAGGGCGTGCGGTTGGCCCTGTCGGCACACGGCACCAGGGTTTGTGCCGCCCATCTCGATGTCCGCGACAGCGAGGTGACCAACCGGTTTGCAGCCGACGTGCAGGCCGCCATCGGCCCGGCCGACATACTGGTCAATGCCGCGGGCACCACCGCCGAACAGCCGGTCTGCGGCCATTCCGACGCGCTGTGGGACAAGATCGTCGACACCAATCTCAGCGGAGCGTTCCGCGTCACCCGAGCTGTGCTGCCCGGCATGATCGAGCGCGGCTGGGGCCGTATCGTCAACATCGGCTCGACGGCGGCTTCCGTCGGCTGGAAGGACAACCCGGCCTACTGCGCCTCGAAGGCCGGGCTGCTCGGCCTTACCCGCTGTGTAGCGCTGGAAGGCGCCGCGCACGGTGTCACTTGCGTCATGATCAGCCCGACCTGGGTCGAGACCGAACTGATGCGCCGCAACGTGGCGCAGGTGGTCGAGCGTGAGGGCAAGGGCAGAACCGCCGAGGAAGCGATGGCCGAGATCGCCAAGGGCAATCCCCAGCAGCGCATGCTGCAGCCGCAGGAAATCGCGGCTCTAGCCGTGTTCCTGTGCTCGGATCTGGCCAAGGGCATCACCATGGAAAACATCCAGATCACCGGCGGAGCGCTGTGGTAGCGGCCAGTTTGAATTTTCGAAACGAGCGAGCCGCATTAACGCCATTTGTCGGTTGCATGGTCGTTTTGGCCCTGCCTGCAGCAACTTTACCCCTCGCGGCAAATTTGCCATTGAGTGACAGGCGATAGAGGTTATATTGTGCACTGCACAATGGATGCCCGCTGATCGGGGTCCGGCAAGGGCAGGTTCCGGCGATCGCGCATGACGCAGAAAAGCCGACCATGGGCGCTTCAGCCCGGCCGAAAGGCGGCAGCATGAGAAATCCGGTACGGATATGAAGATCCCGAAATCCATTCTGATCGATCCGGACAACAACAAGGCCTATGCCGCCTTCGCCGTTGCGGTGTCGGTCTTTGCCTTCGCCTACTCCACCAATTTCGGCCAGATCCTGATCCTCGCCTACTATCTGGTATGGCTGCCGCTGCTGTTCGTCGATTACCGGCGTTTCGCCCGCGATCTCTCCAGCGCCTGGCTGCCGCTGCTGTTTGCGGCCTATGTCTGCCTGTCGCTGTTCTGGTCGCAAGCGGCCGGCACCAGCGCGCGGGCGGGGCTGCAATATTTCTCCCACATGCTGTGCGCCTACATCGCGGCGCGCACCATCAGCACGCGCACGCTGGTGCTGGGCTCGCTGATCGGCATCTTCATCGTGCTGCTGTATTCGCTGAAGGTTGGCGCCTATGCGCTCGACACTATCGACGGCACCACCAATTTCGTCGGCGCCTTCGGCTCCAAGAACCAGATCGGCTTCTTCGCCTCGCTCGGCATCTTCTTCTGCTTCGCTTTTCTGGCCTTCTACCGGCGCAACTGGATGAGCTTCGTCTGGACCGCGCCGATCATCCTGCTGTCGGTCTTTATGCTGGCGATCGCCCACTCGGCGACGTCGGTCGCTTCGCTTCCGGCGGTGATCGGTGTCGTTGCCTTGCTTGCCATGAGCAAGGTTCTGTCACGCCGCTACCGCCGCGTGCTGTTCGTCGTCGGCGCTACCGCGCTGGTCGGCGGTGTGATGGCTGCGCTGAACCTTGGCCTGCTCGATGTCGTGCTCGGCATCTTCGGCAAGGATTCGACGCTGACCGGCCGCACCTATCTCTGGGAACAGGGCTGGGCCGCCGCGCAGCAGCGTCCGGTGCTCGGTTATGGCTATGCCGCCTACTGGATCCAGGGTTTTGCCGATCCGGAACGGCTCTGGGCCGAGTTCTACATCTCCACCCGCACCGGCTTCCATTTCCACAACACCTATATCGAGACGCTGGTCGAGCTCGGCTTCATCGGCGTGACGATGCTGGCGCTGATCATCCTGCGCTCCTTCTGGGGCCATGTTTCGAAGGTGGTGTTCGGTGACTGGAGCGCCGATTCAGTGGTGCTCGCCGGCGCGGTCGGCATGATGCTGATCCGCTCCTTCTTCGAGGTCGAGATCCTCGGCCCCTATTTCATGGCCTCGTTCATCGTCTATTACGGCCTGTTCAAGCTGCGCCCGGTGCCGCTCGCCAGGGCAAGGCGGGCCTATGTTCCGGTGCCGGACGAGAACACCGCCAACGGCCGCATGCCGGCGCGCGTCTGACTTGCTTATCTCAGGCGACGGCGCGCTTGCGCAGCATTAGCCGCTGCAGGAAGCGGCGCAACGGCTCGTCATAGAGGCGCGTGGCGATGTCGGCGATGACGATGACGGAAACCGCCATGACGATGCCGAACCAGGGATGATGCGCGAACGGGTCGATCGCTGCGGCCTTGCCCGCCCCGGCGATGATCATCAGCAGCGGCGTGTGGATGATGTAGATTGGGTAGGAAATCCGCCCCAGCCAGCCATAGAGGCCTGACAGGCGCGGCGCCGTCGTCGCAATAGTGCCGACCACCACCAGCGCCGGGAAGACCAGGACGACGCAGGCGAGATCGTAGGCGACGCGCGCGCCGCCGGCCGGCGCGATGGCAAAGACGATGAGCGTCAGCGCGATCGCACCCTCGACCCACCAGCCGCGCCGCAGGAAGCCGAGCCCGCTTTGATAGCGTGTCATGGACCGGCAAAGCAGCACGCCCAGGAAGAACGAGAAACAGACGCGCGGCAGGCCGCTGATGATGGTCGAGCCGGTCATGCCGAAGTCGAGCGTGCCGGCAATGATAGAGGCGACCACCAGCAGCACCAGGCTGACGGCGATGAGCACGCTCAGCACGCGTTTCGTCAGCAGGAAGAAGACGGCGACATAGGCGATGTTGACGATCAGCTCGAAGAACAGCGACCACGACGCGGGGTTGAGCGGAAAGATCGTGTGATAGGCATCGCTGACCAGCGGGATGAAGAACATGCCGGTCGTCAGCATGGTGCCGATCTCGGAGATCGGCATGTATTCCGCCGGAATCAGCCGGTTCTTGACGATGAGATAGAAGAAACCGAGCAGCGTGCCGGCGAGGTAGAGCGGGTAGAGGCGTATCAGGCGGATCGCCAGGAACGTGCCGAAGCCCATGCCGTTTTCGATCTTGCGGTCATAGGCATGCGCGATGACGAAGCCGCTGAGCAGGAAGAACAAGTCGACCGCCAGATAGCTCGACGGCAGCACCTTGCCGGCGGCCAGGAACGGCGAGAAGTGGTAGAGCATGACGCTGATCGCCGCGACGCCGCGGATGGCATCGAGATTGAGGTAGACGTGGCGCGGTGCGGCGGGCTGCATGGAATGCCTTCAAGCGGTCGGAAAACGGAAGTTCCCGCCCGCACCCTGGCGCGAACGAGCCGAACTTGTTCCTCCCGCCTCCATCGCGCGGGCCTCGCCGAGCGAGCCCGAGCGCTAGAGCAATTCCGGGAAAAGTGGGAAACGGTTTCCGTCCGGAATTGCTCCAAACAAACAGGTTACTGGCTGGCCGTCGGCGCCAGCTTCACCTTGATAACGTCGCCCGGCAGCACCGGCGTATCTTCCTTGGCGTCGATCTCGCTGGTCTTGCCGTCGGTCACGCGCACCAGCGAATAGATGAGCGCCGGCTCTTCATTGTTGTTTGTGATGGCGGCGGTCGTGGCCGGGTCCGATGCCTGGGCCATCAGGCCCTGTTGCATGTTGACCCTGAGTGCGGCTTCGTTGAGGTCTGCTTCGACCTGCTGCCGGTCGGCGGCAAGTCTCGAGTTCAACGTGTTCTGGGCATCGATGGCATCCTGCGTCGCCTTGCTGACCGACTGCTTGGCGGTGAGGATCGCCGTCTCATAGTCCAGGATCTTGCCCTGCAGATCGGTGACCGACTGTTGCGAGGAAAGCAGGCGTGCGTTGGCGACCAGGCCCTTTTGCGCCAGCGGACCAATACTGTCCGCCTGCTGCTGCGCCAGGTCGACCTGCTTTTGCTGGTTGACGATCTTTTTCTGCAGCGCCTCGATTTCGGACTGCAGGACCCCTTTCAGATCGTCAAGCGCCTGCAGCTTCAGCTTCAACGCTTTCTGGTCGGAGATCAGGATCTGCATTTCGTCGGCGACGATTGTCGCCAGGCGCGGGTCGCCCTCGACTTCCTTGGGCGCCTCGAAACTCTCCTTGCCGGCGAGATCGGCATCGATGCGGGCACGCTTGACGATCAACCGCACGCGCTGGTCGTCATAAATGTCGAAATTGCCCTTGGCGGTGATCAGGTCCTTGCCGAGCTGGGTGCCCAAATCGGCGTTGCGCCGGATGCCGCCGGCGATGCTGATCGCCTTGAGCACGGTCAGCTCCGGCACATAGGGAAATTGGCCAGGCGTCTGGATCTCGCCCGAGATGTAGAACGGCCGGAACTGCACCATTTCCACCGAGGCTTCCGGCTTGTCCGATAAGGCAAGCTTGCGCTGCAGGGCGACGCTGATGGCAGCCGCAACCTCCGACGTGGTCTTGCCGGCGGCCGGCAGTTCGCCGACGAACGGCACCGACAAATTGCCGGCGGGACCGACCGAATATTCGCCGTTTACCGCCGACCAGTCACGGAACGTGCCTTCCACCGTCTGCCACTCGGCGACGCGGATGTTGAGCTTGTCCTGCGAGCCGAGCCGGTACTCGTCGGCCATGGCCGGAACCGCGAGCGACAGAGCGAGGCACGTGGCGACGAGCCGTGCCGGCCGCATCGGGCCGGCAAGGCGAAAATACGCTGATATGTCTGTTTTCAACTGAACGTTTCCGATCCGTTTTGGCCCCATCCGCCCGATAGACCTGCTGCCGAGTGCCTCCTTCGGAACCTGGCAGAATTATGGCTGCAATGCGAGACCGGCCCATCGCCGAATAGCTTTGGACCGGATTGGCTTCGGGCCGTACCGGCCCGATTGCTGACCAGTTGCGGTCGGTCAGTAGGAACCGCGCGACATCCACACCGCAGGCACGGTCTTGAGGATGATGCGAACGTCTTCGAACAGCGACCAGTTCTCGACATAGTGACGGTCGAACGCGACGCGGCTGTCATAGGAGACATCGTTGCGTCCGCTGACCTGCCAGAGCCCGGTCAGGCCCGGCCGCGACTTCAAATAATAGACCGCGGCGCTGCCGTAGATCTCAAGCTCGTCACGCACCACCGGGCGAGGCCCGACAAGGCTCATGTCGCCCTGCAGGATGTTGATGATCTGCGGCAGCTCGTCGAGGCTGAGCTTGCGCAGAACGGCGCCGACGCGGGTGACGCGCGGATCGTTCTTCAGCTTGCGGGTCGCGATCCATTCGGCGTTGGCTTCCGGATTGGCCGCGAGATAGGCGGCCAGCACACGTTCGCCGTCTTCGACCATGGTGCGGAACTTGAGGCAGGGGAAAATCCGCCCACCGCGTCCGATGCGCTTGTGGCCGTAGAAGATCGAGCCGCCGTCGGAAAGCTTGACCAGAAGGGCCACCATCAGGAACAGCGGGCTAAGCGCCACCAAGCCGACAAGTGAACCGAAAATATCGAAACTGCGCTTCAGCAGCCCGCCGATGGGTGGCGGAAAATCTACGCCGACATGCGAAAATGCCGCATTGGCCGACTTGGCAACGTCCCTCATGCAAAAGCTCCATACGTTGAACGGATGGTTTATGCCACGATACCAAAAAAATGCTGCAGCGCAACACACAATTTCCCATATGGCTGAAATAGTCACGTCAGGAATTGACTAAATAATAAACCCTCCTTGCCCAAATTTTGCCCTTTATGGCGGGTTTGTGACGAATAATTAGCAACCGTAGGAAATGTAATGCGTTTTTTCGGCGGGTTTTGGGCAAATCGTCCTTTGCCGCAGAGGGAACGGCTTTAACTGATTTTCGAATCACTGGCTTTGCTAAATTAATCAAGTAAAATACTAACAACATTGTAGATTCTACTGTAGTATAAAGCGCATGACGAGTTAGGTCACCACCCCTGCGTGTGCATCGCAGCATGGCGGAGTCCAAGCCGCCGCCAAGCCGAAAATTATTGCAGGTTGCCCTTGCCGTCAGTTTCGCGCCTTAATAGAGTCGCAAATTATTCCTGATAGAGTCTGGATGGGTTGGGAAGGCCGGAAGCAACCGGCCGAAAAAGAGCAGCTAAATAAGCTCGCATGGCGAATGGGGAGATACTCGGGTGGGTAAGTCATCGCTTTTGCATGCTCGGGCCGGTTGACGGGCCGCCGAACATGTCATTACCAAAATTCGTCATTGGAATGGTTTTCGCCCTCGCGATCGTGGTCGCGTGGTCCTATGTCGACGGCGCGACGGTCACCACAACGGTGCTTCGCGTCATCGGCTGCGCTGTCCTCATCCAAGTCGGTTATTTCCTGCTGGTGTATGTTATGATCGCCAGCAGCGCGCCGACATCGGCCGACAGGGCTCGCGACGCCGAAAGAAGCCTCGGCGCCGACAAGGCGGTTGAAGGCGAGAAGCTCTCGGCGAGGCGCAGCGTGCATTGAGCAGTCTGAAGCCGCAAGGTCGGCCTCGGATCATCTTGCTGCCGGACTCAGCCTGCTTCGGCCGGCTCGGGTTCCGATTGCTCGCCTGAAAGCATTTTCGACAGGCGGCTGCCGGCCTTCGCTTTCAACCTCTGATATTGCCCGACTTCGACGATTCGTCCGTTTTCGACTGCAACCACCCAGTCGGCGAAGGCGATCATCGATGGCCTGTGCGCAATGGTCAGGATCGTCATCGATCCGCGCAAGCCGTCGATCGACTTGGCGATCAGGGATTGGTTCTGCCAGTCGAGCGCGCTGGTCGCCTCGTCGAGAATGAGCAGCGAAGGTTTGCGCAGCAGCGCGCGCGCCAGCGCGATGCGCTGGCGTTCGCCGCCCGAGAGCCGGACGCCGCGGTCGCCGACCACCGTGTCGAGCCGCAACTCCAGCCGCTCGACGAAGTCGGCGCCATGCGCAGCGCGCAGTGCAGTCCACAGCTCCGCGTCACTGGCTTGCGGCGCGGCAAGGCGCAGATTGGCGGCGATCGTATCGTGCAGCAGGAACACGTCTTGCGGCACATACGCCACCTGGTCGCGCCAGCGCCGGCGGTTGGCCGCGCCGATCTCGACGCCATCGGCCAGGATTTTGCCCTCGCTCGGTTCGAGCAGGCCAAGCAGCATGTCGGCAAGCGTGCTCTTGCCCGAGCCTGACGGACCGATCAGCGCCGTTACCTTGCCGGCGGGAAGGCCAAACGTCACATCGCTCACCACCGGCTTGCCGCCGGCCTCATAGGCAAAGGAGACGTTGCGGATGTTGAGCCCGACATCGAGCGACAGCTTGGCATCCGATTCGAGGTTTGCCGGCTCGCGTTCGGCATCGAAACGCGCCTGCATGTCGCGCATCGAGGCATAGGCCGGCAGGTTGATCAGCACCTGCTGCGCCTGCATCTGCATGTCCATGAAACGCGGCGCGATGCGCATGAACACCAGAAGCAGGACAACGATCTCGGCCAGCGAGAGGTTGAAGCGGACCAAAGCGACATAGATGAACAGGCTCAGACCAATGACGCTGGCGACCTGGAACAGAGCGGTGCCGATGGTGCTGTTGCGCACATAGTTGATGTTGTCGGCCTTCATCTTCTCCAGCGTCGCGCGAAGCTGCGCGTAATAGGTCGCCTCGACATTCAGGCTCTTGGCGACCTTGATGCCGCCGAGGAACTCCGAGACCGTTCGGTACTGCTCCTGGCGATTGCTGGTCAAAACCCGGCCGAAGGCGCTGGCTCGTGCCCGAAACGGCTGCAGTGCCAGGAAGGTGACGATGCCGACGACAATGGCAAACGCCGTCATTACTGTCGAAATGAACAGCGAGACAACGAGATAACCCGCCAGAAGCACGGCGATCTGCACCAGCATCAGCAGCGAGAACGCCGCCGACTGCACGCGGTCGATATCGCCGGTCAGCGCATGGTCGAGATCGGAGCTGCGCATGCGCGCGAATATCCCCCACCGCGCCTTGCCGATGCTCTCGAACAGGTTCATGCGCAGGCGATTGATGAAGTCGAGCAGCAGCCGCGCCATGTAGACGGATTTATAGCGGTTGAACGCTGCCTGCAGCGCGACAAGCCCGACCAGCAGGCAAAGCACCGTGGTCAATTGCAGCGTTCCGTCCGGAGCCAGCCAGCGCACCCAGTCGCGGTCAGGCAACCTGACCGCGAAATTCTGCTCGGGTCGCCCGACCAGATGCAGCAGCGGCACCAGAAGCAGGATCGAGATGCCTTCGGTCAGGCTTCCCAGGATCAGGAACAGCAATGCCGTGAAGGTCCTGCGCCCGCCGATCCGGGCCATGGCGGCGCCGAAGCCGGCGACATCGCGGCAAAACGAAAAGCGCAGGATCTGCGATGCGGACATGTCAGTCACCGCGGCCCTTTGTCGGCCGCCAGATCGTTTTCGATCAGGGCGACGGCTTCGCCGATACGGTCGAGCCCGGTGGGCACTTCGAGGCGGCAGACGCCGATCTGGCTGGCCAGGGCGGCGCATTGGCGAAGATGTGTCGTGGCAAAATCGCCGACCAGGGCTGGACGGCCGAAACGCGTCACATAGGAAAATTTGATGATTGCCGGCAGGGCGCCGATGCCTGGCAGCGGCGTGATCGCTGCCTTGTCGCTGCGCTCGAGGATATAGATCCGGGTCGCCGGCACCGCGTCTGCCGCAAATCCGGCGTGCAGGCGGTGCTGCATCTTGTCGATCGCCGCATGCACCTGCGGGCGTATCTCTGCCTGGCGGATGGGAAACGCGGCGGCGGCATCGGCGGCGAGCTTCAACTGCGGAAAACCCGGAACGATCATCGGCCGGTCCGTGAGATCGAGCGCCACGACATCGTCGGTCAGCAATCGATGCCCGGCACGGATCATCGCGCTCGCCGTCGTCGATTTGCCGGCGCCCTTGTCGCCCATGAAGACAGCGCTCTTGCCGCCGACCGCAATGGCGCTGGCGTGCAGGATGAGCAGGCCGCGCTGGTGCAGGAGCAGTGCCATGACCGGACCGAGCAGCGGAAACGCCAGCAGCGCATCGTCGACATCGGGCGCCGGCTCCACCTCGATGCGGCAGGCATCGGTGATCAGGAAGGCGCCGACCGTCTGCCATGCCAAATATTGCTGCCGCGGCTCGAAACGGAAAGCAGTTCCGGTCTCGGGCGAGGGTTTTGGCAGGTCGATCGGGCCGACCGTGATCAGCACATCGACGCAAGCTGGTTCGCTCGGCTCTAGCTCAGGCAGTTCGACCTGCGAAGCGATCGTCAGCCCATAGGCTTTGTAGAAGTGCTGTGCGCGAGCAGCAATTGCATGGCGGTCATCAGCGGCAAGAGGCATGTTGGCCGGCATCATCAGTGGCTCCCGCGCTGTTGCACCTGCCGCAGCCACAACGATAGCGAAATCGAACGCCATACATACTGGACATCGGGCAAGGTCGCGGCCTCGGGTTGGCTGGAAATGCGGCCATAGGCGGCGGTCACCTCAGGCAGGTTGACGTAAGGGGCAATCCGCGCCGCATCTTTCACCAGCACCTTGTCCAGGAGATCGCGGTGGTTGCCCAGCATGCCTTTGACCAAATTGGAGGTGAAATCGATCTTGTCGCGCCGCCACTGCACCGCCGGGGGCAAAATTCCTTCCATGGCACGGCGCAACACCGAGCGGCCAAAGCCCTGGTTCAGCTTTTCCGCGCCGGGCAGTGCCAGGCAGAACTCGACCAGAGGCTTGTCCCAGAAGGGGTAGCGCGGCTCGACGCCGAAATTCGCCGCCGCCTTGTCGAGTACCTCGAAGGCGTGCGGCACCATGCCGTTCGACAGCAGCCAGCGATGGGTCAAGGTCTCGCTGGCGCTGACCGCGGGCGGCATATAGCCGGCCCTGCGGAACCGTTCGACGAGGTCGGTACGCATCGCCAGGTCCGGATTGATCAGGGCGCGCCAGCTCGTCGCCGGCCGCCCAGTGGGATGGCGCCGCAATTTGCCAAGCACGCGGTTCGCGAACCGCTTGATTCTCGCGATGCGCCAGGCCGGCCCGTAAAGGGTAAGGAACTGGTAGTAGAGGCCGAGCATGCCATCGCCATAGGTGTTGGAGGCGCTGCGCAGCTCGCGCCACAGCTCCATCCATTTGCCGGCATAGGCGAGTTCGTGCAGATGGCCGTGGCCCTGCGAAACCACCTCGTCGCCTCCATGGCCGTCGAGCAGAACCTTCATGCCCTTGCCGCCGGCGGTCCTGTAGATGTCGCGGGTCAGCGACAGGCCGGGCGCAAGAAACGTTTCTTCCTGCTCCTCCAGGATGCGGTCGAATTCGGCGAAGGGGGCATAATTGCCGACCGAAATCAAAGTGCCGTCGACCTTCTGCTGGCCCAGCACCGCCTCGATGAACGGACGCTCATCCATCGGCGAGCCCTTTTCGAACACCAGCGAGAAGGTCGGCAGCCTCGATCTTTGCTGGGCGGCATTCTGCAGGCCCGCCACGCAGGCGATCGAGGAGGAATCGAGGCCTCCGCTCAGCATAGCACCGACCGCAGGCGTGCCGCGCATGCGGTTGCGGACCGATTGCGAGAACAGATGCCGGAATTCCTCGGCCGTGTCCGATCGCATCGGCCTTGGCGAGGGTTCGATCTGCCAGTAGCGGCGCAGCACCACCTGGTTGCCGGTCACTGTCAGACTGTGGCGCGCCGGCAGGCGGAAGATATCGGCATAGGCTGTCGACTGCGGATCGTCGGGCAGCCCGGCCAGGAATCCCGAAATCTGGTGTTCGCTGATGCGCATGTCGACGCCGCCGGCATCGAGGATCGGCCCGATCTCCGAGGCAAAGACGAAGCGCCGGTCGCTCGAATGATAGTAGAACGGTTTGACGCCGAAATGGTCGCGCACGCAAAACAGCTGCCGGCGCTCGCCATCCCAGATGGCAAAGGCGAAGTCGCCTTGCAGATGCTCGGGGCAGGCTTCGCCCCAGCGCAGATAGGCGCTCATCACAAGCACGGCGTCGGCAACCGAATTGTCCCGGATGCCGAGCCTGGCCAAGAGTTCGTCGCGGTTGTCCAGCCGGCAATCCGCGGTGATTGCGAGCTTGCCGCCGGCCATGGTCAGCGGGCCGGGGCCGGCTTCATCGGTGGTGTTGAGCCAGGCGTGGCCAAGAACGACGCCCTCGTCGATCCACCACGAACTGCCGTCAGGCGCGCGATGCTGCATGCGGGCAAGCATGCGCTGGATGTCGGCCGCGGCGGCCTGCCTGCCTTCCTGCCTCAGCAGAATTCCGGCGACGCCGCTCATCGCTCACTGGCCGTGGTCGACGAGATGGTTAAACCTGCCAAGCGAGCCGCCGAGCACGATATGGTCGCCGCTGACCAGCCAGGCATGCGCCTTCAACTCGGTGCCGGTATCGCGCTCGATGCCGATGCGGATTTTTGAGGCGTTGCCCTGGCGGGCAAGCAAATATTGGCCGGAAAGCGCTTGGGTCAGACAGCTTGCGCCAGGCACCAGGCGGGCAGCCGCAGCCACGCCCCAGGCGACACGCCTGAGATCGCCGATGTCGGCTGGTTCGCGCGCGTCGAGCCGGGTCACCATGCGGCGCACTTTGTTGTAGGAAAGCAGCGTCAGCCCCAGCCGCACCGACACGACCACCGCAAGGCAGTGGGCGAGAAAGAGCATCTCCGGCCCGCTCAGTGAGAAAGCTCTAGACAAGTTCCTCATCATGGAGCCTCGCAAGCCCGGCGTCCGCCAAGCCCTTCAACAATCCATCGACATCGGCCTTGCAGCGTTCCGGATCGACATTGTAGCGATCCAGCACGGCGCTGCGGATTTCGGAAATCGGCCGCGGCTCCTGGATCAGCTCCCAGATATAGGCGCCGACGCCGTTCAGGCTGTAATAGATGTTGGACCTCATATCGAGCAGCGCTAGGCCGTTGCCGAATTCGCAGGCCACGGCATCCTTGCTCGCGCTCATCCGATCATGGTCCGTGGGGTTCCAGTCCATCCTAAACCTCGCTCACAACCAACGCTTCGGCAATTCCGGACAAAGACGCGAGAGCCGGGGTTTGACCCCCGACTCTCCTTAGTGCGCTCTGTTTGCAGAGTCCGGACTTTGTCACCCCAACGAGAGAATACTCAGGAGAAGGTGAGTTCGCCGACCGGCGTATGTGCCGGAAACGAGGCGTCGAGTGCCGTAGTACCGCTACCGCCTTGCGTGATGGTCTCGATCGAGCCGTGGACCGTCAGGCTAGGGGTTTCGTACTCATGCTTTTCAACATTCTGTTCCAATTTACTCTCCACTTGCGGACTGGAAGCGGCCTGTCGATTGCCGGCAGCGAGCTATTGCTGCACCGCAATAGCTGCATGGCAGCATTTATGAGTCAAGCCTGATTTACCAGCCGTTAATCAATTCTCGGTTGCGACTCCCTTCAATGGTGATCAAAGCGCTTTGCATTTTCACATCCCAGGAGAATTCAGCAGAGTGTCCGAGGCCATCAACTAAGTATCTGATTTAATTACGTTAAGTTTTCCTTCGAATGCTCCTCACTTGGGCGCTGGCGCATTCCTACAAAATTGTTGCTGACGTACCCGCCACAAGCCCCGATCAGGCGGCGCCTTGCATCTCGTTGTAGGACTGTGTTGCGAAACGTTCAGGTTGCAGGAAAATTGGCGCCAAAGGAAAAACTGGACGCGGCGCATGAATTTGGCGATGCTTTGCTTCGCAGTTGCAATATAACGCGCCTGGCGAATTTTTTGCGGAGATGCTGCAGCATATGGCATTGCAGGAAGGGACCTTCGAAAGGTTGCGCGCCGCTGGCTGCGCCGACGAAGTGGCCTATGTGCAGGCTTGCCTGCGGCTGTTCTTCGCCTCCAGGGCGAGCCCCAGCGCCGCGCCTGCACCGGCCATCTCCGTTGCCGATGTTTGCGATATCGCCAGGCTGAACAAGGTCGCCACCTTCATGCTGAAGGCGCTGTCGCGCCCACCGGCGGGCGAGACGCCGCCGGGATTGCTCGAGTGGCTCGACACTTATCGCCGGCGCACGATTGCGATGAACTCGTCCGGCATCATGGATTCGATGGCCATCGACAAGGCGCTGCGCGGCAGCGGCATCGATTTCGTCTTCCTGAAGGGCCCCCTCCAGCAGCAACTGCTCTATGGCGACCATTTCATGAAGCCGTCCGGAGATGTCGACATATTGGTGTCGCCGGCCGGCTTCTTTAGAGCTCGCGATGCGCTGCGCTCGATCGGCTACGAGGTCGCCGGCAAGTCCCGCTCCGTCTGGTGGGTGCGCTTTCTGGGCGAGCAGCACATGGTTCGCAGCCAAGGTCGGAAATTGTCCACCGTCGATCTCCATTACCGGCTCCAGCAGCCGGGATCGCCCAGCCCGCGCGATACGGAAGGGTTCCTGCGCCGCAAGCGCGCGCTTGCGATCGCCGGCTCCAGCGTGCCGTTCATCTCGGCCTCCGACACTTTGCTTCTGTCCTGCATCAGTGTCGCAAAGGCGCTGTTCAACCGCGAGCCATGCGCGGGCTATGTCTGCGATATCCGGGCCGCTGCCGGTCGGCTGAGCGAGGCCGAGCAGCAGACTGTGCTCGACTACGCGGCCGAGCAGGGGCTGGCTGACACCCTGCTGCTGGGCCTGCGCGCCGCCGATGTGCTGCTTGGTGGCGCCGGCACGCTGCTGTCGGATCGGGCCACCAGGATCCTGTCACGCATCGGCAATGAAGACCTGTTCCACATGGTCATCGCGCCGTGGCTGTCGTCGCTCAGATGGCCGCAACGGCGCACCGTTTTGTGGGAATTGTGCGGCCGCGAACCTGTCCGCTACCTGACCGAGGCCGGCTGGGCCGCGTCAGCCGACCTCAGCCGGCGGATTTTCGAGCGGGAAAGCCGGTGACGATGAGGGTCGTCATGCAGCAGGCAGATAACGTTCCGTCCCGATCCGCTGGGGATGGATCGGGGGATGGATCTGGGTCCGGCGCCGCGCGCCGGGAGGGCGAGGGACCAATGCGACACTTTATGCAATCGAAAGGCCACCCTATGTCCATGACAGAATCCCGGGTCTGCGTGATCATCGCGGCGCGCAACGCGGCCCGGACCATTCCCGCAGCCATCGCCTCGGCGCTGCGCGAGCCGGAGGTGGCGGAAGTCGTTGTCGTCGACGACGCCTCCACCGACGACACCGCAAAAGTGGCCAGCGCTGCCGACGATGGCAGCGGTCGGCTTTCGGTCATCCGGCTCGACGTCAATCGCGGCCCGTCCTTCGCTCGCAATGCCGCCATTGCCGGGTCGAAATCGCCTTTCATCAGCATTCTCGACGCCGACGATTTCTTCCTTCAGGGACGGTTTCGCCAGCTGTTTGCCAGCACCGACTGGGATTTCGCCGCCGACAACATCATGCTGATCCGTGACGATACGGCGACCGACGTCTCTAAGATCGTCGCCCCGTCCTTTTCGGCGGACCCGGAATTCCTCGACTTCGAGCGGTTCATCGAGGGCAACATCTCCAGACGGCGTGTCCAGCGCGGCGAACTCGGCTTTCTCAAGCCGGTGATATCAAGAGCTTTCCTCGACAGGCATGGGCTGCGTTACGACGAGAACCTGCGTCTCGGCGAAGATTATGAACTGTACGCCCGCGCCTTTGCCCTTGGCGCACGCTTCAAGGTCATCCGTTCCTGCGGCTATGGCGCGATCGTGCGCGCCGATTCGCTGAGCGGGCGCCACAAGACACAGGATCTGAAGCGCCTCGCCGATGCGGATCTGGCACTGCTCAAGATCGACAGCCTGCCGGAAGGCTCCAAGGCCCTGCTGCGCAAGCACGAGCGGCATGTGCGTGACAAATACCGGCTGCGCAATTTTCTCGATGTGAAGGCCGAGCGCGGCATGGCGTCTGCCGCCGCCTACGCGCTGGCCAGCCAGTCGAACTTCATTCCCATCGTTGTCGGCGTGGCCGCCGACAAGCTCGATGCGTTGTTTCGCCACGCCGGTCTGCCCCCGCGGCAGCAGCCGGTGCCGCCCTTGCGCTTCCTCATGGCCGCTACCAGCACGGCGGCGCAAAAGTAGGCTCCGCCAAGTCCGGGACGGCGGCCGCAAGGCTGAAAAAATTGCCTTTCTGAAACTCGGAGGTTGCCTACACGCCCCGACGATGGCACTGTATGTTGCGGTGCAGCAATTTTGGAAGGCCAACCGGATGGCTTCAATTTTCGGCTTCAGGTCCAGGGACCCAGCGCGCGACAAGCAGACCGATCTGGCGCGTTTCGACCGTCTGGCAAAGCTGTTGGATCAGATCACGGCCGAGATTGCGGCCGAGAAGACCGGGTTGGAGGCCCGCTACCGGTCGAAGTCCACCAACGCGGCCTTCCTGGTCGAGTCGATGGAGAACGGCTCGGCGTCGGCAAGCAAGCTGTCGGAAGTCGGCGAGCTGACGAAGTCCATCCTGAACTGCGAACAGCGCATCGCCGAGCTGGTGCGCCAGACGAGCCGGATGAAGGAACTGCGTCATTCACTCGACGCGATCGTCGGCGAGGATGGCCAGAGTTCTGATTCGCACGGGGAATATGTCAAACCCGCAGGTCGCTTCGGCTGAACACGGTCACACGAGACACAGAAGAGAAAGTTCGGGGACGGAGGATCGGGATCGGCCCGTTAGCAATGTGGGCCAATCGGTGACTTTGGGTTGGGGCGGAACAGCACAAAGGTGAATTGATATGAACGCAGATCCGAAGACGACGCCCATGGCGGCAATCGATGCCATGATTTCAACGCGGCCAAATCGGCCAATGCGTCTTGTAAACCCAACGCGTCTTCTATCCGTTGGTGCGCTTCTGTTGGCGGCAGCCGCAGCTCTGCTCGGCGCCGCCCACCCCTCCCGCGCCCAGGACGCCTCCCCGGAGATGCAAAGCGCACCGTCCTTCGTCGACGATTTCAAGAGTTTCGATCGTTCGCGCTGGTATGTCTCCGACGGTTGGTCGAACGGCAATCACCAGAACTGCACCTGGTCGAAAAGCCTGGTAAAATTTTCCGACAACATGCTGACGCTCGGCTTCGAAAAGCGCAAACTGAAGGACCGCGAGTTCGCCTGCGCCGAGATCCAGACCAAGCAGCGCTTCGGATATGGGACCTATGAAGCACGGATGAAGACCGACACCGGATCCGGTCTCAACGCCGCTTTCTTCACCTATATCGGCCCTGCCGACAAACAGCCCTGGTATGAGATCGACTTCGAGGTGCTGACCAAGGATACATCCAAGGTGCAGGTCAACAGCTACATCGCCGGCAAGCCCAAGAACGAGAAGCTGGCCGAGGTCGAAGGCGGCGCCGACAAGGGCTTCAACGACTATGCCTTTATCTGGGAAAAGGACCGGCTGCGCTGGTACGTCAACGGCAAGCTGGTCCAGGAAGTGACCAATCCCGAGCAATTGCCGACCCACTCGCAGAAGATATTCTTCAGCCTCTGGGGCAGCGACACGCTGAAAAACTGGATGGGCGCCTTTTCGGACCCCGGCCGCCAGGTGACGATGCAGGTGCAGCGCGTGGCCTTCACCGCGCTCGGCCAGCCGTGCCAGTTTCCGGAATCGCTGGCATGCAGTGTAAGCAGCATAAAGTAATCTGAACCGGCCCGGCCATATAAGGCCAAAGGGCGTGAACAGGAATTAACCCGAATGAATTTGACGGTCTTTGGAATTGGCTATGTCGGTCTCGTGCAGGCTGCGGTGCTGGCTGAGGTCGGGCACCAGGTGGTGTGCGTCGATGTCGATGAAAAGAAGGTCGAGCGGCTCAACCAGGGCCTGGTGCCGATTTTCGAACCGGGACTGGAGGCCCTGGTCAAGGAGAACCACGCAGCCGGCCGGATCAAGTTCACCACCGATGCCGCCGCCGGCGTCAAGCATGGCGAGATCCAGATGATTGCGGTCGGCACGCCACCCGGCGAGGACGGTTCGGCCGACCTCAAATATGTGCTGGCGGTGGCCGAGACCATCGGCCGCGAGATGGACAGTCCCAAGATCGTCGTCGGCAAGTCGACCGTGCCGGTCGGCACCTGCGAAAAGGTGAAGGCCAAAATCGCCGAGACGCTGAAGGCGCGCGGGCGCCAGGACCTGGCTTTCGACGTCGCTTCCAATCCTGAGTTCCTCAAGGAAGGTTCCGCCGTCGCCGACTGCATGAAGCCCGACCGCATTATCGTCGGCACCAACAGCGAGGACACCGAGGCGGTGATGCGCGAGCTCTACGCGCCGTTCAACCGCAACCACGAGAAGATGATCGTGATGGACGTGCGCAGCGCCGAATTCACGAAATACGCCGCCAACTGCATGCTGGCGACCAAGATCTCCTTCATGAACGAGATGGCCAATCTGGCCGAGCAACTCGGCGCCGACATCGAGGAGGTGCGCAAGGGCATCGGCTCGGATCCGCGCATCGGCTATCACTTCATCTATCCCGGCCTCGGCTATGGCGGTTCGTGCTTTCCCAAGGATGTCCGCGCGCTGATCAAGACAGCCGAAGGCGTCAAGTTCGACGCCAAGCTGCTGCGCGCCGTGGAGGAGCGCAACAATGCCCAGAAGTCGGTGCTGTTCGACAAGGTGCACCGTTATTTCAAGGGCAGTCTCAAGGGCAAGACCTTCGCGCTCTGGGGCCTCGCCTTCAAGCCCAACACCGACGACATGCGCGAGGCGCCGGCGCGCGTCCTGATGGAGGCGCTGTGGCAGGCCGGCGCCAATGTGCAGGCCTACGACCCCGAGGCGATGCAGGAATGCCAGGCCATCTACGGCCTGCGCGACGACCTTTTGTTGTGCGGCACCAAGGAGGCGGCGTTGCGCGGCGCCGACGCGTTGCTGATCGCCACCGAGTGGAAGAGTTTCCGCGCCCCGTCCTTCGACGCGGTGAAGGATGCCCTGACCACGCCGGTCATCTTCGATGGCCGCAACCTCTATGATCCCAAGGTCATCGCCCGTCACGGCATCGAGTATTTCTCGATCGGCAGGATGGCGGCGTGAAGGCAGGGCGGCACAACGCGGAGCCAGGTTCATGAAAGTTCTGTTTGCAGGCGGCACCGGCTACACGCCGCAATTCAGCGGGGGCGTCCAGTCGAGCACCCACCACCTGGTCGAGCAATTGCGCGAAAACGGTCACGAGGCATCCGTTCTGGCAGCCCTGTTCGGCGACGGCATGTTCGGCTTCAGGGCGCGCGCCAAGATGAAGCTCCTTCGTCAGCGCGCGGTCATCGACAATTTCCCGGGCTATCCGGTTGTACGGGCGTGGTTCCCCTGGGAAGCGGCCGACTTCGCCGTCAAAAAGTTGAGGCCGGATGTCGCGGTCGTGCAGTGCCACAATTCGGTGCCGATCGGCAGAGAGTTGCAGAGGCTTGGCGTGCCGCTGACCGTCTATCTGAGGAATGTCGAATTCTACGAATTGGCCGGCGATCTGCGTGAGCTCCATTCGGCGGTCTATATCGCCAACTCCGAGTTCACCGCGCGCGCCTATAAGGCAAAATTCGATATCGATTCGACGGTTATTCCGCCGACCATCAATCCCGCGTTCTACTGCACACCGACGACCGGTGAATTTGTCACGCTCATCAATCCATATGAGGAAAAAGGCTTCGATCTTGCGGTGCGCATTGCCGCCGCCTGTCCCGAGATCCCGTTCCTGTTCGTCGAAAGCTGGAAGCTCGACGACGATCATCGAGCCCGGATCGAAGCAACAATCTCTCCCCTCCAGAACGTCAAGCTGGAAAGCCGCACCAGCGACATGAAGACGGTCTACGGCCGCACGAAAATCCTGCTTGCGCCCAGCAAATGGGAAGAAGCCTGGGGCCGGGTGGCCTCGGAAGCGCATTGTAGTGGCATTCCCGTGGTCGGCTCGCGGCGCGGCGGTCTGCCGGAAGCGATCGGCGCCGGCGGCGTGGTACTGGACTACGACGCCCCGCTCGCCGACTGGGTCGCAACGGTCAGGCGGCTGTGGAGCGACGAGGCCGAGTACAAGCGGCTGTCAGCGACAGCACGTCAGTTTTCGGAGCGGCTGCAAATGAACCCCGACAGCCAGTTCGCAACGTTCATGGGCGTTCTCGACCGCGCAAGACGTGTCGGTTTGGAGCGCGCAGCCTAAACGCGTCGTGTTGCAGTTCAGCTGAGACGCTGCACGACCGTGGTCGCGCAAAGTTCCCGTTAGCCAGGTCCAGGCGTCGTGCGCCCGTCCGGATCACTTTTAATTGCTGCAGTGCAATATCTTGTGGCACTGCAGCAATCAACGTGTATTCTGCCTGTCTACATTAGGGCTTGTGCGATATGGACCGCTTGGTCCGAGCAAGCCCCAACCTTATGGGCGGGTCATGCGCGTGGGCTTTGTCGTCGGCGAATTCCCTCTGCTTTCGGAAACCTTCGTCGTGGACCAGATGGCTGGGCTGCTGGCGCGGGGCTTTCAGGTCGAAGTGGTCTGCGAAAAGATGCAAGGTGACCACCGAATTGACCGGCAAAGCGAGCCGATGGCGACGCTGCTCGCCAGAACCCGACATTGGTGGCGATGGGCCGCTGTAATCAGCAAATTTGTACAGCGTCTGCCGCCGCGTCTGCGATACAAGGCCTCGACCGTTCTCGACATCGCCTTTGCACGCCGCCTGAACCGCTGCGACGTGATTGTCGCCCACTTCGGACAGAACGGCGAGAGAGCAGCCGCACTGAAGAAATGGAAGGTGCTCAAACCACCGATCATAACCATCTTTCACGGCGCGGACGTGGCGATCCCGGCGCGGCAGGCAGTGCTCGCGACACAATATGCCGGGCTGACCAAGCATGGGACCCTGAACCTGCCCGTCAACGATTACTTCCGCACGATGCTGCTGGAAGCCGGCCTGTCCCAGGCGAGCACGACGGTCCACCATATGGGAATTGACACCCGCGAAATCGGCTATCGCTGGGAATCGTGGGAAGGCACCCAACTGGTCGTGACGACGGTTTGCCGCCTGGTCGAAAAGAAAGGCGTCGAGTTCGCCTTGCGAGCCCTGGCCTCCCTCAAGGCCTCCCAGCCGCAGCTAGACTGGCGTTACGACATTGTTGGCGACGGTCCTCTGCGGATGAATCTGGAGAGGCTGGCCGTAGAGCTGGGCTTGGCTGGTCGCGTAACATTCCTCGGCAGCCTCCCTCACGCAGAGGTGAAAAGACGGCTTCGCATGGCGCATCTCTTTTTGCTGCCAAGTATCACTGCCAGCGACGGGGATATGGAAGGCATTCCGGTCGCGCTCATGGAGGCCATGGCCGCCGGATTGATTGCGGTCAGCACGTATCATTCGGGAATCCCGGAGCTCATCAAGGATGGGGAGACGGGGTTGCTTGCGCCCGAGCGAGATATTTCAGCGCTTGCCGGCAAGCTTGCCTGGGCCGGGGAGCACCCGACCGAATGCGAGCGTATCGCGCTTGCCGCACGCCGCAAAGTCGAGGACGACTTCAACGCAGATGTTCTGAATGAACGTTTTGCGCAGATCGTTACCCAACTGGCCACATCGAGCCCTGCGCATGAACCTGCCGGTCATGTCGGGGTTTCCGAGGGCCTGGCGGATCCTTCATCTGCCGGCTGACACTGCTGCTCTGCGTTTGATCGGCAGACACGCCAAGCCGAGGGAAATCTTGCTACAGTGCACCAAAAATGTTGCAGTGCAGCAAGACCTATACTAACGTCCCTGCGGGTGGGCCAACAGCGGTAGAGTTCCATGCTGCATGTCTTGTGCCTCCGGCACCCTGTTTTCGGCCCGGCTTTTGTCAAGGGCACACCGGCTCTCCGCACGAGCGCATCCTGCCGATGAAGATTTGCTTCGTAGTCGACAAGTTCCCCTCATTGTCCGAAACCTTTGTTCTCGACCAGATAGCCGGATGCCTTGAGCGCGGCATGGAAGTCGGCGTCGTCTGCAACGAGACGTCCTTCGGCAGGGACAGCAACATCGATGATCCGCGCTGGCAGGCGCTGCCAGGAAAGGTCATATGCTGGTGGGGTGGCCTGGGTCGCTATCGCCCGCTGCTCAGGAAGTGGTCCGGCAGGTTCTGGGACAAGCTCTCGACCGCCATCGACATTGCTCATGCCCGAAAACTGCAGGGCGCCGACGTCATCGTTGCCCATTTCGGCAACAACGGCATGCGCGTGGCCCGCGCCATCAAGCGCGGGAGGATTTCCGCTCCCCTGGTGACGATATTTCACGGCCGTGATGTCGGCGAACCGCTGCATGACAATACGCTCGCGCGCTACAAGATTGTGTTCGAAAAGGGCGTTCTTCAACTGCCGGTGAATGCGTTTTTCCGCGATGCCTTGATTGAGGTCGGTGCATCGCCGGAGCAGGTTGTGGTTCACCATATGGGGGTGCGGCCGAGTGACATCGACTATCGGTGGCGTTCATGGGAGCAGGCTACGCTCTCTTTCATCTCGGTCTGCCGCCTGACTGAAAAGAAGGGCATCGAATATGCGCTTCGCGCGCTTGCTGGCCTGCCGCGGCGAGACTGGATCTACTCGGTGATCGGCGGCGGAGAACTTCTCGAGCAGCTGAAGGGGATCGCCGCAGAGCTCGGCATTGCCGACAGGGTGAATTTTCTTGGGCCCCGGCCGCACAGCGAAGTCAAACAGCGTCTGTGCGATGCGCATGTATTCCTGCTGCCCAGCGTCGGCGCCCGCGATGGCGATCTGGAAGGCATTCCGGTTTCGCTGATGGAAGCGATGGCCGCCGGCCTGACGGTGGTCAGCACATATCATTCCGGGATCCCTGAACTGATCGACGATCACAAGACGGGTTTTCTCGTGGCTGAGCGGGACGTTGCGGCGCTGACCGGAAAGCTTGCCTGGATCGCCGAGAATCCGAAGCCGTGTGAAGAGATCGCTCTCGCGGCGCGCAAGAAGATCGAGGCCGAGTTCAACTCCGATCTGCTGAACCAACATTTCGTGGAAATCGCCATGCGGCTTGGCGAAACGAGGTCGCTTGCATGAACGCCAATCCGCCCCCCCAGTTCGGTCGTGTCGCCCTGCGCGGCGGGCTGGTAACCATCGGCGCCCAGGGCTTCAAGATGGCGATCCAGTTTCTCTCCGTCATCGTGCTGGCCCGTCTGCTCGTCCCCGAGGATTTCGGTCTGGTGGCTTCCGTCGGGCCGATCGTCGCCTTCGTCGGGCTGCTTCAGAATCTGGGCCTGCAGCAGGCTGTGGTTCAGCGCAAGGACATCAGCAACCAGCAGCTCAACCAGGTGTTCTGGATCAGCGCGCTCGTCGGGCTGGGTAGTGCCGTGGTAGTGGCCGGCCTGGCGCCTGCCATCGCCGCGTTCTATGGCGATCAACGTATGTCCGGCATCACCCTTGGCTCTGCCCTGCCGCTGCTTCTCGGCAGTCTGGCCGCAGTGCCGCTGGCGTTGATGAACCGGCACCTGCAGTTCGGCCAGCTCGCACTGAACGACGTGATAAGCGCCGCCGCCGGACTTCTGGCCGCCGCGATCGCGGCCTATGCGGGGTTGGGCTACTGGTCGCTGGTCATCGGCCCGGCGGTTTCGGCAGCTATCGCCCTGGCTGCCGCCTGGCTGGTGGCGCGTTGGACGCCTTTGCGGCCGGACCTGAAGGTCGATGCCGATATATTGTCGTTCGGCGCCAACCTGACCGGCTTCAACCTCGCCAACTTCTTCTCGCGCAATCTCGACAACATTCTCATCGGAAAATATTCCGGTGCGATCGAACTCGGCTATTACGACCGCGCCTACAAGCTCCTGTTGTTCCCGCTGCAGAACATCAACCAGCCGCTGACACGGGTCATGGTGCCGCTGCTCAGCCGCATTCACGATGACAAGGCCCGCTTTCGCGATATCTATGTGCGCACCAACTGGATGCTGGCGGCCGTTACCATGCCGGGCATCGCGGCGCTGACGCTGACCTCTAATCAGATCGTCGGACTTCTCTTCGGCGCGGGCTGGGCACCGGTCGCACCGATCTTTGCCTGGCTGGGCATCGCCAGCCTGGTCCAGTCCGTTTCAAGCACGACGGGATGGATATTCATCTGTCAGGGCAAGACGAAGACCATGTTCCATTGGGGCATCTATTCGTCGCTGACGACCGTCGCTGCCTTCGTCGTTGGCCTGCACTGGGGCGCCGTCGGCGTTGCCGCGGCCTATGCCATCAGCGGTTACGTGCTGCGCGTTCCCGTGCTGGCGCTACTGGTCCATCGCGTCGGTCCGGTGACCGCCGCCGACTTCCTGCTCATGCAGGGGCTTTTCATCGCCTCGTCCCTGCTTGCCTGGTTCCTGTACCTGTGGTTGCCGGCGTCTCTAACGGGCCAGTCAGACCTGCTCGCGGTCTTTTTGGCGCTTGCCCTCAACTACGGCATCGGTCTCGTTTTCATGCTTGCCGTCCCGCAGTCGCGACGCGCTTTGTTCACCACCCTGTCCAACGCCGCGCGCAATATCCGCTGAGCGGCCGGCGATCAGCGGCGCCAGCAGGTTTGTGGCCGACATTGCCGAAGCATGTTCTTCGAGCACGGCCTGAAGGCTTGTCTTGCGATAGCGGTCGAGATCTCCCGCAAACCGGCCGAGCTTTTCGCGCGCCTCTTCGGGCGTCACGGTGTCGATGTCGAGCAGCACATCGTCGACACCGATTCGCTTGGCCACTTCCTTGGTTTTGAACTCGTAGGCGATCGGCAGCACCGGCGTGCCGACGCAAAGCGACATGATCATCATATGCATGCGCGTCGCGACGACGAAGTCGAAGCCCTTCACCAGCGCCATCAACTGGTCCGGCGTGTGGAACGAAGCGTCCACTGTCACGTGGCTGGCGATCTCAGGATCGAGCTTGGCAACGATGGCCTGCGCGGTCTTGGAATCGTCATGGGCATATTCCGGCACGCCCTGACACGTGGAGACGAAGGTCACCTCCTTGCCAAGGTCCCTGACAAGAATTGTGGCGATCTCGCGGATCGAATCCAGATAGCGGCGCATGCCGCCCTCACCGTCGCTGACGTAGTTCCAGTGGCGGACCGAAATAGCGACGCGGCCCGTCGACGCCGGCGGCTGGCTGGAAGCGAGACGCTTGCCGATCCTGTCGGTATCCGCCAAGGCGAATACGGCATCGGCCACCACGTGGCACTTGCCGAGATCCTTCACCAAATCCCGGATATGGGTCCGCGACCGTTCGTCGCGCAGCAGGACGAGCGGGCTGCGGTTAAAGATCGGGCCGAGCTCCTGGCGGTTGTAACTTTTGTCGAACGGACCGAGGGATTGCGTGAAGAAGACCGGATCCTTGCCAAATACGGCATCGAGCCTGAACTGATTGAGGCGTCGTTCGAGATTGTAGTTCTCGACGAGATAGGTTCCCCCTGTGGTGACCACCATGTCCGCGTCGGCGTAGATATCGAGACCGCGCCGGTCGCGATAGCTGAAAAAATTGCCTAGGGCGCTGCTGCCAAACCAGCGCAGGGCCTGGAGAACGAGCCGATTGTAGATCGGCTTGAACCGGTCCCTCAGCCCGCTGCCATTCTTGTATCGGAACAGGGATTCCGACAGCAGCTTATGAAATTCGAGGTCGGGATAATCCGTCTTCGGATAGAGTCGTTCCGCAACCTCGGGCTGGCTGTCGAAGACGGCAAACCGCACGTCGCCTTGCACGATCGTCTTGAGAATGTGGCGGATCGCCAGCAGAATCGCCGCATCCCCGGTATTCAGGCAGACTGTGTTTTCAACGACGATCTTCATGGGATACCTCATTTCGTCAGCAGATTCCGCGGCGGGGCCTGCGGTGCCTAGGACGGGCATGGTGACCGAAAACACCAACGCCAGGACGATCCCGATGCGGCTCGCGTCACAATTCATCGCTGCATCGGGCTGGGTGACCAGTCAGAGCGGCGCTCAAGCCCGACGGAGGGTAACGCATCAATTTTGCAGTGCAACAAAAAACGTGCACTTATGCTACGGCGCACCAAAAATGTTGCGATGCAGCAAAAGCTGGGTTAGCATTCCCGTGGGTGGGCCAACAGCGGTCGAGTTTTCATGCTGCATGTCTTGTACCTTGTGCACGATGTTTCCGACCCGGCCGTGCGCCGGCGGATCATAATGCTCAAGGCAGGCGGCGCGCGGGTCACGTTGGCCGGCTTCCGTCGGACCACAAATGCTGTTCCCGACGTCGAGGGGCTGCAGCCGGTCGACCTCGGCGCGACGCGTGACGGCCGATTCGGCCAGCGTCTGGCGGCGGTCGCCAAGGCGGCGCTGTCGATAGGCTCGAAGCTTGCGGCGATGCCGAAGCCCGACCTCATCATCGCGCGCAATCTGGAAATGCTGGCGCTGGCCAGGCGCGCCAAGGCCGCCTTTCGCGGCGGCGTGCCGATCGTCTACGAATGCCTCGACATCCATCGCCTGGTGCTGCGCAATGACATGCTGGGCAAAGCACTGCGCACAGCGGAGCGTTATCTCGCCCGCGACGTGAAGCTTCTGGTGACGAGCTCACCGGCCTTCATCGCCAATTATTTCAAGCCGTTCGGGCAGGTCGCCGCACCGGTGGAACTGGTCGAAAACAAATACTTCGAAACCGCGCCGATCGCCTTGGATGACAGGTCAAAGGCCGAAAACCCTGCAGCACCCCCGTGGCGCATCGGCTGGTTCGGCGCGCTGCGCTGCCGCCGCTCGCTGGAGCTGCTGGCCGACTTCACGCGCCGTCAGGGCGGGCGCTTCGAGGTCGTCCTCCGGGGCCGTCCGGCACTCTCGGAATTCCCGGATTTCCATGCTTTTGTCGAGGCCGAACCCTATCTCTCCTTTCGTGGCCCCTACCGCAACCCGGAAGACATGGCCGCGATCTACGGCGAAGTGCATTTTTCCTGGGCGATCGATTTCTTCGAGGAAGGGCAGAATTCGGAATGGTTGCTGCCCAACCGCCTCTATGAGGGCTGCCGCTTCGGCGCCGTGCCGATCTCGATGGGCAATACCGAGACGGGGCGCTTTCTCAACCAGCAGGACATTGGCATCCTGCTTTCTGCTGCCACGCCCGAAATCCTGGAAACCGCGCTCGGCCGCATGGACCAGGAGCACTTCGGCAAGGCCAAGGCGCGTGTGCTGGCCCGCAACCCACGAACCTGGAGCTACGACCGCAGCGACTGCCGCGCCTTTGTCGACAGGCTGCGCGGTCTGGCGGCGGTCCCCGGTCCCTTCGTGACCGAAGCGCTGGCTTAGCGATGGCTGATGATGGGAAAAATACAGAGTATGGGAAGGCGCCAATGACGCAAACCGAAGCGCTTCCGTCGAGCCTGATCGTCATTCCGTGCCTGAATGAGGCAGCCCATATCGGCGTGCTGCTCGAGCAGCTCAGGCCGGCAGCGCTAAGGCTCGGCGCCCGCATCGTCGTTGCCGACGGCGGCAGCACCGATGGCACTTTGGCCATTGTCGAAGCGGTTGCGGCCAAGGACCCTCAGGTCGTCCTCCTGCACAACCCAAAACGTATCCAGAGCGCGGCGATCAACCTCGCCGTTGCCTGCCTCGGTGACGGCGCCGAATATCTGATCCGCATCGATGCCCATGGCGGCTATCCCGCCGATTATTGCGACCGGCTGGTCGAGGAGGCGCTCGCCACTTCAGCCGATTCGGTCGTCGTCTCGATGCTGACCAGCGGCAGCGGCGCGGTGCAGAAAGCGGTCGCGGCGGCGCAGAATTCCAAGCTCGGCACCGGCGGCTCCAAGCACCGGCACCTTTCCGCCGGCGAATGGGTGGACCATGGCCATCACGCGCTGATCCGGATCTCGGCCTTCACCGCGGTCGGCGGCTATGACGAGACCTTCAGCCACAATGAGGATGCCGAACTCGACTACCGCCTGCGCCGGGCAGGCTACCGCATCTGGATGAGCGGCAAGACGCAGATGGTCTACTATCCGCGTTCGTCGCTGAAGGGCCTGTATTTCCAATATCTCGGCTATGGCCGCGGCCGCGCCAAGAATGTGCTCAAGCACCGCATGATCCCGAAAGTTCGGCAGATGATCCCGCTGCTGGTGGCGCCGGTCGTCCTTCTCGCGGTATTTTCCTTTATCCACTGGCTGGCGGCGGTGCCGCTGCTGGTCTGGGCTTCGGTCTGTCTGGGCTACGGCGCTGTGACCGCCATCAGCCAGCGCAATCCCAACAATGTGCTGGCGGGCATTTCGGCGATGGTCATGCATTTCGGCTGGTCGCTCGGGTTTTGGCTGCAACTGCTCGGCTCGCGATCGCAGCGCGGGGTGGCATGATGGTCGCCGACAGCCGCCGAATCGACATCTGCGTCTGCACGTTCCGGCGGCCGGAACTGGCCGACACGCTGCGGTCGCTCGCTGCCATGGATATGCCTGCCGGTTTCGGCATCGGCGTCATCGTCGCCGACAATGACGACGAGCCGACCGCCGAGCCGCTGGTGACCGCGCTGGCGAGCGAATTGAAGCTCGTGGCCCGCTACCGGCACGCTCCGGCGCGCAACATCTCGGTTGCCCGCAACGCCTGTCTTGATGCCAGCACGGCCGATTTTGTCGCCTTCATCGACGACGATGAAACCGCTTCCCGGCAATGGCTGGCCGAACTGATTGCTATCGCGGAGACAAGCGGCGCCGAGGCCGTGCTCGGTCCGGTGCGGGCGCTCTACCGCCCGGATGCGCCGGACTGGATGCGCAAGGGCGATTTCCATTCGACCTTGCCGGTCTGGGTGCAGGGCGAAATCCGCACCGGCTACACCTGCAACGTCCTTTTGAGGATGAGCGCCGACAGCTTGCGCGACCGTCGTTTCAGCCTGGCGCGCGGCCAGAGCGGCGGCGAGGACACCGAATTCTTCGACCGCATGGTCAAGGCAGGCGGTCGCATCGCCTTTGCGCCGGAGGCTTGGGTCGAGGAAGTCGTGCCGCGTTCGCGAGCCGCTTTCGACTGGCTGCGCCGCCGCCGCTTCCGCTTCGGCCAGACGCATGGCCACCTCATCGGCCATGACGCAGGCGTGATAGAGCGTGCGAAGGCTGTCGGCCTTGCCTCGGCCAAGGCCGTCTATTGCTTCGGCATGGCGGCGTTGACCGCGGTTAGCCCGGTCCGCCGCAACCGCAGCGTGCTGCGCGGCATCATGCATGTCGGCGTCGTCAGCGGCCTCGTCGGTATCAGCGAAATTCGCCAATACGGACTGTCTTCCCCGCAGCAAGGAGGCAAGCGTGCAGCCTGACGTCTCCTTTGTCATCGCAGCCTACAATGCCGCGGCCACGCTCGACCGGGCGATCGCAAGCGCCATGGCCCAGCGCGATGTCAGCGTCGAAATCATCGTCGCCGATGATCAGTCGCGCGACAACACGCTCGACGTCGCAAGAGCCTATCCAAAAGATGTCGTCAAAGTGGTTGCGCTGCCGGCAAATCGTGGCCCTGGCGGCGCCAGGAATGCCGGGCTCGAACTGGCTTCCGGCCGCTGGATCGCGGTGCTCGATTCCGACGATGCCGTCCTGCCCGGGCGGCTTTCCGCCATGATCGCGCGGGCCGAAAGCGCGGGCGCTGTAATCGCCGTCGACAACCTCCAGGTGGTGCGCGAGGAAAGCATTGCCGAAGCGACGATGTTTCCCGCCGAATATCTGGAGGGCCTGCGTGAAATCACGCTCGCCGACTACATCGCCGGCAACATCGTTTTCGAATCCACGTTCAACCTTGGCTATCTCAAGCCGATCTTCCAGCGCCGTTTCCTGATCGAAAACGGGCTTCGCTATGATGAAAGTCTGAGCATAGGCGAGGATTACATCCTGCTCGCCAACGCGCTGGCCAAGGGCGGAAAATGCGTGGTCGAGCCGACGACCGGCTATATCTACCACATCCGCACGGGCTCGATCTCGCGCGTGCTCGAGCTTCACCATATCGAGGCGATGCGCAAGGCCGACGCGGTCTTCGCCGAGACCAATTCCATGGACGCTGCTGCTGCGGCCGCCTTCGCCAAACGCGCCCGCAGCCTGCGCAAGGCGGCATCGTTCCTGTCGCTGGTCCAGCACATCAAGGCGCGTTCGCCGTTGAAAGCGATACGCACCGCGCTAAGTGATCCGGCGGCTGTCAGGCACATGTCGATGCCGATCGCCGTCCGGCTCAAAAGGGTGGCGGCGCAGTTTGCCGTCGGCGCGGTGAGGTAAGGAGGGCGAGTACATGAAGACGTTTGTTCGTGGCCTGCAACAGGCTGAAATCGATCTGCTCAGAAGGAATTTGCGATGAAGAAAATCAGGAAGGCAGTCATCCCTGTGGCGGGGCTTGGAACACGGTTCCTGCCGGCAACCAAGTCGATTCCGAAGGAGATGCTGCCCGTGGTCGACCGGCCGGTCGTCCAATATGCGGTGGACGAGGCCTTCGAAGCCGGCATCGAGCACATCGTGTTCGTCACCGGCCGCAACAAGGCTGTCATCGAGGACTACTTCGACCTGCACCCCGAACTGATTGGAACGCTCGAACAAACCGGCAAGAAGACCCAGCTGGAGGCGCTCGAAAGCATGCTGCCCGTGGCCGGCGCCACCAGCTTCATCCGCCAGCAGTCGCCACATGGTCTCGGCCATGCGGTGTGGTGCGCACGCGAAGTCATCGGCGACGAGCCCTTCGCCCTGCTGCTCCCCGATATGGTGTCGTTCGGCCGCCGAGGTTGCCTGGCTGAAACAGTCGATCTCTATCAGCAGACCGGCGGCAATGTGATCGCCGTCGAGCGCTGTGATCCCAGCGAGACCAGCAAATACGGCATCGTCGGGCGCGGCGCCGAGACAGGCAGCGGCTTCGAGGTGACGGCCATGGTCGAAAAGCCGGCGCCGGCCAATGCGCCGTCGAACTATTACATCAACGGCCGCTACATCCTGCAGCCCGAGATCTTCTCGCTGCTGGGCAACCAGCAACGCGGCGCCGGCAACGAAATCCAGCTTACCGATGCCATGGTGCGGCTGGCGAAAAGCCAGTCTTTCTTTGCCCAGCCTTTCAATGGCCGCATGTTCGACTGCGGCTCCAAGGAAGGCTTCATAGAGGCCACCATCGCCTTCGCGCTGGCGCGCGACGACATGAAGGGACCTGTGCTGGAAATGCTGCAGGCGTTCGTGCGGTCGCATGAGCGTCAGGAAGTGGCCGCATAATGCCCATCTTTCGAGGGCATATGCGTTTGGACGATGGCGCGGCTCGTGCCTGCACGCCTGGCCGCTCAGGCCCGGCGCCGGATGGCATGAAGCTTGCGTTGCATATCTTGCCCCCGATCTCCGCAGCTTCGGACGAGGTGGGACCTGACCCGTCTCGCTCCGGCGCCTGTAACCTAGAATTGGATCGAAGATGAATTATGCCAGCTTTCCTCTCGACAAGAGGATGCCATTGCCCAACCCCGATCAGGAAAAGGGTGAAGACTTCATCGACGTCGAGCGCCTGCTTGGCATGGCGGCGCGTCAGGTCAAGGTGGTGGCGGTCTGCGCCATCATTGGCCTGTTCCTGGGGTTGCTCTATCTGCAGACCACGCCCAAGCAATACATGTCGGTCGCCAGCGTGCTGATCGACGAAGGCCTGAACAAGGTCATCGACGACATCTCGGCTGCATCCGTCACCATGCAGACCGACGCCGCCCTGCTCAGCCAGATCGAAATCATCACCTCGGCGCGGCTGGCCTCGGTGGTGGTCGACAAGCTGAAACTCGACCAGAACGCAGAGTTCATGAACCCGCCGCAATCGGCGCTGGTCAAGGGCATCGGCTTCGTGCGCGGCGTGATCGGCTATTTCCGCTCAAGTTCCGCCGAGCAGATTCCCGGCATGGAAAACGTCGATGAGGCGACACGCCAGGCCATGATGCAGACGGCGCGCCACGACTATGCCGTGCTGAAGCTGCAGAGCGAGGTGCTGGCGCAGCGCAACGGCCGCTCCTATGTGCTCGCCATCGGTTACCAGTCGACCAATCCGGCGCTCGCCACCGCCATCACCAAGGCCTATGCCGACGCCTATCTCGCCGACCAGCTCAATGCCAGCTTCGACGCTACCGAGCGCGCTGCGGTCTGGCTGCAGGGCCGGCTGACCGAGCTTCGTCAGAACTCACAGGCGGCCGCTATGGCGGTCGAGAAATTCAGGGCCGAGCATGGTCTGGCCGCCAACAGCGACGGCCAGCTGATCAGCGACAAGCAGATTGCCGATCTCACCGCGCAACTGATCGTCGCGCAGGCCGATACGGCGCGCGCCAGCGCCCGCTACCAGCAATACAAGACCATCGTCGAAAGCGGCTCGGACAATGCCTTCAACGATTCCGCCATCTCAAGCGATCAGCCGGCAAGCTCGGTCATTGCAACGCTCAAGACCCGCTATCTCACAGTGGCCAAGCGGCTGCAGGATGTGACGGCCAATTTCGGCGCCGACCATCCGCAGGCGGTGGCGCTGGCCAAGGAAAAGGCCGATCTGTCGACCCAGATTTTCGGCGAGTTGAAGCAACTGACCGAAAGCTATCGCAATGAATATGAAGTCGCGCTTTCACGCGAGACCTCACTGAGGCAGAAGATCGCCGACGCGGCCGGCAAGAGCTCCATCGACAACCAGAGCCAGGTCAAACTGCGCGAACTAGACCAGCAGGCGCAGGCGCTGACCACGCTCTACCAGACCTTCCTTAGCCGCTACGAGGAGGCCTCGCAGCAGCAATCCTTCCCGGTCGGCAAGGTCCGCATCATCTCGGATGCCTCAATGCCGCTTTCCGCCTCAAGCCCGCGCACCTCCAGGGTGCTGGCGCTGTCGCTGGTGCTTGGCGTGCTGCTTGGCGCCGGCTTCGGTGGCCTGAATGAGTTCAACGAGCGCTTCTTCAGGACCGGCGAGGACATTCGCGATCGCGTCGGCCTCAAATTCCTCGGCTATTTGCCGATGATCGGCGGCAGGCTCGGCAAGGACGCCGACGGCGGTGCGGCGGATGCCAAAGGCGCCAACACATTGTCGGCGACCGAGAAACGGGCGCGCATGCGGGTCAGCGTCGATGCGCCGGCATCGATGTTCTCCGAAACGCTGCGCAACGCCAAGATCGCCTTCGACGTCGTCATGGAAGGGCAAGGCAGCCGGGTCATAGGCGTGGTCTCGGTCCTGCCCGGCGAGGGCAAGTCTACGGTCGCCGCCAATCTCGCCGGATTGCTGGCCGCCAACGGCTCGAAGACGCTTTTGATCGATGCAGATCTGCGCAATCCTGGCCTCAGCCGCAACCTCGGCATGGAGGCCGAGCAGGGATTGATGGAAGCCGTGGTCAACGGCCAGACCTGGCAGTCGGTCGGCAAGGTCGACCGCCAGACCAAGCTGGCGATCATCCCGGCCGTGCTGCGTGGCCAGTTCTCGCATACGAGCGAGCTGCTGTCATCGGCCGGCATGCGGCGCTTCATCGACAACGCCAAGGAGACGTTCGAGTACATCATCGTCGACCTGCCGCCGCTCGGCCCCGTGGTCGACGCCAAGGCGTTTGCGCCGCTGGTCGACGGCTTCGTGCTGGTTGCCGAATGGGGCCGCACGCCGCGCGCCATGGTGCGCTCGCTGCTGGAGCAGGAACCCTACGTCGCAAGCAAGGTCGTCGGCGCCGTGCTCAACAAGGTCGATCTGAAGAAGCTGCCGAAATACGGCTCGCTCGGCGGCTCGGAAAAGTTCTTCGACCGCTATTCGACCTACTATCTGGAGAAATCGGACGTGCGGGCCAAGACCGCCGCCTGAACGGAGCGCGATCCTGAAAAGGAGCGTGATCCGGAAAAGCGGATCCGGTTTTCGGAAAGGATCACGCTCAAACGAAGAAGCACGGCAGGTCAGGAAAAGATCAGCTTGCCGAATTTACCCGCGATCCTGAGCGCTGTCAGCCGGCCGCTTTGAAAGGCGCCGGTGTCGATGCCGAGCCTTCGCCCGTCAAGCTTGGGGATATCGACCGGCGTGTGCCCATGCACCACAAAGCGGTCGAGCAGATGGGCGGCGTTGAAGAACTCGTCGCGGATGTTGAGCAGGTCCTGCTCATCCTGTGCGACCAGGTCGATACCCGGCCTGATGCCGGCATGGACGAAAACGAATTTATCCGAACAGAGCAGCACCGGCAGGCTGCGCAGAAAGTCGATATGGCTGGCCGGAATGACTTCCTTCACGCGCCGGTCGACCTCGTCGCTCGAGGCATAGAGGCTGGCAAGCCGCGCCGGATCGACCCCATAGGAAAACAGCGTCTCGCGGCCGCCGACCGCCAGCCAGCGGTCCCGCGACAGATATCCGTCGAGATAGTTCAGCATCGCCACTTCGTGGTTTCCCGCCAGGCAGACGCGCAGGAACCCTGTTGGCGGTAGCGCCAAGACATGGTCGAGCACGCGCGCCGATTGCGGCCCGCGATCGATATAGTCGCCGAGCATGACGATAATCTTGCGGCCGCGAAATTGCAGCGCGTCGAGCTGGATCTTCTGCTCCAGCGACAGCAATTCCTTGTAGCAGCCATGCACGTCGCCGATCGCGTAGACGACGGTGTCGTCCATATCCATTTCCAGGCGCTCGCGCGGCGCCGGCCGGGGAGGTCTGGACCGCTGAAACAACGCCACTGGGGCCGTCAGACCCCGATGCCGCGGGCTTTGAGCGCCGCGGTGATCTCGTCAAGAATGGCGGGATCGTCGATGGTCGCCGGCATCGTCCATTCTTCCTTGTCGGCGATCTTCTGGATGGTGCCGCGCAGGATCTTGCCGGAGCGCGTCTTGGGCAGGCGCTTGATCGTCACCACGGTCTTGAAGGCCGCGACCGGGCCGATCCGTTCGCGCACCAGCCCCACCACTTCGCCTTCGATGACGGCGGTATCGCGCGACACATCGGCATTGAGCACGACGAAGCCGAGCGGAACTTGGCCCTTCATCACATCGGCGACGCCGATGACGGCGCATTCGGCAACATCGGGATGCGCTGAAAGCACCTCCTCCATGGCCCCGGTCGACAGCCGGTGTCCGGCGACATTGATGATGTCGTCTGTGCGCGCCATGACATAGAGGTAGCCGTCCTCGTCGATCATGCCGGCATCGGCCGTCTTGTAGAAGCCGGGAAATTCCTCGAGATAGGCTTGCCGGAAACGCTCGTCGGCATTCCACAGCGTCGGCAGGCAGCCGGCCGGCAGCGGCAGTTTCACCACCACATTGCCAAGTGTGCCGCGCGGCACTTCATGGCCGGCATCGTCGAGCACGCGAATGTCGTAGCCCGGCATCGGCACGCCGGGCGAGCCGTATTTCACCGGCAGCAGGCCGAGGCCCGCCGGGTTGATGGTCATCGGCGAGCCGGTCTCGGTCTGCCACCAATGATCGACCACCGGCACGTTGAGTTTCTGCTCCGCCCATTTGATGGTTTCCGGGTCTGCGCGTTCGCCGGCCAGGAACAGAGTGCGGAATTTCGACAGATCGTATTTCGGCACGAATTCGCCCTTGGGGTCCTGCCCCTTGATGGCGCGCAAGGCCGTCGGCGCGGTGAACAGCGCGACCACGCCGTGTTCTGCGATCACCCGCCAATAGGTGCCGGCGTCGGGTGTGCCGATCGGCTTGCCCTCGAACAGCACGCTTGTCGCACCATGCAGCAGCGGTCCGTAAACGATGTAGGAATGGCCGACCACCCAGCCGACATCGGAGGCCGCCCAGAATACTTCGCCCGGTCTGACGCCGAACTCGTTTTCCATCGTCCATTTGAGCGCGACCATGTGGCCGCCATTGTCGCGCACGATGCCCTTAGGCTGGCCGGTCGTGCCGGAGGTGTAGATGATGTAGAGCGGGTCGGTGGCGAGCACCGGAACGCAATCGACGTTGGCGCCCGCGGCGCGCTCGCGGGCAACGGCGTCGGCAAAATCGATATCGTAATGCTCCCTCAGATCGCAGCGCAGCTGGTCGCGCTGCAGGATCAGGCAGGCGTCCGGCTTGTGGCGGGACATTTCGATCGCCTTGTCGAGCAGCGGCTTGTAGGCCACGACACGTCCAGGCTCCAGGCCGCAGGACGCGGAGATGACCAGCTTTGGCTTGGCGTCGTCGATGCGGGTGGCGAGCTCGTGCGAGGCAAAGCCGCCGAACACCACCGAATGCACCGCGCCGATGCGGGCACAGGCAAGCATCGCGACCGCCGCTTCGGCCACCATCGGCATGTAGATGATGACGCGGTCGCCTTTGTGAATGCCGCGGTTCTTGAGCACCGAAGTCAGCGCTACCACTTCGCGCTTCAATTCGGCATAGGTGAATTTCTTGACCGTGCCGGTGATCGCGCTGTCGTAGATAAGTGCGATCTGGTCGGCGCGGCCGCTTGCGACATGGCGATCGAGAGCGTTGAAGCAGGTGTTGCAGCTGGCGCCGTTGAACCAGCGCCCGTAAACGCCGGCCTTGGCATCGAAGACGCTGGTCCACGGCGAATACCAGTCGATCGCCTCGGCCGCATCGGCCCAGAATTGTTCCGGGTCGCGTTTCCAGCCGTCATAGACCTCGTGGTAGCGTGACGCCATTCATCCCTCCTCGGGAAAACTCTCTATCTTGCAATAGCCTATGCGGGTTTTCCCGGCCACGTCTTTCCCCAAATGCCATGTCTTTCCCGAAATTTGGGGCTTGGCCGATCTCGCCTTGGCCATAAATTGCAGGCACCATGGCCGGGTTTGAAATCGGGGCAGGGCGCGCAATGACGGTACGATACGGGGTTGGATCTGCCGTTGGAGCAGCGCTGCTGTTGACGATCGTTTCCGCCGCCCAGGCCGGCGATGCCGCCGCGCGGCGCATCATCGGCTTTTCCCCCGACGGCAAATATTTCGCCTTCGAGCAATATGGCGAGCTCGACGCTGCCGTTTCCGGCTGGTCGCAGATCGACATCATCGACACAAGCACAGACGAGTTCGTCGGCGGCAAGCCGATCCTTGTCCTCGATGAATCGGAAGAGGCGACCACAACGGTGGAGCAGGCACGGGCGCAGGCCGCAAAGCAGGCCGCGCCAATCCTGGCCAAATACGGCATCGCCGAGCGCGGCACGCGCACGGCCTCCGACAGGTTCACCTTCCCGGACGACACGGTCGAGTACAACGACATCCCCCGCCTCGAGCAGGCCGCGCAGAAATGGCTGTCGCCGTTCTATGGCGAAACACAGATTTCGACCATCCAGCTCGATGAGATTTTGGCCGACAGCAAGACGGACTGCTCGGCAAGCTTCGATGACGCCAAGCCAAGCGACCAGGCTCTTCCGAGCGACAAGACACTTCAGGGCGAAAAGAAACTTCAAGGCGCCAAGACGGGCAAGGCGCGTGGCTTCCGCCTGTCGCTGCCGGGGCAGGACGGCAAGCCGTTCAAGGTGCTGCACGAGGACAAGGCCGTGCCGGGCTCGCGCAACTGCCCGACTTCCTACAGCCTGTCGGAATCCTACGAATACACCCCGCCCGGCAGGCCGGCGGTAGTGGCGGTGCTGGTGCAGCGCTTCAGCCAGGGCTTCGAAGGACGCGACCGCCGCTTCATCGCCGTAACCGGCCATGCACGCTAAGCCGCGGCCCGTCTTGTGGCAGGCAGAAAAAGCTCATGCGCCCGGAGAAAGCAGGGCGTTCGTGTCGGATATCAGGTCTTAAAGCGGCAAGGCCGCCAGCATCAGCCCGACGCCACCCGCGATCAATATGGCGGCTGCCAATGCTTTTCGATGACGTTCGAACGCGGTCGGAGCCCGCTCCCAGTTGTAACGCATACCCAATGCTCTCCCAAAACCCCGCGACTCCATAGCTTACTTTAGGTAAGAAAAGCAAGACCTTGACCCTGCGAGATAGCTGGCTTGACCGTTTGCGGCGGTGATTCCCAGCTGCAATCACCGACTATTTCTGGGGTGCTTCCCTGTTCTCAGGCTCTGAATCATGTGGAAGTTACCACAATCTGAAATTGGATGTCTCCATTAGGCTTCGGTTGCCTGTGTCGTGAGGATGGTGGCGTTGCCGGATTGCCACAGAACGGTCAGGCCGGCCTGTTCTCCCTCTCGTCCGCGCAATGGACAGACCCGCATCGCCGCGCTATCTGCTCTCCAGGAAAATGGTGGAGGGGCTCCATGGCCCAAATCGGTTCTGAAATGGTTCTGCGGCTGGCGGACGACGCCTCGGTCCAGCATGTCGGCGATGGCGCCGTCGTGCTCTTGGCGCGCAGCGGCCAGCTTTACACCTGCAACGGCACCACCGAAGCCTTTCTCGACAAGGTGGACGGCGCCCGCAGCCTTGACCAGATCGTCGTCCTGTTGTCTGACGAGTTCGAGGTCGACAAGGGCACGCTCGACCAGGACATGGCGGCGCTGGCCGCCGAACTGGTGAGCGAAGGCATTCTCGCCGACCCGGCTCCCTGATGGTGGACGGCGTTCTCCTGCGCGCTTTGTTTCGTGTCCATTTATGGTCAAGCGCGCGGCTGATGCCGACCCTGATCGGCCGCCGCAGCTTCGAATCGGTGCTGAAATGGGCGCCGCTCAGCGCACACACCCCTTATCGCGGCCTGTCGTCAGCCTACATCGTCGCTGCCGTCAACCGGACCGTCCGGCACCCCTGGCTGATGCGCGACCGCAGATGCCTGCGCGAGGGCCTGCTCGCCCACCGCTTCCTGCGCTTTGCCGGCTTCGATCCGGATCTGCGCTTCGGCGTCGATCCGAAGTCGATGCAGGCGCCGCGTATGTCTGCCCATTGCTGGGTCTGTCTCGATGGCCGCCCGGTGGTCTCGGACAGCCTCCCCGGCATGGTGCAGATCTATCGCCATCACGCCGATGCCGGAAAGGCGCACGCTGCTTGACCGGTCCGGCGACCACCTTCTGCTATGATCTCCAGGGCCAGGTCATCAGCATATCGGCCTCGCGGGCCGATCTCTGGCCGAGCTTCGACCTCTTGCTCGGCACGTTGCGCGTGAGCGGGCCGGTCGAGCCCGATTTCCGCGTCGACATCGTCGAGACGCGGGAGTTACCGGAATCGCCTGCCGGAAAACTCGCTTTCGACGGCGAGGTGCCGGAGGACGGCCATTGCCGGCTGATCGACGGTGGCGGCACCGTTCATCTGGTCTTTCCCGGCCTGCAGACCGTCTCGATCAATGCCGATGGAGGCTGGGCCGAGATACGAGTCCATCCCGATGCCAAGGTCAAATGGACGGTGCTGATGATGGTGCTGGATGCAGCACTTGATGCCGGCGACCAGCACATGCTGCACACCGCCGGCCTGACATTGCCCGGCCGCGAGGCGCTCGTGCTGATCCATGCGCCGAGCGGCACCGGCAAGTCGACGACCTCGCTGGCGCTGGCGTCGCAAGGTTTCGGCCTGTGCTCGGATGACGCCATGATCCTCAAGGTTTTGGCCGGTGGCGGCATCACGGCCTGGGGCTTGCCGCGCAAGGTGAAGGTCCACCGCCACACCGCGGCAATGCTGCCCTTCGTGGCGCCTTGCCTTGGCGACAAATGGGACGCCAATGGCGAGCAGGCCGTCTCGCTGGAACGTCTCGCCGAGATCATCCGCATCGAGGAAACTGTCGGCAGACCGGTTGCGGCACTGTTTCATCTCGCCCGCTCGGCGGACGCGCAAACCCGGCTCGTGCCCATGACCAGGACAGACGCCATGGTGGCGCTTGCCACCGACAATGTCAGGACCGGCATGACCGGCCTTTTGCCGGCGCAGAAGCGCCGCATGGCAACGATCGCAACGCTGGTCAAAGCGGTTCCGACTTTTACGCTGGAAGTCGGCGCGAACCCGGCCGAGGCGTCAACATTGATTCGTGCCGCGCTGGCCGACTGACACGCACTTAATCCGTGGATCCAAACTTTCGTATCGGAAGCGCCGGCCTTCGCTGGCCCACGGATCCGAGCTTTCGCTGCAGTTGCATCAGCAGTCGGGTCAGCCTGTTGTAGGCCAGGTGAACAACGCGCCCGTCTGCGCAATCGAATGCCACAACTCCCCATCGTTGCATCGACGCCTTGCCGGTCACGGGTCGGGGCCGCAGGATAGGCTGCGCCAGTCGAACCGGCTTTCCGTTTACCAGCACGTTGACCGCAACGCTGGGCCCTATGATGCGGCATAGTCTGGCGACATGATCGCTCGACGATTCTCCGCCAACGATCAGCGGGCTTCGCTCCAGCTGCGCCCAAACATACTCGCCGCTGGGCTGGGGCATGCCGGTTAGCCTGCCACGGCAATGCTCGGGTGCGGCGTCCGCTACCAGCCTGGCCATTGCTCTGGCTATAGCTGCTGAGACTGTCGCTGCCGAATGCCAATCCTCGATGGATAACGCGACCTGCGCCAGAATATCACCCTGGTCGAATGCCGGCGTCATCTTGTGAAGGGTCACACCGCCGTGGATTTCGTGCTTGCCGTCGATGACCAGCCTGTGAATTGGATGAGGGCCGCGATACTGCGGCAGCAGCGCCGGATGCAAGTTCAACCCGCCCCTTAGAAACAATCTCAGAACCGTCTGCGGGATCAGCCCACGAAAACCGAAGCAGATCAGGAGATCGGCCTCGAGCGCACCTAGCTGCCGCCCTAGCTCTGCCCAATCATAGGGCGGACCGAATTCGATCAGCGGTGGGTGTCTGTGGCCAAGATAGCGCGCTAAAATCGGGCGACGTCGCTGGCGCCGGCGCCAGGTGCTGAAGCTCGACTGCTTGCCCGGCCGCGGGCCGGGCACGACGACGGCTGCGATGCGATGACCTTTCTCAATCCAGGCAGCCAGCATCGGTGCGGTGAGAGAGGAGATTTCGCTGACAAAGACAGCTGACAGCGATGCTTCCGGGTCCGCGGCCAGCTCAGGCTGCATGATGCTTGGATCGGGCAAGCCGTTGGACCCAGCGGAAGGCATCGCGACGCAGGCGCGAATGCATCTTGTCCCTGGAATTGACGCCGAGCAGTGTATCGCCTGTGATGAGCCATTTGGCCAAACGTATCGAGAGGTCGGGCTTGATGCGCTCGGCCAGCTCGATCGCCCGCGGTGCATTAAACAGCCGCCCCGTTACATTGAGAACCGTCGCCAGTTCGAGCTCGATGCCGCTCATGCGCGCCGCCTCGAACAGCCGGTCCTCATCAACGGATGACCGCAGCGCGCGCACGCCTTGGAGCACGTCGACGCAAAGCTGCAACCGGTGGAATTTGTGCCCGCCCGCGGCATGCACGATTGCAATGGTCAGCAACGCGGCCGGCGTGTCGGCCTCGCCGCCATCGATGATCTGCAATTCGCGAAAGCCCAGCGAGAGCCGTCGGCGCATACCGGAATCATGCACCAGGTTGCCGTGCAGTTCGATCAGCAGGCTGGAATTCTCCTTCTCCAGCCACTTGAACTCCTGCAAATCCTGCGACTGCGCCTCGCCGCTCCAAAGATCGAAGCCGCATTCGGCAATCACCGCATTGGCCTCGGCGATGCTGGCCGGCTCGACCAGAATGTCGATGTCGGTGAAGGGCCGGTCGGCGGTGTGGCGGTAAAGTTTGCGCGCGAAGACCGGTCCTTTGACGATCCGGGCCGGAACGCCTTTCGCCGCCAATGCCTTCATAATGCGATCGCCATGATACTGCAGCAGCATCGACTGGCCGGTCGCCAGCGTCGACTGGTCGCGCAGTTCCGACAATTTCTGCTGCAAGGCGGCTTCCGCCGGAAGTTGGGCGTCGCCGATTTCCCTGAGCTTGCGCAGCATGATCGGCAGCACGCCGTGGAACTCGGCATTGGCGAGCAGCGCCAGCAAGCTTTCGGCAGTAACATCACCGCCAACGGCAACCGTCGCCTCCGGGTCGGCGAAGGTCAGCAGCAGTTTTTCATCGGCAGGCGCAAGGGGTGGCAGCATCAAATCAGACGTTTGCCCACTGGAAGAGCGTATGTTGCAGAAATGCATGCAGGAAGCCAGCATGCGGTGTCGAAACGGGCTCGTGAATTGACTTTTCGAACGGCTTCCGTCCATTCTTTCGCACTGGAATCTGGAGGGTGTTTGCAATGATCAAGAAGAAGTACGAGGCGCCTGTGCTGCGCAGGGCGGGAAAATTGTCCAGCCTGGTGGCCGGGGGGCCGTCGAAGGGGGCTTAAATGCAAAGCGGGAATGCGATGATCAAGAAGCAATATGAGAAGCCGGAGCTGCGCAAGGCAGGCAAGCTGTCTGGCGTTGCGGCAGGTCCGTCAGGCCCAGCAGGCTGATCTAGCCTCGTCTAGCGAGTTACATTCCCCAGCGCAGCGCTGATGTATGCACGGGTTCGTCCCACAGTGAGACGGCCTCATCATCTAGCATGGTCAGCGTGATCGAGCAGCCGGCCATATCGAGCGATGTGACATAGGACCCGACCAGCGAGCGGGTCACGGTCAGGCCGTTGCCTTCGAAGATTTTCCGGGCGCTGTTGTACATCAAATAAAGCTCCATCAGCGGCGTGCCGCCAAAGCCGTTGATGAACAGCAGGGCCGGGCCTTTCGCGCTGTCGCCGAGATCGCCCAGGATTGCGGTGCAGATTTCCCCAGCGATGACATCGGCGCTTTTCAACGTGTCGCGACGCCGGCCGGGCTCGCCATGGATGCCGACGCCGAATTCCATCTCGCCATCGCCAATGTCGAAAGTTGGCCTGCCGGCCGCCGGCACGGTGCAGCTGGTCAGCGCCACGCCCATTGAACGCGTCGCACCGTTGACGCGATCGCCGAGCGCCTTGAGATCCGCCAGTGCCATGCCTTGCTCGGCGGCGGCGCCGACGATCTTTTCGACCACCAGCGTGCCGGCGACGCCGCGCCGGCCGGTGGTATAGGACGAATTCTCGACCGCAACGTCGTCATTGGTCACCACTTGCAGGACGCCGTCGGCCATCTCGGCCGCCATGTCGAAATTCATCACATCGCCCTCATAGTTCTTGACGATGAACAGGCAGCCGGCGCCGGTATCGACGGCTGCGGCCGCCGCCAGCATCTGGTCCGGCGTCGGTGAGGTGAAAACCTGGCCGGGGCAGGCGGCGTCCAGCATGCCGTGGCCGACAAGGCCGGCGTGCAGCGGCTCATGGCCCGAGCCGCCGCCCGAGATCAGCGCCACCTTCCCCGGCTTCAGCACCTTGCGGCGGATGAATTTGTGTTCCTCGCCCAGCACCAGGATGTCGGCATGGGCGGCAACGAAACCATCGAGGCTTTCGGTCAGCACCATGTCGACTGAATTCATAAACTTCTTCATGTGTCCTCCCGAACGCCAGGAAACGCTCAGCCCCCGCTTTTACCGGTGATGCTGGTAATCTTCTGGATGAAATCATTGACCGCCCTGTCGAGCGCCGCATTCTGCTTGTCGTCGCCGAAATCGGGCACGATCAGCGACACATGCCTGGTCTTGCGCATGCCTGCCGCGATAGACATCTTGCCTGGATGCGCCAGATGGTAGGCGGCAAGAAAATGATCGCGCTCGGCGGGACTGAAATGGCAGACGGAAAAAATAGCCGGCAAATGTTTTGACGGGATCGGGATCGAATAGGCCGGGCTGGAGATTTGCGTGACGAAGCTGCGGTGCTTGCCCAGCGCATCGGCGAGGCGCTGACGCATGCCCGACGGGCGTTGGTCGATGACCTGCGACAGGATCGTCTTGTAGGCGCGGATCGCCTCTTCGGAGCCGGGTTCGGGTGTCTTGTCGGCCATCTCAGCCACGCCTAAATCGCAACATCTGCTATAGCCGCCTTGGCCATGGCGAGCTGGGCAGGAGCCACCGAAAGATCGCGCAGACCGGCCTCAATCAGCGCCGGTATCGCTGCGGGGTCGCCGCCGGCATCGCCGCACAGGCTGACCGCGATTTTTGCGCGCAAGCCGAATGCGGTCACTTCAGCAACGAGCCGCAGCACGGCCGGATGGCGGACCGAATTGAGATGCGCTACCGCAGCATTGTCGCGGGCGGCGGCCATCACATACTGGGTCAGATCGTTGGAGCCGATCGAGAAGAACGCGACATCAGCAAACGCCTCCGGTACGATTGCCACCGACGGAACCTCGACCATGATACCGAGCGGCGGCATTTTCTGCGCGACCCTTCGCGCGACAAGCCCGGCCTGCTCTTCCGCGAACAAAGTGGCGGCACGCTGGTATTCGTCGATGACGGTGATCATTGGAAACATCACCTTCAGATTGCCGTGCACCGCGGCACGCAGCAACGCCCGGATCTGCACGCGAAACACATCCGGCCTTGCCAGCGACAGCCTGATGCCGCGCAGGCCGAGGAACGGGTTGCTCTCCTCGACCGTAAAGCCCGGCACCGGCTTGTCGCCGCCGGCATCGACGGTGCGGATGGTCACCGGCTTGTCGCCGGCCCATTCCAGCACCTTGCGATAACAGCGGTACTGCGTCTCCTCGTCCGGCGGCGCCTTGCCGAACAGGAATTCGGTGCGCATCAGCCCGACGCCGTCGCAGGTCGAAATGTCGATGCCGTCGACCTCGGACGGATCGGCGATGTTGACCTGCACACGCACCGTCGTGCCGGCCCGGGTTACCGACGGTTTCGCCAGATAGGCTTTGGCTTTGTCTCGACGTGTCGCAAACGAAGACGACGACCGACGGAAAGTTTCGATCTCGGCCTTGGACGGCGCCAATACGATGCCGCCATGCTCCGCGTCGAGCAGAGCCAGACCAACGGGATTGGCCGGCGAAGAGCCAAGTGCCACCACCATCGGCACACCGCGCGAGCGCGCCAACATTGCGACGTGGCTGGCGGTGCTGCCGGCCCTCAGCGCGATGCCGCCGCCGGCACTCCAGTCGGTCTCGAGAAAGCGCGTCGGCGCGATGTCCTCGCCATAGAGAATGGCGCCCGCTGGTGCAGCGCTCTCCTGCTCTTCGGTAAGGGCGCGCAGCACGCGGTCGCGGATATCGCGCATGTCGGCAGCGCGCGCGCGGAAATAGTCCTGGTCTGACGTTTCATAGCCGGCGATCTCGGCGTCCAACGCCTGCCGCCAGGCCATGTCAGCCGGCATGCCGGACGGGATCGCGGCGAAGGCCGGTCCGGTCAGCGCCTCGTCCTCCAGCATGGCGATCTGGAATTCGAGGATGCCGGCCGCCTCGTCATCGGCGGTTTCGATCAGGGTTCCGAGCCGGTCCGTCGCACTGGCGATTGCTGCCTCCAAAGCAGCCTTTTCCCCGCCGATCGTCGCCTTTCCTGTGTAGCGCGCGGCAGCACGGTCGAGGTTGAACAGCGGCCCTTCGGCATAGCCGGCCGAGGCCGAAATGCCTTGCAGCCTAAGCGGTTCGGGCATGGCCCGCGTCCTCGTCGAAATCGCGCCGCACCAGCTCGGCCAGCGCGCCGACGGCCTCAGTGGCGGCTTCGCCGCTGGCCCTGATATGCAGCATGGTGCCTTTCGGCGCCCTGGTTGCCATCACCTTGACGATGCTCTTGGCGTCGAACCACGGGCCGTTGGCGGCAAGCGCGATTTCCACCTCGGCGGCAAAGCTCTTGGCAAGCTTGGTGAACTTCACCGAAGGGCGCGCGTGCAGACCCACCTCGTGGGTGATCAGGACGGTGGCCTCGGCAAATGCGGACATGCGCTCAAAATTCCCGTTCATTCACGAGGGCGACAATTCATGCGCCGTCGCCACCACTTCCTTCAGCGAGGCCCCGCCGGACGCCTCCGTCGCAGCCATCACCGCGCCTTCGACGATCGGCGCGTTGCAGACGACGATCTTCTGCGCCCGCGGCTCGCCGATCATTTCCACCGCCATTTCCGAATTGGTCTCGGCGCCGCCGAGATCGACCAGTATGGCGACGCCCGCCTCCGACCACGCCTTGTCGATGGCGCCCATGATCGCTTCGACGCTGGTGCCGAGCCCGCCATGGCCGTTTCCGCCGCACCATGCAAGCGGCACTTCGTCGCCCACCATCTGCCGCACCATGTCGGCCGTGCCTTCGGCAACCAGCGGCGAATGCGAGACGATGACGATGCCGACATTGCTCATGCTTGCCCCTCGACGGTTTCGGCGACGGTCCGCACCAGCAGCGCCACAGAGCGTCCGCCGGCATCCATATGACCGATTGAGCGGTCGCCGAGGAATGAGGCGCGACCGCGTGTTGCCTTCATCGGCACGGTCGCTTCGGCAGCCGCGTCGGCAATATCAGCGATTTCCGAGCCTGTCTTTCCATTCGCGAGCGCGTCATGCACCGGATACAGCACATCGAGCATCGTCTTCTGGCCGACCTGCGATTTGCCTCTGGCGGCCACCGCCTCGATTGCCTTGCCGAAAGCAGCCGTCAGCTTGGGGCGATCCGGCTCTCCTGAAATCTCCTTGCCCAGCGCCAGGAACAATGTGCCGAACAGCGGCCCGGACGCGCCGCCGACCGTCATCACCAGCTTGGTGCCGATCGCCTTCAGCGCCTCGGGCAGCGGCTTTGCAGCGAACGCCCCGGCATCGGCGCGCACAGCCTCGAAGCCGCGCTTCATGTTCAGCCCATGGTCACCGTCGCCGATCGCCTGGTCGAGCGCGGTCAACTCTTCCGAGTGAGCGGCGATCGTGTCCGCGGCGGCGGTGATCAGCCTGGCAAGGTCGAACGCTGCCATGTCCAGATTCCCGGTTTCGATCCTGCCGGCAGTATCGCAAGAGTTTTCATTCGACAATCGAAGCATGCCGTCAGGCCGCTGCATGCAGCGCGGCGGCGGCCGCGAACACTTCGGCCACGGCATGGGCGCCAGGGTCGACTACGCCTTGCAATTTGGCGCCAACATAGGCGGAGCGTCCGGCCTTCGCCTTCTCCATGGCAGCGGTCGCCTCGGCGCCGTGCCGTGCCGCTGTAGCCGCGGCATCCAGCCCCTTGGCATCGAGCGCCTTCAGCGCCGGCTCCAGGGCATCGACCATGGTGCGGTCGCCGACCCTGGCGCCACCGTAAAAAGTAATGCGGTCAAGCCCGGCAAGCAGCGCCTTGGACAGGGTTGCTCCGCCGTTCGAAGCCTGAGCCGCTGCCGTGAAGAAGATCGACAGCAAGACGCCTGAGGAGCCGCCCATTGCGACGCCCAGACTATCGCCTATAGCCGCGAGCGTGGCGGCAGGGTCGGCCAGCGGCAGTGTATCGAGCTTCTCCAGCACGCTGCGCGCGCCGGTCGCCACCGTCGAACCGGTATCGCCGTCGCCCGCCTTGGCGTCGAGCCCGTTCAGTGTCTCTTCGAGCTCGATCAGCCGTTCGCAGACCGTGACGATCAAACGCCTGGTACCGGGATCCTGACTGGCCTTTTGGGCTGCGCTGTTTCCAGCCGCTTTCGCCATAGGCACGATAGCCGGCGCGACGACGGTTTTGGCCGGCATCCAGGCATGTGGGCCGACAGGCGCCAGCAAGGCTGCCTCGCGCGCCGCATCGAGCTTGATCAGCGACAGCGAAAAGCCGTTCATGTTGAGCGCCGTCATCAGCGGTCCGGGGCCGATCGCAAGTTTGACGGTTTTGGCCAGCGGCGAGGCCAGCACGGCATTGGCGACCAGCGACATCTCAAGCGGCGGCACCGAGCCGAGATTGTTGATGAGCAACGCGTGGCTGGCGTTCGGGTCGAGCCGCGCGGCCAGCCGCTCCGCCATGATCGCCACAAGTCTGTCGGCGCTTTGCACCGCGATGCGCTCGACGCCCGGCTCGCCATGGATGCCGAGGCCGAGTTCGCCGTCATTTTCGCCGAACCGCTCTTCATGTGGCTGGCCGGGGATCGAGCAGGACGACAGCGACATGCCGAGCGAGACGATGTCCTTCGCCGCCGCGCGAGCGGCTGTAGCAACGGCTGCCAAGTCCTGACCGGTCTCCGACAAATGGCCGGCGATCTTGTGCACGAACAAGGTGCCGGCGACGCCGCGCGGCTGGTTGATACCCGGTAGGGCGATGTCGTCGGCAACGATCGCCATCTCGACGCGAAACCCCTCGGCGCGCGCCTTCTCGGCCGCCAGGCCGAAATTGAGCCGGTCGCCGGTGTAGTTCTTGACGATCAGCAGGCAGCCGGCGGGGCCGGTCACCGCGCGGATGGCCGCCAGCACCGCCTCGACGCTGGGCGAGGCAAAGATCTCGCCCGAAACCGCCGCCGTCAGCATGCCCTTGCCGACAAAGCCGGCATGGGACGGTTCGTGTCCGGCGCCGCCACCGGAGACGACGGCAACTTTCGCCTTGTCCCAGTCGGCGCGCAGCACGACCTTGATCTCGGGGTAACCGTCGAGGCGCGCGAGATCGCCGGAACCGATAGTCCGCAACAGCCCGTCCAGCGCCTCGGTGACGATCGTTTCCCTGCGGTTGAAAAAGTGCTTCATCGAATTCGTCCTGTATTCGTCAATCAGAAGCCGGTGCCGTGCCCTTGGCGAGACACCGAAAACCTCACATCAGTCTTTGTCCGTCGGCGCCGAAATAAAGTGGCGAGCGGTAGCGGATCACCACTTTGTCGCCCTCGGCCAGATCCGTATCGGGGTCGGTGAGCGTCACCAGTTTCTTCGGGCCGACCGTAACATGCAGATGGTTCTGGTCCCCGAGATGTTCGACCCAGTCGACGACGCCGTCGGCATGGCCGTTTGCGGTCTTCTCGATCGACAGATGCTCGGTGCGCGCGCCGATGGTCTTGGTTCCGGTCGGCGCCCCACCATCAGGCAGCAGTCCCGCTGGCAGCAGATTGATCGCCGGCTGGCCGAGCCGTGCGGCGACATGAAGGTTTGCCGGCTCGGAATAGATGGTGCGCGGCGTGCCGATCTGCACCAGCACGCCATTGTTGAGGATGCCGATGCGGTCCGCCATGGTCATCGCCTCGATCTGGTCGTGCGTGACATAGAGCATGGTGGCGCCGAGCTCGGCTTGGATGCGCTTGAGTTCGAGCCTGAGATCGGCGCGCAATTTGGCGTCGAGCGACGACAGCGGCTCGTCCATCAAATAGATCGACGGCTTGCGCACCAGCGCGCGCCCAATGGCGACGCGCTGCATTTCGCCACCCGAAAGCTTGGTCGAGCGGTTGGCGAGCTTGTGGTGGATGCGCACCATCTTTGCCACCTCTTCGACGCGGCGGCGAATCTGGTCCTCCGGTACTTTCCGCGCCGGCGAGCGCAGCGGGAAGGCGAGGTTGTCGTAGACTGACAGATGCGGGTAGAGCGAATATTGCTGGAAGACGAAAGCGGTGTCGCGCTCGGCCGGCGACAGCGTCGTCGCATCGTGGTCGCCAATATGGATCGTGCCGCCATCCGGCCGCTCCAGTCCGGCGATCAATCTCAGCGTCGTCGTCTTGCCGGCGCCGGTCGGGCCGAGCAGCACGACGAATTCGCCATCGGCGATGTTAAGGTCGAGGCCATCGACGGCGACATGGTCGCCGAAGCTTTTGGTCACGCCCTTGATGTGCACGTCAGCCATGCTGCGCTCTCCCTTGAGAGGCGGTATCGTGGATCGCGGTGCGCACCGCCCGACCCGAGCCCTTGTCGAACAGCGACAGCCGCGCGCTGTTCAACGTCAGCCCGACATGATCGCCGGCAGCGAGCCGGATTTCGGCCGGCACCCGCGCCTTGATGATGCCGTCCGCCGTCTCCACCGCCACGATCTGCGTCGTGCCGAGATATTCGGTGCCGTAGATGGTGCCGCGCAGTTTCGACGCATCGTCGAAACGGATGTGCTCGGGACGGATGCCGAGCGCCATGTCGGCGGGCGCAATTTCCTCGCGCACTTCCGGCACCGCCACCTTGGCGCCCTGGACGACGATTTCCTTCGCCCCCTTCGCCAGCCCGCCACCGAAGCCCAGGAAATTCATCGGCGGCGAGCCGATGAAGTCGGCGACGAACATGGTTGCCGGGCGGTCGTAGATTTCGCGCGGGCTGCCGAACTGTTCGATAACGCCATGGTTCATCACGGCGATCTTGTCGGCCATCGACATCGCTTCCATCTGGTCGTGCGTGACATAGACGGTGGTGGCGTGGATGCGGTTGTGCAGCTCGCGCAGCTCATGCACCATCAGATCGCGGAATTCGGTGTCGAGCGTGCCGAGCGGCTCGTCCATCAGGAAGCATTTTGGCCGTCGCACGATGGCGCGACCGAGCGCCACGCGCTGGCGGTCACCGCCGGCAAGGCCCGAGACCGATTTGTTGAGCAGATGGTCGATGCGCAGCAGCTTCGCCGTTTCCTCGACACGGCTTCGAATCTCGGCCGAGGGCATGCCTTGCGCGAGAAGCGGGAAGCCGATGTTCTTGCGCACGTTCATATGCGGATAGAGCGCGAACAGCTGGAAGACGAAGGCGATGTCGCGTTCGCGCGCCCGGCGCATGGTGACGTCCTCGCCGCCGAGCAGGATCTGGCCGCCGGTCGGCAATTCGAGGCCGGCGACCATGCGCAGCGTCGTCGTCTTGCCGCAGCCCGAGGGACCAAGCATGACGAAGAACTCACCATCTTCGACGACGAAGCTGGAATCCTGCACCGCGACGAAATCGCCGAAGGCCTTTCTCAAATGTTGGACGCGGATTTCGGCCATGATTATTCCGGGAACTTCGAGACGATGATGAACATCACCGTGCCGGCGAGCATGGTGATGAAGGAGTAGGTGTAGAGCGCCAGCGCGAAGGGCTGGAACAGCATCAGGAATCCAATGGCGATCAGCGTCGTGGCGATGTTTTCCATCAGGCCGCGCCGGGCCCAGCGAGGCCAGGATGACTTTTTGGAGATGGCTGGGCGCGTCATGCGCAGCTTCCTTCCTTCTGCCCGGCAACGGGGCGAGACGGTTGCCAGGTGGTTCCCCCACTCCGTCGCTGCTTCGCAGCGCCACCTCTCCCCCCTCCGGAGGGAGAGGAAGGGAGCCTGGCTGAATGAAGTTCGCGTCCTTCCTCTACCCCGTCGATCGGGGGAGAGGTGTCGAGCGAAGCTCGACGGGGTGGGGGTCGCCCAGGCACCCCCAAAATTTTGGCCCCCCCCCCAAACTTATGCCGCCGAGGAATTGTTTTGGAAGCAGGTTGGTGGAGAGCAGGATCGGCACCAGGAAGATGGTCGTGCCGGCCGCCACCGCCGGCCAGTCCTGGCCGCCTTCGCCGATGATGGTCGGGATGAAGGGCGGCGCGGTCTGCGCGGTGCCGGAGGTCAGGAGTGCGGCGAACGCATATTCGTTCCAGGCGAAGATCAGGCAGAAGATGGCGGTCGCGGCGATGCCGGTAGTCGCTTGCGGCAGCACGGTGCGCCAGAAGGCCTGCAGCCTGGTATAGCCGTCGATCATCGCCGCTTCTTCATACTCGCGCGGGATCTCGTCGATGAAGCCTTTCAGCAGCCACACCGCGAGCGACACGTTGACCGCGGTGTAGAGCAGGATCATGCCGAGCGCGGTGTCGGACAGGCCGAGCTCGCGGTACATCAGGTAGATGGGAATCGCGACCGCGATCGGTGGCATGAAGCGCGTCGACAGGATGAAGAACAGAAGGTCATCGGCCAGCGGCACCTTGAAGCGCGAGAAACCGTAGGCCGAAAGCGTGCCGAGGAATACGGCGCAGAAGGTGGAACCGAAGGCGATGATCAGTGAGTTGACGAAGCGCGGCAGGAAGTTGGACGGGCCGGCAATCACCATGTTGCGCTTGCGCGAGGTCTCGTCGCAGAAACCGGTCGCGGGTCCGAGCGAGTTGATATACTCGGCCGTTTGCCTGGTGCGCGTCGTGAACAGGTTGCAATAGCCCTCGATGCTCGGCTGGAACAGAATCTTGGGCGGATAGGCGATCGAATCCGGCGGCGTCTTGAAGCTGGTGGCGAAGATCCACAGCAACGGCACGATCGAGATCAGCGCGTAGAGCACGATGATCGTGCCGGCGATCCGCTTCGAATTGGCCGAGGGGGCGACGACGGAGTGGGCGGTGGTCAGGCTCATCTCTGCTTCACCTTGTTCAGCGCCTTGACGTAGATGTTGGCCAGCCCAAACACCGCGACGAACAGGATGATGGCGAAGGCCGAGGAATATCCGGTGCGCCAGCTCTCGAAGGCCTGCCGCTTCAGCGTGATCGAGGCGACCTCGGTGGTCGAGCCCGGCCCGCCACCGGTCAGCAGGTTGACCATGTCGAACATCTTGAAGTTCTCGATGCCGCGAAACAGCACCGCCAGCATGATGAAGGGCAGCGCCATCGGCAGCGTGATCGACCAGAACTGCCGCCAGTTGGACGCGCGGTCGACCTCGGCGGCTTCATAGATGTATTCGGGGATGGAGCGCAGGCCGGCGAGACAGATCAGCATAACATAGGGCGTCCACATCCAGGTGTCGACGATGATGATCGACCACGGCGCCAGCGACACGTTGGACAGCATCTGGATGTCGGTCGGTGGTATCCGGGTGACGAACGAGATGGCGTAGGCGAACAGGCCGATCTGCGGCTCGTAGAGGAAACGCCAGAAATTGCCGACCACCGCCGGCGACAGCATCATCGGCACCAGGATGATGGTCGTCCAGAAGGCGTGGCCGCGAAACTTCCTGTCGATCAGCCATGCCAGCGTGAAACCGATCAGCGTCTGCAGCAGGATCGTCCAGAACACGAAATGCGCCGTCGTCTGCATGGCGATCCAGATGTCCTGGTCGCCGAGGATGCGCTGGTAATTGGCGAAGCCGAGGTTTTTCACCACCTCGTTCGGGCGGTTCGCGCGGAAGTTGGTGAAGGACAGGTAGATCGCCCAGAACAGCGGGAAGATGTTGATGGCCAAGAGCAACAGGATCGTCGGCGAGATGAACAGCCAGGCGAGGCCCTTGTCGCTGATCCCCCGGACCTTGCGGGCCAACGGCTCCGGGGTCGCCCGGGCAACGTTCTCCGCAGTCCGATTGAGCATGGTGAGTCCTGCTTCGGTCACGTCAAGTCTCGACACTGGAATTTATCTGAACTGCGTCCCGTGCCAAGGGCAGCACGGGACCAAGAGCATGATGCCGAAAAGTGTGAAGCGGTTTTCGGACGACATCATGCTCTCTCTCTTTTTAGCCCTGAGGCGGATGATTTCTGATCGATTCGGCCTGAAAATCATCCGCCTCTGGGGTCAGGCTCGGGAGGAGCCGTTGGTCCGGTTACATCTTGCCGTCGTCCTGGAACACTTGCGTCCAGTCCTTGACCAGGCCGTCAAGCGCGTCCTTGGCCGAACCCTGGCCGGCAACGACATAGTCGTGGAAGCGCTTCTGCGACGCCTGCAGCAGCGGTGCGTAGCTCGGCTCGGCCCAGAAGTCCTTCACGATCGCCATCGAGTCGAGGAAGGTCTGTGCATAGGGCTGGCTGGACGGGAAGGCCGGGTCCTTGACCACCGCGTTCAGGCAGGAATAGCCGCCGAGCGACCACCATTTGGCCTGTACATCCTTGTTGGCGAACCACTTGATGTATTTCAGCGCCGATTCCTGCTTGTCTGAATAGGACACGACCGAAATGCCCTGGCCGCCAAGCTGCGCAAACTGGGCACCGCCGGGACCCTTCGGATTGACGAAGTAGCCGATCTTATCACCGCCGACATTCTCGTCCTTCTGCAGGCCGGGCCAGGTGAAGGCGAAGTTCATGTGCATGGCCACCTGACCGGATTTGAAGGCGTCGACGCCTTCGCCCATATAGCTGTTCGAGGCACCCGGAGGCGTGCAGCAATCGTAGAGCGACTTGTAGAACTCCAGGCCTTTGACCGCGTCTGGCGAATTGACGAAGCCTTCCATCTCGTAGGGCTTCTTGGGGTTTTCATACTGGAAGCCGTAGCTGTAGAGCACGTCCATGGCGCCCATGGTGATGCCTTCCGAGCCACGCTCGGTGTAGATCGAAGCGCCATAGACGGTCTTGCCGTCGATCTCGCGCTTCTGGAAGAACTCGGCGACCTGCTTCAGCTGGTCGAAGGTGGTCGGTGGGCCGAGGTCCCAACCATACTTTTCCTTGAATTCCTTCTGCAGTTCCGGCTTGGAGAACCAGTCCTTGCGGTAGGTCCAGCCGACGACGTCGCCCATGGCCGGCAGCGCCCAGTAGTTCGGCGTGTTCTTCGGCCATTCGGAATAGCCGACGACGGTTGCCGGCACGAAGTCGTCCATGCTGATCTTCTCCTTGTCGAAGAAGTCGTTCAGCTTGACGTAGTGGCCGTTCTCGGCCGAGCCGCCGATCCACTGGCTGTCGCCGATGATCAGGTCGCAAAGTTTGCCGTGCGAGTTGAGCTCGTTGAGGAAGCGGTCGGCATAGTTGGTCCACGGCACGAATTCGAATTTCATGCCGATGCCGGTTTCCTTGGTAAAATCCTTGGACAGTTCGACCAGCGCGTTTGCCGGATCCCAGGCGGCCCAGCAAAGCGTCAGGTCTTCAGCGTGCGCCGCGTTCGAGACGGCTGTCGACGCGGTAATCGCCGAGGCCAGCCCCAACGCCAGTTTCAAGCTCGATTTCATGCCTTCCTCCCATTTGCGAAACGCGCCCGGATGGCCGTTTCAAGAACCCCTCAACCCTCGCTCCTCCGAGGGGCTAAACACGGCGCGCTATGCGTCGCCAGGGCGGCGCGGTGCGCCGCAGATGTTTAGTAATTTGTTTAGTGATGCAATTTTTACTAAACAAGGCAAGCGAATTCGTCGCTGCGCCGCAACATGGCGAAACGGCGATTGAAATCGTTGGGAAATGATTGCCGGACGGCTCGCCCGGAAGTTGCTTAGCCGGGGTCGCCTATAATTTTCGTCTGCGGCGTCACCGGCCGAACAGGGGGCGCGGGCGGCAGCAGCGCGCGGATGTCGGCGAAGGGAAATGTCGGCTCGAATCGGAAGGCCTCGGCCAGGGAGCCGGGAACGCTGTTGCATTGCCCGGCGCGAAACTCATTCTGGACGCGCGCTCTGTCGACATATTGCTCCGGCCACTGCGACTGGTGCGCTCGGATCGCCTGCGTCTTGATATCGCCGTAGGCGGAAATGTCGACGTAATGCGTCGGCGCAAAGCCGGTGCCGCCCATCGTGTCGGCATGCAGCACGGGGACGCCGAACGAGGCCGCGATGCGCACGCCGTCCGACAAAGCACGATGGTCGGCGTGATAGTCGTTGGGGGCATGCGTGATCACCAGATCCGCCGCGGTCTCGCGTATCAGCGCTTTCAGCGAAGCGATCAGTGCCGCATCGGCCACCAGTTCGCCGTCGGGAAAGTCGAGAAAGCGAAGGGTTGCGCCGAGCAACGCCGCAGCGGCCGCCGCCTCGTCGCGGCGGACACGAGCCAAAACGCTCGGGTCGCCCATGCCGCCCCTGGCGCCATCCGTGGCCACGGCAAAAGTCAGTTCTGCGCCTTGCGTGGCATAGGCAGCCAGCGTACCGAACATGAATATCTCGATGTCGTCGGGATGCGCGCCGAGCGCCAATACCTTCACTGCACTCTCCCCGGAAATGGAAAAACGTGACGAACGGAATCCTGCTCGCCCTCATCGCCTATGCAAGCTATTCGTGCAGCGATGCCGTTATCAAGAGCCTTGGCGGACAGTTCACCGTCTTCGAGATCGGCTTCTTCATCACGCTGTTTGCCGGCTGCTTCCTGTTTTTCAGCCGCCCAGTCGATGAGCGCTGGCGCGACTTCTGGCGCACCGGGCGGCCATGGGCGGTGCAGGCCCGCGCCTGGGCCGGGATCGCCTCGGGCGTGCTCAGCGTCTACGCCTTCACCACCATTCCGCTGGCCGAGACCTATGCACTGATCTTCCTGGCGCCGCTTTGCGTTACCATTCTCTCGACCGTCATCCTGAAAGAAAAGGTCGGTCCATGGCGCTGGCTGGCGGTGGTTGCCGGCTTTGCAGGTGTCATGCTGGTGGTGCGGCCAGGTTTTGGCGAGTTGCATCTCGGACACCTTGCCGCCTTCACGGTGGCCTTCCTTGCCGCGGCCAGCGTCATCCTGATGCGGTCGCTCGCCCAGCAGGAAAAGCGCACCACCATGCTCGGCGTGCTCATCGGTTACGGGCTGCTGTTCAACGGGGCCGGCACCATCGCCACATCGTTCACCCTCCCCAACGCCATGCAGCTGCTGTGGCTGGTGCTGGGCGGCGCCTTTACCGCCGGCGGCCAATTGCTGCAGCTGCTGGCCGCCAAATACGCACCGGCCAACCGCATCGCGCCGACGCATTATTCGCAGATCGTCTGGGCGGTGATCCTCGGTGCGTTGTTCTTCCAGGAGTATCCGGACTGGATATCGCTGGTCGGCTTGGCCGTCGTCGGCGCGTCCGGCCTGCTCACCATGGTGCGCGAGGAGGTGCGGCTGGGCACGGTGCGCTGGAACCCGTTTGCGCGCACGAGGCTTTGAGCCGTTGCACGGTTGTGGTGACCGCTGATATGCGGACGCAATGACGACGAGATCCTTGCCGGAGCTTCCGGTATCCGCCGTGCTGCCGGCCCTGCGCGAGGCGCTCGGCTCCGGCAACAGCGCCGTTCTGGTGGCGCCGCCCGGCGCCGGCAAGACGACGCTGGTGCCGCTGGCGCTGCTCGATGCGCCCTGGCTGGTCGCCGGCAAGATCGTCCTGCTCGAACCGCGCCGGCTCGCCGCCCGCGCCGCCGCCCGCCGCATGGCCGAATTGCTTGATGAAGAGCCCGGCGCCACTGTCGGCTATGCCATGCGCATGGAAAACCGCACATCGGCCCGGACAAAAATCCTGGTCGTCACCGAAGGCGTCCTGGCGCGCATGATCCTAGACGATCCCGAGCTGCCCGGCGTCTCGGCGGTGATTTTCGACGAATTCCACGAGCGCTCGCTCGACGGCGATTTCGGCCTGGCGCTGGCGCTCGACGTGCAGGGCGCGCTGCGGCCGGATTTGCGGCTGCTGGTGATGTCGGCAACGCTCGATGGCGCGCGCGTCGCGAAACTCCTGTCCGGCGCCCCGGTGATCGAAAGCCAAGGCCGTGCGTTCCCCGTCGATGTCAGATACGACGAGCGGCCAGCCGGCGTTCCCATCGAAGACGCCATGGCCAAGGCGATCCGCTCCGCTCTTGCCGGCGAGAGCGGCAGCGTGCTCGCCTTCCTGCCGGGACAGCGCGAGATCGAGCGCACCGCCGAGCGGCTGCAGGGCCGGCTCGGCGCCGACACCGACATCGTGCCGCTCTACGGCCAGCTCGACAACAGGGCGCAGGATGCCGCCATCAAACCGGCGCCGCCCGGTCGCCGCAAGGTGGTGCTGGCGACGTCGATCGCCGAGACCTCGATCACCATCGACGGCGTGCGCGTCGTCATCGATTCCGGCCTGTCGCGGCTGCCGCGCTACGAGCCGGCGAGCGGCCTGACCCGGCTGGAGACGGTGCGTGTTTCCAGGGCGTCGGCCGATCAACGCGCCGGTCGCGCCGGACGCACGCAGCCAGGTGTCGCCATTCGGCTGTGGCGGGCCGAGCAGACGGCGGCCCTTCCCGCGTTCAGCCCGCCCGAGATTCTGGAAGCCGATCTGTCCGGGTTGCTGCTCGATTGCGCCGCCTTCGGCGTCGCCGATCCCGCAAGTCTCTCCTTCCTCGATCCGCCGCCCATTCCCGCGCTTAACGAGGCGCGGGCGCTGCTCACGGCGCTGCACGCCATCGACGCGGCCGGACGGCTGACGGAGGCAGGCGGCGCGATGCGCAAGCTGGGGCTGCCCGTGCGGCTCGCACACATGGTCGCTGAAGCCGCTGGCGGCGGCCACGCGCTCGAAGCTGCGATGCTAGCCGTCCTGCTCACCGAGCGTGGCCTTGGCGGCGACGGCGCCGACCTCGAACGGCGCCTGATGCGCTTCCGCACGGAAAAGTCACCGCGCGCCGTTGCGGCAAGGCAGCTTGCCGGGCGATTGGCGAAGCAGGCGGGCGGCGCCAAGAGCAGCGAAACCGCTTCTGCCGGTCTTCTCCTCATCCACGCCTGGCCGGACCGTGTCGCCAGAGCGCGCGGCGAGCGCGGGCGTTTCGTGCTCGCCAACGGCTCCGGCGCCATGCTCGACGCCGCCGATCCGCTGGCCGGTGAGACCTGGCTGGTCGTCGCCGATCTGCAAGGCAAGGCGCAAAATGCCCGCATCACGGCGGCGGCAGCCGTCGACGAGGCCGACATCCGCGCCGCACTCTCCGACAGGATCGAGACTCGCCGCGAGACAAGCTTCGACCGCGAGCGGCGCGCGGTGCGCGTGCGCGAGACCGCCAGGCTCGGCGCCATCACTTTGTCGGAGCGCATGCTGCCCGCACCAACTGGAACAGACGCCGACCGCGCCATCCTGGATGCCTTGCGCGAGCACGGCCTGTCGCTGCTGGAATGGGGCAAGGACGGCGAGACGCTGCGCCAACGGCTTGGCTGGCTGCATCGCGGCCTCGGCGCGCCTTGGCCCGATGTTTCGGAAGCCGCCCTGCTCGAACGCCTCGACGACTGGCTGCTGCCGTTCCTGTCGGGCAAGGCGTCCTTCGCCGCCATCGAACCCGGCGTGCTGTCGTCAGGCCTGATGGCGCTGGTGCCGCATGATTTGCAGCGCAAGATCGGCACACTGGCGCCGACCCATTTCGACGCGCCGTCCGGCAGCCATGTGCCGATCCGCTATGACGGCGAATGGCCGGTGCTGGCGATCCGCGTGCAGGAACTGTTCGGCCTTGACCGCCATCCGGCAATCGCCAACGGCACCGTGCCGCTAACGCTTGAGCTGTTGTCGCCGGCGCACCGGCCGATCCAGACGACGCGTGACTTGCCTGGCTTCTGGCGCGGCTCCTGGGCCGATGTGCGCACCGACATGCGCGGCCGCTATCCCCGCCATGTCTGGCCGGAAAATCCGCTGCTCGCTGCGGCCACCGCCCGCGCCAAACCGCGAGGGACCTAGCGCTCGTCCTTTCCCGGCTATAATCCTTGGCCATGATCAACATCCTGCACGCGCCAGACTTCCAGCAAAGCCAGCGGCTGCGCCTCAACACGCTGATCCGGCTGCGCTGGCTGGCCATTGTCGGCCAGAGCCTGACGGTGCTGGTCGTCGCCTATGGGCTCAAATTCCCGCTGCCGGTCAGCCTCTGCTTCGCGCTGGTCGCCTGCTCGGCCTGGCTGAACCTGGTGCTGACCTTCCGCTATCCGGCAGCGCACCGGCTGACCCCGTTCTCAGCCTTTTTCATCCTGACCTTCGACAGCCTGCAGCTTGCCGGCCTGCTCTATTTGACCGGCGGCCTCACCAACCCGTTCTCGGTGCTGATGACCGTGCCCGTCGTCATCTCGGCGGCGTCGCTGCCGCTCCGGCTGACTGCGGTGCTCGGCGCGCTGGTCATGGCGGCGGCCACGTTGCTGGTCTTCTTCCACCAGCCGCTGCCATGGTATGAGGGCGCGCCGCTGCCCATGCCATTCATCTATGTCGCCGGCATATGGATGGCGGTGTTTTCCTCGATCGCCTTCACCGCCATCTATGCCTTCCGCGTCGCCGAGGAAGCCCGCCTGCTCGCCAATGCGCTTGCCGCCACCGAACTGGTGTTGCAACGCGAACAGCATCTGTCGGCGCTGGATGGGCTCGCCGCCGCCGCCGCGCACGAGCTCGGCACGCCGCTCGCCACCATCGCCCTTGTCTCCAAGGAAATGGAGAAGGCGCTGGGCAACGATCTTAAATATGGTGAGGATGTGAAGCTGTTGCGGTCGCAGAGCGAGCGCTGCCGCGAGATCCTGAAGCGGCTGACCAGCCTGTCCTCCGAGGGCGAGGCGCATCTGTCCCGTCTGCCGCTGACCTCGCTGGTCGAGGAGGTGACGGCGCCGCACCGCGATTTCGGCATCTCGATCAAGCTTCGGCCCGGCGAGCGCGTCGGCCCCGAACCGGTGGGACGACGCAACCCCGGGGTCATCTACGGCCTCGGCAATCTGGTCGAGAACGCCGTCGACTTCGCCCGCAACAGTGTGACGGTGCGATGGAGCTGGGACGAACTCGACGTCACCTTCTCGATCATCGATGACGGGCCGGGCTTTCCCCCCGAAATCATCGATCGCATCGGCGAGCCCTATATGTCGACACGCCAGGGCAACGAGGCCGGCGGTGGCCTTGGACTCGGGCTCTTCATTGCCAAGACCTTGCTCGAACGCTCCGGCGCCACGCTCGATTTCCGCAATTCGAGCGGGCTGGGCGAGGGCGCCATCGTGCAGATATCGTGGCCCCGCACCGTCTTCCTCAACCCGGAATCGGTGGGGATCTCGATGTTCGACACCGCGTAAAAGCCCGGCGGAGGCGGCAAAATTGGACAATGGCGTTCAGGAACTATATCTGCGTAAAATTAAGGCAGCAGGATTTTTTAAGATAATGACTGGCGAAGAAGCAATTGGCGCAATGGTCGAAGGCGAGGACACCTCGCTGCTCATCGTCGACGATGACAAGCCGTTCCTGACGCGGCTGGCCCGCGCCATGGAAACCAGGGGTTTCGTGGTCGAGACGGCCGAGAGCGTCGAGGAGGCGGTGGCCAAGGCGCGCGCCCATCCGCCGGCCTATGCGGTGGTCGACATGCGGCTCGGCGACGGCAACGGCCTCGACGTCGTCGCCGCCATCCGCGAGAAGCGCGACGATGCCCGCACCGTCATCCTCACCGGCTACGGCAACATCGCCACCGCGGTGACCGCGGTGAAGCTCGGCGCCATCGACTATCTGTCGAAGCCGGCTGACGCCGACGACGTGTTTGCAGCGCTCACCCGCACCGCCGGCGAACGCGCCGCCCCCCCGGAAAACCCGATGTCGGCCGACCGGGTGCGCTGGGAACACATCCAGCGCGTCTACGAAATGTGCGACCGCAACGTGTCGGAAACCGCGCGCCGGCTCAACATGCATCGCCGCACGCTGCAGCGGATACTCGCCAAGCGCGCACCACGCTGAGGTTCACGCGCCGGCGGCGCCGGCCGCCAATTGCCGAACCTCAGCGCTGCCCCTCACCTGCCTGCCGGCATCCTCTCCCCGTATAGAGACGGGGAGAGGGGCGCTCTCATCGCCGGTTTCGCCAATCGCCGGCGTTGCAGGAGACGACGGCGAGGCTGAAGCTGCTGTCCAGCCGATAGATGGGTAACACTTTGAACCGGATACATAGGTGACACTTCTCTCCCCCTATGCGTCCGCCGCAGCGCCAAGCGGATTGGTTGGGGCGGCGCCAACGCTGGAAACAGTTGCGCTTGCCGTGCCATCGACCTTTGCCCATCATCGGCAATAACGCCGCCGGAAAACCCGGCAACGGAGCACAGATGCGCGACAAGCAGCCGAAATCCATCCTTCGCGAATTCCTCGACGGCGAGGCGGCGGGGGGCATCATCCTGATGATTGCGGCAGCCCTTGCGCTGATCGTCGCCAATTCACCATTGGCCGAAACCTATTTCGCCGCTCTCCACGCCTATCTCGGCCCGCTCAGCGTGTCGCACTGGATCAACGATGGGCTGATGGCGGTGTTCTTCCTGCTGGTCGGCCTCGAGATCAAGCGCGAGATGCTCGACGGCCAGCTCTCGACCTGGCCGCGCCGCGTGCTGCCAGGCGTCGCCGCCGCCGGCGGCATGCTGGTTCCCGCACTGGTCTATGTCGCCATCAACCGCAACAACGCCGCCGCGCTCTCCGGCTGGGCGATCCCGACCGCCACCGATATCGCCTTTGCGCTCGGCGTACTGTCGCTGCTCGGCAACCGCGTGCCGGCGTCGCTCAAGATATTTCTCACCGCGCTCGCCATCATCGACGATCTCGGCGCCGTCATCATCATCGCCATCTTCTACACAAGCGGCCTGTCGCTGGCCTATCTCGGTGCGGCCTTCGCCGTCATCGCGGTGCTCATCGTGCTCAACCGCATGCGGGTGACGAGGCTGACGCCTTACCTCGTGCTCGGCGCCGTGCTGTGGGTGCTCGTGCTGAAATCGGGTGTGCATGCGACGCTGGCCGGCGTGGCGCTGGCGCTCACCATTCCGCTGAAAACTTCTCCCGGCAGCGGGCACGATCTCGACCATTCGCCGCTGCACCGGTTGGAGCACGGCCTGCACAAGATCGTGCCGTTCTTCGTCATCCCGATTTTCGGCTTTGCCAATGCCGGCGTGTCGCTGGCCGGCCTCAGCGCCTCTGCCCTGGTCGAGCCGCTGACGCTCGGCGTTGCCGCCGGCCTGGTGCTGGGCAAGCTGGCCGGCGTCTTCGGCTCCTCGGCGCTGGCGATCCGGCTCGGCTTCGCCGACCTGCCGGTCAATGCCGGCTGGCTGCACATGATCGGCATTTCGCTGCTCTGCGGCATCGGCTTCACCATGAGCCTGTTCATCGGCCTGCTCGCCTTCGCCAACGACATGGCGCTGCAGGACGCCGTCAAGGTCGGCATCCTGGCGGGGTCCTTCGTTGCAGCGCTGCTGGGTGCCGCCGTGCTCCTGATGGCGCCGGCGGCAGGGGTGGAGGAGGTGGTGGAGTAGGTGTTCTTGGGTTCCTCGCCCCCGCAAAGCGGGGCGAGGAACTTGAGCTTCGTCTACTCGCTCTCTCCCGCCAGCGCCGGCACCGCCACACCCGCCAGTTCCGCCGCCAGCAGCCGCGCCGCACCCGCCCGTGCGATGCGCAGCATCAGCGCCTTGCGCGTTGCCGCCGCCATCCGGTGCTCGGGCGCATCGCGCAGAATCTCGGCGCCGTAGCCGTCGGAGAGGATGAAGCCGCATTCCTCGGGGAAGATCTCCGATGGCACGCCCGGATGGGTGGCGAAGAAGAAGCGGTCGGAGTGCAGCCGGTAGTCAGGCCATTTGCGGTCGACGCGGAAATCCTCGATCGAGGATTTGACCTCGATGATCCAGATATCGCCCTGCCGGGTCAGCGCCACAAGGTCGGCGCGCCGCCCGGTGGCCAGCGACAGTTCGGGCAGCACATGCATGCCCATTTGCATCAACAGCCTCTGCACGCCGCGCCGCACCAGCATGGCGCGTTCGGACTGGCGGCCGTCGATGAGGGGATTGAGGGGAATCGGCGAAATGATCGGCATGGCACCCACCATGCCAGATTTTGTTCACGGTTTGAACCCATGTTGGGCAAGATCCGATTGACAAATTCCGCCAGATAGGAATATAATCCTGCTACGGTTGATGATCCGAGAGGCATGTCACGTCATGGGCCAGGCGCTACGGGAAGTACTGCGGACAATACTGCGTTGGATCGAATCTCTGATCGGTGTCATCTCCGCGTTTGTGAGAAGCGGGATGGCCGAAAAGGTCCTGAAGTCTCGGATGAGCGAGGTCCGGCCGCTTATGTCACTGCCCGAAGCGGCCTTGTCTTCGCCCGGCCTAAGCCCGCCATATCATCAAAAATCGAGGCAGTCAGGGCCTGTTATCGCCGCGGCAAGCGTGGGCCAGTTATGCAGAGGGCCCATGTCCCGCAACAGCCGTTGCACGCCACGCCGCACCAGCATAGCGCGTTCCGACTGGCGGCTATCAGGGCGGATGCATACGAAACCTTGTAAATGACCAAGCCGTATACGAAACGACGACTCGTAAGCGTTAGGCGGAATTTGGTTCCGAAATTGGTAACTTCCCTACGGCTGGGTAGCTCCTAGAGCCATTTGATGGCTCCCAGGATCAGCACGACAATAACTGCCATCACTAATTCCAGACCAGGCCTGACCTGCGCACGAAGTTGCGGTGAAAACCGGCATGCCAGCAGGACGCCAAGCCCGCCACCGAGCGGCGTTAGAACCTTGTCGATAAACTCAACGGCATTCATGTCTTGACCCCCAAACCCAAGCGCGAGACTAGCAGGGCCAAGGTCGTGAGCAAATGGGTTTGTCAACCATGTATTGATCCGCAGCGGCCCTATGTCGTGCCGATCGACTTCCGTTCTTAGCTATAAATCGGCCGGACTAAGGTCTTACGTCGTGAGCGCAAAGGTCTGATGTAACCGCTTTGGTTCCGTTCTTGTCCATTGGACGTTCCGTAATTTTAGCCAAATGAGATATAGACCTTTGGAGGTTTTTCTTGCGCGTCCGGCGCCCAGTCTATCCCGGCGCCCGTGCTTCAAACCGTGGCCCGCCTGTCTGCGGCCTGCGCAGCCCCCGCAATGTCATCCAAAATCGGGCAATCCGGCCGGTCGTCACCATGGCAGGCCTGGATCAGCGTCTGCAAGGTCGTGCGCATCGACTGCAGCTCGCGCACCTTTTCCTCGATGGCGCTCACATGGGCGGCGGCAATCTCGCGCACATCGTGGCTGGCGCGGCTGCGGTCCCGGTAGAGCGCCATCAGCTGCCGGCAATCGTCGATTGAAAAGCCGAGGTTGCGAGCGCGGCGCAGGAAGGCTAGCCGATGGATGTCGTCGCTGGAATAATCGCGATAGCCATTGCCGGCGCGCTCCGGGGCGATCAGGCCGATCTCTTCATAGTAGCGGATGGTCTTGGCCGGCAGGCCGGACCGCGCCGCGGCATCGCCTACATTCATTGTGATTCCTCGATGTGGTTCCCTGATTCTAGGCTATCCGACAGGGCCGCCCATTGTTTTTCCTTCACAATCCCGTGAGTCCTGTTGCCGAAATGCCATAGTTGACGGCTTACCGGCACGTAAGCTCCTGCATATAGGCATCGCGCGCTTGGCAAGCAAAGCAAATGCCAGCATGAATGATTTCAGGAAAAGCGGCCGTAACGTGTCGCGACATCTTGGCGGGGCATCGGACCATTTCATGCGCATGAAGTCATTTGCAATCGTCGCCGCACTTGCGTTGTCGGCCGCGATCTCGGGTTGCAGCACGATCGGCTCGCAACTGTTCACCAACAACTACGGTTCGGTGAACGATGCAGGCTACCAACTGCCGCGCATCCCGATCGAGAGGGTGCCGCTGAAGTACCACCGGCAAGAGGTGAACTACGACACCTCGGAAAAGCCGGGCACCATTGTCGTCGATACCCAGAACAAGTTTCTCTACTTCGTCGAAGGCGACGGCCGGGCGATCCGCTACGGGATCGGCGTCGGCCGCGAAGGCTTTGAATGGCACGGGACCGCCCATATCGCGCTGAAGCGCGAATGGCCTACCTGGACGCCGCCGCGGCAGATGATCCAGCGCCAGCCGGAGCTAGCGAAGTTCGCGAGCGGCATGGAGCCGGGCCTGAAGAACCCGCTCGGCGCGCGCGCCATGTATCTGTTCAACAAGGGCGGTGATATGGGCTACCGCCTGCACGGCAGTCCGGAATGGAATTCGATCGGCAAGGCGATGTCGTCAGGCTGCATCCGGCTGATGAACCAGGACATCATCGACCTCTACGACCGCACGTCGGTCGGTGCCAAGGTCATCGTGATGTAGGACCATGATCCGGAACCGAGGTCCACGAAAGCGAAAAGTGGAACCGGTTTTCGGGAAGATCATGGTCAAAATAGGCGTTACCCTTCGTACGCGGACCGTCTAGGCAACAACGGACGTCCAAAACAGAAAACCGGGCAATCTGGCCCGGTTTTTTGTTGCTCGCTCGAATGCGTGAAGGGGTCTTAGGAGACCTGCTCGACCTGCTGTACTTCCGGCACGAAGTGGCGGAGCAGGTTCTGGATGCCGTGCTTCAGCGTCGCCGTCGAGGACGGGCAGCCGGCGCAGGCGCCCTTCATGTGCAGGAACACGGTGCCGTTCTCGAAGCCGCGGAAGGTGATGTCGCCGCCATCCTGGGCAACCGCCGGGCGCACCCTGGTGTCGAGCAGTTCCTTGATGGTGATGACCAGTTGCTCATCGGCCTTGTCGTAGAATTCGCCGGTCTGGCTGGTCTCGGCGGCGGGGCCGGCGTTGATCATCACGGGCGCGCCCGACATGAAATGCTCCATGATGGCGCCCAGGATCGCCGGCTTCAGGTGCTGCCAGTCCGGGCCGTCCTTGGTCACGGTGATGAAGTCATAGCCGAAGAAGACGCCGGTCACGCCGGGGATCTCGAACAGCCGGCCGGCCAGCGGCGATGCGCTGGCTGCACTGTCGGCGTCGCGGAAATCGGCGGTGCCTTCAACAAGGACTTCCTTGCCGGGCAGGAACTTCAGCGTTGCCGGGTTCGGCGTCGATTCGGTCTGGATGAACATGGCCGTCTCCGTGCCCCAGTCGGGCAGCTAGTTTGGAATAGTTCTAAATAGGCTCAATCGGCTGGACATTCAAGCGAAACGCGTCGCTCAAAACGGCTGGCTGGCGGAATGTTTTTGCTGGCTGGGAATGAATCCCGCGCGGGCTATAAATCCAGATCGTGATGTTATCCGAAACCGCTTCACACTTCCGGCATCACTCTCTATGCGAGGCTGTCGATCTCCTCGTCAGACAGGTTCTGCGGCACCACTGTGACCGGAATAGGGAAGGCGGCGCCCTTGCCGGCAACAGCCCCCACCAGCGGCCCGGGTCCTTCCTTGCCGGCACCTGCCGCCAGCACCAGGATGGCGATGTCCTGGTCTTCCTCGATCAGCTTGTGGATCTCTTCGGTCGGCTTGCCTTCGCGCACCACCATCTCGGGCTCGATGCCAAGCTTCTGGCGCACCTTGTTGGCGTAGCCGTCGAGTGCCGCGCGTGCCGTGGCATTGGCTTCCTCGCGCATGATCTTCTCGACGCCCAGCCAGTGCTGAAAGTCGTCCGGTGTGATGATGTAGAGCAGCACCAGCGTGCCGCTGGTGCTCTGCGCCCGCTTGGAGGCGTAGGCGACGGCGCGCTCGCACTCCGGCGTGTCGTCGATGATCGTCAGGAATTTCCTGCGATGGCCGGCTTCGCGACTGAGGCGTTTGGAGACCATGTCTATCTACTCGATGTTTTCGGCCGCAATCTGCCACCGCGGCAGACCGGCGGCAAGCCGCCGGCCTTGGGCCAGAATGGTGCGGTGCACTGACGGTAGGATCAGCCCTGCAACAGGCCTATAATGTCGCGTACCGTCTTCATGGTGGTCTCAGCCAGCGCGCCGGCGCGTTCGCCGCCGTCTCTCAACACCGCGTCGACATAGGCGCGGTCGCCCTCGATACGGCGCATCTCGCCGGCGATCGGCGCCAGTTTTTCCACGGCAAGGTCGGCGAGCGCCGGCTTGAACACGGAAAACTGCTGGCCGCCGAATTCCTTCAGCACGTCCGCCTTCGACATCTCGGCCAGCCCTGCATAGATGCCGACCAGGTTTTCCGCTTCCGGGCGGCTTTCCAGGCCGTCGACTTCGCTTGGCAACGCTTCCGGGTCGGTCTTGGCCTTGCGGATCTTCTTCGAGATGGTGTCGGCATCGTCGGTCAAATTGATGCGCGACAGGTCGGACGGGTCCGACTTCGACATTTTCTTCGAACCGTCGCGCAGGCTCATGATGCGCGCCGCCGGCCCGCCGATCACCGGTTCGGTTATCGGGAAGAACCCGTTTACCGTCTCTTCGCCGACCTGCATCTCGACGCCGACGCCAAGACTGGCGATGCGGCTCGAAAAATCATTATTGAACTTTTGCGCGATGTCGCGGGTCAGCTCCAGATGCTGCTTTTGGTCCTCGCCCACCGGCACATGGGTGGCGCGGTAGAGCAGGATGTCGGCCGCCATCAGTGAGGGATAGGCTAGCAGGCCCAGCGAGGCATTTTCGCGGTCCTTGCCGGCCTTGTCCTTGAACTGCGTCATCTTGTTCATCCAGCCGATGCGCGCCACGCAGTTGAAGATCCAGGCAAGCTCGGCATGCTGCATCACCCGCGACTGGTTGAAGACGATGTGCTTCTTCGGGTCGATGCCGGAGGCAAGGAAGGCGGCGGTGATCGAGCGGGTCTGGTCGGCGAGGTCGTCATGGACGAGTTGTGCCGTCAGCGAATGCAGGTCGACGACGCAATAGATGCAGTCGGACGTTTCCTGCAGGGCGACGAATTTCTTGATGGCGCCGAGATAGTTGCCGAGATGCAGATTGCCGGTCGGCTGTACCCCGGAAAAGACGAGCTGTTTGAAGGCGGTCATGGGTTCCTCATGGCTTGTGGAGGGCCGTATAAGCGTGATTCCGAAAAGTTGCAGACTTTTCGGAGCCAATCACGCGGCTGGAAACCACGCGCGGCGAAAGTCTTGCGACGGCGCGCTTATGGACGAAGGGGCGGAGAGGATCAAGACCGGTGTTGCTGTTAGCTCGCCCGGACTATTCGTCCAGATCGGCGTTTGGCGCTGGCGCCGCTGCCTTGCTCGAGCCGCGTTTCACATTGCGCCGGATCATTCCGAAATCGGCGCCGCCGGTGGCGAAAGCCGTGACGAAGTAGAGCAGCGCCCCGCCGGCCACCAATGAGAGAAGCGTCACGGCCTTGATCACCAGTGGCGAGCCGGGGCCGAGCCTGACGGCCAGCCAATGCTCGGCGAAATAGAGTGCTGTCGCCATCACCGCCGCCGACAGCACAAGACGCGGAATGCGCTTCAACAGCGGCACGTCGCGGCCCCAATGGCCACGTCGGATCAGCACCGCAAGCAGCATCACCGCGTTGACCCAGCCGGCGACGGCCGAGGCCACCGCAATGCCGGGCGCGCCCATTTTCGGGAACAGCGTCAGCGCGGTGATCACGTTCACGCCGACCGAGATGGCGGCGAACATCATCGGCGTGCGCGTGTCCTCGCGGGCGAAATAGCCGGGAGTGAAAGCCTTGATCAGCACGAAGGCCGGCAGGCCGAGGCCAAAGATCGCCAGGATTGCGGCCACTGTCGGCGTCGAGCCGTTGGCGGCGAAGGCGCCGCGCTCATAGACCAGCCGCACGATCGGCTCCGCCATCACCCACAGTGCCGCCGCCGCCGGCAAGGTCATGAACAGGGTGAACTCGACCGAGCGGTTCTGCAGATTGGCCGCCTCGACCAGATTGCCCGATTTCAGCGCCCGCGACAGCTCCGGCAACAGCACGATGGCCACCGCGACGCCGACGACGCCGAGCGGCAGCTGGTAGATGCGGTCGGCGTAAGCAAGCGAGGACACGGCGCTGTCCTGCGCCGACGCGATCGCCGTGCCGATCAGCTGGTTGATCTGGGTGATGCCGCCGGTGATCGCCGCCGGCAGCGCCAGGATCAGCAGGCGCTTGACGTTGGGCGTCATCTTCGGCCGGCGAAAGCCGATGGCGATGCCGGCATTGCGCACCGCCACCCAGACGATGGCAAGCTGCACCAGCCCCGCCGCCAGCACGCCCCAGGACAGGCTGAAACCGACCTCACGGGCATCCATGCCGTGGTACCAGGCGTAGCCGAGCACGCTGATCAGGATGATGTTGAGGAAAGCCGGCGCCACGGCAGCCGCGAAATAGCGGCGCAGCGAATTCAGCATGCCGGCCATCATCGCTGCGAGCGACATGCAGATGAGATACGGGAACATGATCGTCGCCAGCAGGACGGTCGTCTCGAATTTGCCCGGCGTGTCGGCAAAACCCGGCGCCACGAGATAGCGCACGATCAGCGGCATCGCCAATTCCATGACGATGGTCAGCGCCAGAAGTGCGGTGAACAGGACGCCGAACACTTCCTCCGAAAAGCGCTTGGCGCCGTCGGTGCCGTGGGTCTCGATCTCCTTGGCAAACAGCGGCACGAAGGCGGCGTTGAAGGCGCCTTCGGCAAACAGCCGGCGAAACGTGTTTGGAAACTGGAAGGCGGCGTTGAAGGCGTCCGCCACCGGCCCGGTGCCGAGTGCGGCAGCCATCAGCATCTCGCGGCCAAAGCCAAGGGCGCGGCTCATCAGCGTGCCGGACGCAACCGTGGCGAATTTCTTGACGAGGCTCATGCGCGGGGAGATTGCCTGGATGATTGGGACAAAGGGGATGATTGGGACAAAGGGGGTGATTGGGACAAAGTGATGGTCACTCGGCCGCCGCCTTGGCCTTGCCGCCGCGCTCTGGGACAACGCCTTCAAGCGCCGCGATCAGCCTGGCGTGGATGGTGGCGGTGCGTGCCGGGTTGTCGATCTTCTGCCCCGTAAGGTCGGTGACATAGAAAGTGTCGATCACCTTCTCGCCGAAGGTGGTGATGTGAGCCGAGGCGATGTCGAGCGAGAGATCGGACAACGCACTGGTGATTTCCGACAACAGCCCAGGCCGGTCCAGGCCCTCGACCTCGATCACCGAAAACCGGTTCGACAGCGTGTTGCGGATTTCGGCGCGCGGCGGAATCTTGAACACCTTGGCGCCGCGCCGCGGCCGGGTGCGCTTCTCGATCATCTCCGGCAGCCAGCTCTTGCCCGACAGCACGTCCTCGATCAGCCGGCCGACGCGCTGGGCGCGACGGCGCTCATCCTCATCGCGGTCGAATTCCCGTGAGATCAGGATGATGTCCAGCGCGCGGCCGTCGGACGTGGTGAAGATCTGCGCGTCGACGATGTTGCCGCCGGCGCCGGCACAGGCGCCGGCAATAACCGAAAGCAGGCGCGGATGATCCTGCGCCAGCACGGTGATCTCGGTCACCGCCTCGAATTGGTGCGTCCTGACCACGGTGGCGAGCTTCTTGCCTGCCGCGTCGGCTTCGCGGATGAATTCGGCATGACGCAGCTGATCGGGGAGGTCGACCGTCAGCAGATAGTTCTCGTAATGCAGGCCGACATAGCGCTTGCGGGCCTTGTCCGGCCAATCGGCTAGCGCCTCGGCTAGCCGCTCGCGCGCCGCCGCCGTCCGCTTGGCGCGCGACACTTCCGAGAAGCCGCCGGTCAAAAGCAGTTCGGTCTCGTAGTAGAGCGTGCGCAGGAGCTGGCCCTTCCAGCCGTTCCACACGCCCGGCCCGACACCCCTGATGTCGCAGACGGTCAGGATCAACAGCATTTTCAGCCGCTCGACCGATTGCACGATCGAGGCGAAATCCTCGATCGTCTTGCGGTCGTTGAGGTCGCGCGTCTGCGCCGTCATCGACATCACGAGATGGTTCTCGACCAGCCAGGCGACTGTCTCGGTGTCGGCCGCCGACAGCCCCATATGCGGGCAGATGCGGCGCGCGATCCGGGCGCCGGCCTCTGAGTGATCCTCCGGCCGGCCCTTGGCGATGTCGTGCAGCAGCACCGCGACATAGAGCGCCTCGCGGCTCTTCTCTAGCCCCGGCATCAGCGTGTGCGAGAGCGGATGCACCTTTTCGCCGTCGCCGCGCTCGATCTCGGCCAAGACGCCGATGCAGCGGATCAGGTGCTCGTCCACCGTATAGTGGTGGTACATCGAGAACTGCATCATGGCGACTATTCTGCCGAAATCGGGGATCAGCCTGCCGAGCAGGCCGGCCTCGTTCATGCGCCGCAAATTAAGCTCGGCATTGCGGTCCGAGGTCAGGATGTCGAGGAACAGCCGGTTGGCCTCCTCGTCGCGCCGCAGCGACTTGTTGACCAGACCGAGCGAGCGGGTGAGCAGCTTCAGCGCATCGGGATGGAACTCCAGCCCGTGCTTGTCGGCGAACCAGAACAGCCTGAGCAGATTGACCGGGTCGCGCTCGAACACGCTGTCGTCGGCGACGTTGATGCGGTGATTGTCGACAATGAAGTCCGACGTGCCTGCCAGCTTGCGCTTGCGGCGCTGGAAGGTGAGGAAGATGCGGTTGAAGCCGGGCACATGCTTGGCCTGCTCTTCCTCGAGCGCGGCGCAGAAGATGCGGGTGAGGTCGCCGACATCCTTGGCGACGAGGAAGTAATGCTTCATGAAGCGCTCGACCGCCGACAGACCGGGATGGGTGGTGTAGCCGAGACGTTCGGCAATCTCGCGCTGGATGTCGAAATGCAGCCGTTCCTCGGCCTTGCCGGTGAGGAAATGCATGTGGCAGCGCACCGCCCAGAGGAAATCCTCGGCCTTGAGGAATTCCCGGTATTCGGCCTCGGTGAACACAGCCTTGTCGACCAATTCCTCGCCGGTGCGCACGCGATAAAAATACTTGGCGATCCAGAACAGCGTCTGCAAATCGCGCAGGCCGCCCTTGCCGTCCTTGACGTTGGGCTCGACCAGATAGCGGCTTTCGCCGGCCTTGGCATGGCGATCGTCGCGTTCGGCGAGCTTGGCCTGCACATATTCCGGTCCGGTGGTGCGCACCACTTCATGGTCGAAGCGGGTGAGCAATTCGTCGAAGAGCTTCTGTTCGCCCCACAGGAACCGCGCTTCCAGGATCGTGGTGCGGATGGTGATATCGCTGCGCGACAGCCTGAGACACTCGTCGATGTTGCGGGTGGCGTGGCCAACCTTCAACCCGAGGTCCCACAGCATATAGAGCATATATTCGACGATCTGTTCGCCCCACGGCGTCTGCTTGTAGGGCAGCAGGAACAACAGGTCGGTGTCGGAGCCCGGCGCCAGCGTGCCGCGGCCATAGCCGCCGACGGCAACGACCGCCATGCGCTCTGCGGTCGAGGGGCTTTTCACCCGGTAGACGTGGGTCGCGGCGAACTCGTAGAGGGCGCGGATGATCTCGTCCATCAGATGCGACAGCCGGGCGGCGCAGGCCGTGCCGCTGCCATCGTCCATCAGCATGCGCTCGGCAACCTTGCGGCCCTCGGTCAGCCGATCCTTCAGCAGCCGGAGCGCACCGACGCGCGCGCCGGGCTCGATGCCGCTGGCCGCCGAGATCAGCGCCGTCATGTCGCGGCGCAAAGCCTCGCTGTCGATCAGCGCGTCGAGCTTGAGGGAGATTTTTGCCATGGATTGCCGGTGGGCCTCGCCTTTGCGCGGCGTCTATAGCGCGTTTTCACGGCGCTGTGTATGGGGCGGACGGACGCGTCGGCCGCGATACCAGAAAGGGATGATCATCTCGCGCCGGAGCCGGAAGAGATCGGCGATCTGCCGCGTCAACCGCCTGGTCTCGATCCTTACCTTGGCGGTGATTGGCCTGGGGCGCCGTTTACCTATCCCGCTTGCCACCCATTCCTCTGTTCGCTCCTGCTTGAGCAGGCTTGGCAATCTCACCGGACTGTCGCCGAGGAATTGTGCCTGCAGGCACAATGCTGGGACGAGTTGGTAAATGACCTTGTCGGACGAGGTCGCAAAACGCGGATTGAAGACGAGGTGATCGACGGGAATGCTGATCTCATTCGTTGCCGCAAGAAGGTCCTGCGCGGCCTGTCTGGACAGGATGTATCCCGCCGTACCGATATGGAGCCCGTGCAGTCTGCTCGCAGAAAAACCGTGGCCGCAGGCAACTTGCTTGCGTGAAATTACGGTCCGGTTGAAGAACGTTTCAAGCTTGACGATGTCCGCATCGGCGGGAATCCAGCCCGCATCGGCAAGTAAAGCGCCGGCTTTGTCCGGGAAAACGACATCGTCCTCGAAAATCGCCGCGTAAGCATCCTCACCTGCAGCGATCATCGACCAACACTGTTGGTGGCTGAGCAGGCATGCAATCTCGGCGTCGGCCAGACGCAAATGCTTCTTGCCCTGCGGCATTTCGGCCAGATCCGGCCGATCTCGCGCATCGATGGCGGCGACCCGCTCAAACGCGATGCCGATGCGGGCGAACTCCGCCGTTACATGGGCGAGGCGATCGCGGGACCGATCGAGATTGATAATCAGGCATTTCATTTGGGTGGGATCGATGCAGTGGGACGCGCGTCCATAGCATGGGAACAAAGTTGCGTAAGCGATTTTCCCTCGATGTGCGCGATGACGGCCACGATCGAAAAGTGGAAATCGCCCCTTGACCTTCCAGTTACTGGAAGCACTACCTCCTCACCCAGACAGATATAAGGCACTTTTCGATGGCGCATTCCGAGCATCACCACCACGCGCACGCGGCCGATGGCAACTGCTGTACGGCAAAGGCTGCTGAGCCGGCCGCCGAAGCCGCGGTGCGCGATCCGGTCTGCGGCATGAGCGTCGATCCGGCAGCCGGCAAGCCGACGGCCGAGCATGGCGGCCGTCTTTTTCACTTCTGTAGCGAGGGTTGCCGTACGAAATTCGTCGCCGGGCCTGAAAAATACCTGACCGCCACCGACCCCGTCTGTGGCATGAGTGTCGACCGCGCTACCGCCAGGCATTTTTTCCGCCACGAAGGCCAGGGTTTCTATTTCTGCTCGGCCGGCTGCCGGGCGAAGTTCGAGGCCGAGCCGCAAAACTATCTCGGCGATAGGCCGACGCCGTCGCCAGTGCCGAAAGGCACTCAATACACCTGCCCGATGCACCCCGAAGTGATAAGAGACAAGCCCGGCTCCTGCCCGATCTGCGGCATGGCGCTTGAGCCGATGGGCGTTCCCACTGGCGATGAGGGCCCGAACCCCGAACTGGTAGACTTCACCAGACGGTTCTGGGTCAGCGCGGTGCTGTCCCTGCCGCTGCTGATCGTTGCCATGGCGCCGATGCTCGGCCTGACGTTCCAGGCGTTTGTCGACGGGCGAACGATGGTCTGGCTGGAATTGGCGCTGGCCAGCCCGGTGGTGCTGTGGGCGGCCTTCCCCTTCTTCCACCGCGGCTGGGAGTCGCTGGTCAACCGCAGCCCCAATATGTGGACGCTGATTTCGCTGGGTGTGGGTGCGGCCTACCTCTACAGCGTCGTCGCCGCACTGTTTCCGGACATCTTTCCGCATCAGTTCCGCGGTCATGGCGGCACAGTGCCGGTCTATTTCGAGGCAGCCGCCGTTATCGTCGCGCTGGTATTCCTCGGTCAGGTCCTCGAATTGCGGGCGCGCGAGAAGACCGGCTCGGCCATCCGTGCGCTGATCGACCTGGCGCCGAAGACGGCACGGCTGATCGGGGAGGACGGCTCCGAGACCGACGTGCCGCTCGATGCGGTCAAGACCGGCGACCACCTGCGCCTCCGTCCGGGCGACGCCGTGCCGGTCGACGGCATTGTAACGGAAGGCCGTTCCTCCATCGACGAATCGATGATCTCGGGCGAGCCGCTGCCGGTCGAAAAAACGAAAGGCGATGCCTTGACCGGCGGCACGCTCAACAAGAACGGTTCGCTGATCATGCGCGCCGAAAAGGTCGGCTCCGAAACGACGCTTTCGCGCATCGTCGAGCTGGTCGCAAAGGCGCAGCGTTCGCGCGCGCCGATTCAAGGTCTGGCCGATCGCGTCTCCTTCTACTTCGTGCCGGCCGTCGTGCTGGTCGCGCTCGCGGCCTTTGCCGCCTGGGCGATCTTCGGTCCCGAACCCAGCTTGATCTTTGCCATCGTCTCGGCGGTCTCGGTGCTGATCATCGCCTGCCCCTGCGCGCTCGGCCTGGCGACGCCGATGTCGATCATGACCGCCACCGGGCGCGGGGCGCACGCGGGCGTGCTGATCAAGGACGCGGCCGCGCTCGAGCGCTTCGCTTCGGTCGACACGTTGATCGTCGACAAGACCGGCACCTTGACCGAAGGCAAGCCTCGCTTGACCGATGTCGTCGCTGCCGAAGGCCTGTCCGAGAATGAATTGCTGGCGCTCGCCGCCGGCCTGGAAAAAGGCTCGGAGCATCCGCTGGCCGAGGCCATTGTCGGCGGCGCCGGCGAACGCGGCCTGACGCTCGTTGAGGCCGGCGGCTTCGACGCCGTCACCGGCAAGGGCGTATCCGGCACGGTGTCTGGCAGGAAGGTTTCGCTCGGCAACGCCGCCATGATGGCCGATGTCGGCATCGACACCGCTTCCCTGTCGGCCAGGGCCGAGGCGCTGCAGGCAGAAGGCAAGACGGCGATGTTCGTTGCGGTGGACAAAAAACTGGCCGGCATTGTCGCGGTCGCCGATCCGGTCAAGGCAACGACAGCCGAGGCGATCAGGGCGCTGCACGACAGAGGCTTGCGGATCATCATGGCGACCGGCGACAATGAACGCACGGCGCGCGCCATCGCCAAAAGCCTTGGCATTGACGAGGTGCGCGCCGGCCTTCTGCCGGAACAAAAGGCCGCCCTTGTCGAGGAGTTGCGTGCGAAAGGTGCCGGCGTCGCCATGGCCGGGGACGGCGTCAACGATGCGCCGGCCTTGGCCAGCGCCGATGTCGGCATCGCCATGGGCACCGGCGCCGATGTCGCTGTCGAGAGCGCCGGCATTACGCTGGTCAAGGGCGATCTCAACGGCATCGTCAGGGCGCGAACGCTCGCCCAGGGGACGATCCGCAACATCCGCCAGAATCTGTTCTTCGCCTTCCTCTACAATGTGCTTGGCGTGCCGGTTGCCGCCGGCGTGCTCTATCCGCTCACCGGCACGCTTTTGTCGCCGATGCTGGCGGCGGCGGCCATGAGCCTGTCTTCGGTTTCGGTCATCGCCAACGCATTGCGGCTGCGGACGTTGAAACTCTGAGCAAAGCCCCCAGATACGAATTTCAATCAACAGGAGATCATGGATGACCTTGGCTAAGAAAATCGTGCTTTTGATGATGGCGGCGGGAATGCTGCTTGCCGGTTTCCTCGAAAGCGTCCCGGCGCAATCCGAAGAGATGAAACACGACATGGGCGCGATGGGCGCGCAAGGTCCTTCGACCGACGGCTACAAGGCGGCGATGGACAAGATGCACACCGACATGATGATCGAATATTCCGGCAATGCCGATGTCGATTTCGTGCGCGGCATGATCCCGCATCATCGGGGCGCGATCGACATGGCCAAGGTGGAACTCGCCAATGGCAAGAATCCCGAAATCCGCAAGCTGGCCGAAGATGTCATCGCCGCGCAGGAAGCCGAGATCGCCAAGATGCAGGCCTGGCTCGCCGCCCATCCGGCGAAGTAAGGCAGCAACGGCCATGCCGGAGAGATCCATTCTGGATTTCTCTCCGTGGTTGTGATGCCATTCACATCGATTACACGGCGCCAGGAGCCCACATGCCATCGACGATAAGAGCCACCACGCTGCCTTCGGGCGAGGCCGTCCAGGTGCTGGGACAGGGCACATGGAAGATGGGCGAAGATTCCCGCCGCCGCGCCGGGGAGGTCAATGCCCTGAAGCTCGGGCTGGACCTCGGCATGACGTTGATCGACACCGCTGAAATGTATGCCAGCGGCGGCGCCGAGGAGGTGGTGGCGGAAGCCATTGCCGGGCGTCGCGACGAACTCTTTCTTGTCTCCAAGGTATTGCCGTCCAATGCCTCGCGCGCCGGCGTGGCGCGGGCCTGCGAAAACAGCTTGAAGCGCCTGCGCACCGACCGCATCGATCTCTATCTCCTGCATTGGCCGGGCAGTGTGCCTCTAGGCGAAACGGTCGACGCTTTCGAGGCGTTGAAGAAGGCCGGCAAGATCCGTCACTGGGGCGTCAGCAATTTCGACACCGACGAAATGGAGGAGCTGACCGGCCTGTCGTCTGGAGATCATGTCCAGACCAACCAGGTACTCTACAATCTGTCGCGGCGCGGCCCCGAATTCGATCTCGCACCGTGGAGCCGGCAGCGCGGCATCCCGCTGATGGCCTATTCGCCGGTCGAGCAGGGCGCGCTGGCGCGCAATTCCAGGCTGGAAACCATCGCCGCCCGCCACAACGCCACGGCAGCACAGATCGCGCTTGCCTGGGTGATGGCGCAGCCCGGTGTCATCGCCATCCCGAAGGCGAGTAGCCAGGAGCATGTCCGCCAGAATTTTGCCGCGCTCGACATCGAGCTGACGGCCGAAGACCTCGCCGAACTCGACCGCGCCTTTCCACCGCCGACGCGCAAGCGCGGGCTGGAGATGATCTAGATTGGAACGGGTTTCGGCCGGGTATCATCATACGGCGTATAGAGTCGGAGCCATGACGGTCACGTCGCTGCGCGACGGTTACGTCGACATGCCAATCAGGCGGCTGCGCCAGCCCGGAGACCGGACATTCGGTGACAACCTGCCCTCGCATGTACCGCTCGTCGACGGTGCGCTCAGGCTGTCGGTCAACGCCTTCGCCATCGATGACGGCGACGACATCACGCTGATCGACACAGGGGCTTCGAACGCCTGGCACCCGACAATGGGGCACCTGCCCGAGGCGCTGCGCGAGGCGAAGATCGCCACCGAGCGGATTCGGACTGTTGCTTTCACCCACACCCATCTCGACCATATACACGGGCTCATCCTTGCCGATGGTGGCGACGGCTTCCCGCAGCTCTCTCGGCTGCTTGTCCCGCGCGCTGAGCTCGGCATGTTTCGCGACGTGGCGAGGCTGGAACGCTTCCACGATCGCGCCCAGCCTCTCGATGCTGGACAGCGCGTCAGCGCTGACATCGATACGATCGGCTCCGCTGGCCATGAAGCCGGCCACACTTGCTTTCGCGTTGTGAGCGCAGGCGAAACACTGTTGATCTGGGGCGACATCGTACATGTGCCGTCGCTTCAATTCGATCGACCCGAGATCACGTGGGAATTCGACGCAGACCAGCAGCAGGCGAGGGCAAGCCGGTTGCAAATGCTGGCGCTTGCGGCCAACAACGACTGCTACGTCGCCGGCGCGCATCTTGAATCGCCCGGCGTCGGCCGGGTTTTTCGAACCGAGACGGCTTTCCGCTTCGAGCCCTTGTAGCACTCTAGCCGAGCGCCGCCCGCGCCCGTCGCAACGCGCGCGAAAACACTGCGGTGTCGTCGAAGGCGCGCGCCAGCGTGAGCGCGCCCTGGATGGCGCCGACCGTCTCTTCGGCGAGTTCATCCGCCTTGGCCGGGTCGTGTCCGGCGCGCGTCAGCGCTTCGGCAAGATGCGCCACCCAGCGGCCGAAGTAGCTTTTGATCGCGATGGCGAAGAGGTCGCGGGATTCATCCAGCGCGAAGGCGCCGATCAGGCATACCCGGCGTCCCGAGCGGAAATAGCTGTCGGTCGCTTCGAACATCCGGTCGATGCCCGTGCGAGGGTCGGCCCTGTCCTGCAACGGCACGAAGACATTCTCCTCGAACCAGCCATCTATATGGGCAATGACAGCCGCCGCCATCTCTTCCTTGCCGCCGGGGAAGAAGTGGTAAAGGCTGCCTTTGCCTAGGCCGGTCGCCGCACCGATCCGCGCCAGGCTCGCCCCTTCATAGCCGTGTTCGCGGAAAACCTCGCCGATGATGGAGAGCAAATCGGCGCGATCGGGCGCGACCCTGCGCATGCGCTAGTTTTTCCGCTTGAGCATGATCTTTGCCGAAAACCGCGACACAGCTCTAGGGATCATACTCTAAAGTCCGAGTTCGGACAGGCCGGGATGGTCGTCCGGCCGGCGGCCGAGCGACCAGTGATATTTGCGCTCACCCTCAGCGATCGGCAGGTCGTTGATGCTGGCGACGCGCCTACGCATCAGTCCATCCGCGTCAAATTCCCAATTCTCGTTGCCGTAGGAGCGGAACCAGTGGCCGCTGTCGTCGCGCCATTCATAGGCAAAGCGCACCGCGATGCGGTTGTCGTTCCAGGTCCAGACCTCCTTGATCAGCCGGTAGTCCAGCTCGCGCGCCCATTTGCGCGTGAGGAAGGAGACGATCTCATTTCTGCCCGAGACGAACTCGGCGCGGTTGCGCCAGGTGCTGTCTTGCGTATAGGCGAGCGAAACCCGTTCGGGATCGCGGCTGTTCCAGGCGTCTTCGGCCATGCGCGCCTTCTGCGCGGCGGTCTCGGCGGTGAAGGGCGGCAGCGGCGGACGGCTCATGTCATTCTCCCATCGGCAAAGGCGATGGCGAGCATTGTACCAATCGGTACAATTGGTCAAGGCTGAAATCGGACTAGGTTTTTCCCGCGAGCCCCTTCAGCCGGTAGAGTGCTTCCAGCGCCTCGCGCGGCGTCATCTCGTCTGGATTGATCTCGCCCAGCGCTGCGCCCAGTGCGTCGCTCTTCGCAGGCTTTGCCGCTTCCCGCTTCATTGCCACCGAAAACAGCGGCAGATCGTCGACCAGCCGGTTGGCCTTGCCGGAGACATCGCCTTCCTCGAGCTGATGCAGCACCTCTTTGGCGCGGCCGACCACCGCTTCCGGCAGACCGGCAAGGCGAGCGACCTGAACGCCATAGGAGCGATCGGCGGCACCCTTGCCGACCTCGTGCAGGAAGACCACGTCGCCTTCCCACTCCTTGACCCGCATCGTGACATTGTGCAGTCGCGGCAGCTTGCCGGAGAGTGCCGTCATTTCGTGGAAATGAGTGGCGAAGATCGCCCGGCAGCGGTTCTTCTCGTGCAGATACTCGACTGCCGCCCAGGCGATCGACAGGCCATCGAACGTGGCGGTGCCGCGACCGATCTCGTCCAGGATCACCAGCGCCCGTTCGCCGGCCTGGTTGAGGATCGCCGCCGTCTCGACCATCTCGACCATGAAGGTCGAACGGCCGCGCGCCAGATCGTCCGAGGCGCCGACCCGCGAGAACAGCCGGTCGACAACGCCGATATGGGCCGACGTCGCCGGCACGAAGGAACCGGTTTGGGCGAGGATGGCGATCAGTGCGTTTTGCCGCAGGAAGGTCGACTTACCGCCCATATTCGGACCGGTGAGCAGCCAGATCGCGCCGGCCTTGGCCCCGTCTTGCGGCGACAGATCGCAATCATTGGCGACGAACGGCCCTTCGCCCGAGCGCCGCAGCGCCTGTTCCACCACCGGATGTCGTCCGCCCGAGATATCGAAGGCGAGGCTGGAATCGACCAGCGGCCGGCACCAGGCTTCACTCTCCGACAACAGCGCGAGCGCCGCCGACACGTCAAGTACGGCAAGCGCCTCGGCGCCGGCGCGAATTTTTTGCGCCTCGGCGACCGCCTCTGTCGTCAGCGTGTCGAAAGCGGCAAGCTCGATGCTCAGCGCCCGGTCGGCAGCATTGGCGATTTTGGTCTCGAGTTCGGCAAGTTCGGTCGTGGTGAAACGCATGGCGTTGGCCATGGTCTGGCGGTGGATGAAGCGCGCCTTGGCGCCGTCGCTTCCGGTCATGATCGAATGGTGGTTGGCCGTCACCTCGATGTAATAGCCCAGCACATTGTTGTGGCGGATTTTCAGCGAGCGGATGCCGGTCTCCTCGATCAGCGAGCGCTCCAGTCCGGCGATCACCTTGCGCGATTCGTCGCGCAGCGCCCGCATTTCGTCGAGCTCGGCATGGTAGCCGCCGCGCGCGAAGCCGCCGTCGCGCCTGAGCAGCGGCAGTTCCTCGCCAAGAGCCTGGGCCAGATGCTTGGCCAGCGCACGCGGCAGCGCCTTTATCGCGGCAAGTGCTTCCGTCAATTCATGGGGCAGCGCTGTTGCGGCGAAGATTTCGGCAATGGCGCCCGCCGCTTCAAAGCCGGCACGCAGCGAGCCGAGGTCGCGCGGGCCGCCGCGGTTGAGCGCCAACCGCGACAGCGCTCGCGGCATGTCGGCGACGCTCTTCAGGCTTGACCGCACCGCTTGGCAGAGCCGCGTCTCGGCGCGGAAGAACGATACCGAATCAAGCCGGGCAGCAATCGCCGCCGGATCGGTCAGCGGCGCCATCAGCCGGTCGGCGAGCAGTCTGGCGCCGCCGCCGGTGACCGTGCGGTCTATAGCCTTGAACAGCGAGCCGTCGCGGCTGCCCGACAGCGTGCGCAACAGTTCCAGATTGCCGCGTGTCGCAGGATCGATGAACAGCGTCGAGCCCTGCTCCTCGCGTTCGGGACGCGACAAAGGCGGCCGCTCGGCCTTCTGCGTCTTTTCGACGTAGGCGATGGCGCCCGAGATCGCCGACAATTCGGCTCGCGAGAAGGCACCGAAACTGTCAGGCGTCGCCACTTCGAAAAAGCGCGCGATCCGCGCCGCTGCCGAAGCCGAATCGAAAAGCGACGGCGGCTGCGGGCTGGCGACGCGGCCGATGACGTCGAACACCGGCTTCAGCTCGGGATCGTAAAACACCGGCTCGGCGACGATCAGCTCGCGCGGGTCGACGCGGAAGACATCGGCCAGCAGGCGGTCGGCCGTGGTTTCGGCGACGCGGAAGACGCCGGTCGAGATCTCGATCCAGGCCAGGGCGAAGGCGTCACCGCTGTTGCCGCCCTTCACCCGCCCTAGCGCCATCAGGAAGCTCGATTCCGACGGCGCCAGCAATTTATCCTCGGTGATGGTGCCTGGCGTCACCAGGCGCACCACGTCACGGCGTACGACCGATTTGCCGCCGCGCTTCCTGGCTTCCGCCGGGTCCTCGATCTGCTCGCAGACGGCAACGCGAAAACCTTGGCCGATCAGCTTTTGCAGATAGTCGTCGGCCGCATGCACCGGCACGCCGCACATCGGAATGTCATGGCCCTGATGCTTGCCGCGCTTGGTCAGGACGATGCCCAGCGCCCGACTCGCCTTCTCGGCGTCGTCGAAGAACAGCTCGTAAAAATCGCCCATGCGGTAGAACAGCAGCGAATCCGGGTTCGCCGCCTTGATCTCGATATATTGCTCCATCATCGGCGTGACGCTGCCGACGGGCGCAGGCGGTGTCACCTCGGGGGCGTCGGTTTCTGCTGAAGTGTGCATGTTCATCCCCGCACGCTAGCAGATGTGGGTGCGGGGTTTAATGCCGGCGGCCCGAAAAGCAGGGGACGACCGGCCTCGACGGCGGCTTGTGCTCCCTCTACGCCGGGTGAAGCCGTTGGTTGCTTCGGGCGCCAACCAGACCCTATGATCGCCATGGCGGGGATAAGCGGCATGGATGAGGACAAACAGGAGGCGTTCGAAGAGCTGGTCGGTCCGGCTGGATCGGCGCTTGAGCGCCTGCTGCTGTTGGCGGCGCGGCGCGTCCACCGTACCAAAAGCAAGCTTAGGGGGACAGTGCGCAAGCGCGTCCCCTTCCTCCTGCCGACACGGGGACCGCTGTCCGATCTCGATAGCGGCATCGAGATGTCGCTGCATGTGCTCAGCCGCGACCCGTTGGTGCTCTATGTCCCGATTGGCGGAGCCCGTCCGCTCTATCCACTGGCGGCCCTTGGCCGGCGCCTGGCGGGACGGCGCGTCACCTTCCTGACGATGCAGACCTGGACCATGGAGCGGCCGGCTGTCATCGCCCGGATGGGCCGCGATCTCGCCTGGTATGCCGGCCGGTTTCCGCTGCACGAAATCATCTTCCTGTGCAACACCGAGGAAGAGCGCCGTCTCGTCGCGGCTGCGGGCGGCAATGCCATCTTCTCCAACCACAATCTGATGGTGTCGGAGGATATATTCCGGCAGCTGCCGGACGTGCCGGTCGAATTCGACGCGGTCTACAATGGCCGCATCTCGCCGATCAAACGCCATCACCTGGCCTTCGACATAGAGCGGCTGGCCCACATCACCTATTCGATCGGCGAATTGCCGCCGGTTGCCGCCCGCGCCTTTGTTCGGCGACTGCAGGCGCGTTCGCCGCTCCACCAGATCGCCAATCCGCTCGTCGACGGCTGGCCGGGCAAGCTGACGGCGCAACAGGTCAACCACGTCTACAACCAGGCCGCCGTCGGGCTGTGCCTGTCGGCCGTGGAAGGAGCGATGTACTCCTCGATGGAATATCTGATGGCCGGCCTTCCGATCGTCAGTACGCCGAGCCTTGGCGGTCGCGACGTCTATTTCGATCCGGATTATTGCATCGTCGCCGATCCGGAACCGGCTGCCATTCGCCGCGCCGTCGAGACGCTGCGAGATCGTGCCATACCGCGTCAGCAGATCCGCCGCCGCACGCTGGAGAAGGTTCACGCCCAGCGCATCGAACTCATGGCGTTCCTGACTGCATTGCTGCGGCGCAAGGGAAGCCGTGCGCCACCCATCGAGACGTGGCCTTTCCCCGGCACAGACGGCATGATGCGGCGGGGAACGGTGCGCGAAATCGCTGCCTTCGTCAGCGAGCCAGAGCCGACGTGGCGCCGTTCGACTTCGGGAGATTCGCTGCGGGCGTGAAGATCGCTTGGCGATTTACAGCGGTGGCGTGTAGCCTTGATCCAGAAGTTTCAAAAACACGCACCCGTCTCAAGGGGGCGACACCGGCGAGGAAATCAAAAGCATCATGGCCAAGAAAACCGAAAATAGCGGCCCCTCCGTCAGCGCCGAGGAGGCGCTGGAATTCCACGCCATGGGCCGCCCCGGCAAGCTGGAGATCGTCGCCACCAAGGCGATGGCGACGCAGCGCGATCTGAGCCTCGCCTATTCGCCGGGTGTCGCGGTTCCTGTGCTGGCCATTGCCGAAGACCCCAGCCGCGCTTTCGACTACACGACGCGCGGCAACATGGTCGCCGTCATATCCAACGGCACCGCCATTCTCGGCCTCGGCAATCTCGGCGCGCTGGCCTCCAAGCCGGTTATGGAAGGCAAGGCGGTGCTGTTCAAGCGTTTCGCCGATGTCGACTCCATCGACCTCGAAGTCGACACCGAGGATGCCGACGAGTTCATCAATTGCGTGCGCTTTCTTGGGCCGTCTTTCGGCGGCATCAACCTGGAAGACATCAAGGCGCCGGAATGCTTCATCATCGAGCAGCGCCTGCGCGAACTGATGGACATCCCGGTCTTCCACGACGACCAGCACGGCACCGCCATCATCTCGGCCGCCGGGCTGATCAACGCGCTGGAGATCACCGGCCGCGACATGAAGACCACGAAAATGGTCTGCAACGGCGCCGGTGCGGCCGGTATCGCCTGCATCGAACTGATGAAGGCGATGGGCTTTGCCCCCGACAACATCATTCTGTGCGACACCAAGGGCGTCGTCTACCAGGGTCGCACCGAAGGCATGAACCAGTGGAAGTCGGCGCATGCGGTCAAGACCGACACGCGCAGCCTGGCCGAGGCGCTGGATGGCGCCGACGTCTTCCTCGGCCTGTCGGCCAAGGGCGCATTGACCACCGAGATGGTGCAGTCGATGGCCAAGAACCCGATCATCTTCGCCATGGCCAATCCCGACCCGGAGATCACGCCGGAGGAAGTGGCCGAAATCCGCACCGACGCCATCATGGCCACCGGGCGTTCCGACTACCCCAACCAGGTCAACAATGTGCTGGGCTTCCCCTACATCTTCCGCGGTGCGCTGGATGTCAGGGCCACCACCATCAATGACGACATGAAGATCGCCGCAGCGAGAGCGCTGGCCGACCTGGCGCGCAAGGACGTGCCCGACGATGTCGCCGCCGCCTATCAGGGCAACCGGCCGAAATTCGGCCCCAACTACATCATCCCGGTGCCGTTCGATCCGCGCCTGATCTCGGCCATCCCGCTCGCGGTGGCCAAGGCGGCGATGGAGTCGGGCGTCGCCCGCAAGCCTATCCTCGACCTCGACCGCTACGCGCAGGAGCTGTCGGCCCGCCGCGACCCGATCGCCTCGACCTTGCAGCGCATCTACGATCGCGTCCGCCGCCAGCCCAAGCGCATCGTCTTTGCCGAGGGCGAGGAAGAACAGGTGATGCGCGCCGCCGTCTCCTATGTGAACCAGAAGCTCGGCACCGCGATCCTGCTCGGCCGCGACGATGTCATCAAGGAAAACGCCAGGCACGCCGGCATCGACCTCAACAAGCAAGGCATCGAGATCATCAATGCCAGGCTGTCGCGCCGCAACGGCATCTATACCGATTATCTCTACGAGCGCATGCAGCGCAAAGGCTTCCTGTTCCGCGACTGCCAGCGGCTGATCAACAACGACCGCAACCATTTCGCTGCCTGCATGGTGGCGCTGGGCGATGCCGACGGCATCGTCACCGGCGTCACTCGCAACTATTCCACGGCACTTGACGATATCCGCCGCGTCATCGACGCCAAGCCCGGCCACCGCGTCATCGGTGTCTCGATCGTGCTCGCGCGGGGTAAGACAGTCCTCGTCGCCGACACCGCCGTGCACGATATGCCCAATGCCGAGCAGATCGCCGATATCGCCGAGGAGGCGGCGGGCTTCGCCCGCCGCATGGGCTACGAGCCGCGGCTCGCCATGCTGGCCTATTCGACCTTCGGCCACCCGCAGGGCGAACGCTCCGAGCGGGTGCAGGAAGCGGTGCGCATCCTCGACAAGCGCCGCGTCGATTTCGAATATGACGGCGAGATGGCCGCCGACGTTGCGTTGAACGCCCGTGCCATGGCGCAGTATCCGTTCATCCGGCTGACCGGCCCTGCCAATGTGCTGATCATGCCGGCGTTCCACTCGGCCTCTATCTCGACCAAGATGCTGCAGGAACTCGGCGGCTCCACCGTCATCGGCCCGCTGCTGGTCGGCTTGAACAAACCGGTCCAGATCGTCTCGCTCAACGCCAAGGATTCGGACATCGTCAACATGGCTGCGATCGCGGCCTATAGCGCGGGAGCCTGATTGGCGGCAAAATCGCCAACCCATAAGAGGTTGATAATATTCGGCTGCTATAGGGAACGTTCTCGCCCCCTATGGCCTTATGGCATTGGCGGCGCGCTCAGACCGCCAAAACGGGGGTGCGGCCATGAAGCATGACACGGCATCTGTGGTCGGCCAGGGGGTCTATCACGACGAGCGCCTGGATGCGCTGCTGAGCATCACCGGCCGCATGGACGGTTATCTCTACCGTTGCCGCAACGATGCGTCCTACACCATGCTCTACATCAGCGACGGCATTTTCACCGTCAGCGGTTATCGGCCGAGCGACTTCATTCAAAATGCCGTGCGCGACTATGTCTCGGCCATCCACCCGGATGATCTCGCTGCCGTCTATGCCGCCGTCGATACCGCGCTCGAGGCGCGCTGCAACTGGAACGTCGACTACCGCATCGTGCCGCAGGTCGGCGAGCCGCTCTGGGTCCGCGAGATCGGCGGCGGCGTCTGGGACGAGGCAGGCGAACTGGAATTCCTGGAAGGTTTCGTCGTCGACATCAGCGACCGCAAGGTCGTCGAGGATCTCAACGCCGAGCTGCTGCTCGAACTCAAGGCCGCCAATGAGGAACTCTCCGTACAAAAGCGCGAGATCGAGCTGGCCAAGCAGCACAGCGACCACTCGGCCAACCACGATGCATTGACCGGCCTGCCCAACCGGCGCGCCTTTCACAACGAGCTGAGGTCGGTGATCGACCGCTGCGACAGCACCGGCCAGGCGGCCGGCCTGCTGTTCATCGACCTCGATAGGTTCAAGAAGGTCAACGACACGCTCGGCCACGAGGCCGGCGACGCGCTGCTGCATGAGGTGGCGGGTCAGCTTCGCACCGTCCTGCGCAGCGCTGATTTCGTGGCGCGGCTCGGTGGAGACGAGTTCGCATTCCTGTTTTCAGGAGAGGCTAGCCGGGCCCGACAGAAGGCCGTGGGCGTCGCCGAACGTATCCTGGAAAAGCTGCGGATCAAGGTGCCGACGCCGAATGGTGCCATCCATGTTGGTTGCACCGTTGGCGTCGCCATCTACCCGGCGGAAGCGTCCGATTCGGAGGCGCTGATAACGCTCGCCGACCGACTGATGTACATCGGCAAAAAGAGCGGCCGCAACCGGCTGGTCACCGCCGGGGCTTTGGAACCCGGGCCTACGTCCGACGACCTTCGCCGCACCGCCTGAGCGGAGCGCCGGACAGCCTCAACCGGCGGGCACCCCTCATCTGGCTCGGCGCTGCGCGCCGAAAGACGGCCCTACAGCAACCCCGCCAATTGGGCCGCGCTGCGCAGGTTTTGCCGCGGCCGTGGCCCGAGCTGCTGGATCACCAGCCCGGCGGCCAGCGAGCCGAGATCGCCGCAATCCTTCAGGCTGCGCCCCGAGGTGTAGCCGTAGAGGAAACCGGCGGCATAGAGGTCGCCGGCGCCGGTGGTGTCGACCAGTTCGCGGATCGTCGTCGCCTGAATGGTGACGGTCTCGTCGCCGCGCACGATCACTGAGCCTTTTTCGGAGCGGGTGACGGCGGCAATCTTGCAGTCTTTGCGGATAGCCGCCAGCGCCTCGTCGAAGGATTTTGTCTGGTAGAGCGACTTGATCTCGTGGCTGTTGGCAAAGACGATGTCGACAGTGCCCGAGCGCATCAGCTCGAGGAACTCGTCCCGGTAGCGGTCGACGCAGAACGAATCCGACAACGTCATCGACACTTCGCGCCCGGCCTCGTGTGCGAGCTTCGCCGTCTGCCGGATCGCCTCCTTGGCGCGCGGCGGATCCCACAGATAGCCCTCGAAATAGGTAACCTTGGCGCCGGATGCCTTGTCGGCCTCGACGTCTTCCGGGCCGAGTTCGACGCAGGCGCCGAGATAGGTGTTCATCGAACGCTCGCCATCGGGGGTGACGAATATCATCGAGCGCGCCGTCGGCGGCTGTCCCTCAAGCGGCTTGGTGTCGAAGGCAACGCCCTGGGCATGGATGTCATGGGCGTAGATCTCGCCGAGCGGGTCGTTCGATACCTTGCCGAAGAATGCGGCGCGGCCGCCGAAGCTGGCGACGCCCGCCGCCGTGTTGCCGGCGCTGCCGCCCGAGGCCTCGATCGCCGGCCCCATGCGGCTGTAGAGCAGCTCGGCGCGCTTGGTGTCGATGAGGTTCATCGCACCCTTGATGATGCCGTTGGTCTCGAGAAAAGCGTCGTCGCACTGGGCGATGATGTCGACAATGGCATTGCCGATGCAAAGCACGTCAAAATCCGGCATCAATGTCTCCGCCTCGGAACCTGCCGGCTTTCTGCCGCGCCCGGGCGGGTCTACAGCATCACCCCGAAAAATGGCAACCGATTTCCATCCTTTGCCGGCCCAAGCCGGCGCGCGCGCCTGGGACGAGGCTCCATCACAGTTCGACCGTGGCCGAAGCATCTGACCGCCGGGTCGCCTACAAGCTTGGCCTCAAATCAGGCGCTGGAAGCACCCGCATGCAAGCAAAGACCGACATGACCACCGAACTGGCGCTGCTTGGCGTGCTGGCGGCCCTGTGGGGCGCGTCCTATACCTTCATCAAGATCGGTGTCGAGACGATCCCGCCGATATCCTTCATCGCTGCCCGCACCTTGATTGCCGGCGCCATCCTGCTCGCGCTGATCCGCTGGCGCGGCCTCGCCATGCCCAAGGACAGCGCGACCTTGTGGCGGTTCATGGTCCAGGCCTGCCTCAACAGCGTCGTGCCGTTCACGCTGATCGCCGCCGCCGAGCGCTCCATCGACGCCGGTCTGGCCACCATTCTCAACGCGACCTCGCCGATCTTCACCTTCCTGCTGACCGCGCTTATCACCCGCCATGAATCCGTGACCGCACGCAAGCTGTTCGGTGTCGGTGCCGGCATTGCCGGCATTTGCCTGATCGTCGGCACCCAGGCGCTTGGCGGGCTCGGCCATCAATTGTGGGCGCAGCTTGCCGTCATTGCCGCCACGGTCTGCTATGCCGGCGCAGCCATTTTCGGCCGCAGCTTTAGGGGACTCGACCCGATGCTGCCGGCCGCCGGCTCGATGCTGTGCGGCGCGGTCATCCTCGTCCCCTTGAGCCTGGCCTTCGACCGCCCGTGGACGCTGTCGCCTTCAATGGCGTCGATACTGGCCTTGTTGGCATTGTCGGTGTTCTCCACGGCGCTGGCCTTCTGCATCTTTTTCCGCCTCATCCACACGCTTGGTTCGGTCGGCACGACCTCGCAGGCCTATCTGCGCGTGCCGATCGGCGTCGGCATCGGTGTCCTGTTCCTCGGCGAAAGCCTGGGGCCGACGGCGTTCTGGGGGATGGGCTGCGTCGTCGCCGGCGTTGCGGCGATGACCATCCCCGCCCGCTCCCGGGCGCTGGCGCGCTAGATCATGATGAGATTTGGTTGAAATCTCATCATGATCTAGCCCTTTGTTGGGGCATGATCTTTTCCAAAACCGGTACCCACTTTTTGGGGTCATGCTCTAAGTCCCGTCCGGAATTGTGCCCGCTCCGGCAGGCTTGCGGCTGACAGGGTCTCCGCCTATGTCGGAGATATTCGTTTGTTCCTGGGGGTGGAAACGCCGTGATCTCCAACGCTGCCCGCGCCGCCTTCAGCCGGCTGTTTTCTCCCGAATTCCGCGCGGTTTTCCTGAAGACGCTGGGCTTGACCGTCCTGGCGCTGGTCGCCTTGTGGTTCGTCTTGACCGGGCTTGTCGATTGGCTGGCGCTGCCATGGGTTCACTCCTTGTTGCCCGGCCTGCCGTCCTGGGCCGGATGGCTGGGCGGCATTATCGCGGCCATCGCTCTTGCCTTCGGGATGGCGCTGCTGATCGCGCCGGTGACGGCAATCGTGGCGGGCCTGTTTCTCGACGACATCGCCGAAGTGGTCGAGCGCACCGACTATCCGGCCGATCCCGTCGGACGCGCCATGCCGGCGCTGCGCTCGCTCGTGTTGTCGGTGAAATTCTTCGGCGTCGTCATCCTGGGCAACATCGTCGCCTTGCTCCTTCTGTTGGTTCCAGGCGTCAACATCGCCGCCTTCTTCATCGTCAACGGCTATCTGCTCGGACGTGAATTCTTCGAATTCGCCGCCATGCGCTTCCGCCCGGAAGATGAGGCGAGGGCGTTGCGCCGGAAATATGCCGGCACCGTCTTTCTGGCCGGGCTGCTCATCGCTGCCTTCCTCGCCGTGCCCCTGCTCAACCTGCTGACGCCGCTCTTTGCCGCCGCCATGATGGTGCATCTGCACAAGGCGGTCGGCGCGCGGGAGAGCGCCGGGCGATAGGCCTATCAACGCAGAAGAAAACCGCGTCCCAATTCGTCATCCGGCTCGACGGTGAATTCCGCCCGGCCCGAATAGTAGGCGCGGCCGCCGACGCGGGCGATGATCGCATCATGCGGGCCGGCCATGGTCGTGCGCGCCACCGCTCCGGAAAAGCGCGAGCCGGCGATGCTTTCGAAGGACCGCTCCTGACCAGGGTTGATCTCACCCTTGGCATGCATTGCCGCCAGCCGCGCGGTGACGCCGGAGCCGGTCGGCGAGCGGTCGACCTCGGCATCGGCAAAGACGCAGATGTTTTTTGTTGCCTCGCCGGAGAACGCATCGTGTCCATCGGTGAGGATGGTGCCGTAGAGGAAAGCGAGATCGGCATGGTCGGGATGCGATAGAGGGAACGCCGCCTTCAGCCGCTCGGTCAGCGCGGTTGCCGCGTCGACGAAATCGCGCACCCGGCTGCGGCCGAACTCCAGGCCGAATTGATGGCAGTCGGCCAGCGCGTAGAAGGCGCCGCCATAGGCGATGTCGAACGCAATCTTGCCGTATCCCCCCAATTCGATTTGTTGGTCATGGGCAAACAGAAAGGCCGGCACGCTTTCGAACGACACCGATCCCGCTTTGCCGTCCCTGACCTCGACCGAGGCGACGACCATGCCGCACGGCGCCTCGATGTTGACGGTGGTGATTGGCTCCTGCTTGACCACCAGCCCTTCGTCGACGGCGTAGCGGCCAAGCGCAATGATGGCGTGGCCGCACATCGTCGAATAGCCCTCGTTGTGCATAAACAGCACGGCCAGCTCGGCGCCGGGCAGGTCGGGCTCCACCAGCAGCGCGCCATACATGTCGTAGTGGCCGCGCGGCTCGAAGATCAGCAGCTTGCGCAAATGGTCGAGGTGGTCGCGCACATAGGCGCGCTTTTCCAGGATCGTGCCTTTGGGAATGTCTGGATAGCCGTCGGTGACGATCCTGAGCGGCTCGCCGCCGGTGTGCATGTCGACGACGGTGAGCGTCATGCGCCGGGACCCCCTAGCCTGAGGATTTGGAAAACAGCGCCTGCAATTTGCCGAACGGGATGGCGGCCCGGGTGAAGCCGAACGTGCCGTCCTGCTGGAACTCGCGCGCCGCGGTTTCCAGCATGCCGAAGGCGAAATTGGTCAGCCACGGACCGAGCGAGATGCGCTTGACCCCGGCCATGGCAAGGTCGGCGATGGTGAAGGCCGGGAGTGCCATGACATTGACCGGCCTGCTCACCGCCGAGCAGACTTTCTGGATGGTCTCGACATCTTTGAGGCCGGGCGCATAGAGCACATCGGCGCCGGCCTTTTCGAAGGCCTGCAGCCGCTTGATCGTGTCGTCGAGATCCGGTTTGCCCCAAAGGAAATTCTCGGCCCGTGCGGTGAAGACGAAATCATGCTTGAGCGCCCGTGCGGCCTCAGCAGCAGCTGCAACGCGCTCGACTGCGTGTGAAAACTCATAGATGGGCTTGTCGGGATCGCCGGTATGGTCCTCGATCGAGCAGCCGGCGAGACCTGCCGCTTCGGCCGCAAAAACCGTCTCGGCGGCACTCGTCGCGCTGTCGCCCTTGCCTTTCTCGAGATCGGCCGACACCGGCAGGCTGGTTGCCGCCGTCAGCTCGCGGCAATGGTGGATCATCGCCTCGAAGGTCACTGCGCCATCGGGCAGGCCGCGCGAGAAGGCAAAACCGGCGCTGGTCGTCGCCAGCGCATTGAAGCCGAAGGAGGCCAGGAGCTTGGTCGTGCCGACATCCCAGGGGTTGGGCATGACGAAGGTCGAGGCGTGCAGGTCGCGAAAGATCTTGCCCTTGTCCATGAGTGCTCCCTTCAGATGCGGAAATGCCGGCAGATACTATCGTGCAGCAATGCACCGGGCAAACGAATGCGGTTGGCTCAGAAGCGTTTGGCGTTCTCTCCTGCCAATTTGTCCAGCGCATCGGAATCCTTGACGTAGTGCAACGTCTTCTTGTCCCAATGATAGGTAACGGAAATTGTGTGGGCTTCAGGCTTGGGCGGCTGGTCGTCGCAGCTCTCGCCGTTGAGCACCGTGGCGTCGGTCACCGTCACTTTGACCGCGGCATAAGGCTGCCCGTCAGCGATCGTCTGGAAAGCAACGTCCTGCTTGCGGCTGTAGGCGCACAGGTTCTCATCGAAGGTGAAGATCATGTCGATCAATTGGAATTTGTCGTCGCGCACCATGATCAGCGGCGTGATCGCGTAGTTTTGGCTTGAATTGAAATGCGCGCTCATGGTGATCACGATGTCGTCGTTCGGCCCAACGGAAAGCTTGCCCGGTTCACGGAAATAGGTGCCGCGGTCGAGCGCGACATTGACGGCGTCGAGCAGCTTCGGCTTGTCTGTGATGTCGTAGAGCGCCAGCACGGCATAGCCTTCGGCGCTGTCGGGAGAGTCGCCGAGGTCGTAGAGCATCGCCAGCCGGTCCTTGCCCCCGGCCTTGATGGCGAGCACGCCGGCGTTGGAGAGGCCCGATGTCTCAGGCGGCGAACCGCCGCCATCCGGTCCCTCGATGTGGCGCATCTCGATCGGCAATCCACCCCGGTAGAAACCGTTGCTGTCACCTGCGAGGCCGGGAATGACCATCCTTGCGAGGTCCAGATAGGTCACATCCATGTGGCCGGGGATGGCGCTGCCGAATTCCGGGAAGCTGACGGCTTGCGCGCCGGCTGCGGTCCAAAGCCACGGCAGCAGCACAAGCGCTAGAGCAATTTCAGGAAAAGTGTGTGCGGTTGTCCGGCCGGAAATTGCAACAAAACAAAAAGATAGAGCGGTTCGCCGTTTCCATGAAACGGTGAAACGCTTTAGGATGGAGCGAAGCAGGTTCGTTGGCATGGGCGCCTCAGGCTGGCCGCGCGGAACCTAACACAGCTTCAGTGGATCGGCACCAGCCCGGCAAGTTCGCGCATGTCGTCGAACAGGACGCCGCCGGCGCTGGCCAGGCCATCGCGGTCGGAATAGGGATCGCCATGATAGGCATAGACACGCATGCCGGCGGCAATGCCGGCCTGCGTGCCGGCAACGCTGTCCTCGATGACGATGCAGTCGGCCGGCGCAAAACCCATGGTCTTTGCCGCATGCAGGAACAGGTCCGGGAACGGCTTGCCGCGGCTGACCATGGTCGAAGAGAACATGGCATGCTCGAACAGCGGCAGCAGCCCGGTCTGGCCGAGCGTGATGTGCATCTTCGAGATACGCGCAGAAGTGGCGACGCAATAGGGAATGCCGGCCGCGCGAACCGCCTCGATGAAGTCGCGCACATAGGGGATCGCCTCGACGCCATGCGCAAACAGATCGGGCAGGCCGGCATTCCAGCGATCGACGAAATCGGCGCCGAGCCGCACCGTGGTCGTCTCTTCGATTTCCTTCTGCACCGAAGCCATGCTGCGGCCGGAAAAATATTTGCGGCAATATTCGAATGTGGTGGGATAACCGGCGGCAACAAACCACTCGGCAAGCCGCCGGTTGGCAAGGTTCTCGGTGTCGACCAGGATTCCGTCGCAGTCGAAGATGACCAGTTTCGGTATGCTCATTCAGGCGGTGCCGGTCGATCCGAACCCGCCCGCGCCGCGCGTCGTGGCGCCGGCCAGCGAGCGCTCCTCAACCGTCACCTGCGTCACCGCGGCAAAGACGATCTGGGCAATGCGCATGCCGCGCGTCACCGCGAAATCCTCGTCGCCGAGGTTGACCAGCAGCACCTTAACCTCGCCGCGATAGTCGCTGTCGACCGTGCCTGGTGAATTGAGGACGGTCAGCCCATGCTTGAAGGCAAGGCCGGAGCGCGGCCGCACCTGGCCTTCCATTCCTTCGGGAATTTCCAGGATCAGACCGGTCGGCACCAAGGCGCGCTTGCCAGGCAGGATCAGCAGCGGCCGGTCTTCCGGCACCGCGGCGCGCAGATCCATGCCGGCGGCGCCGGTGCTTTCGTAAGCGGGAAGGGGAAGTCCATCGCCATGCGGCAACCTGACGAAGCCGACGGTTGGACCGATGACGGAGGAATTGTGGAGGGCTGCGCGCATAAAATCGATCCTATCGGCGCGAACGGCGATTCGGTCAACTCGTCCGCAGGCCTATCAACGGCTTTCTTTCGGGCGTCAGTGTGACCTAGCGCAATTCCACCGGAACGACCGTCGTCTCCTTGATCTCCTCCATGACGAAGGAGGCCGAAACGTCCGACAGCGCCACCTTGGCGATCAGCCGCTGATAGAGCCGGTCATAGGCCTTCATGTCAGCGACGCGGGCGCGCAGCACGTAGTCGAGATCGCCGGACATGCGATAGACTCCGGTGATCTCGGGAAAACCGGTCACCGCCGCCCGAAACTTCTGCAGCCAGTCCGGGTCATGATTGGACGTGCGGATCAGGATGAACACCGAAAGCCCGAGCCCGAGCTTGTCGGCATCGACCAGCGCCACCCGCCCGGTGATGACGCCGTCCTCTTCCAGCCGCTTGACCCGGCGCCAGCAGGCGTTGCGCGACAGCGACACTTTTTCGGAGAGCTGATCGACCGACAGTGTGCCGTCGCGTTGCAGCTCGGCCAGCAATCTTCGGTCGATTTCATCAAATTCAAGCGCCATGTTGGGATGAATGTCCCGAACCACGGCGTTAGACAAGGACAAATTGAGACCGATGAACCTTACCCCGTGGCAGGATACCCACATCGGGGCTTATCCCGGCAGGAGGGATCACCATGACGACGCTGTTTTCGAAGCTGTTCACCTCTCACCCGGCCAAGGTGGGCGAGACCTATTTCAGCCATATGGCCTTTGCCGCCTGGTTCTGCTCGCGCCTCCTGATGGCCGCTGGTGCGGCACTCGTTCACGCTTTCTTGCCGTTTCTCTTCGAAACTGTGGCAAGCCGAATCGTTCGCGAACTTTATGAACGGACGCACAACAGAGGCTCGCACGCGGTCAAGGAGCCCCAGGCTCACTTGGATCTCGTCTAGGATTGGTTAGAAGCGATGTGCCGATGGGCGGCCTATCTGGGTGAAGCGGTCTTCCTCGAAGACGTCGTCACCGCGCCTTGCCACTCGCTGATTGCCCAGAGCCATTGCGCCCAGGAAGCCAAGTCGCCGACCAATGGAGACGGTTTCGGCCTTGCCTGGTATGGCGACCGGCCCGAGCCCGGCCTCTACCGCGACATCCTGCCGGCCTGGTCGGATCCCAATCTGAAAAGCCTGTGCCGGCAGATCAAATCCGGCCTGTTCCTCGCCCATGTCAGGGCGTCGACCGGCGGCGCCACCAGCCGCATGAACTGCCATCCCTTCATCTCCGGCAGCTGGTCTTTCATGCACAATGGCCAGATCGGCGGCTTCGAAAAGATCCGCCGCGCGCTGGAGAACTCGCTCTGCGACGCCGTCTTCGACCAGCGTGAAGGCACCACCGATTCCGAGCTGCTTTTCCTGCTGATGATCGACGAGGGTCTTGCTGGCGACCCGCAAGGGGCAGTATCGCGCGCCACCGCCCGCGTCATCGAGGCATCGCGCCGCGCCGGTCTGGAGCCAGCCTTGAAACTGACTGCGGCCTTTTCGGATGGAAAGGCGCTGTATGCCGTGCGCTATGCCAGCGACGATCACGCGCCGACGCTGTACACGTCGGTGCGCAATGCCGGCCGTTGCATCGTGTCGGAGCCTTTCGATCGCGAGGGCGGGGAATGGCAGGCCATCCCGCCCGCGAGTTTTGTCACGATCAGCGGCGATGGGATGGTTATTCGGCCGTTCGTGCCGGCAACTGCGAAGCTCGCGCTGGTGGGCTGATCGAAGGAAACAGGGTAGGCCGCATTCCTTCGCGCCCCCCTCAACCGAACCGGTCAGCGCAATTACGATCAAGCGTTCCCTGTCCTAGAAATGCTGAACTCACTTCAAGCCGCGCCTGCCATTTGGCGAAGGCGCCGACTGCCGGAGCATTCGCCATGGACCTAGTCTTCTCCTCGACCGTCGACCTCGCCACCACGATTGCGGCGCGAAAAATCTCCGCCGTTGAGGCGCTAGACGCGCAACTGGCGCAGATTGATCTGCATAACGAGGCGGTCAACGCGGTCGTCAATCTCGAGCGGGAAGGCGCCCGCGAGCGCGCGAAACAGGCCGACGCGGTGCAGGCGCGCGGCGATGGGCTCGGACCGCTGCATGGCGTGCCTTTCACGTTGAAGGACATGCACCAAACCGCTGATATGAAGACCACGGTTGGTTTCGCACCATTCGCCGACTATGTGGCAAAGGCAGACAGTCCGGTCGTCGCCCGATTGAAAGCCGCAGGCGGCATCCTGATTGGAAAGACCAATGTCGCGACGATGCTGGGGGACTGGCAGGCGGACAACCCGCTGTTCGGTCGCACCAGCAATCCGTGGAACCGCTCGCGCACGTCAGGCGGGTCCAGCGGTGGCGCCGCGGCAGCGGTGGCGACCGGGATGACGCCGTTCGATGTCGGCACCGACATGCAGGATTCGATCCGTCTGCCGTCGGCTTTTTGCGGTGTCTACGGGTTGAAACCGACCGAGCATCGCGTGTCGCTGGCCGGCGCCTTCCCCGATCCGAACGGCGCGGCGCGTAGCGTGCGGCTGATGTCCTGCCTCGGCCCGCTGGCGCGCAGCGTGGAGGATCTTGCGCTGATCTACAAAATCATCGCCGGCCCGGACGGAGCAGACACGGACCTCGCGCCGGTGCCCGTAGAGGCCATGCTCAGGCTAGACCTCAAGACATTGCGCATCGCCGTGGCGCCGTCCATCACCGGCTTTCCGGTGGCTGGCGAAATCGCTGTCGCCGCCGAAAGCCTGGCCAAGCGGTTGCAATCAGCAGGGGTGATTGTGGAAGAAGCGAACTTGCCTGAGATCGATCTGCATCACGATCTGGGGCAGGGCGGCGATCTGATCGGCATGATGCTGGAGGCAGCGCAGCCCGAACCGCCGGAGCAGCCAACGCCGATCACCAATTGGTTCGAGGCGCTCGCTCGCCGCGACCGCTCGATCCTGGCCTGGGACAGGTTCTTCGAAACCTGCGATGCCTTGCTGTGCCCGGTCGCCATGACCACGGCCTTCGCGCATTGTGAGCCCGGCACGCCGATCGAAGTCGACGGCAAGGAGCAAAGCTATTGGATGCTACCGGCCTATGGCGCGGTCTTCAATTATTCCGGCCATCCGGCACTCTCGCTGCCCTGCGGGCAAGACCGCGACGGCCTGCCTATCGGCCTGCAACTGGTCGGCAAGCGCTGGTCGGAATCGCGGCTGCTCGGCATCGCCAAGGCGATCGAAGCGCTGACCGGCGGCTTCAAGCGTCCGCCGGGCTACTGAGCAAACCGACCCAACCAATAAGGCGTCAGCAGCGGATCACGCTCGCCGTCGAGAATTTCGCGCGTGGCGAACAGCCCGACCGCCGGCGCCAGCGTTATGCCGGAATGCATGACGGCGACATAGAGACCTTCCGTGCCCTCGGCGCGGCCGATGATCGGAAAGCCGTCGATCGGCGTCGGCCGGTAGCCAACCGTGTGGAAATCAAATTCCAGTTCGTCGGCGCCGCGCAAAGCCGCCTTCATTGCTGCAAACAGCTCGCGCGCCGTGGCGTCGCGATTCTCACCGGGATCGCTCCCCGCGAAATCCGAGCCGGCGATGATGCGGCCCTCCGCCGTCTGGCGCATATGCAGCTTTTCGGCATGCACCAGCCCGTTGAGGAGCTTCTTGTAGGGCTGCGAGTGGACGATCAGACCGGGCGGCGTCTCGATCGGCAGCTTGATGCCGACGGTAGCGGCAATATCGGGCGCCCCGACACCGGCTGCGATCACCACCTCTTCGGCTGGCATCAGCCCATGCGATGTATCGACACCGGCAATCCTGCCATCGGTCTGGACAAGTGCGGTTACAGAACTGGAGAGAACGCGCGCACCTTGCCGTTCTGCGTCGGCCAGCAGCGCCTTGGCCGCTGCGACCGGTTCGGCCACGCCTTCTTCCGCGACATAGACAGCGAATTCCGGCGGCTCGACGAGATTGGGCTCGATTTGCGCTGCGCGCCCGGCGTCGACGCGTTCGATGCCGTAACCCCAGGAAGCGTGCTCAGCCGCGTAGGCTTCGAGCCTGTCGGCCGGCAGATCCCAGCACAGCCCGCCGCACCAGGCGAGCGGCAGGCCGGGCAGCTCGTTTGCCAGCCGCTTCCATTCGGCCATCGCACGGATGCGCAGCCGGAAATAGATTTCGGGATTGCCCCAGCTGGCGTTGATCCAGGCAAAGGAGTTTGGCGTGGCGACGCCGCCGGCACCACTATCGGAAATCACAGTCACCCGCGCCCCGGCCTTGGTCAGGTGCCAGGCGATGGACGCCCCGATAATGCCGGCGCCGATGACGATGACTTCTTTAGCGCTGCTCATACCGGACCTCTCAGAATGGGCTCCTCTGATGCCACCGTAACGATTCAAGCTCAAGTGTGGTCGGCCTGCCGGCCCGAAACTGTCGACAGGCTGGCAATGCGCTGCTAGAAGCCCGCGCCACAGACAGGATTCCAGAAATTGGCTGAAGACATCGAACAGGCGGTATCGCGCCGCCGCACTTTCGCGATCATCGCCCACCCAGACGCCGGCAAGACGACGCTCACCGAAAAGCTGCTGCTGTTCGGCGGCGCCATCCAGCTTGCGGGCGAGGTCAAGGCCAAGAAGGACCGCATCCAGACGCGGTCCGACTGGATGAAGATCGAGCGCGAGCGCGGCATTTCGGTCGTCACCTCGGTGATGACCTTCGAATACGAGGACAATGTCTTCAACCTGCTCGATACGCCCGGCCACGAGGATTTTGCCGACGACACCTACCGCACGCTGTCGGCGGTGGACTCGGCCGTCATGGTCATCGACGCCGCCAAGGGCATCGAGCCGCGCACGCTGAAGCTGTTCGAGGTCTGCCGGCTGCGCGATATCCCCATCATCACCTTCATCAACAAGATGGACCGCGAAAGCCGCGACCCCTTCGAGATTTTGGACGAGATCGAGCAGAAGCTGGCGCTGGACACTGCCCCCATCACCTGGCCGATCGGCCGCGGCAAGACTTTTGCCGGCACCTACCACCTGGCGCTCAACGCTGTGCGCAGGGGCGATGCAGAGAAAGACCGCACGCCGGTCAACGGCCCCGACTCCAACCGCGTCGCCGGCCTGCTGCCGGAAAACGAGCGCGAAGCCTTCATCGAGGAGCTGGAACTCGCGCGCGAGGCCTGCCGACCTCTTGATATTGACGCGTTCCGTGAGGGCCATCTGACGCCGGTCTATTTCGGCTCGGCGCTGCGCAATTACGGCGTGCGCGACCTGATCGAGGCGCTCGGTGCCTTCGGCCCGCCGCCGCGTGCGCAGGAAGCAGACACCCGCAAGGTCGAGGCGACGGAGGAGAAGATGACGTCCTTCGTGTTCAAGATCCAGGCCAATATGGACCCCAACCATCGCGACCGCATCGCCTTCGTGCGCGTCTGTTCGGGCAAGCTCGAGCGCGGCATGAAGGCGAAATTGGTGCGCACCGGCAAGCCGATGAGCCTGTCGGCGCCGCAATTCTTCTTTGCCCGCACCCGCGTCACCGCCGACGAAGCGTTTGCCGGCGATGTCGTCGGCATCCCCAACCACGGCACGCTGCGCATTGGCGACACGCTGACCGAAGGCGAGGAGATACTGTTCCGCGGCGTACCTAACTTCGCGCCGGAAATCCTGCGCCGTGTGCGCCTCGGCGACGCGATGAAGGCGAAAAAACTCAAGGAAGCGCTGCACCAGATGGCCGAGGAAGGCGTCGTGCAGCTGTTTTCGCCGGAAGACGGCTCGCCGGCCATCGTCGGCGTCGTCGGCGCGCTGCAGCTCGATGTGCTGAAGGAACGGCTGAACTTCGAATACACGCTGCCGGTCGAATTCGAGATGTCGCGCTTTTCAGTCTGCCGCTGGATCTCCGCCGACGACAAGGCCGAGACGCTTCGCTTCATTGAGGCGCATCGCGGCGATATCGCCCGCGACCTCGACAACGATCCGGTGTTTCTGGCCCAGCACGCCTTCTCGCTGAACTACGAAGCCGAACGCTGGAAAGCCATCCGCTTCGCTACCATCAAGGACTACCAGGTCCGCGACAAGGCGGCGTAAGGCGCCCCTTTTCCTTCTGCCCGTTTACGCGGAGAAGGTGCCCGAAGGGCGGATGAGGGGCAGCGCCGACGTTGAAGGGTCAATTGGCTCCAACGCGCGCCGGCCGTTCGCATGGCTCAGGGCGTTCGAAGCTCGAAAAGCAAAGCAATTGGCTTTTCGTCCGCTACGCGGCCGCTTCTCACCCCTCCGCAGCTTCCTCGATCTTGGCAATATCGATCTTGCTCATCTGCATCATCGCCGACATCACCCGCCCGGCCTTGGCCCGGTCCGGATCCAGAAGCAGGCGCGGCAGCTGCTCCGGCACGACTTGCCAGGAGACGCCGAACTTGTCCTTCAGCCAGCTGCATTGCGACGGTTCGCCGCCGCCTTCGATGAGCTTGTCCCAGAAATAATCGACCTCTTCCTGGGTCTTGCAGTCGATCGACTGTGACATCGCCTCGTTGAACTTGAATTGCGGTCCGCCGTTGAGTGCCTGGAACTGCACGCCGTCGAGTTCGAACGTGGTCACCAGCGCCTTGCCGGCATCGGCATGGCCTTCGGGCCAACGCAGCACGCTCAGCACCTTCGAATTCTTGAAGATGGAGACGTAGAAATTCATCGCCTCTTCGGCCTGGCCATCGAACCACAGGCAGGTGGTGATCTTTTGCATGTCATGCTCCTCGGGTGTTTGGTTGCGGTTACAGGTGAAGCTGCTGACTTATAGAAATGGTGCCATTCCCTTGCCGTCGTCCAAGGACGGATGCCGGGCTAGCGATCCGACACTGGCCGGCAATCTTTTTCGAAACCCTGATTTTCAGCGAGACTCTGGCGCATTGCAAAAAAGTGGCCAGACCATACTTGCCGGTCTATAAACCCTGCGATCCAAGTTCCGCGCCGCCACGCTCCGCACCGGGCGCAGCCAGCCAGCCAAGGAAAATTCATGCCTGCCTATCGCTCCCGCACCACCACCCACGGCCGCAACATGGCCGGCGCCCGCGGCCTGTGGCGCGCCACCGGCATGAAGGATTCGGATTTCGGCAAGCCGATCATCGCGGTGGTCAATTCCTTCACCCAGTTCGTGCCGGGTCATGTCCATCTGAAAGACCTTGGCCAGCTGGTGGCGCGCGAGATCGAGAAGGCCGGCGGCGTCGCCAAGGAATTCAACACCATCGCCGTCGATGACGGCATCGCCATGGGCCATGACGGCATGCTCTATTCGCTGCCGTCGCGCGAGCTGATCGCGGACTCGGTCGAATATATGGTCAACGCGCATTGCGCCGATGCCATGGTCTGCATCTCCAATTGCGACAAGATCACGCCCGGCATGCTGATGGCCTCCTTGCGCCTCAATATCCCAAGCGTCTTCGTCTCCGGGGGGCCGATGGAAGCCGGCAAGGTGGTGCTCGCCGGCAAGACACAAGCGCTCGACCTGGTCGACGCCATGGTTGCCGCCGCCGACGACAAGATCTCCGACGAGGACGTCAAGGTCATCGAACGCTCGGCCTGCCCGACCTGCGGCTCGTGCTCCGGCATGTTCACCGCCAATTCGATGAATTGCCTGACCGAGGCGCTCGGCCTGTCGCTACCCGGCAACGGCTCGACGCTGGCAACCCACGCCGACCGCAAGCGGCTGTTCGTCGAGGCGGGTCACCTTATCGTCGATCTCGCCCAGCGCTACTACGAGCAGGATGATGAGTCGGCGCTGCCGCGCAGCATCGCCTCGAAGGGCGCCTTCGAGAACGCCATGACGCTCGACATCGCCATGGGCGGCTCGACCAATACCGTGCTGCACATCCTTGCCGCCGCGCACGAGGGAGAAGTCGACTTCACCATGGAAGACATCGACCGGCTGTCACGGCGGGTTCCGGTGCTATGCAAGGTCGCACCGGCCAAGTCCGACGTGCATATGGAAGACGTCCACCGCGCCGGCGGCATCATGGCGATCCTCGGCCAGCTCGACAATGCCGGGCTGCTCAACCGCAACCTGCCCACGGTGCATACGGCGAGCCTCGGCGAAGCGCTCGACCATTGGGACATCTCCCGCACCTCGAGCCAGAGCGTCCGCGACTTCTTTCTCGCCGCTCCGGGTGGCGTGCCGACACAGGTCGCCTTCAGCCAGGACCGCCGCTGGGACGAGCTCGACCTCGACCGCGAGAAGGGCGTCATCCGCTCAGCCGAGACGCCGTTCTCGAAAGACGGCGGCCTTGCCGTGCTGAAAGGCAATCTGGCGCTCGACGGCTGCATCGTGAAGACGGCCGGCGTCGACGAGTCGATCCTGAAGTTCACCGGCCCGGCCCGCGTGTTCGAAAGCCAGGACGCTTCCGTGAAGGCGATCCTGTCCAACGAAATCAAGGCCGGCGATGTCGTCGTCATCCGCTATGAAGGACCGCGCGGCGGTCCCGGCATGCAGGAAATGCTCTACCCCACGAGCTATCTAAAGTCGAAAGGCCTCGGCAAGGCCTGCGCGCTGGTCACCGACGGCCGCTTCTCCGGCGGCACATCAGGCCTGTCGATCGGCCATGCCTCGCCCGAAGCAGCGGAAGGCGGCACGATCGGACTGGTGCAGGAAGGCGATACGATCGAGATCGACATCCCCAACCGCACGATCCGGCTTGCTGTCAGCGACGCTGAACTCGACGCGCGCCGCGCGGCCATGGAGGCGAAGGGCGCCATGGCCTGGAAGCCCGAGGAAAAGCGCAAGCGCAAGGTGACGACCGCGCTGCGCGCTTACGCCGCCTTCGCCACCAGCGCCGACAAGGGCGCGGTGCGGCACGTGCCGGAGTGAGGGTGCGGCGCCGACCCCCACCCCGCTGCTGCGCAGCGACCCTCCCCACAAGGGGGAGGGTAAAGCTCACGGCATCAGCTGATATTCGTAAAGCTTCTGATACAGCCCGCCCTGGTTGAGCAGCGTGCGATGCGCGCCGCTTTCCACCACCTTGCCGGCCTCCAGCACCACGATCGTGTCGGCCTGGTGCACGGTCGACAGGCGGTGGGCAATGACGATGGTGGTGCGCCCGACCGTCAGCTGCTGCAGCGCGTCGCGGAACAGCGCCTCGGATTCGGCGTCGAGTGCGCTGGTCGCCTCGTCCAGAAGCAGGATTTCGGCATTGCGTAGCATGGCGCGTGCGATCGAGATGCGCTGGCGCTGGCCGCCTGACAGCAGCGCGCCATTCTCGCCGACATCCGTGTCGTAGCCTTTCGCCTGGGCGCTGATGAAGTCATGTGCATTGGCGGCCCTTGCGGCGGCCATCACTTCCTCGTCCGTGGCGCCCTCGCGCCCGAGCCTGATGTTGTGCATGATCGTGCCGGCAAACAGGAACGTGTCCTGGCTGACATAGGCGATCTTTTCCCTGACCGAGGTGAGCGTGGCACAAGAAATGTCCTGCCCGTCGAACATCACCCTGCCGCTCTGCGGGTCGTACATGCGCATGATCAGGTTGAGGATGGTCGACTTGCCGCTGCCCGAGGGTCCGACCAGCGCCGTCATCTTGCCGGCGGCAAGCGTCAGGTCCAGTCCCTCGAACACCGGCGCGCTTTCGGGGTAGGCGAAGCTGACATTGTCGAAATGGATCTCACCCGGCCCGGCCCGCAGCGGCTTTGCATCCGGCTTTTCGGCCAGCGTCAGCGGCCGGTCGGCGAGCTGGAACATCATGCGCACGCCGACAATGCCGGTTTCAAGCGAGATGCGTACGCGGGCCAGGCGCTTGGCCGGCTCATAGGCCAACAGCAGCGCCGCGATGAAGGCCATGATGTTGCCCGGCATCTGACCGCCGCCGCCCAGAACCAGGAAGCCGCTGACAAAAACGGCGCCAGCGATGGCCAGCCCCGCAAGCGTTTCCATCACCGGGCTGGTGGCGGCCTCCAGCGTGGCGATGTTGTTGGCGCGGCTCTCCACGTCCGACACGGCCTTGTACATGCGCTTGCGCATGGCGCCTTCGAGGCCGAAGGATTTGACGACGCGCACGCCGATCGCAGTTTCCTGCATCACCTGCACGATCTGGCCGAGCGAACGGAATTCTTGCGAGGCAATTTTTCGGACGCGCTTCAGGATACGATTGACGCCGTAAATGGCGATCGGCCCGATCACCAGACAGATGAGGGACAGCGCCGGCTGCTGCCAGACCATCACACCCACCAGCGCAGCCAGCGTCACCAGATCGCGAACATAGGACGTGACGATTTGGTCGAGCACGCTGCGCGCGGCCTGGGCATTGTTCGTCATGCGCGAAATCAGTTCGGACGAAGAGGTCGAATGATAGAATTCGATGCCTTGCGCGAGAATGCTGTCATAGATCTTGCGCTGCCGGTCGGCGATGATGGCATTGCCGACCCTGCTCATGAAGTAGGCCTGGATGAAGTTTGCGAAGCCCTTGAGAATGAAAATCGCTCCGGTCGCCGCCGCGATCAGATTGACCTGCCCAATCCTCTTGTAAACCACGAATTCATTGGTGATTTCGCGCAGCATATAGGCGCTGGCTGCTGTCGTTGCCGCCACCACCAGCATCGACAGAATGGCCGCAGCGTAGCCAAATCTATGTGCGTGAAAGGATTCCCGCAAAAGCCTTGCGATAAGGCGCTGGTTTTCCGTCGAACGGAAGAAGCGAAACAAATGGCCGATCCCATGCCTGACTGACGAATTTCGGATTCGCCACCGGGGCGAAAGGCGGCTTATAGAGCGAGTTGTGACCGGATGGAACCTTTCGCTGTCGCGGAGACAATCGGCTGCGGCACGGTGTCTTTTGCGCCACGATTGCGGCGACTGATCTGCAGGGAGATGACGACAGATGGATTTCGATCTTGTTGTGCGCGGCGGAACGCTGCCCGACGGCACCGTCGCCGACCTAGGCATCATCGGCGAGACGATCGTCGCCATCGAGTCCGAACTGCATGTCAGCGCCGGCACGGCGATCGACGCCCGTGGCAATCTGATCTCGCCGCCCTTCGTCGATCCGCATTTCCATATGGACGCCACGCTGTCCTACGGCATTCCACGCATCAACGCTTCGGGCACGCTGCTGGAAGGCATTTCGCTGTGGGGCGAACTGAAGCCGCTCTTGACCCATGACGCGGTGCGCGAGCGGGCGCTCGCCTATTGCGACTGGGCGGTCTCGATGGGCCTGCTCGCCATCCGTACCCATGTCGATGTCTGCGACGACCGGCTGCTGGCGGTCGAGGCGCTGCTCGACGTCAAGAAGATTGTCGCGCCCTATATCGATCTGCAACTGGTCGCTTTCCCGCAGGATGGCTTCTACCGTTCGCCGACGGCGCGCCAGAACACGCTGCGCGCGCTCGACATGGGCGTCGACATCGTCGGCGGCATCCCGCATTTCGAACGCACCATGGCCGACGGCACGCGCTCGGTGACCGAATTGTGCGAAATCGCGGCGAAGCGCGGGCTGATGGTCGACCTGCATTGCGACGAGACCGACGATCCGCTGTCGCGCCACATCGAGCAGCTTGCCTATGAGACGCAGCGCCTTGGCCTGCAGGGCAAGGTAGCCGGCTCGCATCTGACTTCAATGCACTCGATGGACAATTACTACGTCTCCAAGCTGCTGCCGCTGATTGCCGAGGCCGGTGTGTCGGCGATCCCCAATCCGCTGATCAACATCATGCTGCAGGGCCGCCACGACACGTTTCCCAAACGCCGCGGAATGACCCGGGTGAAGGAGATGCTGGCGCTCGGCATCCGCGTCGGTTGGGGCCAGGATTGCGTTCTCGACCCCTGGTATTCGCTGGGCACCGCCGACATGCTCGACGTCGCCTTCATGGGGCTTCACGTCGCTCAGATGTCGAGCCCTGCCGACATGGCACGCTGCTTCGACATGGTCACCAATGTCAACGCCGCCATCATGGGCCTCGATCATCTCGGCCTTGCCGTGGGCAAGCGCGCCAGCTTCGTCATCCTCGATGCAGGCAACCCGATCGAGGCCTTCAGGCTGCGTGCCGAACGGCTGTGCGTCGTCGCCAGGGGCAAGGTGGTGGCCGAGCGCACGAAACAGGAGACACGGCTGTCGATCGCCGGCCGTCCCGGACAGGTGAACCGGCGGCACAAAACTGCGTAGAAACAGCCGATTTCCGCCGCTGGTCTTACCGATTTGCCTCGTCAAAGCGACCGCTTGCAGCTAGGGAGCCGCATGGCCCAGTCGCTCGTCCGCACCTTCACTATCAGGAACGCGCTTCTGGCCGGCATCCTCTTGATGCTGGCCGGCGACTTCATGTTCGCGCTGAACGACGCGATGGGCAAATGGCTGGTCGCCAGCTTCTCTGTCGGCCAGGTGGTGCTGATCCGATCCATCGGCGCCTTCATCGTGCTCGGCCCGATGATCGCCAACCAGGGCGCCCGCAGACTGTTCCGGATGGAGCGGCCGGTCCTCCAGATTCTGCGCGTGCTGGCGACCACGGCGGACACGGCGCTGTTCTATGCCGCCGTCGTCTATCTTCCGCTTGCCGACGTGATGAGCTTCTACATGGCCGGGCCGATCTATGTAGCGGCGCTGTCGCATTTCCTGCTCGGCGAAAAGGTCGGCTGGCGCCGCTGGGCCGCCATCATGGTCGGCTTCTGCGGCGTGCTGATCATCTTGAAGCCGTCTTCGGCGGCGTTCTCGCAGTCCTCGCTGTTCGCACTGGTCGGCAGCATTGCCTTCGCCTTCGCCATCATCCTCAGCCGCCGCCTGCGCGGCACCAGCGACACAACGCTGGTCACCTGGCAGACTATCGGCACGCTGCTCGTCGGCGGCGTGATGACCATAGGCGCCTGGCAGACGCCCTCGGCACTCGATTTCGGCGCCATGCTCCTGCTCGGCATCGTCTCCTGCAGCGCGCATCTGATGATTACCAGGGCGCTGAAACTGGCCCCTGCCTCGACGCTGGCGCCGCTGCACTACAGCCTGCTTCTATGGGCGGTGATCTTCGGCCTGGCCTTCTTCGGCGACCTGCCGGGACCGCGCATCCTGATCGGCTCGGCCATCGTCGTGCTCGCCGGCCTGTTCATCTTCCACCGCCAGAAGGTGGTCGAAACAGTCGTGCCGCCGGAGAACGTGCCGAAAGGCGTGAATTGACCTAACCTTGGCGCACCGCCGCCAGATGCCGTAAAAACTCAGGCGTTTCCATCAGCGCCTTGCAACGGGCGAAGCGGCCGTCGGCATAGGCGCGGAAGTCCTCGACCGGGTTGTTGTTGGCAAGCTGGATCAGCCCCCACAGCGTCCACAACAGGTCGCACATCGCCTTGTAGATAACGACGCGGCCGCGCTCGGCCGGTTTCGCCTCGCCGCCGAAATAGGCGCGCATCATCTCTTCCTCTTGCGCGGTGTGGAACCGGCCTTCGACCGAGAGGTCGCCGAGGTCCCAGAGCGGATCGTTCATCCCCGAATATTCCCAGTCGACGATCCACATCCGCTCGCCCGTATCGAGAAAATTCTCGCACAGCGGATCGCAATGGCAGGCCGCAAGCGGCAGTCTATGCGCGGCAAGGGCGGCACGCACGGTGTCGGATTCGCGCACCACGTCGTGGTAGCCCGGCGGCAAGGCGACGTCCTTGGTCGATAAGACCTTGAGATAGTCGTCGATCATCGCAAACAGCTCGAAGCGGAACGGAAACACCGCACCGGACGCGTGCAGCCTGCGGAAGGCTTCGCCGGCGCGGGCCGGGCTGCCGGCGCGCAGCTTGAACTTTTCCGGCGACATCGTCACGGCGCCGGCAACGAAGCGGCTCGCCAGCACGCCTGTCGCGGGGTCGACATGCAGCACCTCGGGACTGACGCCCGCTTTGGCCGCCTCACGCGCCGCCACCGCCTCATTAGCGCGGTTGATATACTCCTCGGTGCCTTTGCCGGGGATACGCAGGCAGATATCGCCGGCCCGAAAGACGAGATTGGTCATCCCGCCCAGCCGCTCCAGCGGTCCGTCGTAGCCCGCTAATGCCGGAATTGCCGCAAGTGTTGCGCGTGCCTCGTCGGTCCCCATGGCTGTTGCCCCTGGCGTGTTATTTCTTGCGACAACGGTTCCACAGTTTTCGCCGTTTGGCTATCATCCGATCGAGGGTGAGCAGCGAGCTGGCGGAGAAACAGCCATGGCGGGCAACAAGGATCATGGCGGGCTTGGCGCCGCCTATGCGGCGCAACGGCCCGAGGACGTCGCCGCGATCTATGACAGTTGGTCGGAAACCTACGATGCCGACATGTCGGCCGCCGGCTACCGCCATCCGACGATCTGCCTGGCCCTGCTCGCACGGCATCTGCCGCGCGGCGCCGCACCGCTTCTCGACGCCGGCGCCGGCACCGGGCTGATCGGCGAGTGGCTGGCCATCACCGGCTATCCCCAGGTCGAAGCGCTCGATATTTCGCAAGGCATGCTGTCTAAAGCGGCGGCAAAGGGCGTCTATTCGGCGCTGCATTGCCTGGCGCTCGGCGGGCCACTGCCCTTTGCCGACAATGCCTATGCCGGCATCGTCTCGGCCGGCGTTTTCACCTCCGGCCATGTCGGCGCCGAGGGGCTGGACGAACTGATCCGCGTCTGCCGTCCCGGTGGCGTCATCGTGCTGACCATCAAGAACACGCTGTGGAACGCCGGCTTTGCCGATCGCATCGCTGCGCTCGAGGCTGAGGTCAGGGTCGTTCGTGCCGAGGAGACTGCGCCTTATGTTTCGATGCCGGGCGAGGCTGACACCGTGCCCAGCCGCGGCCTTGTACTCCGTGTGAGCTAATCCAGGTTTCGTCTACGCCTTGATCCTGCTCATCGAAGAATCGTACATCGGTTCGAGATGAATGTTGGCCGGCGTCCGTTCCATCGCGACCACCAGCTCATAGTCCCCTGAGCTGAGAAAATCGTCGCTGACGCCATCGGCGTTGCGGACATAGCCATAGCCGATGTTCTTAGCCAGCGTGTAGCCATAACCGCCGCTGGTGAGATAGCCGACCGGTTCGCCATTGCGCAAAATCGTCTCGCGCCCGACCAGCACGATATCGGGATCGTCGACCGTGAAGCCGGCAAAGCGTTTCTTCAGGTCGGCGCCGCTGATCTTTTCGAGCGCCCGCCGGCCGACGAAATCCGTGTTCTTTCTCAGCTTCACCGCCCAGCCGAGGCCGGCCTCCAGCGGCGTGTCGTTGGGTGTGATGTCGGAGCCCCAGGCGCGATAGCCCTTCTCCAGCCGAAGTGATTCCAGCGCTCGGTAGCCGATCGGCCGGATGCCGAGCGGCTTGCCGGCGGCCATCAATGCGTCGAAGATTTCGCCGGTGGCGGCGATTGGCACATGCAATTCCCAGCCGAGCTCGCCGACATAGGTGACGCGCAGCGCCCGAACCGTATGACCGGCAATGGCGATCTCGCTGACATGGCCGAACGGGAAGGCGACATTCGAGACATCCGCGTCGGTGACGGCCGAAAGCACATCGCGGGCGCGCGGCCCCATCAGCGACAGCGTGCCGAAATCCTCGGTGACATCTTTCAACGTCACGTCGAGGCCCTTGCCGACATGGTCGCCGATCCAGGAGAGATCATGCGTGCGGAAGCCGGTGCCGGTCACGATGTAGAATTTGTCTTCGGCGAGCCTGGCCACCGTCAAATCGGCCTCGATGCCGCCGCGCGTGTTGAGAAGCTGCGTGTAGGTCAGCCGTCCCACCGGCTTGGCGACATCGTTGGCGCAGATCCAGTCCAGCGCCTTAGCCGCATCCGAACCCGTCATTTCGTATTTGGCGAAGGAGGACTGGTCGAAGATGCCGACTTTCTCGCGCACATGCCGGTGCTCCTCGCCGACCGGGCCAAACCAGTTCTGCCGGCCCATGGAATAAATGTCTTCGGATGTGGCGCCCTGCGGCGCGAACCAGTTCGGCCGTTCCCAGCCGAGCTTGGAGCCGAACACCGCGCGGTGCGCTTTCAGCCGCTCGTAGAGCGGCGAGACGATGCGCGGCCGGCCCGAGACGTACTCCTCATGCGGAAAGCCGATCGTGTAATGCTTGCCATAGGCTTCCAGCGTGCGATCGCTGACCCATTGCCGGTCGCGGTGCAAATTGGAAAAGCGCCTGATGTCGACCACCCAAAGGTCGAGCGGCGCTTCACCATCGACAACCCATTGCGCCAGTACCCAGCCGGCGCCGCCGCCGGAAGCGATGCCGAAGGCGTTGAAGCCGGCGCCGACGAACATGTTGGCGCATTCGGGCGCGACACCGAGGATGAAATTGCCGTCCGGCGTAAAACTCTCCGGCCCGTTGATCATCTGCTTGACGCCGACCGTCTCCAGCGCCGGCACGCGCGCGATCGCCTGGCTCATATGCTGTTCGAAATGATCGTAGTCGTCGTCGAACAGGCGGAACTCCCAGTCATCGGGGACATCGCCGCCGGGCAGGCCGGTCGCCCAGGCCTGCGGGTTCGGCTCATAGCCGCCCATCACCAGCCCGCCGACCTCTTCCTTGAAATAGGTACGGCGGTCGGGATCGCGGATTGTCGGCGCGTCGGTCGCCAGCCCGTCGACCTTCTCGGTGATGATGTACTGGTGCTTGACGGGTTGCAGCGGTACGGAAATGCCGGCCATCGCGCCGACCTGGCGCGCCCATTGCCCGGCACAGTTCACCACCTTGTCGCAAGCAATGTCGCCCTTGTTGGTCTTCACCGCGGTGATGTGCCCGTCCATCATGTCAAATCCGGTGACGCGGACATCCTCGAACAGCTTCGCGCCATGCATGCGCGCGCCCTTGGCCAGCGACTGCGTGATGTCGGAGGGGCTGGCCTGCCCATCGGTCGGCAGCCAGGAGGCGCCGACCAGGTCGCTGGTCTCCAGCAGCGGCCACATCTTTTTGACCTCCCCCGGCGACAGCAACTGCATGTCCATGCCGAAGCTCCTGGCCGTCGTCGCCAGCCGTTTATATTCGGTCCAGCGGTCGGCATTGGTCGCAAGCCTGAGGCACCCGGTCATCTTCCAGCCGGTAGCGAGCCCGGTCTCAGTCTCCAGTCCCTTGTAGAGCTCGACCGAATATTTGAGCACGCGGGTGATCGAGGCCGACGAGCGCAACTGGCCGACCAGCCCGGCCGCATGCCAGGTCGAGCCCGAGGTCAGCTTGCCCTGTTCCAGCAGCACGACATCGGCCTTGTGGTCGCGCGCCAGGTGATAGGCCGTCGAACAGCCGATAATGCCGCCGCCGATGACGACGATGCCGGCATGTGTGGGCAATGTCATGACTGGGTCCCGTACTTCGTGCGGTAATTGTCCAGCGCCGCGTCAAGCCGCGTCAGGTTCTCTGCGGTGTAGGCGACGTAGTCGATGCCGGGCGCGTCGAGGTAAAGTTCGGAAACCATGCTCCACATCGCCTCGCGCAGCAGCGAGGCGCATTGCATGGCGGCGTGCGAGCGGCGGATCGCCTCATCCGGCTCGCGCATGAAATACGCCGTGAGGAAAGTGAAGGACTCCGCGTCGCTCATCTCGGCGTTGGAGGCAACGCCGGCAAGATCGAACATCGCCGTGTTGAAACCGGCATATTCGAAATCGATGAGCCACAACCTGTCGCCATCGTCGAGGATATTTGCCGGCAGAAGATCGTTGTGGCCAAATACGATCGGCAGCAGCTTCTGCGCCCGCTCCAACTCGTCGGCCAGAGCCAGCAGCCTGGGCAGCTCGTCGCGCTTGCGGCTGCCGCCTTCGCTCAGCGTTCGCGCATAGTCGCGGATGACATGGAAGACCCAGAACATGAAGCCGGCGCCGGAGATGTGATTGGGCATCTCGCGATGGAACCCGCGCATAAGCGCTGCGACGCGGCCGATATTGGCGCGCACGTCCTCGGCGACATAGGTCTTCGCGCCGAGGAATTCCGTGACCATGATGCCGGGTTCGGAATGGTGGACCGCCGGCGCGAAGCCTGCGGCGTGCGCCGCGCGGGCCGTCATCACCTCGCGGTCGCGAAAGACGTGGTGAAATGGATAGTCCTGGCCGAAGCGCACGACATGCCGCCCGGCCGCGTCGTTGACCAGATAGTTGGCGTTGCTGAGGCCGCCCGGCAGCGGCGCAATGTCGATGCTGCCATTCCAGCAAGGCAAGGCCCGGATGCGGTCTTCAGCAGTCACGGGGCCATCCCTGACTTTTGCGGAGCTTCGATAGGCGCCAAGCGCCGCGCAACGAGCGTTGGGAAACGCAAAAAATCTCGTCGGTGCGGGACGCAGGAACTCCTATCCCGCGCCGCACCGACGAGCCCCTCTGGCCAGGTTTTAATACCCGGTCTCCGCCCCCGCGGATCAGAGAAACTTTTGTGCCAGTTCAAACCCAGACGGTCTGGCCAGACGGTCCGGTCCGTGAATTGCGGCTCTGCCATCACCCTCCCGTGGCAGTTCCGAAGCTGTCACGCCGTCAATGTCACGCCAGTGCTGCCTACCTGTCAATGAAATGTTGTGACTTTTTTTGGGTGTTTTGCCCGAAACCACGAGCAATTCCTTTAAAAACGGCGGCATTGCCCTAAAACCGGGCAGGCCGCAAATTGAGGAAGCCAGATGATCCATTCGAAACGGCATGGCGAAATCCTCCGCCTCCTCAAGGAAGAGGGCACCGTCACCATTGCCAGCCTCGCCGACCGGCTGGGGGTTTCGCTTGAAACGGTGCGCCGGGATGTCAAGCCACTGACCGGCAATGGCTCGGTGCTCAAGATGCATGGCGCCATCGGCCTGCCGTCGATGGCCGGCGAAGCGCCGTTCGAGCGGCGCATGCGCGACAATGCGGAGGCCAAGCGGCTGATCGCCCGCATGGTCGCTGCCACCATTCGCGACGGTGAATCGGTCATGCTGGACACCGGCACCACGACCTCGTTCCTGGCCCGCGAACTGCTCGGCCACCGACGGCTGACCGTGGTCACCAATTCATCCGACATCGCCCGCACGCTGGCCACCGTCAACGGCAACAAGGTCTATATGGCCGGCGGCGAATTGCGCAGCGATTCCGGAGCCGCCTTCGGCGCCTCGGCGATCGATTTCGTCAGCCGCTTCTCGGTCAGCCATGCGGTGATTTCGATCGGCGCCGTCGATGCCGCCGCAGGCCTTGCCGACTACGATCTGGAAGAGGCGGAGTTCGCCCGCATGGTGCTGTCGCGCGGCCAGCGCTCGCTGGTCGTCACCGACCACACCAAGTTCGGTCGCCAGGGTCTAGTCCAGGTCTGCGGCTTCGACGGTTTTTCCGAACTCGCCACCGACCAGCCGCCGCCGCGCGACATTGCCTCGGCACTTGCCGAGGCTGGAGCGCGCCTCAGCATCGCTGCGGCCTAGCCAAACACCAGCGACTGGCGCGCCGCGATCCCGGCCCATGCCGCTACCCGATACCACGAAGGCGATGTTGTGCATCATGCGCGCCGCGTCGCCGGCCGCATAAGATGTCGTTCTGGTGAAAAATTGTTTTTCAATCATCCGGCTCTTCGCAATGTCCATGCAACTTGGCAGCCGCAAACAGCGCCTCGTCGAAATGCGGGCCGGGCGAATCGCCCGCATCAGCAATGAGGTCACCATGCTGCAAACGATGCCTTGTCTTTCCTCATGGCTTGGACGCTTGCGCGCTCCGACCTGGAAGCGGACCCGGCTTGGCCGGATATTCCGCAACTTTCCGCCGGCGACGGTGTATGACGGTGTATAAGGTGTCCAGGATCAAGAACCTCAAAACCTATGACTGGCGCTTCGCATGACTGATCCACTGTCGGCGATCCTGGGCTTCGGCCTGCTTGGTGTCGGCTGTCTCGCCTTCACTGAAAAGATCCTGCCGCTGCCGCCCTCGCATGTGCTGCTGCTGTTCCTCGGCATGACGGCAGCCTCCGATCTCCTGGCGCTGGCGATTCTGCTCCTGGTGACGACGCTGTCCGCCATCACAGGCTGCCTTGTCTGGTATAGTGTGGGCCGTAGGATTGGATTGGATCGTGCCGACAGGCTGGTCGAGCGTTTCGGCAAATATGTCTGCTTGCGCTATGCGACCTACAGCAAGCTTGGTCAGGCCTACCGCCGCCATCATGTCCGGGTCTCCTTGCTGGCGCAGTTCATCCCGACGGTTCGCAACTATCTGCCGATCGCGGCCGGCGCGCTCCGTCTTCCACTCTTGCCCTTCGCGGCGGCGACGCTGCTCGGCGCCACTTTGTGGAACACCGGCTTCCTCGTCACCGGCTACCTTATGCGCGGCAGCGGCCGGGATTCCTATGCCATCGGCTTTCGCATCATCGTCATCGTTTTGGCGCTGGAGACGGCGTTTATGCTCGCGCTTCGCTACGGTCCTGCCTGCCGGCGGCGCCTCGGGTTCGGCTGACCAGGAGGCGCCTCAAGCCGTATGGGTATAAGCTCCGCCTTCGGCTTTCCTTCCCCGGCGCGCCGGTGTTTAGTCCGGCCATGGCTTTCACCATCCGCCAGCTGCAGTTCTTCATTGCCGTCGCCGAGCAAGGCACGGTGTCGGGCGCCGCACAAAACCTCTCCATCTCGCAATCCTCGGTCACCGAGGCGATCAAGGAGCTGGAGAGCGATCTCGGCGTCGAATTGTTCGAGCGCCATCCGCGTGGCCTCAACATTACTCACAAAGGCCACCAGTTCCTGCGCCATGCGACCAAGATCCTGGCCGACGTCTCCGATGCGCGCCGCGCTTTCTCCGACGACCAGGTGGCGGCCGGCGGGCGCCTGCAGCTCGGCGTCACCTCGCTGGTCGCCGGCTATGTGCTTTCCGATCTTCTGGCGCGCTATCGCCGCGCCTATCCCGGGGTCGATGTCTCGGCTATCGAGGACAATGGCGACTATCTCGAACATCTGCTGATCGGCGGCAAGCTCGACATTGCCGTCATGGTCACCTCCAATTTGCGCGACCGCACCGCTCTGCAGTCGGAAATCCTCGAGGTCTCGGCCTACCGGCTGTGGGTCCCGCTCGGCCACAAGCTGGCCAGCGCCGACATTATCGGCATAGGCGACATTGCCGGCGAGCCGCTGATCATGCTGACCGTCGACGAGATCGAGGAGAACACCGGCAAGCTTCTGGCGGCGATCGGCGCCAGGCCGCATGTCGCCTTTCGCACCCGCTCGGTCGAAGCCGTTCGCAGCCTCGTCGCCACAGGTGCGGGCGTGGCGTTGCTGCCCGACCTAGTCTACCGGCCGTGGTCGCTGGAAGGCGACCGCATCGAATCGCGCGACATTTCGGGTTCCCTGCCGGTCGTCCAGGTCGGCATGGTCTGGCGCCGCGGCTCCGGTCTGCCGCAGGCGTCGCGCGACTTCATCGGCCTTGCCCAGTCGCAGCGTATGGTACGCCAGCAGCGTTGATAGGGTGCGTGGTTATCTATCGGAAAAACCGATATCGCGTTTCTGATAAATGAATTTGCGAAACCGGAATTTTCCGAGCACTTTTCATGTCAGGGACGAAAGCCGCCATCAGAGCGGCAACGTGCCATCGGATGAACTGACGCTTTTCAGCCTGCGGCTGACCGCGGCGGCGACTCGCTTCGCAGTCAGGCGCCAAAATGGGAGATTGACGATGAATTCATTCCTGAAGACGTGCACCGCCTTGACGGTCGCGCTGACCTTTTCCGGTCAGGCCGTCGCCCAGGTCAAGGAACTTGGCAAGGGCGAAGGGGAGGTCAGCATCGTTGCCTGGCCGGGGTACATCGAGCGCGGCGAAACCGACAAGGGCTATGACTGGGTGACCTCCTTCGAGAAGGAGAGCGGCTGCAAGGTCAACGTCAAGACCGCGAACACCTCCGACGAGATGGTCTCGCTGATGAATGAGGGTGGGTTCGATCTAGTCACCGCTTCGGGTGACGCATCGCTGCGCCTCGTTGCCGGCAAGCGCGTGCAGCCGATCAACACCGATCTCATCCCGAGCTGGGAGGCGGTAGACGACCGTCTGAAGGATGCGCCCTGGTTCACCGTCGACAAGGTGCATTACGGCGTTCCCTATCAGTGGGGCCCGAACATCCTGATGTACAACACCGATGTCTTCAAGGAAGCGCCCAAGAGCTGGAACGTCGTCTTCGAGGAAATGAACCTGCCGGACGGCAAGTCCAACAAGGGCCGCGTCCAGGCCTATGACGGCCCGATCCACATCGCCGACGCCGCCAACTATTTGATGTTCCACAAGCCGGAACTCGGCATCAAGGACCCGTACGAATTGAACGAAGACCAGTACAAGGCAGCGCTCGAGCTGCTGCGTGTTCAGCGGACGCTGGTCGGCCGCTACTGGCATGACGCCGCCATCCAGGTCGACGACTTCCAGAACGAAGGCGTCGTCGCTTCCGGTTCGTGGCCTTACCAGGTCAACACGCTGGTTGCCGCCAAGAAGCCGGTCGCCTCGACCGTGCCGGAAGAAGGCGTCACCGGCTGGGCCGACACCACCATGATGGAGGCCGACGCCGCGCATCCCAACTGCGCCTATATGTGGCTTGAGCATTCGCTGTCGCCCAAGGTCCAGGGCGACGTCTCGGCCTGGTTCGGCTCGCTCCCGGTCGTGCCCGCTGCCTGCAAGGGCAACGAGCTGCTCGGCGAGGAAGGCTGCAAGACCAACGGCTACGAGAACTTCGACAAGATCAAGTTCTGGAAGACGCCGGTCTCGAAGTGCGCCACCCAGAACGACCAGTGCGTGCCTTACTACCGCTGGGTGTCCGACTATATCGGCGTCATCGGCGGGCGGTGAGCTCCCTTAACCCTCCCCCCTTGTGGGGAGGGTCGAGCGCAGCGTCGGGGTGGGGGGCAGCGCTGACGTCCGGTGCTAGTCACCCCCACCCGCGGCTTCGCCGCGACCTCCCCCATCGAGGGGGAGGTGAAGTGCCGTGCCCGCTGGCCTGATTGGTGGCGGCAAGAGCTATTTCGACGAACCACAAACCGGCAACAGACGGACAGCCCATGACATCGGCCGTTTCCTTCCAGAAAGTCTCTCGCCATTTCGGCAGCGTGCGCGCCGTCGATGCGGTCGATCTCGACATCGTGCCCGGCGAGTTCTTCGCCATGCTCGGTCCGTCGGGGTCAGGCAAGACGACCTGCCTGCGCCTCATCGCCGGCTTCGAGCAGCCGACATCGGGCTCGATCTCGATCTTCGGCGAACGCGCCGAGGGCGTGCCGCCCTATCGCCGCAACGTCAACACCGTGTTCCAGGACTACGCGCTGTTTCCGCATTTGAACGTGCTCGACAATGTCGGCTACGGGCTGATGGTCAAGGGCATCGCCAAGCCGCAACGACAGAAGGCGGCGGAAGAAGCGCTGTCGCTGGTGCGCCTGCCGGGCTATGGCGCCCGCCGTCCCGGCCAGCTCTCCGGCGGCCAACGCCAGCGCGTCGCGCTGGCCCGTGCGCTGGTCAACCAGCCCAAGGTGCTTTTGCTCGACGAGCCGCTCGGCGCGCTCGACCTCAAGCTGCGCGAGAACATGCAGGAAGAGCTGAAGTCGCTGCAGAAGGCGCTCGGCATCACCTTCGTCTTCGTCACCCATGATCAGGGCGAAGCGCTGTCGATGGCCGACCGCGTTGCCGTCTTCAATGACGGCAAGATCATGCAGGTCGGCACGCCGGAAGACATCTACCAGCGGCCGAAGACCCGCTTCGTCGCCGATTTCGTCGGCTCCTCCAACGTACTGCCGCCGGACTTCGTCCAGCGCTATTCCGGCCAGCACCGCTGGGGCAGCCTGCGTCCCGAATCCATCCGCATCGGCCGCGCCGCCAAAGGCGAGGGCGTTGCCGCGCGCCTGGTCGGAACCAACTATCTCGGCGCTACGACCAAGCTGGCGCTCGACGCCGACGGGTTGAGGCTGCACGCCATCGTGCCGGCCGGGACAAAGCTGCCGGCGGAAGGCGAAGCGGTGGTGCTGACGTTCAACCGCGAGCATTTGCATTTGATGGACGAGCCGGCATGATTGAGGTTTGCGCCAAGCACCCCCCTCTGTCCTGCCGGACATCTCCCCCTCAAGCGGGGAGATTGGCTGTTCCTCCCGGTTTCGCCAATCTTCAACGTTGGGGATTTGGCGAGGCAGCGAAACTGCTGATCTCCCCCCTTGAGGGGGAGATGTCCGGCAGGACAGAGGGGGGTGTGAAGGAACGCGGCTTCTCAGGGTTCCTTCAGCACGCGGTCGCCCCATGACCATCGCCGCGCTCAACTCAACCTCCGCCCCCGCCATCCTGCCCGGCAGCGGTGGCATGCGCGGCGCACTGTCGGACCTTTTCTGGCGCAAGCCGCAACTGCTGCTGTTCCTCATGCTGGCGCCGCCGGTGCTGTGGTTGGGCGTCGTCTATATCGGTTCGCTGTTCGCGCTCTTGGCGCAGAGCTTTTTCTCGATCGACGAGTTCTCCGGCCTCATCAACCACGAATTCACGCTGAAGACCTATGGCGACCTGTTCCAGCCCGCCAATCTCGACATCATCCTGCGCACGGTGACGATGGCGGTGCTGGTCACGCTGGCCTCGGCCGTCATCGCCTTCCCGATCGCCTATTATGCGGCGCGCTATGCCCGCGGCCGCTGGAAGGCGCTGTTCTATCTCGGAATCATGCTGCCGCTATGGTCGAGTTACCTCGTCAAGATCTACGCCTGGAAGCTGATCCTCGCCAAGGAAGGCATTTTGACCTGGCTGCTCGCCAAATTGCATCTGCTCTGGGTGCTCGATGGCTGGCTGTCGCTGCCGGTCGTCGGCGGCAACTCTTTGTCGGTCTCCGCCACCGGCACCTTCATCGCTTTCGTCTATGTCTGGCTGCCGTTCATGATCCTGCCGGTGCAGGCGGCATTGGAGCGCGTGCCCGGCAATCTGGTCGAGGCGTCCTCCGATCTCGGCGCATCGCCGGGCCAGACCTTCCGCAACGTGCTGTTCCCGCTGGCGCTGCCCGGCATCGTCGCCGGCTCGATCTTCACCTTCTCGCTGACGCTGGGCGACTACATCATCCCACAGATCATCGGCACATCGCGGCTGTTCATCGGGCAGGCCGTCTATTCGCAGCAAGGCACAGCCGGCAACATCCCGCTCGCCGCAGCCTTCACCGTCGTGCCCATCGTCATCATGGGTTTCTATCTCTGGGGCGCCAAGCGCATGGGGGCCTTCGATGCGCTCTGACGGTTCGCAATCCGCTCCGCTCGGCCTCAAGATCGCTGCCGCCTGCGGCCTGCTGTTCCTGCATCTGCCGATCTTGTTGATCTTCGTCTACGCCTTCACCACGGAAGAGAAGAGCTTCGTCTGGCCGCCGCCGGGGCTGACCACACAATGGTTCGCCGTCACCTGGAACCGGCCGGATGTCTGGCAGGCGCTGTCGCTTTCGGTCCGTGTCGCCGCCATCTCGACCGCGATTGCCTTGATACTGGGCACGCTGTGCGCCGCCGCCGTGTCACGGACGAAATTCTTCGGCCGCGAGACGATCTCGCTGCTCGTCATCCTGCCGATCGCGCTGCCCGGCATCATCACCGGCATCGCGTTGCGCTCGGCCTTCTCGCTAGCCGACATCCCGTTCTCGTTCTGGACGATCGTGCTCGGCCACGCCACCTTCTGCGTTGTCGTCGTCTACAACAATGCGGTCGCCCGTTTCCGCCGCACTTCCGGCTCAATGATCGAGGCCTCGATGGATCTCGGCGCCGACGGCTTCCAGACCTTCCGGCACGTCGTGCTGCCCAACATCGCCACCGCTCTGCTTGCCGGGGGGATGCTCGCCTTCGCGCTCTCCTTCGACGAGGTCATCGTCACCACCTTCACCGCCGGCCAGCAGCAGACCGTGCCGATCTGGATGCTGGAAGAGCTGATCCGCCCACGCCAGCGTCCGGTCACCAATGTCGTCGCCATGGTCGTGGTGCTGGTGACGCTGCTGCCCATCCTTGCCGCCTATTACCTGACCCGCGACGGCGACCAGATCGCCGGTTCGGGCAAATGAAGAACAGCGAATAGGGAGTAGCGAATAGCGAATAGGGAGATTGCACGACCAGCCCTATTCGCTACTCGCTATTCGCTACTCGCTCCTGACCAAGGAGAACCCGCATGGACACCCAGATGCTGATCGGCTCGAAGTTCGAGAACGGCACCGACACCGAGGAGCCGATTCTGAATCCAAAGACCGGGGCGACCATTCTCAACCTGCCTGAAGCCAGCCAGGCGCAGATCGAGGCGGCTGTTACTGCCGCCGGGCGAGCGTTCGTCTTGTGGTCACGCACAACGCCGGCGCAGCGCTCCGGCTATCTCCTCAAGATCGCCGACCGCATCGAGGCCAACGCGCGGGAGTTCGCGGCGCTCGAGGCGCTGAATTGCGGCAAGCCGATCAACGCCGTGCTCAATGACGAAATCCCGGCGATCGTCGACTGCTATCGCTTCTTTGCCGGCGCGGTACGTTCGATGCCGGGCGTGGTCGCCGGCGAATATCTGCCCGGCCACACCTCGATGGTGCGGCGCGACCCGATCGGCATCGTCGCTTCCATCGCGCCGTGGAACTATCCACTGATGATGATGGCCTGGAAGCTGGCGCCGGCCATTGCCGGCGGCAACACCGTCGTCTTCAAGCCGTCGGAGCAGACGCCGCTGACGGCGCTGAAGCTGGCCAGGATCCTGGCCGAGGTTCTGCCCGAGGGCGTCGTCAATGTCGTGCTCGGCCGCGGCGACAGCGTCGGCAACACGCTGATCAATCACGCCAAGGTCAACATGATTTCGATCACCGGCGACGTCGCCACAGGCAAGAAGGTGCTGCAGGCCGCCGCCAAGTCGGTCAAGCGCACGCATCTGGAACTCGGCGGCAAGGCGCCGGTCATCGTTTTCGACGACGCCGACCTCGGCGCCGTGGTAAACGGCCTGCGCGCTTTCGGCTACTACAATGCCGGGCAGGATTGTACAGCCGCCTGCCGCATCTATGCCGGCAAGAAGATCTACGACAAGCTCGTCGCCGATCTCTCATCTGCCGTCTCGACCATCAAATACAACCAGCCCGATGACACCGAAAACGAGATCGGGCCGCTGATCTCGCGCCGCCAGCGCGATCGCGTCTCGAGCTTCGTCGAGCGCGCTTCGGAACTGAAGCACGTCGAGATCACCACCGGCGGCAAGCCCGGCGAAGGCTCCGGCTTCTATTACCAGCCGACGGTGGTTGCCGGCGCGCTGCAGGAAGACGAGATCGTGCGCCGCGAAGTGTTCGGTCCGGTCGTCTCCATCACCCGCTTCTCCGAAGTCGATGAAGCCGTGAACTGGGCCAATGACAGCGACTACGGCCTGGCATCCTCGGTGTGGACCAAGAACGTCTCGCGCGCCATGGCGACGGCCGCCCGTCTGCAATATGGCTGCACCTGGATCAACACCCATTTCATGCTGACCAACGAGATGCCGCATGGCGGGCTGAAGCAGTCCGGCTACGGCAAGGACATGTCTCTCTATGCGCTGGAGGATTATACCGCCGTTCGTCATGTGATGGTGGCGCATGGGTAGAGGCCGCCACTATCTCTAAAATATTCGCCAACCCGTTTTCTGTACATTAAGCGAGAGTTACTTTTGCGGTACGGCGGGAGTTCACGATTTACTGAATATTCAACCTGAACGAGCAGCCTCTTGCCGGGAAACCGCGCGGCGAGGGGTTTGCGCATGAACACGACCAAGATCAAGCTGGTACTCATTGGCGGCTTCTGTCTGCTGATCGCTGTGTTCGGCGGCAAGGACATGATCAAGAAGAGCGGCTGGCCCGAGGCACCTGCTGAAATCCTCGCGGTCAATGTCGAATGCGACATGGAATCGACCGCCCACAAGATTGTCTACAAGACCGTCAGCACCGCCACGATCCCGTGCGAACTGGTGGATGCGTTCAAGACGGTTCATGCTGACAAAGAGTGGAAGGTGACCCAGAAATTCACCGGCACCTTGCGCGTCGGCACCGGCGCCGACGCCGTCGAGGCCACGATGGAGCTGAACAAGAACGGTGCCCGCGAACCGCAGGTCCGCGACAAGCTCACCGTCGTCCAGAACCCCGCCAACCCCACCCAGATCGAACGCACCGGCATGACCGGCACGCGTTTGACGATCGTCATTGGGGCTGGACTGCTCGGCGCGTTGCTTCTCTATCTTGCTTTCAAACCCCGCCGGCGGATGTCGACCTCCGCCGTGGCGGGCAACCCTGCCGGAGATGCCGGCGCGGACCAGCGCGCGCGCCAGGCCGACGCCTTGATAGCGGCGGCCCTGGCCAAGCAGGCCACATTGCCCAATCAGCCGGCACGTGTCGCGGCTGCCGGATCGGCCAGGGAAGGGCGGTTTTCCGGGCAGCGGACGAGTTTCGGCCGCCGCAACTGATGGCCGAAAACTGCTGCACCTGCCACGGCTACTCCACGATGCGATAGATGTTCCAAAGGCTGGTGCCCGACACGACGTAGGGCTCCATCTCCTTGCCCCATTTTGCGTGCGCGTCGATCTTGCCGATCTTGGCGAAGAATCCCTCCAACTGGGCAAGGCTTTCGACCTGATGATGCGATTCGACCGTCGCTTCCCGGGCGCCGATCGAACCGGTCATGATCTGGAATTTGAGGTCGGCGATGCCGACCTGAGAGCCGATCTCGCGTTCCCATTTCTTGAGCAGTTCGAGCACGGTCTGCTTGTGTCCGAACTTGGCGTCGATCTGCCATCTGGCGCTGAACATTTTTGTCTCCTCCAGTTATGCGGCCCCAAACCGCGGTTGATCTTTCGCGGTGACCTACTCGTCCCAGGCTTGCACGACGGTCTGTCGCGCAATCCGCCCATTCTTCAGCTCCAGCATCGCCGCGCAGAACACTTTCGTTCCGTCCGGATAGGCGCAGGCCTGGGTGAAGGCGAGATTGTCGCCATCGGCGATGGTGGTGTCGACCTTGTGGGTCATCGCCCGGCTGCAGATGTCGTCCCAGAACGTGCTGATCGCCGCCCGGCCGCGGATCTCGCGCGGCTTGCTCGGCGGATTGTTGCGGTCGATCACCCGCACCAGCGCGTCGTCGGCATAGAAGCTCGCCAGCATCCTGCCGTCCCGTCCTTCGATCGCTTTCTTGATCGCCGCGCCGTCCACGCTTTGCGTCTTTGTCAGCATTTCTTCCTCCATGGCCCGTCGATCGGGCGGTTGATGATCAAGCACTGCCCGGCGCGCACCGCCGGGCGTTTGTCTTTCACTGCGACTTGGCTTTGACGGCTGCGAACACGCCGTCGGTCTGTTGTTTGAAGGTCGCGAAGTCGACCTGGCTGCCGTTGAGCATCGTCGACCAGTGGCGCACGATGGCCGCCATCGCGATCGCTTCCTTGATCTCCTCATCGGTCGCGCCATTGAGCTTGGCGGCCTCGGTGTGGAAATAGATGCAGTACTGGCAGGGGATCTGCGAGGCGACGGCCAGCCCCAGCAGTTCCTTGGTCTTGCCGTCGAGCGCGGTCTTGGGGTTGAGCTGCACACCCTTGATCTCGGCCCAGGCGCCGGCAACCGCGACATCGGGCAGCGTCTTGAACATGTCCGGCACTGAGCCGAGCGTCGCCTCGATGTCCTTGTAGGCGGCGGCCGCCGAGGCATCCTCGGCTCTGGCGGGAGCGATCGTGAACAGCGCGCCAACGCCTGCCGCTATCACCAGCGATTTGATCGACCTGTTTGACTTCAGCATTGCATCCTCCATCCGCAGTGCCTTTCCCGGCGACATCCGCCTGGCCTGCATGGAGAGAATTGGTACGCCTCGACCCCACCTGGCCGCTTCGCCCGAAAGCGCCATGGTCCCTATGGCCCGTCCGGGCCAGCCTGCCTGGCGGAAAATGCCGCTGCCGCCGCCCGTGACGGCAAATCGAGCTTCAGCAATATGTTGGCGACATGACGCTTGACCGTATGCTCGCTGAGCCTCAGCTCGGCGGCGATCGCGGCATTGCTCTTGCCGTCGGCGATCAGGATCACCACCTCGCTTTCGCGCGCCGTCAGTTGAGCCGGCTCGGCGGGTTTCGCCTTGGGGCGGCAGGCCGGCTCCAGGTGCTGTTCCGACGTTGCCTGGACCAGCGCCAGCGGCTCGTCCAGCTCATCCACCGTGACACGCCCGGCATCGATGAAATGCAGGCCGGACCCCGCCGCCAGATCGGCGGCCAGCCGCGACGCCAGAATATCGCCGCGCCCGGCATGGGCGGCGATCTGCATCGTCACCCGTGCCATCAGCCCCACCGGCGGCCCGCGCATTTCGACCTCTCCGACATGGGCGCCCTGGGCGCTTGCAATGCCCATATGTTGCGCCGCATCGCGCAGTGCCGCCGCGCAGCGTATGGCCCGCGCCGGCCCGTCGAAGCGCGAGATCATCAATTCGCCATGGATGCCGGCGACGCGTCCGCCATGACGGCCGACCAGCTGCTGCCAGCTCTCCTGGAAGCGCTCGCTACGTTCGCTCCACATGCGGTCGCCAACCCGCGCCGTGTCGTAGATGCGTGTCGCCAGAAGAGCGGCAAGCACGCGCTCCGCTTCGGCCACGGCACGCTCGCCGGTCAGGAATTCCTCGATCAGGTCGGCCACCCGGTCGACATCGCCGGTCCAGATCGGGTGGTCGCGCCCGGGGACCTCGACCAATCGCGCATTGGCGATCTCTTTCGCCAGGAAGCGGCTGGCGTCCGGGTCGACCCGCGCGTCGTTGCGGCGATGAATGAGCAGTGTCGGTGCGCCGATCGCCGAAAGCACGCCGCGCACATCGATTCCGGCATTCATCCGGGCAAGGGCTGCCGCTGCCGTCGGACTGGCCGACAGCCGCTCGAAGCGGCCCCACCACTGGGTGAAATGCGCATCATCTACCCGGCCGGGAGCGAAGTTGGGCAGTGTGGCGCCCGTGCCCCATTCCGTGCCGGCCGTCGCGATGAAGGCCTCGAGGCGCTCCGGCGACATCACCCATTTGTGGAAATGCGCATAACCGCCATAGAGCGCCAGCGCTCGTGTCCGTTCCGGATAGGTGGCGGCAAACAACATTGCCATCGGCGCGCCTTCCGAAGCGCCGAGCAAGGCCGCGCGGCCGCTGCCGGTGGCATCCATCACCGCGCGCACATCGTCCATGCGGGTTTCAAGGCTGGGCAGGTGGCGTGGGTCGACGCGGTCGGACAGGCCGGTGCCGCGCTTGTCGAACAGGATCAGCCGCGAGAACGCCGAGAGCCGTTTCAAGAGCCTGGCGTAGCCCTCGTCTTCCCAATGCAGGTCGAGATTGGAGATGAAGCCGGGCACGAAAACCAGGTCGAACGATCCCTGGCCGACCACCTGATAGGCGATCCGCACGTCGCCGCTGAGGGCATATCGCGTCTCGATCGGCCTCACGTTGCTATCCCGCCCGGCCAGACGATTTCTGATCGCCGACCATAGCAGACGCCTGGCGGATGCGGCAGCCAAACTTTAGAAGACAGGAATATAGCCCGCGGCGAACCGTGTTCGCCCGCCATTTCTGGGGGAGGCTATTTCTGGGGAGCGGCGCTCTCTGCACCCGTGGGTTGGACGTAGCCGATGCTCACATCGGCCTGCTCCTCGGTCTTCGGCCGCTTGATCCTGGCCGAGGCCACGACGACGAGTTCGTCAAAACCTTCGCCGCCACTGTCCAGCATCTCGAAGAACTGCCGGCGCATCCTGGGCTCCCAGAACTTGTTGATGTGCTCGGCCACGCCCGCCACACCTTCCTCGCGGGGCCTTGAATGGAAGAAGGCGGCGATCTGGTTGGCCATGCGCACCAGCTTTTCCCCGGTGCTCGTGATGTGTTCTTCGTCATGCGACATGCTGGGCAACTCCCAAGACCACCCGTTCCGGGTGGGTGAAAACATCGAAATCGTCGCCGCGCACCAGCGCCACCAGCGTCATGCCGGCCTCTTCGGCGGTGCGGATGGCAAGGGCTGTCGGCGCCGACACGGCGATGATGAAGGCGGAGCCGATCGCCGCCGTTTTCTGCACCATCTCCACTGAGACGCGTGATGTCACCACCACCGCGCCCGATGCACCGTCAATGCCGGCCTTGGCCAGCGCGCCGGCCAGTTTGTCCAGCGCATTGTGCCGGCCGACATCCTCGCGCGCCATGACGATGCCTTTGCCGGGAATGTAGAAGCCCGCTGCATGCACGGCGCCGGTTTCTGAATGCAGAGGCTGCACCTTGGACAAAAGCTTTACCGAACGGGTGATGTCGTCGGCTTCAAGCGTAAGCTTGGACGCACCAACCTTATCGACCGAGCGCATCGCTTCCTCGATGGATTCGATGCCGCACAGCCCACAGCCGACCGGGCCGGCGAGCCGCCGCCGCCGCGCCTCGAAGCGCGTATTGGCCTGGTCCTTCAGCCGGATCTGGATATCGATGCCGGCGCCATGGTCCTCGACCTCGATCGCCTCGATCTCGTCAGGCAAACCGATGATGCCTTCGGTCAGCGAGAAGCCGAGCGCGAAATCCTCGAAGTCGGCCGGGCTCGCCATCATCACCGCATGGGTGGTGCCGGCAAACGAGAACGCCACCGGCGTCTCCTCCGGCACCATGCGGTTGGCCGCCGCGGTGCCACTTGCACGGTGGGCGAGGCGAGAGATCTGGCTGATTGGCTGGCGGGAGCGCATCAGGGTCCCTTCATCCAATCCGGTGTCAGTTCCGGAACATCGCGCGCGATGGATTCATAGGCCTTATGATGCCCGTAGCCCATTATGTACGCGACAATGCGGCGAAGGTTGTTGAAATCCTCCTCGGAAGCATGTCCCTGGATATCGAACAAAAACTGGTTCAGGTCGGCGCCTTGCTTCTCACATAGGCGCAGAAGCGTTTCGTAGGCTTCCTTTTGAGTCACTCTTGTTTCCTCCGGGGACGAGTCTACCCAGACTACTCCGCCGCCTGTAGCGGAGCGATGCGGCGGCTCTGCTCGGCCTGCTCGTTATAATCGCGCTGCCAGTCCGAAGGCCCGTTGGAGGCGCCGACCTGCACCGCGGTCACCTTGTACTCCGGGCAGTTGGTCGCCCAGTCCGAGAAGTCGGTGGTGATGACGTTGGCCTGCGTGTCGGGATGGTGGAACGTTGTGTAGACCACACCTGGCGACACCCGGTCGGTGATCAGCGCACGCAGCGTCGTCTCACCCGAACGGCTGGTCAGCCGCACCCAGTCGCCATCGCGCAGGCCGCGGTTCTCGGCATCGTGCGGATGGATCTCCAGCCGGTCCTCCGAGTGCCACATGACGTTTTCGGTGCGCCTTGTCTGTGCACCGACATTGTACTGGCTGAGGATGCGACCGGTGGTCAGCAGCAACGGGAAACGCGGCCCGGTCCGCTCGTCGGTCGCCACATATTCTGTGCGGATGAACTTGCCCTTGCCGCGCACGAAGCCGTCGATATGCATGATCGGCGTGCCGAGCGGCGCCTTCTCGTTGCAGGGCCATTGCACCGATCCGACACGGTCGAGCAGATCGAAAGAGACGCCGGCGAAGCTTGGCGTCGTTTTGGCGATCTCGTCCATGATTTCGGAGGGATGCTGGTAGTTCCAATCCAGCCCGATCGCGCGGGCAAGCTCCTGTGTCGCTTCCCAGTCGGCATAGCGCGCCTTCGGCTCCAGCACCTTGCGGACCATGTTGATGCGGCGCTCGGCATTGGTGAAGGTGCCGTCCTTTTCCAGGAAGGTCGAGCCCGGCAGGAAGACATGCGCGTAGTTAGCTGTCTCGTTGAGGAACAGGTCGTGCACGACGACGCATTCCATCGCCGCCAGGCCGGCCGCGACATGCTTGGTATCAGGGTCCGACTGCAGAATGTCCTCGCCCTGGATGTAGATGCCCTTGAACGAGCCGTCGACGGCGGCATCCAGCATGTTGGGGATGCGCAGGCCGGGTTCGTCGTCGAGCTTCACCCCCCAAAGGCTCTCATAGATGTCACGCACCGCCTCGCCCGAGATGTGGCGGTAGCCTGGCAGTTCGTGCGGGAATGAGCCCATGTCGCAGGAACCCTGCACGTTGTTCTGGCCGCGCAGCGGGTTCACGCCGACGCCGGGACGGCCGATATTGCCGGTCGCCATGGCAAGGTTGGCGATAGCCATAACCGTGGTCGAACCCTGGCTGTGTTCGGTGACGCCAAGGCCATAATAAATCGCGCCATTGCCGCCCTTGGCATAGAGGCGCGCAGCACCCCGGATCAGTTCGGGGTCGACGCCGGACAGCTTGCCCACGATTTCGGGGCTGTTTTCCGGCAAGGCGACGAAAGAAGCCCAATCCTGGAACTCCGCCCAGTCGCAGCGATCGCGGATGAAGGCTTCGTCGAAAAGCCCTTCGGTAACGATGACATGCGCCAGCGCCGTCAGCACCGCCACGTTGGTGCCGGGCTTCAGCGGTAGGTGATAGTCGGCCTCGATATGCGCTGACTTGACCATTTCGGTGCGGCGCGGATCGAGCACGATCAGCTTGGCGCCCTGGCGCAGCCGCTTTTTCAGCCGCGAGGCGAACACCGGGTGCGCGGAAGCCGGATTGGCGCCGATGATGACGGCGACATCGGTGAAGTCGACGGAATCGAAATCCTGCGTGCCGGCCGAGGTGCCATAGGTCTGGCCGAGGCCGTAGCCGGTCGGCGAGTGGCAGACGCGGGCGCAGGTGTCGACATTGTTGTTGCGGAAGCCTTGGCGCACAAGCTTCTGCACCAGATAGGTCTCTTCATTTGTGCATCGCGAGGACGTGATGCCGCCGATCGAGGTGCGGCCGTATTGATACTGGATACGGCGGAATTCCTTGGCCGTATGGGCGATGGCCTCTTCCCAACTCACTTCGCGCCAGGGATCGCTGACCTTTTCCCGGATCATAGGCGACAGGATGCGGTCCTTGTGGGTGGCATAGCCATAGGCGAAACGGCCCTTCACGCAGGAGTGGCCGTGGTTGGCCTTGCCGTCCTTGTAGGGCATCATGCGAATGACTTCGTCGTCCTTCACTTCGGCCTTGAACGAGCAGCCGACGCCGCAATAGGCGCAGGTGGTGACGGCGGAGCGCTCGGGCATGCCTTTCTCAAGCACGGTCTTTTCACGCAGCGCATCGGTCGGACAGGCCTGCACGCAGGCGCCGCAGGATACGCATTCGGAGGCGATGAAATCCTCGTGCATGCCGGCGACCATGCGCGATTCGAAACCGCGGCCCTCGATCGTCAGCGCGAAGGTGCCCTGCACCTCCTCGCAGGCCCGCACGCAGCGCGAGCAGACGATACATTGCGCCGGATCATAGGTGAAATATGGGTTGGACTCGTCGCGGGCGATGTAGTCGACCGCCAGCGAGCCATGGCCGGGCGCGACGCCGTTTTCCTGCTTGACGTGGTTGCGGCCCTCGATGCCGAAGCGGTTCTCGGTCAGGCCGACCGATTTCGCCACAACGTCGAACTCGCTGGCGCCGGTGCCGGCCTTCTCGTTCCAGCCGGTCGGGTGGTCGGAGACGTAAAGCTCCATGACACCGCGGCGGATGGCGTCGAGCCGCTCGGATTGCGTGCGCACCACCATGCCTTCGCCGACGGGGGTCGTGCAGGATGCCGGCGTGCCGCCGCGCCCGTCGATCTCGACCAGGCAGACGCGGCAGGAGCCGAACGAGTCCAGCATGTCCGTGGCGCAGAGTTTTGGGATCTCGACCCCGCCTTCCATCGCCGCGCGCATGATCGACGTACCCTCCGGCACGCTGATGCTGCGGCCGTCGACGATCAGCGTAACCTGCTTTTGCGCCTTCGATTCCGGGGTTCCGTAATCGAGTTCTTCGATGAGTGTCGGGAAGTCGGCCTTGATATTCATCTGCCAGCTCCTATTCAGCAGCCACGCGCGCCGGCGCGGGCTTGAAATCTTCGGGGAAATGGGTGATCGAGCTCATCACCGGATAGGGCGTGAAGCCGCCCAGCGCGCAGAGCGATCCGAACTTCATCGTGTTGCAGAGATCGGTGACCAGTGCCAGGTTCTTCTCCGGCTCGATGCCGGCGGCAAGCCGGTCGATGGTCTCCACCCCGCGTATCGAGCCGATGCGGCAGGGCGTGCACTTGCCGCAGCTTTCGATGGCGCAGAACTCCATGGCAAAGCGCGCCTGCTTCAGCATGTCGGCCGTGTCGTCGAACACGGTGATGCCGGCATGGCCGATCAGCCCGTCGCGCTTCGCGAACTCTTCGTAGTCGAACGGCGTGTCGAACAGGCCGCGCGGGAAATAGGCGCCGAGCGGACCGCCGACCTGCACCGCCTTCACCGGGCGACCTGTGGCCGTACCGCCGCCGATATCGTCGACGATCTCGCCCAGCGTCATGCCGAACGCCGCCTCGAACAGGCCGCCGAACTTGACGTTGCCGGCGATCTGTATCGGGATCGTGCCGCGCGAGCGGCCCATGCCGAAATCCTTGTAGAAGGCAGCACCCTTGTCCATGATGATGGGCACGGAGGCTAGGCTGATGACGTTGTTGATCACCGTCGGCTTGCCGAACAGACCCTGGATTGCCGGCAGCGGTGGCTTGGCGCGCACCACGCCGCGCTTGCCTTCAAGGCTGTTCAGCAGCGACGTTTCCTCGCCGCAGACATAGGCGCCGGCGCCGACGCGGATTTCCATGTCGAAGGCGTTGGGCGAACCCAGCACGCTGACGCCGAGCACGCCTGCCTTGCGGGCGACCTCGACAGCCTTGTTCATGACAGCCACCGCATGCGGATATTCCGAGCGGATATAGACGAACCCCTTGGTCGCGCCGGTGGCGATGCCGGCAATCGTCATGCCTTCGATGAGCACGAAGGGGTCGCCCTCCATAATCATGCGGTCGGCAAAGGTGGCGCTGTCGCCCTCGTCGGCATTGCAGACGATGTATTTGCGGTCAGATGTCGTATCGAGCACCGTCTTCCACTTGATGCCGGTCGGGAAGCCGGCGCCGCCTCGGCCGCGCAAGCCCGATTCCGTGACCTGTTTGACGATGTCGAGCGGCGCCATGGCCACCGCGTTCTGCAGGCCCTTGAGCCCGCCCAGTGACTTGTAGGCATCGAGCGATAGCGGGTCGTTGATGCCGCAACGCGCAAAGGTCAGGCGCGTCTGCTTGGCCAGGAACGGGATTTTGTCGGGCGCGCCCAGCCAGCGCTTGTGATGCCCGCCGGTGAGAAAGCCGCTGTCGAACAGGCTCTTGACGTCCGATGGCTTGACCGGCCCGTAAGCGACGCGGCCCTTTTCGGTCGCGACCTCGACCATCGGTTCGAGGAAATAGGCGCCGCGCGAGCCGTTGCGGACGATCTTGGCCTCGACGCCCCGTTCAGCCAGTTCCGCACGAACAGCCTTGGCGACCTTTTCGGCGCCGAGCGCCAGCGCGCCGGAGTCACCTGGAATGTAGATGCGCGGGATCATGAGCGTACCTCCCCGACGATCTCTTCGATCTTCTCGTCATCGAGCCGCCCGATCACCTCACCATCCAGCATCGCCGACGGTGAACAGGCGCACAGCCCGAGGCAATAGACAGGCTCAAGTGTAACCGATCCGTCGCGGGTGGTCTCATGGAAATCGATGCCCAACAACTGCTTGACCTTTGCGGCGATCGCATCCGAACCCATCGACTGGCAGGCTTCCGCCTGGCAGAGCTTGAGCACATGCCGGCCGGCCGGCCGGGCACGGAAATCATGATAGAAGGTCACAACGCCATGCACTTCGGCCCTCGACAGGTTCAGCCCATCGGCGATGACGGGCACGGCGTCCTGCGGCACGTGGCCAAATTCTTCCTGGATCTCGTGCAGGATCGGCAGCAGCGGGCCTTCGAGGCCCTTCAACTCCTGGATGATCGCCGCCGTGCGCGACTGTATCTCGGTACTTGCTGGCTGCATCGTCACGCAGCGCCCTCCCTATCGTAGCGATCGATGCATATATCGTCCAAAAGCATGAAGCGGTTTTGGAACAACGACATGCCTACGCCGCTTAATCGCTAAGTGCTTAAGAAATCAGAGAAAACCTCTGAAATCAATAAAGCGGTTTCGTTGCACGATAGAAAATTTCTATCGTGCCGATTGACCAGTTATGACTAGCTCAGCGATTGGCGCGGAAATCGTCTGCCAGCGCCATCGCCTCGTCCAGCAGCGCCTGCACCAGCGGCGTGTGCGGTTCGCGCGGCGCGGCGACCAGCCCGACCGTGTGGCTGGCATCCGGTTCGACGATCGGAATGGCCCGGATCGGCTCGGAAAAACCGAATGTTTCCGCCAGGTTGAGCGGCATGATCGACGACCATTTGCCTGTCCGTATGTGGGAGAACAGCACGATCATCGAGTTGGATTCCAGTGTCGGCCGCACCTGCACGCCGGCCTCGGCCAGATGCTGGTCGATGATGCGGCGGTTCTGCATGTCCGGCGTCAACAAGCAGAGCGGCAGCTGGCTGATTTCGGCCCATGTCACTTTGTCGCGATCCGAATAGGGATTTCCGACCGCCGTGATCAGCTGGTAGCGCTCGTCATAGAGCGGCACGCTGGTCACCCGTCCGAGAGGCTCGTTGTCGAGATAGGTGATGCCGGCATCGACGTCGAAATTGCCGAGCAGCGACAACACCTCGATCGAGGTGCGCGACAGGATAGAGAAGGTGACGCCCGGATGCTTCTCGCGAAATGGCGTCGTAAGCCGCGCCACCATGGCGAGGGCGGTTGGGATGGCGGCAATACGGATACGCCCGGACAGGCCATGTCGCGCCGCCCGCATCTCTTCGCGCATGGTCCTGGAATCGCCGACGATGCGACGCGCCCACACCAGCACCTGCTTGCCTTCCGGCGTCAGCCCCTGAAAGCGCGAACCGCGATTGACCAGCATGACGCCGAGCTGGCCCTCCAGCTGCTTGATCCCGGCCGACAAGGTCGGCTGCGTGACGCCGCACGCTTCCGCCGCCCGGCCGAAATGCTCCTCCTTGGCCAGCGCGATGAAGAATTCGAGCTTGTCGATCATACCATCCGTCCGTTCGTTGCGCGCAAGGTCGGGGAAATTGCCTTTCGCCGCAAGCTCTACCCGCAATTGGCCATGCATCCACATCTTTGGGCCGGCTGGCTGTTTCCCCCGGCCGAACACGGCGCTATGTGGTTGGATGGAATACGAGGAGATCGGACATGCTGGGCTGGTTCCGCAAGCTTTTGCCGCGCGAAGATCGCTTCTTCGACCTCTTTGAACGGCATTCCCGCACCGTGGTCGGCGGCGCCGAGGCGCTGGAGCAGCTCCTGCAGGGCAAGGACATCGATCGCTGGTGCCAGAAGATCATCGATCTCGAGGACGAGGCCGATCATATCACGGCCGAAGTCCTGCTGGCGGTGCGGCGTTCCTTCATCACGCCTTTCGATCGCGGCGACATCAAGGACCTGATCCAGTCGATGGATGACGCCATCGACATGATGCACAAGACCGTCAAGACGGTGAAGCTGTTCGAAAAGAAGGAATTCGACCCGCTGATGCAGGAGATGGGTGGCGTCATCGTTGCCGCCTCCAAGCTGGTTGCCGAAGCAATCCCGCTGCTCAGCAAGGTCGGCACGCACACGGTACGCCTCAACGCCATCGCCGAAGAGGTGATGCGCGTCGAAAGCCGCGCCGACGATCTGCATGAGCAGGGATTGAAGGACCTGTTCAAGCGGCATGGCCGCAGCGATCCGATGGCCTACCTGATCGGCTCGGAGATCTACGGCCAGCTGGAGAAGGTGGTCGACCGCTTTGAGGACGTCGCCAACGAGATCAGCGGCATCGTCATCGAGAACGTTTAGGCAATGGAAGCCACCATCGCCTTTCCCGTGCTGATCGGCCTTGTCGCCGTCGCGCTGTTTTTCGATTTTCTCAACGGCCTGCACGATGCAGCGAACTCCATCGCCACCATCGTCTCCACCCGCGTGCTGAGACCGCAATATGCGGTCCTGTGGGCGGCTTTCTTCAATTTCATCGCCTTCATGTTCTTCGGCCTTCACGTGGCTGAAACCGTGGGAAAAGGTATCGTCGACGTCAGCATCGTCACGCCGGCGGTGATCTTCTCGGCGCTCGTCGGCGCCATCGTCTGGAACATCGTCACCTGGATTGCCGGCATCCCGTCCAGCAGTTCGCATGCCCTGATCGGCGGGCTTGTCGGCGCCGGCGTTGCAAAGGCTGGGCCCGGCGCCATCGTCTGGACCGGGCTTGGCAAGACGGTCGCCGCAATCGTCGTGTCGCCGGCGACAGGGTTTGTTCTGGCGCTGGTCCTCATCCTGGCCGTTTCCTGGCTGTTCGTGCGCCAGACACCGTTCGCCGTCGACAGCACTTTCCGCGTCATGCAGTTCTTTTCGGCCTCGCTTTATTCGCTAGGGCACGGCGGCAACGACGCCCAGAAAACCATGGGCATCATCGCCGTGCTGCTCTATTCGCAAGGTATGCTCGGCGGGACGTTCTACGTGCCGCTGTGGGTCGTCCTCACCTGTCAGACAGCACTGGCGCTCGGCACTTTGTTCGGCGGCTGGCGCATCGTCCACACGATGGGCTCGAAGATCACCCGGTTGAACCCGATGCAGGGCTTCTGCGCCGAGACCGGCGGCGCCATCACCCTGTTTGCCGCCACCTGGCTTGGCGTCCCCGTGTCGACCACCCATACGATCACCGGGGCCATCATCGGTGTCGGCGCTGCCCGTCGCGTCTCGGCCGTGCGCTGGGGCATTGCCGGCAACATCGTCATCGCCTGGATCGTCACCTTGCCGGCCACGGCTGCAATTTCGGCGCTCACCTACCTTGCGGTTGGCCTGGCAGGGTGAGGCGGACACCGTGGTGCTTGGAGTCGCTGCCAATCTGCACTATCTGAGCCGCAGCCAAACGCCTTAGGGAATAATGCATGTCCGTCACCAAGGAAATCGTCACCGAGCGTCTGAAGACGGTCAACGGGCCGGACTTCACCGGCAACATCGTCGACCTCGGCATGGTTTCGGAGATTTTCATCGCCGATTCGAAAGTGTTTTTCTCGATCACCGTTCCCGCCGCCCGCGCACAGGAGATGGAGCCGCTGCGCGCTGCAGCCGAGCGTGTCGTCAAGGCGATCCCTGGTGTCGCCGGCGCCGTCGTCGCGCTGACGGCGGAGAAGAAGGGCGGCGGCATGGAGGCTCCGGTTGCGTCGCGCCCCGCGCCCAGGCCGGCACCGACGGCCGCGCCCGCCGCGCCGCGCCCAGCTCCACACTCTCCAGCCCCGCACGCCCCGGCCTCGCAAAGCTCGGGCAAGCGCGGCGTGCCCGGCATCGAGGCGATCATCGCGGTGGCGTCCGGCAAGGGCGGCGTCGGCAAGTCGACCACCGCTGTCAACATCGCGCTTGGCCTCGCCGCCAACGGTTTGCGTGTCGGCGTGCTCGATGCCGATATTTATGGCCCGTCCATGCCCAGGCTGCTCAACATCCATGGCCGGCCGCAGACCGTCGACGGCAAGATCCTGAAACCGATGGAGAATTACGGCCTTAAGGTGATGTCGATGGGCTTCCTCGTCGACGAGGAGACGCCGATGATCTGGCGCGGTCCGATGGTGATGTCGGCGCTGACGCAGATGCTGCGCGAGGTCGAATGGGGCCGCCTCGACGTGCTCGTCGTCGACATGCCGCCCGGCACCGGCGACGCCCAGCTGACCATGGCCCAGCAGGTGCCGCTGGCCGGCGCCGTCATCGTCTCGACGCCGCAGGACCTGGCGCTGATCGACGCCCGCAAAGGATTGAATATGTTCAAGAAGGTCGACGTGCCGCTGCTCGGCATCGTGGAGAACATGAGCTATTTCATAGCCCCCGATACCGGCAAGCGCTACGACATCTTTGGCCATGGCGGGGCGCGGCGCGAGGCCGAGCGACTCGGCGTGACCTTCCTCGGCGAAGTGCCGCTGGAAATGGGCATTCGCGAAAGTTCTGATGAAGGTGCTCCGGTGGTGGCGTCGAAGCCAGACAGCGCCGAGGCGAAGATCTATCGCGGCATTGCTTCGAAGGTCTGGGACCGGGTCAACGAAGAACGCGGCGCGGCCGAAGCGGCGGTGCCGAACATCGTGTTCGAGTAGCTCGGATATCCCTTCCCCTTGAGGGGAGGGTGGCCCGAAGGGCCGGGTGGGGTCCGCGGTGACACGCTCGACGCTATTTCTTTACAAGTCGAGGCAGCTCAACTCACGTTGAGGCAGCTGAGGCGACCCCACCCGCCTCGCTTCACGAGGCACCCTCCCCTCAAGGGGGAGGGGAGCCCACCTTCTCGCCAAAGCTTGAAAAGAACTGCCCGGCCAGCTTCTTCGAAGTCGATTCGATCAGCCGGCTGCCGAGTTGGGCGATCTTGCCGCCGACTTCGGCCTTGGCCGCGTATTTGAGGACCGTCGCATCCGGCCCGTCCGCCGTCAGCGTCACGTCGGCGCCACCCTTCGCGAAGCCGGCAATACCGCCCTTGCCCTCGCCCTGGATGGTGTAGGAGTGCGGCGGCTTCAGGTTCTTCAACGTCACCTCGCCGTTGAATGCCGCCTTGATCGGTCCGATCTTCAACACCACCGTCGCCGCCATTTCGGTCGGCGATTTCATCTCCAGGTGCTGGCAGCCGGGAATGGTCGCCTGCAAAACCTTCGGATCGTTCAGCGCGTCCCACACTTTCTGCAGGGGGGCGGCAATGCGTTCCTCGCCTTCGATCACCAAAGCCATCGACACCTCCCGGACAGACTTCGAAGGCCTAACGCACGGTCTGGTCTGTGTCTATCGCACCAAAGTCCGGTTGCGACGGTGCGCCCTCTTGCCTGCTTCCGCGCGTTGCCATATCGATTTGTCTTACAAATACGGAGACCATGATGGCAGGCGCCCCCACCGGAAAGAAGAAATTTCGCTCGCAGGAGTGGTTCGACAATCCCGACAATCCAGGCATGACCGCGCTCTACCTCGAGCGCTACCTGAACTACGGCCTGACGCGGGCCGAGTTGATGTCGGGCAAGCCGCTGATCGGCATCGCCCAGACCGGCTCGGATCTGTCGCCATGCAACCGCCATCATATCGAACTCGCCAAGCGCGTGCGCGAAGGCATCGTCTCGATGGGCGGCATCCCCTTCGAATTCCCGTGCCATCCGATCCAGGAGACCGGCAAGCGCCCGACCGCGGCACTGGACCGCAACCTTGCCTATCTCGGCCTGGTCGAAGTGCTTTACGGCTATCCGCTCGACGGCGTCGTACTGACCATCGGCTGCGACAAAACCACGCCGGCGCTGCTGATGGCGGCGGCCACCGTCAATATTCCGGCCATAGCACTTTCGGTCGGACCGATGCTCAATGGCTGGCACAAAGGCAAGCGCACGGGATCCGGCACCATCGTCTGGGAATCGCGCCAGCGGCTCTCCGCCGGCGAGATCGACTATGACGAGTTCATGGACATCGTCGCCTCATCGGCGCCGTCGACCGGCTATTGCAACACCATGGGCACCGCCACCACGATGAACTCGCTGGCCGAGGCGCTCGGCATGCAATTGCCGGGTTCGGCCGCCATTCCCGCACCCTACCGCGAGCGCGGCCAGATCTCCTATGAGACCGGCAAGCGCATCGTCGAGATGGTGCATGAGGATCTGAAGCCGTCCGACATCATGACGCGCAAGGCCTTCGAGAACGCCATTGTCGTCAATTCGGCGATTGGTGGCTCGACCAATGCGCCGATCCACCTCAACGCGATTGCCCGTCATCTCGGCGTGCCGCTCACCAATGACGACTGGCAGACGGTCGGCCTCCATGTGCCGCTCATCGTCAATCTGCAGCCATCGGGCGAATATCTCGGCGAAGACTATCACCATGCCGGCGGCGTGCCGGCTGTGGTGGCCGAGTTGATGAAGGCCAAGCTGCTGCCTTATCCCGAAGCGATGACCGTCAATGGCAAGACTATCGGTGACAATTGCAAGGGTGTCGCCAACGAGAACACCGACGTCATCCGCACCGTCGCCGAGCCGCTGAAGGCCAATGCCGGCTTCATCAATCTCAGCGGCAATCTGTTCGATTCCGCAATCATGAAGATGAGCGGCATCTCGCCGGAATTCCGCGAGCGCTATCTCTCCAACCCGAACGACCCGGAAGCCTTCGAAGGCAACGCCATGGTCTTTGACGGGCCGGAGGACTACCACGCCCGCATCGACGATCCGGCGCAAGGCATCGACGAGCACACCATCCTGTTCATGCGCGGCGCCGGCCCGATCGGCTATCCCGGTGGCGCCGAGGTCGTCAACATGCAGCCGCCCGCTTATCTCATCAAGAAGGGCATTCACGCGCTGGCCTGCATCGGCGATGGCCGCCAGTCGGGCACATCGGGCTCGCCCTCTATCCTCAACGCTTCCCCGGAAGCCGCCATTGGCGGCGGCCTGGCGCTGCTCAAGACCGGCGACCGTGTGCGCATCGACTTACGCAAAGGCACTGCCAACATCCTCGTCACCGACGAGGAAATCACGCGCCGCCGTGCCGAACTGCAGGACGATGGCGGCTACCACTATCCCAAGCACCAAACGCCATGGCAGGAAATCCAGCGCTCCATGGTCGACCAGTTCTCGGAGGGCATGGTGCTGAAGCCGGCGGTGAAATACCAGGACGTCGCGCACACCAGCGGCGTGCCGAGGGACAACCACTGAGCGTTGCAAGTTTGGTGAAATCGAAGGCGGCTTGCCATCGGGCAGGCCGCCTTTCATGGCAACGCTCTTGTATCGATTGGGCCAAGTCTACAGATACGTCGTGTCGATAGGTCCTGCACAAGGGATAACACCCATCAATGACGAAGCGGCGCTCTTCCCTCGGTTTCCTCGGCATGTTCGGCCGCTCGGGTGATTTGCGGGAACTGGACAACGCGCTGCGCGGCGCCGATCTTCATCCGGCGCTTGTTCCCGAGGGGGTAAAGCTCACCATCGTCAATTTGATGAAGGATCATTGGCCGGACGAGCCGCCGCCCGACGCCTACCGGTCCGTGGCGCAGCTGTTCGGCTTTTGCATCGCGGGCCCACAAACCTTCGAGCAGGCCAATGGGCCGGAGCGGCGGCTGGAGGCTGAGCGCCGCATGGAGGCTGCGCTTGAAACCGGCGACAGCCTGGATGCCCAGATCGTGTTGATGGCGCTGCATGGCAAGCTGATCAGCGCCGAAGTCGTCGAGCGCTTTGGGCTAAGTGCGGACTGACCTTCGTAAGGTGAAGCTTACCCGCCCATGCCGCTGCGTGGCAGCTTGATCATCTCGCCGAAGCGGGCACGCAATTTGTCGTCGAGCAGCTTCGGCACATGGCGCGGGAAGCGCTCGGCCAGCACGCGCTTCTTTTCGATGATCGCCCGCTGCAAGATGTCGGGCCGGCCCTTCTCGTTCCATTCCTTGGGCGAAAAGCGGTCGCCGACGGCAGGATAGAAATACTCCGTCTGCATCAGGCGCAGCGTCTGCTCATTGCCGAGATAGTGGCCTGGGCCATTCATGCAGACTTCGGTGATGGTGTCGATCGACAGCGCTTCGTCGGTCACTTCGATGCCCCGCACGCAGCGCAGGCAGTGGCCCAGCATGTCATTGTCTATGATCAGGCTCTCCAGGCAAAAGCCGAGCAGCGAGGCGTGCATGCCCGCCGATTCATAGACCAGATTGAGGCCGGCAAGGCCGGCCATCACATCGGTGATCCCCTTTTCATAGCCGGACTGGATGTCGGGCAGTTTCGAATCCGTCATGCCGGCGGCCGAACCGCCCGGCAGATCGTAGAACTGCGCCATCTGCGCACAGGCCGAAGTCAGTACTGCCTGCTCGGCCGAGCCGCCCGACATCGCACCGGTCCTGAGGTCGGAGACGAACGGCCATGTGCCGAAGATCGCCGGATGCCCCGGCTTGATGGCGTTTACATAGATGAGGCCGACCAGCACTTCCGCCACCGCTTGCACCACAGCGCCGGCAATCGCCGCGGGAGCGGTGGCGCCGGCCTGGCCGGCCGATAAAAGCAGGATCGGAATGCCGCCTTCGACGCAGGCTTCGAGCACGCCGCAGGCGTCCTCGGCAAACTTCATCGGCGGTACGACGAAGCAGTTGGAGTTCGACACGAACGGCCGGGCGCGGAAATTCTCCTCGCCGCCGGCGATCGCATAAAGCATGTCCAGCGCCGGCTGCACGTTCTCGCGCACCGTGAACGAGGTGCCGACATGCTTCGACGTCCCCATCACGCAGGCGTAGAGCGTGTTGAAGTCCATTTCGAGCGGATCGGGAATGTCGCGCGGCACCATCGGCCGCTGGAAGAAATGGATGTTGTCGAGCCCTTCGACGAGGCGGGCGGCATCGTAAATGTCCTGCACCAGCGACTCGCGGTATTCGCGCTTTTCGACATCGACCAGATGCACCGCCGCACCCGCCGTGCCGTAATGCACGCGCTTGCCCTGGATCAGCATGTCATGCCTGGGGTCCTGGCCGTGCAGCGTAAAATTTCGCGCGGCTCGTCTGATCGTGTCCATCACAAGCCCACGTGGGAAACGGACGCGGCCGTCGTCGCCGTAAACGGCGCCGACCCCGGTCAGAGCCTCGATGCAGGAGGGAATGGCATTGGCGAAGCCGACGGTCTCCAGTAGCGTCAGCACCGCTTCATGGATGCGCTCCTGTTCGTTCTGGTTGAGCGGCCCGTAGCTGCCGCCTTCGAGGCCGGCGCGCACCGGCCGGATATCGTCGGCAAGCGGTGCGGCCCGCATGGCGCGGCGCGCTTCGCGCCCGCCGGATCGGCGCGAACGCTGGTCGGCTGATGCATCCTTAGGAGCCGCATCCTGCTTCTCAACAGCCACTGACATGGGGGGGCACTCCACCTTTAGTTTGCGAAACACGACGCGATGATTGGTCCACCGTCGGCTTGCTTCGTCCCTCTGTCAGCCGACTATGCCGTTGCCATTGGCCCAGCCTATGGGCCAGTCAACGCAGCCGAGTATGCCAGAGAGCTAATGCAGAATGTTGGTGATCATGCCAAGGGCCGGGGCTGTTCAAAGCTCCGGCACAGGCAAATCAGGCTGCAGCGGGCCTGCGTCCGGCCGCGGTCGCGAGCTCGCGAATACCCGGCTCGATGTGCTGCAGTGCGATCGAGGAAATGCCCAAGCGCATGAAACGCGACGGCTTTTCGGTGCGATCGAAGAAGCGGTCGCCCGGCTCGATGATGACGCTGCGCGAGGCCGCGGCCTCGGCCAGTCCACGTGAATCGGTGCCGCGCGGGCCTTCCAGCCAGAGCGATGTGCCGCCGGCCGAATCGGTTGAGCGCCATTCCGGCAGGAATGCGGAAATCGCATGGACCAGACGCTTGCGCCGCTCGTCGAAGGCCGACGACAGCCGCCGCACCAGCGCCTCGTGATGGCCGAGCGACAGGAACAACGCGACCGCGCGCTGGTTGTTGGCCGGCGGGTGCCTGAGCATGAAGCGGCGCAGCGCCCTTAGCTCGGAGATTAGTCCAGCCGAAGCGACGATGTAGCCAAGCCGCAGGCCCGGAGCCAGCGTCTTCGACATCGAGCCGACATAGACGACGCGACCCGAGCGATCGAGGCTCTTCAGCGCCTGCTGCGGCGCCTCGTCGAGAAGCTGGCTGTCATAGCCGTCCTCGATGATGATCTGGTTGTGGCGGTTGGCGCGCGCCAGAAGGTCCTGCCGCCGCTCTGCCGACAGCGGCACCATGGTCGGGCAGTGGTGGCTGGGGGTGACGAAGACAAAGCCGGAATCGTTGGGAATGGACGAGGTGACGATGCCGGACTGGTCGACCGGGACCGGCTGGATCTCGGCGCCGGCCAGGCGGAAGATCGAGCGCGCGTCGGGGTACCCCGGGTCTTCCATCGCGACCTTGGAGCCCTTTGTCATCAGCAGTGTCGCCAGCATATAGAGCGCGTTCTGGGCGCCGAGCGTGACGATGATCTCGTCCGGATTGGCGAAGATGCCGCGCCGCGGCAACAGCCGCGCCTGGATCTGCTCGATCAAGAGCGGATCGTCGCGGTCGACCATGTCGGAGGCCCAGTTGCGGATTTCGAGCACGGCCAGCGCCATGCGGTTGCACTCACGCCATTCGGCTGTCGGGAACAGCGCCGGGTCGAACTGGCCGTAGACGAAGGGGTAGGACGACTTGATCCAGTTGTCGTGCTTGGCCGGCGGCGGCATGTCGCTGGCAGCGATCTGCCGGCGTGCCTTCCAGTCGATCTCGTTTTGCTGGTCCGGCGCCTTCTGGTGCGGCTTGGCGGGGGTGGCCAGCACATCCGGATTGACGAAATGGCCGCGCCGTTCGCGCGCCACCAGGAAACCTTGGTCGACCAATTGCTGGAACGCCAGCACCACAGTGCCGCGTGCGACGCCGAGTTTTTCAGCCAGGATGCGGCAGGACGGAAGCGGCATCGAAGCGGCGATCTGCCGGTCGAGAATGGCGGCGACGATCGCCTGACGGATCTGCGCCTGCAGGGTCTGGCCCGATTCCGCCGAAATCCGGAACAGGCCGGACCATATGGCCGTGTCGTTACGCTGTGGCATGGAAGGTGTTCCTCGATGGCCAGTCTTTTTTGCTTGGCTGGACCAGCGGAAGGTAACCGTGGCACAAGGGGTTGCGCCAATCAATTTTTCTGATCGCTGGGATTTATGCCAGTGATCTATGCGCGACGCGCAGCGTCGTCGCATCCCCGGGTGACGCTTGCGTCATCCCGCAGCGCGGACGCCCGCGCGATGCGAAGCGTCGTCGCGCCTCACTATCATCCAGCGCGACGCGCAGCGTCGTAGCTCCATCACATCGCACTATGCTGCACTGCGTCATCCCCACGCATTGAAACATGGGGAATTCGGCTCAATAAGATCAGCGCGACGACACGCGCCGGAAACATCCGGTCTGATAAGATGTCGTGAAAAACGATCAGGAGCCGGCAGTGGATCATTCCTCCTTCGACAAACAGCTTGTCGCCTTGCGTGCTGCGCGCGCGGCGGCATCGGGCACGATGCGCGAGGCGTTTGCCGCGGACCCCAAGCGCTTCGAGACATTTTCGGCCAGCGACGGCGACCTTTTGCTCGACTGGTCGAAATGCGCGGTCGACCAGCGCACGATGGAACTGCTCGAGAAGCTCGCCGCCGCCGCCGATCTCGAAGGTCGCCGGGCCGCAATGTTTTCCGGCAAGAAGATCAACATCACCGAGGATCGCGCCGTGCTGCACACGGCGCTACGGAACCTCTCGGGCAAGGGCGTCACGGTCGATGGCCAGGACGTCAAGGCGGATGTGCTGTCCGTGCTCGACGCCATGGGCGCTTTCGCCGATGCCATTCGCTCCGGCAAGGCCGCCGGCGCCACCGGCAAGAAAATCACCGACATCGTCAACATCGGCATTGGCGGCTCCGATCTCGGCCCGGCCATGGCGACGCTGGCGCTGGCGCCCTATCACGACGGCCCGCGCGCGCACTACGTCTCCAACATCGACGGCGCCCATATCCACGACACGCTGAAGGGCCTGTCTGCCGAAACCACCCTGTTCATCATCGCCTCGAAGACCTTCACCACGGTTGAGACGATGACCAATGCCGAGACGGCACGCGAATGGGTGCAGAAGGCGCTCGGCAAGGAAGCAGTCGGCAAGCATTTCGCCGCCGTCTCGACCGCGCTCGACCTGGTTTCCAAGTTCGGCATCGAAGCGGATCGCGTGTTCGGCTTCTGGGACTGGGTCGGCGGCCGCTATTCGCTGTGGGGCGCCATCGGCCTGCCGGTGATGATCGCCATCGGCCCGCGCAACTTCCGCGCCTTCCTCGATGGCGCGCATGAGATGGACGAGCACTTCCGCACCGCACCCCTGCAGAAGAACCTGCCGGCGCTGCTGGGGCTGGTCGGCTGGTGGCATCGCGTGATCTGCGGTTATCCGGCGCGTGCGGTCATCCCTTATGACCAGCGCCTTTCCAGGCTGCCGGCCTATCTGCAGCAGCTCGACATGGAATCGAACGGCAAGGGCGTCACCCTCGACGGCACGCCGGTGACGACGCCGACCGGACCGCTGGTCTGGGGCGAGCCCGGCACCAATGGCCAGCACGCCTTCTTCCAGCTGCTGCACCAGGGCACCGACTTCATCCCGGTCGAGTTCCTTGCCGCTGCCGTCGGCCATGAGCCTGATCTCAAGCACCAACACGATCTACTGCTTGCCAATTGCCTGGCCCAATCGGAAGCGTTGATGAAGGGCCGCACGCTGGACGAGGCGCGCGCGCAGATGCTGGCCAAGGGCATGAAGCCGGCCGATGTCGACAGAATAGCCCCGCACCGCGTCTTCTCCGGCAGCCGCCCCTCGGTGACGATCCTCTACCGCAAGCTCGACCCGCGCACCTTCGGCCGGCTGATCGCGCTTTACGAGCACCGCGTCTTCGTCGAAGGCACTCTGTTCAACATCAATTCCTTCGACCAATGGGGCGTCGAGCTCGGCAAGGAGCTGGCGACCGGCCTGTTGCCAGTCGTGGAAGGCAAGGAGAGCGCCGCCAAGCGCGACGCATCGACGGTCGGGCTGGTGGCGCGCATCCAGCAACTGCGGGGGGCTCAATGAAAAATCCGGCCGACATCAAGGGCATCTTGTTCGACAAGGACGGCACGCTTGTCGATTTCAACGCGACCTGGCTCGGCATCGCCGATTTCATGGCCATGGACGCCGCCGAGGGCGATCGCTGGAAAGCCGACAGGCTGCTTTCGGCGGCGGGCTTCGATTTTGTCGCCAAGCGTTTCAAGCCGGATTCCATCTTCGCCTCGGGCACCAACATGGATGTCGTCGAACTATGGTTCCCGCGCCTGTCCGACGAGGACCAGATGCTGGCCGTCGCCCGCTTCAACGAGATCACCTCGGTGCAAGGCTCATCGATGGCGGTGGCCCTGCCCGGCATCGTCGCGGCGCTGACGGCTCTGCACAAGCGATCCTACCGGCTCGGCGTCGCCACCAACGATTCGACTGCCGGTGCCGAAAAGACCATGGTCACGCTCGGCGTCGCCCAGCTGTTCACCGCCGCCTATGGCTATGACGCGGTCGCCAATCCGAAACCGGCGCCGGACACGATCGTCGCCTTTTGCGACCTGACCGGGTTGAAGGCGTCCGAGATCGCCATGGTCGGCGACAACCGCCACGACCTGGAGATGGCGCGTGCTGGCGGCTGCGGCCTGGCGGTCGGCGTGCTCTCCGGCACCGGCACGCGTGAATCGCTGTCGGCGATCGCCGATGTCGTTTTGGATTCGGTCGCCGATTTGCCAGACTTTCTCTCGGCGCGGGTCAAGGAGACGGTCTGAAGGGGGCCTGGGGCAAACTCAATTCGACTCGAGATTTCCCGCCAATGGCCGAGTTGGGCGAAGCAGCCCATGAAAACTATGGAGCTTCTGGTTTGTTTTCGGACACAGTGGGCCACTCATCAGCAGAGCAAACGTACCCGCATTTGCCGCACCTGATCTTGGCGCTTGCGTTATCGATGTCTTCGCCCGGCTGAAGGTCGAAGCCGCGATTTTCGCACTTTGGGCAAACTGTGAAACCGATACGTTGAACAACTTTAATCCACGCCATTCGACTTCTCCTATCAACGGCTAATCGAATCTATTTTCTGCCCCTTGAGGTTTGTCCACAATGAGTAGAATCCGGCCATTCAGAGCGACTGGGCTTTGCCGCGTCGCGCTAGCAAATCTTCCGGCTCGAACCAAAACACACCGCTCGGCCTCGTCGCAGCCCCCTTTGCGTCGCCGAAATCCGGCACTTGATACTCGGCCAGCAACCGCAGCCGTGACAACGGCAAGTCGTTGCGGCGGGGGTCGCCGACCAGCACTTCGATGCCGGCTGCCAGGCAGCGGTCGAGGAACGGGATCACCCGCAGAGCAACCTCGCGGCCGTAGAACACGTCGCCGGCAAGCACGAGGTCGACGGCCGGCGGCGGGCCTGTGGTGATGTCCTTGTCGACAATGGTGATCTCGACGCCGTTGGCCAACGCGTTGAGGCCGATCGCGGCGACGCCGTTGCGATCGATCTCGGCCGCGATCACCGCGCTGGCGCCGGCCTTGGCGGCGGCGATGCCGACGAGGCCGGAGCCGGCGCCGAGATCGAGCACGCGTCGGCCGGCTACGCTTTGCGGATGGTCGAGTATATAGCGCGCAAGCACCGCCCCGCCGGCCCATGGATAGGCCCAGTAGGGCGGCGGTGGCTGAGGCGCGTCGTCGACTGGCTCAACCGCATCGTCGTCCGCGCCTTGGTGCGGATCGACAAGCCGCCTCAGGCCGCTGCCGGGATGAGCCGTGTAGAGTTGGATTTCAGGAAGTGCTGGAACAGGCGCAAGGCGCATGTTCGCCTTGATGAACGTCGCCGCGTCGGGACGCGGATTGTCGTCTACACTTTCGCCGCGACTAGGCTCGTCGTTCAAATCTATTCCCGCAGCGCCCGGCGCAAAATCTTGCCCACCGGAGTCTTCGGCAGTTCGGTCCTGAACTCGATGTATTTCGGCCGCTTGTAGCCGGTCAGGTTTTCGCGGCAATAGGCGGTGATTGCCTCAGCGGTCAGCGCCGGATCTTTCTTGACGATGAACAGCTTCGGCACCTCGCCCGAATGCTCGTCCGGCACGCCGATCGCCGCCACTTCGAGCACGCCCGGATGCTGGGCGACGACTTCCTCGAGTTCGTTCGGATAGACGTTGAAGCCGGAGACCAGGATCATGTCCTTCTTTCGGTCGACGATCTTGGTGTAGCCGCGCTCGTCCATGAAGCCCATGTCACCGGATTTGAAAAACCCGTCCTTGGTCATCACCTTGGCGGTCTCGTCCGGCCGGTTCCAGTAACCGGCCATCACTTGCGGTCCGCGGATGCAGATCTCGCCGACTTCGCCCAGCGGCAGGTTGTTGCCGTCATCGTCGCGGATGACGATCTCGGTCGACGGCAGCGGCAGGCCGATCGTGCCGGTGAAATTGCTGTCACTGAACTTGTTGGCGGTGGCCACCGGCGAGGTCTCCGACAGCCCGTAGCCCTCGGTGATCGAATTGCCGGTCAGCGCCTTCCAGCGCTCGGCAACCCCCTTCTGTACCGCCATGCCACCACCCAGCGTCATGATCAGCGGCTTGAAGTCGAGCTTGCGGAAATCCTCGTTGTTGAGCAGCGCGTTGAACAGCGTGTTGAGGCCGGGGAAAATGTGCATCGGGTATTTCTGCAGCTCGTTGACGAAGCCGGGAATGTCGCGCGGGTTGGGAACGAGCACGTTCTGGGCGCCCTGCTGCATGCCCATCAGCGCGTTCACCGTCAGCGCGAAGATATGGTAGAGCGGCAGCGCGCAGATGAAGTTGAGATGCGCCGGTTTCGGCTTGATCGCATAGGCGTCCTGCAGCCACAGCGTGTTCTGCGCGACATTGGACAGCACATTGGAGTGCAGCAGCACAGCACCTTTGGAAATCCCCGTGGTTCCGCCGGTATATTGCAGGAAGGCGACGTCGCCGGCCTCCATCTTGGCCGGTTTGAAGGCGATGCCGGCGCCGGCCTTCACCGCCGCATTGAACTTGACATGGCCGGGCAGCGACCAGGCCGGCACCATCTTCTTCACCCGGCGCACGACTAGGTTGACGATCGTGCCCTTGAGGGCGCCGAGCATGTCGCCCATCGCCGCGACCACCACATGCTTGACCGCCGTCCTGGCAATCACCGCGTCCAGGGTGCTGGCGAAATTCTCCAGAATGACGATCGCCTGCGCGCCGGAATCCTTGAGCTGATGTTCGAGCTCGCGCGGCGTGTAGAGCGGATTGATGTTCACCACGACATAGCCGGCGCGAAGCACGGCCATCATCGCCACCGGATATTGCAGCACATTCGGCATCATCAGCGCCACGCGTGCGCCTTTCTGCAGGCCCTTCGATTGCAGATAAGCGCCGAAGGCGGCCGATTGCCGCTCGAGTTCGGCATAGGAGATCGACTTGCCCATGCAGACGTATGCCGGCTGGCCGGAAAACTGCTTACAGGCGCCGACGAGGAAGTCGCCGATCGAACTGTAGGGCAGGGCGCCGATCTCCGCCGGCACGACTTTCGAATAGCTTTTTAGCCATGGCTTTTCCGGCAAGCCCGCGGCAAGCGCCGTCAGCGTATTCGGCAGTTTTTTGGCCGCGCCCGGCGACGGCTTCGAGGCGGGCTTCGCCGCGGCTGTCTTGGCGGCTGGCGGCTGGGCGGGCTTTGCAGCGGGTGCTGTCTTCGCCGCGCGCTTGACCACAGGTTTCGCTGCCGGCTTGGCGCTTGCCTTCGCCGGCGTCGAGGTTGCCGTTGGCTTGACAGCGGGAGTGGCTTTGGCCGGTGGCGCTTTCGACTTGGCGGCAGCGGCGGCCGGTTTTGAAGCTTTCGCCGCTTTTGCTTTCGCCGGGGCCGTTGTCTTTGTTGCTTTCGCCACCTCTAGCCTCCCTCGGTCGTTCTGTTGCCTGCTCCTGCTACGCCGCCTCGATGTGGTGAGGCGTCCTCCGCTGCAGCGATGTCGCGGATTCCCGGAAAATCCAGCGTGTCATCTATCTATTGCGACTATCGGCGGCCGTGCAAGTCTTGCCCCAGCGGCAGGACGGCAAAGATTTGCCGCCGAAATCCTTCCCGCGACGCCGGCTCGGCAATGCCGTCCTGTCATCTCGGTGGCGAAACCCAGGCTTGTGGATTTTTGGCTTACGATTGCTGCGATCAATGAAAAAATGCGGTCGTTAACAATCCCGTGATTAGCAGATTTTGCTATTTGTTTCTGCAGTTCGTCAAAGACCGAGAAATATTTTCTGCTTACGGTGGGGTAGGCAAACAGGGTGTTCCAAAGCCGGAAAAACGGTGCTTATATGCGCGCTTCGCGAGCCTATAGAGGGGCTTGGAAGAACATCAGGGAGTGCTCAATGAAAAAGAAACTGACTTTTGCAGCCGCGTTGCTGGCTGCAAGCGTCCTCGGCGGTGTGGCCAATGCCAAGACGCTGGTCTATTGCTCGGAGGCCTCGCCGGCCAACTTCGACCCGGGTACCACGACGGGCGGCAACGACTTCGACGCCTCGTCGCGCACCGTCTATTCGCGCCTGGTCGAGTTCAAGCATGGCGGCACCGAAGTTGTGCCCGGTCTCGCCGACAAATGGGAGATTTCGGACGACGGCCTGGTCTATACTTTCCACCTGCATCCGGGCGTGAAGTTCCAGACGACGGATTTCTTCAAGCCGACGCGTGATTTCAATGCCGACGACGTCGTCTTTTCGTTCGATCGCCAGTTCAACAAGGAAAACCCCTGGAACGGCGAGAAGTACCTGCCGAACCTGACCTGGGACTACTACACCGGCATGGACATGCCGAAATACGTCGCCAAGTGGGAAAAGGTCGATGACCTGACCGTGAAGCTGACGCTGACCGAGCCGAACGCGCCGATGCTGGCCAATCTCGGCATGGACTTCGCCTCGATCGTGTCGAAGGAATATGCCGACCAGCTGGAAAAGGACGGCAAGATGGCCGACTTCTCGACCAAGCCGGTCGGTACAGGTCCGTTCCAGTTCGTCGACTACCAGCTGGATTCGGTCATCCGCTATGCGGCCAACCCGGACTACTTCAAGGGCAAGGAAAAGATCGACGATCTCGTCTTCGCGATCACGCCTGACGCCACCGCCCGCATCCAGAAGGTGCTCGCCGGCGAATGCGATATCGCGCCCTATCCGAATCCTGCCGACATCGGCACGATCAAGGCCAACGCCGACGTGACCCTGATGGATCAGGCTGGCCTCAACATCGGCTATATGAGCTACAACACCACCATCCCGCCGCTCGACAAGCCTGAAGTGCGCCATGCGCTCAACCAGGCGATCGATCGGGAATCGCTCATCAAGTCGCTGTTCCAGGACGCCGGCGCCACGCCGGCCGTAAACCTGATCCCGCCGACCATGTGGTCGTGGAACAAGGACGTGAAGTCCGACGCCTATGATCCGGAAGCAGCCAAGAAGGTGCTGGCCGATGCCGGATTGAAGGAGATCCAGCTTTGGGCCTCCGACCGCGTCCGTCCCTACAACCCGAACTTCCAGCGCGCCGCGGAACTGATCCAGGCTGACTGGGCCAAGGTCGGCGTCAAGGCGGAGATCGTCAGCTACGAGTGGACGAAGTACCGCGAAGAAGGCAAGAAGAAGGAACGCCCGGGCGCCTTCCAGATCGGCTGGACCGGTGACAATGGCGATCCGGACAATTTCTTCGCCACGCTGTTCGCCTGCTCGGCCATCGGCGTGTCGAACTACTCCAGCTGGTGCGACAAGGACTTCGAGGATCTGATCCAAAAGGCCAAGAAGACCAGCGACCAGGCCGAACGCACCAAGCTCTATGAAGAGGCGCAGGTTGTCTTCCAGAAGCAGGCTCCGGCCTTCCTCATGGCACACAGCCAGGTTTACGCAGTCGTGCGCAAGAATGTCAGCGGCTTCATGATGGACCCGCTCGGCATTCATCGCTTCGACGGCGTCGACAAGGCCGAATAGAACTGTTAGGCGGGCGGCGCGCAATCAGGCGCCGCCCGCTTTTCAAGATGCTCCGATATCTCCTAAACAAAATCGTCTTGGTGCTGCCGACGCTGATCGGCATCACCATCTGCGCCTTCGCTTTCGTCAGGCTGCTGCCCGGCGATCCCATTCTTGCCATGGCCGGCGAGCATGGCGTGTCGCCCGAGCGTTACGCGGAACTGAAGGAACAGTTCGGCTACAATTTGCCGATCTGGCAGCAATACGCGCATTATGTCCGCGATGCCGCGACCGGTAATTTCGGCGTGTCGATTTCGTCCAAGCGGCCGGTCATCGAAGATTTCATGACGCTGTTCCCGGCAACCATCGAGCTCTCCGTCTTCGCCATGATCTTCGCCATGGTGCTGGCCATACCGGCCGGCATCATTGCTGCGGTCAAACGCGGCTCCTGGTTCGACCAGGGGCTTATGGGCACCGCCCTCGTCGGCTATTCCATGCCGATCTTCTGGTGGGGCCTGCTGCTGATCATCTTTTTCTCCGGCTATCTCGGCTGGACCCCGGTTTCAGGCCGCATCGGCCTTCAGTTCTTTATCAAGCCGATCACCGGCTTCTTGACCCTCGACAGCCTGCTCTACGGCAAGTGGGATGCTTTCCGCTCGGCATTGAGTCACCTGGTGCTGCCGACAATTGTGCTCGGCACCATCCCGCTGGCGGTGATCGCGCGCCAGACGCGCTCGGCCATGCTCGAAGTGCTGGGCGAAGACTATGTGCGGACCGCCCGCGCCAAGGGCCTGTCGTCGTCCCGCGTCATCGGCGTGCATGCGCTGCGCAATGCGCTGATCCCGGTGGTCACCACCATCGGCCTGCAGGTCAGTACCCTGCTCGCCGGCGCCATTCTCACAGAAACCATCTTCGCCTGGCCGGGCATCGGCAAGTGGATGGTCGAATCCATATCCAAGCGCGACTATGTCGTCGTGCAGTCAGGCTTGCTGCTGATCGCCCTTATCGTCATGGCGGTGAACCTGATCGTCGACGTGCTTTATGCCGTCATCAACCCGCGCATCAGGGCGGCGTGATGAGCCAGTCGACCGAAATCGCCCCGATGGCCGCCGGCAACCCTGACCGACTGACCGGCTTCAGGACTTTCTGGCACTATTTCTCGGGAAACCGCGGCGCCGTCATCGGCCTGTTCGTCTTCATCGTTTTGGTGCTGGCCGCGCTCTTTGCACCGCTGCTCGCGCCCTATGCGCCCGACATCCAGGACAAGACCGCTTTCTTGCGTCCGCCGGCCTGGCAGGCAGGCGGCAGCATGGAATATCTGCTTGGCACCGACGCGGTCGGCCGCGACATGCTCTCGCGCCTGCTCTATGGCGCGCGTTTCTCGCTGCTCATCGGCGCCGTCGTGGTCACGCTGGCGCTTGTCGGCGGCATCACGCTCGGCCTTTTGGCCGGCTATTTCCGGGGCTGGGTCGACGTGGCGATCATGCGGGTCATGGATCTGATCCTGTCCTTCCCGTCGCTGCTCTTGGCGCTGGTTCTGGTCACCATCCTCGGCCCCGGCCTGTTCAACGCCATGCTGGCCATCGCGCTTGTCCTGCAACCCCACTTTGCCCGTCTGGTGCGCGCTGCCGTCATGGCCGAAAAGAGCCGCGAATATGTGGTCGCCGCCAAGGTCGCCGGCGCCGGCCATATAAGGCTTATGCTGCGCACCATCCTGCCCAACTGCCTGGCGCCGCTGATCGTCCAGGGCACGCTGTCCTTCTCCAACGCCATCCTGGAGGCGGCCGCTCTCGGCTTTCTCGGCCTTGGCGCCCAGCCGCCGACACCGGAATGGGGAACCATGCTCGCCTCGGCGCGTGAATTCATCCTGCGCGCCTGGTGGGTGGTGACCTTCCCCGGTCTGGCCATCCTCATCACCGTGCTTGCCATCAACCTGATCGGCGACGGTCTGCGCGATGCGCTCGATCCGAAGCTGAGGAGGTCGTAATGGCGCTGCTCGACATCCGCAATCTCGTCGTCGAGTTCCAGACCGCATCCGGCCCGTTCCGCGCGGTCGATGGCGTCTCGCTCCATGTGAACGAACGTGAAGTGCTGGCCATCGTCGGCGAATCCGGCTCCGGCAAGTCGGTGTCGATGTTGGCTGTGATGGGGCTGTTGCCGTGGACGGCGACGGTCACTGCCGACGAGATGAGCTTCAACGGCCGCGATCTCCTGAAGATGAGCCCGGCCGACCGGCGCAAGATCGTCGGCAAGGACATGTCGATGATCTTCCAGGAGCCGATGGCCAGTCTCAATCCGTGCTTCACCGTCGGCTTCCAGATCGAGGAGGTGCTGCGCTTCCATATGGGCATGGACAAGGCCCAGCGTCGCGAGCGCGCCATCGAATTGCTGACGCAGGTCGGCATTGCCGAGCCGGGCGAACGGCTGAACTCGTTTCCGCACCAGATGTCAGGCGGCCAGTGCCAGCGCGTGATGATCGCCATCGCCATCGCCTGCAATCCGAAGCTTCTGATCGCCGACGAGCCGACGACCGCGCTCGACGTCACCATCCAGAAGCAGATCCTCGACCTGCTGGTCTCGCTGCAGGTCAAATACGGCATGGGCCTGATCATGATTACCCACAATATGGGCGTCGTGGCCGAGACCGCCGACCGCGTCATCGTCCAGTACAAGGGGCGCAAGATGGAAGAGGCCGACGTGCTGTCGCTGTTTGAATCGCCGAAGAGCAATTACACCCGCGCGCTTTTGTCGGCACTGCCGGAAAATGCCGTCGGCGACCGGCTGCCGACCGTCTCGGACATGCTGTTCGAACCGGCTGCCGGGAGCGTCTGATGGGCATCAAGGTCGTCGAAGGCAAGGACATCCTGCGCGACTATCACGTCGGCGGCGGCCTGTTTCGCGGCGCGCGCACCGTGCATGCGGTCAAGGGCGTCTCGTTCAGCGTCGACAAGGGCAAGACGCTGGCCATCGTCGGTGAATCGGGCTGCGGCAAGTCAACGCTGGCGCGCATCATCACGCTGATCGATCCGGCAACGTCGGGCGAGCTGTTCATCGACGGCAACAAGGTCGACATCGCAAGGAACGGCCTGACCAGGGAGATGCGCCGCAAGGTGCAGATCGTCTTCCAGAACCCTTACGGATCGCTCAATCCGCGCCAAAAGATCGGAGATGTGCTGGGCGAGCCGCTGCTCATCAACACCGACAAGCCGGCCGAAGAGCGGCGCGACCTCGCCATGAGGATGCTGAAGAAAGTCGGCCTCGGTACCGAGCACTACAATCGCTATCCTCACATGTTCTCGGGCGGCCAGCGCCAGCGCATCGCCATTGCCCGCGCGCTGATGCTGAACCCGAGCCTGCTGGTGCTTGACGAACCGGTCTCCGCGCTCGATCTTTCGGTGCAGGCGCAGGTGCTCAACCTGCTCGCCGACCTGCAGGACGAATTCCAGCTGACCTATGTCTTCATCAGCCACGATCTGTCGGTCGTGCGCTACATCGCCGACGATGTGATGGTGATGTATTTCGGCGAAGCCGTCGAATACGGCTCGCGCGAGGAGGTCTTCGCCGACCCCAAGCACAACTACACCAGGACGCTGTTCGCCGCGACGCCGCGCGCCGACGTCGCCTCGATCAAGGCGCGGCTGGCGAAGAAGAAGGCCGCCTGACCTCTCACCGAGAATTGTTTTTGAACAATCGGAAATGCGTCGCGGCGGTGGTTTGCCGGCAGGATTGATCGCGATCTGCGAGCTGCCGGGCGCAAGCCGCGTCGCAGGTTGGGGTGCGCCCCATCACTCACCCGCTCCGTGCTGGTAAAGCTCGTCCATGCTGAGCATTGCCAGGGTTGCGAAGGGGGCCTGTTTTTTCACCCGACCGCGGCTCAAGATCACCACGTCGTCGCAGAACGATATGGTGCTGTAATGATGACTGATGACAATGGTGGTGCGGCGGCCGGCCCGCGATTTCAGCGTCTCGACAATAGCGGCTTCTGACAACCCATCCACCGCACTGGTGGCTTCGTCGAGGATGAGAATATCGGGATCGCGCACCAGCGCCCGCGCCAGGGCGATCCTTTGCCTTTGTCCGGCTGACAGGTTGATGCCCCGGTATCCGACCAGTGTCGCGTAGCCCTGCGGCAGGTGCTCGATGAATTGATGTGCCTCGGCCAGCCTTGCGGCGCGCATGGCGTCGCTGGCCGACGCCGTGTCGTAGCCGTAGATAATGTTTTCAAAAATGGTGCCATCGACCAGTTCCAGCTCCTGACTGGCCAAGGCAATGTTCCGCCGCCATTGGCTTGGGTCCACTTCATCGAGCGGTGCCCCATCGACGAGGATCCTGCCGCTGTCGGGTTTGACGAAGCGGCACAGGAGATTGACGATCGTCGTCTTGCCGGCGCCCGAGCGGCCGATCAGCGCCGTCGAGCGGCCGCTGCGGATGTCGAACACCGCCTTATGCAGCACCGCCTCGCGCGCGTCGGGGCCTGACAGGGGACCGGAATAGGCGAAGCTCACATCATCGAAGCTGATCCCTTGGCGCAAGCCGTCGAACGGCAGGCTGCCCTGCGGCGCCTCGGGCTTGTCGGAAGGATCGAGCAGCCATTGTACCTCCTCCAGCGAGCCGCTCATGCCTTGCAACTGACTCCAGGACATCTGCAAGGCCCGCATATGCGGCTGCAGTCGGTAGAGCAGGATGAGGAAGGCGACGGTCAGCGGGAAGCTTACATTCGCCAGCCAGGCTCCGATCACCACCGCCAGGAACAGCATCGCGTGCAATACCTCGGTCAGTGGCGGCAAGACGCCCTGGCGGATTGAAAGCACGAAAGCCGCCCGCCGCACCCCGTCGGACGCTTTGGCGAAGACCGCCTTTTCACGGTTCTCCTGCCCGAAGATGCGAATCAGGCGCCCGGCATGCACCAGATGCAGCATCTGCGACGCCAGTGCGCTGTTGCGCGAGACGACGCTGCGGCTCGGCGCCTTCAGATTGGACGACAAAACCCCGTGCGCCAGCTGGACAAGCGCCAGCCCTAGAGTCACCAGCAGCGTCATCTGCCAAGAGAGGAGCAGGAGGAAGGCGAGCAGGATGACGGCGGCCGAGGCACTGACGATCGCGCCGAGCAGGGCCTGGATAGCGTCGGATGCTCGCCAGGATTCGTTGGAGATGATGTTGAGCAGCCGCCCGGGGCTTTGCTGCAGGAAAAAGGGGTAGCCGACCCTGAGCAACTGCTCCGACAGTGCGCTACGGATCGAATAACCTGCCTTGCCGTAGATGTAGCTGGTCAGCAGAGTGTTGGCGAAGGCAAAGACATTTTTCAGTACGATCGAACCGAGGATCGCGGCCGAAATGGCGATCAGCCGCTGGCGCTCGCCGAGGTCCGCTCCAACCTGCTGGAGGAGGGCGGAGAAACCGGCCATGCCTGATGTTTCGCCACGTCCCATAATGATGCCGAGCAGCGGAATGATGAGACCGATGCCGAGGCCTTCCAGCGCGGCGCCCGCAAGCCCGAGCCCCACCACGACGGGAACGAGCCGCAACAGCCTGCCACCAAGCGCGCGGCGCAGCATTGGCAGGGCTGACGGAATCAGTGACATTATCGCGCTCTGGCCTCCGCATTGGCTTCGCTGGCTTCTCGGTCGTGGCGCAGCGGCAGCCGTTTTGGCCATCCCATCATGACGAGCAGCGCAAATCTGGCGGCACCTGCCAGATTCATTACGACAATAGGCCAGTGCGACAGATCGAGGTCGCGGTCAAAGCGAGGACGGCCCGCCAGTTCCCTGAACGCGGCCCGCGCGGACCAATAGACATGGCGAAGCAGCCAAGGGGCGTGGCGGACATGTTTCAGGCACAGCGCACCATTACCGAGGCTATAGTCGCGGTGCAGCCTGTCGATCGATTTGCGGTCTCGCCGGCCGTGATGATGCAAGACCGTCATGTCGGGCACATACTCGACCGGCATGCCGAGCAGCATCGCCCGCACGAGATAATCAGTATCTTCAGCCGAGCGTAGCGGGCCGCCAGCGCCGAAGCGTTCGTCGAACGACCCGATGCGGGCCGCGACGTCGCGGTGCATGGTCATGTTGCAGCCGAGCACGAAGCCGCCGGGGTGGACCGCCGGGGTCAGCCGCTCGCTTGCCTCGCAGAGCTTTATGGTGAAGGGCAGGTCCCGGGCATCACCGAGTTCGACCCGGCCGCCGCGGATCAGCCACTTCTCGCCACTCCGGTAGTGCCGCTCCAGGTCGCGGAGATAGTCGCGGTCGAGCTTGCAGTCGTCGTCGACGAAGACCAGCACGCGGCCTCGCGCTCGCGCCAATCCGGCATTGCGGGCAGCGGCTAGTCCGGGGCGAGTCTCCGAGACGGCTGTGACTGGGATGTCGGAAGTTTCGGCGATAGCGGCCAGCCGCTTTGACGTGCCGTCCCGTGAACCATTATCGACCACCACCAACTCTGCCGCGAAGGTGGCGTGCACCCGGCATGCGGCCTGGATCGAGGCTATGCAAGCCTCCAGCACAGCGGCGCGGTCGCGCGTGCAGACGATGAAACTGACCTCGAGCGACGGCCGCTCCGATCGGGGAGATGTCGGGACCGGCGCACTCGCAAACTGGTGATCGCGCAGGAGCGGGTGGGGCCTGTCGGTCATACCAGTCCCCGCTGATAACGCGCAAGCACCGCTTCGGCCGGCGTGGTTTTGAAGAAGTAGGCCACCGCGTCCGCCCGCTTTCCGGCCCTTATCGAGAGCAGGCTGAGCCAAGGCGCCCAGACGCCGGGACGCAGCGCATATTGTTCGCGGCGCCGGATGAAATTCCATCTCGCCGTCCGCGTGAGCAATTCGTGGGTCAGCGGCGGTTCTCCTTCGTCGCCGACGAGTTGGTAGAGGAAATAGAACAGGTTCAGCGCGCCTGCCTCGAAGCTTGGCCGTGTGTCGGTCGGCAGCTCGGAAATCCGCTCTTCGAGCGCACGGATGAAATCGGCTGCGCGCGAAACCGTGTCGAAAGAGACGGCCTCGCCGATGTCGCGCAGATCCGCTGTGGTTTCCGCAAGCCCCTCACGCTCGAGATTTTCGGCCACGATCCGCAAATGCGTCCTGCGCATTTCCTTGGCATGCCGCATGGTTACGCTTCCCGCATGGATGCGATAGACGAGCAGGCTATCGGGCAATATGGTCGCCGGGAAACGGCCGGCAAGCCGTCTGAAGAGATCAAAATCCTCGGCATGTCTATATTTGGGATCGTAATAGAGATCGTTGTTCCCAATGACATTCCTGTTGTAGATCACCGTCGGATGTAAGAATATCGTAAAGAACATCGACAATATGTCGAGCCGGCCGAGCCGGAACACCGGGTCTAGCCTGCCTTTGGCGATACGGCCGTGAAGCAAGGTATCAACGCAGGCGCCGCAGAAGCCGAGATCGGGCCGCCGCTCGAACAGTGCGACCTGGCGCGAGAGGCGCCGGGGATAGGCGACATCGTCCGCATCCATTCGCGCAACAAGCTCGCCCTGGGCCAGTCGTAGCCCTTCATTGAGGGTGGCGACGAGGCCGCGGTTCTCACGCGAGATGACAGAAACGCGATTGTCTGCCCGGCGGTATCGTTCGAGAATCTCGAGCGAGTTGTCAGTCGATCCGTCATCGATAGCGATGACCTCCAGGCGATCGTAGTCTTGCCGCAGAATGCTCTCCAGCGCAGCGGTGAGATAAGGCCCGGCATTGTAGACCGGCAGCAGGACGGAGACGAGCGGCGCGGTGGTCATCTCTGCGCATCCGTTCGCCGGAGTTCGAGTGCGGCGCGGCCATCGGGGGATCCGCCGGGATAGGCGTCCGCCGCCCTGCCGAGCCAGCCGGCATCGCCAGAGCGTGCCTGGGAGCGGCGGCGCGCTACATAGGGGAAGCGGCGCTTGAGGCCGTTGAGCGGCTTTTCGAAAGCCGTCCACGAGATCGAAGCGACGGCGATCGTGGCGGCGCTCGCGACCAGGAAACGCCCTGGCCCCTGCTCCGAGACATTGAGCGGGATCCAGGGCTGTGACTTGACGGCGAGCGACAGAAGGATCGGATGGTAAAGATAGACGCCGTAGCTGATGCGGCCCAGTGACAGCAGCGGTGGCAGTTCGAAAACCCTGCCGAGGACGCCGCCAAGGCCGGCTGAACAGGCGGCGACAACGGCCACCAGCGGCACCAGGGGCAGGATCTGCAGCAACGCCCAGCGGGCCCATTCCAGCATAGGATCGGCCGGCGCAGGGATAAGCCACTCAATCGCCAGGAAGACAGCCGCAAGGGCTGGCCAGCCTAGCCGCATCCATTGCGGCAGGCCGGCGCCTCTGGTCCGCCGGCAGGCAAGCAAAGCACCAAACGCCAGCGCGTCCATCGATGCTGGCGGCAGCAGGTCGCGCGCTAGCGCCGGGGTGGCGGTGATCGGCCAGTAGAAGCGATAGGCCAGCGACAACAGGATGACGCCGATAGTGATCGCTTCCACCCGCCGGCGGGGTGCGAGAAGCACGACCAGCGGCCAGGCGATATAGAACTGCTCCTCGATGCTCAGGCTCCAGAAATGGCAGAGTAGCCAGGGCGTCCATTCGTTGCGCAGCGCGTACCAAAAATTCGACAGGTAAAGCGCATGCCAGACGAGCGATCCACTGGACTGCTCCAGATCGGTCAGCCAGACGAACCCAAGCACGGCGAAATAGGGCGGGAATATGCGCAGCGCGCGCCTGATGTAGAAGGAACTCAATGCAGGGCCGGCTTTGAATTCGGCCGCGGCGCGCGCTTCGAGCAGCAGTCGTGTGATCAGGAAGCCGCTCAGCACAAAAAAAAGCCGCACCCCGATGTGGCCCCAAAAGGAGGACCCGTTGGGTGCAAGGAAATGGGAATAGAGAACCATCGTGACAGCGATGGCGCGCAGAGCGTCCAACTGATTGTCACGCGCGACCGCCATCAGCCATTTCCGCCGGTCTGAAATCTCCGATGAAGCCAGCGGCCCTGCATTCCGGGCCTCAGGTCGAGGCCTGCCAGCGTCGAGAGTGCGCCGACAACATCAAACCCGCGCCTTGTGCGCGGGACAGCCTCGAAATCGGTGCTGGCCAGCGAAAAATTCAAGCTGATCAACTTGGCGGAATTTTCCACGGCGCACTTCCCAGTACCAAATCCCCCAAGAAATGGTGCAACCGGGCAATGGTGCAGTGCAACACAAAATATCTATCGAGCTGTAATATTTGTGTGAGTTAGTGCTAAAAATGGGTATGATTTGCGAGTGCGTTGCGTCGCTGAGGGTTTTTCACGTCCGCAATGCTGCATGAGCAGTAGTACCATGTCAGAAAGGCACGGTTTAATTACACAACTATAATCCGGAGTGTCTGATATAGGTCAAAATTGACGAAGATTATTCTAAGATAGTGGTTTTGTATCTTATAAATTATGCTTGTATTGTCGGGTTCTCTAGGCTGTCGATCTTGCGCGATGCAGCATAGTCGATGGTCAAGCGTCTGACGACGCAATCCTGTGGCGGCGGCCATATGGCGCATGTCGACGAGGCAGACAGGAAGTGCCGGTGTTGGCGTAGGGAGTGACGTGCATTAGCCTTGCACCTGCCGTCACGCTTGCGTCGGATGGAGAACTGGTGCCGCTTAGGTGACTCGAACACCTGACCCCATCATTACGAATGATGTGCTCTACCAACTGAGCTAAAGCGGCCCAGGAAGCGCGAAGCCTCCAGGATCGGCTGGGTGATAGACTCAACCGGCCGCTAATTCAAGATGGGCAACCGTGATTTCAAGGCTGGATCCGGCAATTCGTCCCGTCATTTTCCATTGGCGCGGAATAAGCCATCGCCTCGTTTGCTTTTTCGATTACGCGGAGACGTCGCGCCGGACTGCGCGCAAATCGCCCGGCAAGGCGGCAAACGGACTGATTTTATTGCTAAAAGGCATCGAAATGGGCGTTGAACAGGCCTGTAAGGCAGAATGCGGGCGCTCGCCCGTTGATTGATTGGTCGCCTGCGGCTAACGATCATGGCAATGTAAGCGAACGGACAGGGGAATTCGCTTGGACGCGATCGAAAAAGCGATCCGCAACGCCTTCGAGAAAGGCAACGCCGAGGACCGGGCATTTCGCGAGCGGGTCTATCGGTCGGCTTTCGCGGCGCTCGACCGCGTGCTCCAGGCCAATCCCGGCGTGACGGTGGAAGCCGCCATCAAGCGCCGTAAGGCGGTGCAGGAAAAGATCGCCGAGATCGAATCCGAATTCCTGCCCGCGGTCCCCGATGTCGCCGCGCAGACGCAGAGCGCTGCGCAGACACAAGATACCGCGCTGACGCAACGCGTTGCGCAGCCGCAAGACGCCGTACAGGGCGCCGCCGAGGCGCCCGCGGTCGATGCCCCGACAGGTGTCGCGGCCGGACCGTCGCCGGCGATCGTCGTTGATGAACCGGTTCAGCCCGAGGCATCCGACGCGCCGCGTTCGCGCGTGCTGCCGGTCGTCCCCGACATCATGCCTGACGCCACGCTGCCCGGCGCCCCGGCGATCGATATGGCCGATTCCGCGCCGGCCGAGGCCGCGGCGGAAGTGGCGCCTGACCGTGATGAAAGGCGGATAAGGGGCCGCCGCCTGCCGCTGACGGCGATCTTCTTTGGCGTGACGTTGCTCGCCGCCGCCGGCATCGGCCTCTATTTCGCCGTGCAGACCGGGGTCTTCAAGACGCCGGCGCAACTCGACACGGCGCCGCCCGAAGCGCCGCCGACCGTCGACGATGACGACTTCACGCCGCCTGCCGATACAACTGAGCCGCAGCAGCCTGGCGCGCCGCAGCAGCCTGGTGTCGCCGAACAGACGCGCGAGTGGATCAACGTGTTTACACCCACCGATCCAACGCATGTGGCGACCCCGTCCGACGCCAAGGCCGATGTCGTGCAGGATGACACCGGCTCCTTCCTGCGCATCCGCTCCGGTGCTTCCGGCTCGGCCATCAGCTTCGATGTCGGGCAGGGCGTGCTGGAGAAGCTTGCCGGCAAACATGCCGTGTTCGACATCGTCGCCCGCGCCGAGGACGGCAAGGACACGCAGATCTCCGTCGACTGCAATTTCGGCGATCTCGGCGACTGCGGCCGCAAGCGCTATGCGGTCGGCCAGCAGCGTAACGAATATCTGTTCGACGTGAAATTCCCCGACAAGCCCCCGGGCGCGGCCGGCAGCATCGCCATCAACTCCGACTTCGACAAGCAGGGCAAGGCGGTCGACATCTACGAGATCCGCGTTTCGATCGAACCGTAAGCGCCGCCTAGCGATCAAGCAGCGCCTGCAGCGTCTCGATGCGGTCGGCTTCGGCGGTCGGCTTGTCCCAGCGCAGCCGTGAGATGCGGGGAAATCGCATCGCAACGCCGGATTTGTGGCGGGTCGAACGGTTGAGACCTTCGAACGCCACCTCCAGCACCAGGCCTTGGCTGCGGTCGGCGCGCACCGAGCGCACCGGGCCGAAACGCTCTACCGTGTTGTCGCGGACAAATTTGTCGATCTGCTTCAGCTCCTCGTCGGTGAAGCCGAAATAGGCCTTGCCGACCGGCACCAGTTCCTCTGCGCCTTCCGGCCCCGACCAGACGCCGAACGTATAGTCGGAATAAAAGCTTGACCGCTTGCCATGGCCGCGCTGCGCATACATCAGCACAGCATCGACCGTGTGCGGATCGCGCTTCCACTTGAACCACGGGCCTTTCGGCCGTCCCGCGAGATAGGGCGAATCCCAGCGCTTCAGCATCACGCCTTCGATGATCGGGTGCGGCGGCGCGCGGCGCAGTTCCTCCAGCGTTTGCCAATCCGGGAATTCGACGAATGGCGACAGATCGAAACGGTGCGGGTCCAGCGTTGTGATGAAGGCCTCAAGACGGGCCCGCCGCTCGCGGAAAGGTAGCGCGCGCAAATCTTCGCCGTTGATCTGCAGCGCATCGTAGCAGCGCATGAACGCCGGGTATTGCTGCTGTATCTTCGGGGCCACGCTCTTGCGATTGAGCCGCTGTTGCAGGTCCGAAAACGTGCCGGTCGCCGCGGGCTCGCCGACCAGCAATTCACCATCGAGCGCGGCGGAAAAATCCATTGCCTGGGCGAGATCGGGAAATGCGCCGGACACATCGTCGCCGGTGCGCGAATAGAGCCGGCGCACGCCGCCCTCGCACACCGCCTGAACGCGGATGCCGTCCCATTTCCATTCCGCGGCATAGGCGGCCGGATCGAGCTTTTCGAGGTCGCCGTCGCCGACCGGGTTCGACAGCATCACCGGACTGAACAGGGCAAGTGCGGTCCGCTTCGGCTTCTCGGCCTTGCCTTCCAGCCACGCGAACAGCGAGATATAGGGCGGCGTCAGCCCGTGCCACAGCTCCTCGATCTCGGCGACATCGACCTTGCCGAAATCGGCCAGCGCCTGTTTGGCCAGCCGCGCCGAAACGCCGATGCGCAAGCCGCCGGTGACCAGCTTGATGATGGCAAAGCGCGCCGAAATGCCGGCGCTGTCGAGCAGCCCGGCCAGCACCTTGGGTCCGTCGGAGCGGCTCGCCGCCTGCAGCGTCGCCACGACGTCGCCAAGCGTCGGCTCCCGGTTGGGGATATGTCCCGGCGTTTGCGGCCAGACCAGCGACACGGTTTCAGCGAGGTCGCCGACATAGTCGTAGGAATAGCCGAACAGCACCGGATCCATGCGCTCGGTGACCAGCGTGCGCAGCATCGCCGGCTTGACCGCCGCAATGTTGAGGTCGCCGGTGATCGCCGCCAGCGCCAGCCCGCGGTCGGGGTCCTCGACGCTGCGGAAATAGTCGACGAGCAGCGTCAGCTTGCCATTGCGCGACGGCGTCAGCACCAAGCGGTCGAGGAGTTCGGCGAAACGGTTCATGCGTCGCCCCACGCCAATGGTGAAAACCGGCGCGAGGCACCCCCCTCTGGCCTGCCGGCCATCTCCCCCTCAAGGAGGAAGATCGGATGTCGCGCCGGCCTTGGCCAATCTCCGATATTGGCGGAGATGAGCCGGCATTGGAGCTGCCAATATGCCCCCTTGACGGGGAGATGTCCGGCAGGACAGAGGGGGGCGCAACGGGTCGCGGCGCTGGTGATCACCATCAATCGCCCTCGTCCTCATAGCCCACAAGGTGCAGTGGCCTGGCGGCGATGCCTTCCAGCTCGCACCAGCGCACCAGCGCTTCCTCGCGGCCATGCGTCACCCAGATTTCGCCGGCGCCCGTCTCCTTGACGGTGGCGGTCAGTTCGTCCCAGTCGGCGTGGTCGGAAATGATCAGCGGCAGTTCGACGCCGCCTTGCTTGGCGCGCTGGCGGATGCGCATCCAGCCCGAGGCGAAGCACGAGATCGGGTCGGGAAAGCGCCGCGCCCAGCGGTCGGCGAAGGCCGATGGAGGGCCGACAACGATGACCCCAGTCAAATCCTGCTTGCCGCCGCTGTCGACGGTTGCCGGCTCCAGCGTGCCGAGGTCGATGCCCTGGCTCTGGTAATATTCGCTGAGCTTGGCCAGCGCGCCGTGGATATAGATCGGCCTGTCATAACCGGCATCGCGCAGCAGCCGCATCACCCGCTGTGCCTTGCCCAGCGCATAGGCGCCGACCAGATGCGATCGCTCGGGAAACTGCGCCGCCGATTTGAGCAGCCGGGCGATCTCCTCCGTGTCGGGCGGATGGTGAAACACCGGCAGACCGAAGGTCGCCTCGGTGATGAAGACGTCGCATTGGACCGGTTCGAACGGTGCGCAGGTCGCGTCCTTCTGGCGCTTGTAGTCGCCGGAGGCGACGATGCGCCTGCCCTTGTGCTCGACCGCGATCTGCGCCGAGCCCAGCACATGGCCGGCCGGATGGAAGGTGACGCTGACATCGTTCAGCGCCATAGCTTCGCCAAGCACGGCCGCTTGCGTTGTCCCGGCAAAATCCTCGCCATAACGCAACCCCATAATGTCGAGCGTCTGCTGCGTCGCCAGCACCGAACGATGGCCGGATCGGGCATGGTCGGAATGGCCATGCGTGATCAACGCCCGGTTGACTGGCCGCACCGGGTCGATGAAGAAATCGCCGCATGGGCAATAAAGGCCTTCAGGCCGGGGATGGAGCAGGTCGCTGGCGCGCATCCAGTCAAGATAGTGGCTAATTCCAGCGCGGGAAGCCTGTTGCAAGAGACTGCTGACTCGGCCTACAGCCAGCCACCGGCCGCATCAGCCGGCGGGGCCATCGCCATGCAACCGCTGAAAATCTCGTCCGGCGACCTGACCGCCGACCGTCGCGCCGACTATGCCGAGATGCTTTTCGGGTCGGGCGAGCACGCGGCAGCGACGGAGCTGCTGCTCGGCGCGCTGGAACTGGCGCCGCAATGGGCGGCGGGCTGGTTCCGCCTGGGCGAGATGCAGGAGGCAACGGGGCTGCTCGACCTGGCGACGCAGGCCTGGGCGACGGTGCTGAAACTGGACCCGGCGGATCGCCTGGGTGCTGCGCTGAAGCTGCAGCTGATCGGCAAGGCGCCGGCTGCCGCAGCGCCACCCAGCGCCTTCGTCGAGACGCTGTTCGACCACTATGCCGAGACTTTCGAGGACTCGCTGGTCGACAAGCTCGGCTACCGGCTGCCGGAGTTTCTCGATCGCGCCATTCGCGCGGCAAGACCGGGCCGCTTTTCGCTGGCGCTCGATCTCGGTTGCGGCACCGGTCTGATGGGCGAGAAACTGCGGCCGGTCGCCGAACGGCTGGAGGGCTACGACATCTCCGCCGCCATGCTGAAAAAGGCCCGCGCCAAGGGCGTCTACGACCTGCTCGCCAAGGCCGATCTGCAGCATTTCGCCTATGCCGGGCCGAAAGCCGATCTGGTGGCGGCGGCCGACGTGTTCATCTATGTCGGCGCGCTCGATCGCGTGGTGAAGACCGTCGCCGGCATTCTGGCCACCAATGGCCTGTTTGCCTTTTCCGTCGAAACGCCAGCCAAGGGCGGGGCGGGCGGCGACGCCGGTTTTGCGCTGCAGCCGTCTCGTCGCTACGCCCATTCTCAAGCCTATGTCGAGCGGGTGCTTGCCGCAAACGGCCTGTCGGTGCTGTCGATGCAGCCGACCGTCATCCGCTGGGATCGCCGCCAGCCGGTCGGCGGGCTTGCCGCGCTGGCGGTGCCCTCGTCCAAGGGTTGATGTCTCGTCTTGTTCGAAAACGTGAATAGGATTTTTGCGGCTGGCGCGGCATCAGGTAGGATACAAGCCGAGAAAAGCCCTCGGCAGGCATTGAGGAGGAACACATGCGCTGGAACATGATGGTCTTGGTGTCTTGCCTGGCAATGACCGGCTGCATGGGCAGTTCGATGTCGGAGCGGCAGGACCAGGACGTGCAATCGTCGCTGCAATATGACAACGTGGCTTGCGACCAGTTGCTGGCGCAGCGCAACGAACTGGCGCAGCAATACCATCTGTCGACGGACGCCAAGCCGAGCTTCTCCAATCCGGCGATGGGCTTCGGCCCGTTCACGCCGGATATGCGCTCCAAAAGCAAGCGCGATACTGATCTGGCAAGTGGCAAGATCGACGCCATGAACCGCTCGATCGTCCGCCGCGACTGCGGCAAGCCCAACAAACAGAAGAAGTTCACCCTGCCGAGCTGAACCTGAACTTCCTCAGTACCCCGCCTTGCGGTCGACCACGTTATCAAGCTTTTCGCCGCGCTCGAAGGCATCCATCTGCCGCAACATGCTCGGCGCCAGGTGGACAGGGTCGGAGGTCGCCGCCGCGTGCGGCGTCACGAACACTTTCGGGTGACTCCAAAGCGGACTGGTCTTCGGCAGCGGCTCGACCTCGAACACGTCGAGGCTCGCCTCCTTCAGCGTGCCGTCGTCCAGCGCTCGCAAGATGTCGGCGTCCTTCTGCAGCCGGCCGCGCCCGGCATTGATCAGCACCGAGCCGCCGAGGCCGTTTCGCTTGCGCAATTCCTTCAGCACGCCGTAATTGATGATGCCGTGCGTGTCCGGCGTCAGCGGCAACAGCACCACCAGTATGTCGGTGGCGTTGAGGAAGGGGATCAGCCCGGCCTCTCCGGCATAGGTCGCAACGCCTTTCATGGCCTTGTCGCTCCGCGACCAGCCATTGACGGCAAAGCCGAGCGACAACAGCACCGATGCCGCCGCGCGGCCGAGATTGCCGAGCCCCATAATGCCGACCGAGATGTCACCGGCCGGCCGCTGCGGCGGTTCGTGCCAGGTCTTCTTCGGCTGCTGCGCACGATAGAGCATGCCCTGGCGGTGATGGTCGAGCACGCGCCAGACGACATATTCGGTCATGTACTGCGTCAGGTTCTCGGCGACCACTTTGACGATCGGCACATCGGGCAGGCCGGGATCGGCGAAGATGTGGTCGACGCCGGCGCCGATCGAGAAGATTGCGCGCAGATTGGGCAGCGATTTCAGTAGGTTCGGCTTCTGCTTCCACACCACCGCATAGGTGATCGACGTATCCGAAGCGCCGTCCGGCTCCAGCACCACTTCGCGCTCGGCCGACAGCAGCTCGCGCCAGCGCTGCGGATGAAAGCCGGTGACGGCAAGCAGGATTTTGCCTTTTTCCATTTGCGGATTGTATTCCCTGTTATTCGCTGACGATACCGACCGGCGCCGTCTCGATCTTGAACGCGGCCGAGATCAGCGCCTTCGTATAGTCGGTCTGCGGCCGCTCGAAAATCTGTTCGGAAGGGCCGGCTTCGACGATCTTGCCATTGCGCATGACGATGACGTCATTGGCAAGGGCGCGAATGACTTTCAGATCGTGGCTGATGAACAGATAGGCAAGGTCGTGCCTGGCCTGCAGATTGCGTAAGAGGTCGACCACTTGCGCCTGCACGCTCATGTCGAGCGCCGAGGTCGGTTCGTCCAGCATGACGAAGCGTGGATTGAGCACCATGGCGCGCGCAATGGCGACGCGCTGGCGCTGGCCGCCGGAGAATTCATGCGGATAGCGGTTCCTGGTCGCCGGATCGAGCCCGACCTCCTTCAGCACGGCGACGACCTTGTCGTCGCGTTGATCGGGCGACAGCTTCGGCTCGTGGATCTTCAAGCCTTCCTCGATGATCTCCGAGACCGACATGCGCGGGCTGAGCGAGCCGAACGGGTCCTGGAAAACGATCTGCAACTCGCGGCGCAGCGGCCGCATGGCGTTGAAGGAAAGCTGGTTGATGTCGCTGCCATTGAACTGGATGGTGCCGGTCGATGAGATCATCCGCGCCAGCGCCAGCCCGAGCGTCGTCTTGCCGGAGCCGGATTCGCCGACGACGCCTAGCGTCTGGCCGGCGCGTACGGTGACGTCGATTCCGTCAACAGCCTTCACATTGTCGACGGTGGTGCGAAAGAAACCCTTTTTGATCGGGAACCAAACCTTGATGTCCTTGCCGGTCATAACCGGTTTGGCGGCGTCGTTGGCGGCCGGCGGCTTGCCCTTCGGCTCGGCGGCCAGGAGGTGCTTGGTATAAGCGTGCTGCGGGTTGGCGAAGATGTCCCTGGTCGGCCCGGTCTCGACGATCTTGCCTTTGGTCATCACGCAGACGCGGTCGGCGATCTTTCTGACAATGCCGAGATCATGGGTGATGAACAGCATTGACATGCCCTTGCGGCTCTTCAGCCCCGCCAGCAATTCGAGGATCTGCGCCTGGACAGTGACGTCGAGCGCCGTCGTCGGCTCGTCGGCGATCAGCAGTTCAGGCTCGTTGGCCAGCGCCATGGCGATCATGACGCGCTGGCGTTGGCCGCCGGACAGCTGGTGCGGATAGGCGTCGAGCCGCTTTTCCGGTTCGCGAATGCCGACCTCGTTGAGCAGCGCCAGCGTGCGCGCCTTGGCCTGGCGGTCGCCCATGCCCTGATGCAGCGCCAGGATCTCGACGATCTGCTGCTCGATCGTGTGCAGCGGATTGAGCGAGGTCATCGGCTCCTGGAAGATCATGGTGATCTTGTTGCCGCGCACGCTGCGCAACTGCTTTTCGTTCATCGCCAAAAGGTCGGCGCCCTGGAACAGGATCTTGCCCGAGGGATGGCTGGCCGTCGGGTAGGGCAGAAGCTTCAGCACCGACAGCGCCGAGACCGATTTGCCGGAACCGGATTCGCCCACAAGCGCCACCGTCTCGCCCTTGGCGAGATCGAAGGAGATGTGGTCGACGGCGGTCGACTCGTTGCCGCCTTGGGTGAAGGCAACGCTGAGATCGCGGACGGAGAGCAGGAGTTCGCTGCTCATCGGAACGCCTTGCGCGGGTCGAAAGCATCGCGCGTTGCTTCACCGATGAACACCAACAGCGACAGCATCAGCGAGATGACGATGAAGCCCGATATACCGAGCCAGGGGGCATTGAGGTTACTCTGCGCCTGTTTTAGCAGTTCGCCGAGCGACGCGGTGCCGGGCGGCAGGCCGAAGCCGAGATAGTCGAGCGAGGTCAGTGTCGAGATCGAGGCGCTGACCAGAAAAGGCATGAAGGTCAGCGTCGCCACCATGGCATTGGGCAGAAGATGGCGCAGCATGATGGTGCGGTTGGACACACCAAGCGCGCGGGCCGCGTTGACATATTCGAAGTTGCGCGCGCGCAGGAATTCGGCGCGCACCACGCTGACAAGCGACGTCCAGGAGAAGAGCAGCATCAGCCCGAGCAGGATGAAGAAGCCCGGCGGCAGGATGGCAGCGACGATCAGCAGCAGATACAGCAGCGGTATCGCCGACCAGATTTCTATGAAGCGTTGAAAGAGAAGGTCGGTCCAGCCGCCGAAATACCCTTGCAGCGCGCCGGCGGCGACGCCGATAACCGACGAACCCGCGGTCAGGATCAACCCGAACAGCACGGAAATCCTGAACCCGTAGATGATGCGCGCCAGCACGTCGCGCGCCTGGTCGTCGGTACCCAGCCAGTTCCAGTTGCCGACAATGCAGTCAGGATCGGCAGCGCCTTGCGGATATTGGCTGCATCGCCTCTGCGCGTCGTATTCCCATGACGGTTTTGCGGGAGCGGCGTCGGGGATCGCATTGTTGACGGTGCGGTAGGAATAGCGGATTGGCGGCCAGATCATCCAGCCATTGGCGTTGATCTCGTCGCGGATGACCGGGTCGCGATAGTCGGTGACGGCGTAGAAGCCGCCGAATTTTTCCTCGGGGTAGGCGACCGCCACCGGGAACAGGATCTCGCCTTTGTAGTAGGCGACGATCGGTCTGTCGTTGGCGATCAGTTCGGCAAACAGCGACAGCACGAACAGAGCGAGGAATATCCACAACGACCAGTAGCCGCGCCTGTTGGCCTTGAAGTTCTGCCAGCGCCGCTTGTTGAGCGGCGACAGCCAGGGGCGGGCGATCCTTGTCGGTGTGATCTCGGCTGCAGCCTGCGTCATCAGACGTCTCTCCGCTCGAAATCGATGCGCGGATCGACCCATGTGTAGATCAGGTCGGACAACAGCGTCACGAACAAACCAAGCAGCGAAAATATATAGAGGTTGGCGAACACGACCGGATAGTCGCGCGCCAACACGGACCTGAAACCGAGCAGCCCGAGACCGTCGAGGGAAAAGATGTTCTCGATCAAAAGCGAGCCGGTGAAGAAGGCCGAGATGAAGGCCGCTGGAAAGCCGGCAATGACGATCAGCATTGCGTTGCGGAACACATGTCCGTAAAGCACCCGCCGCTCCGACAGGCCCTTGGCACGGGCCGTCACCACATACTGTTTGCGTATCTCTTCCAGGAAGGAGTTCTTGGTCAGCAGCGTCGTCGTCGCGAAGGCCGACAGCACCAGCGCCGTCAGCGGCAAGGTCATGTGCCAGAAATAATCGACGATCTTGTCGGGCCACGACAATTGGTCCCAATTGTCGGAGACGATGCCGCGCAGTGGGAACCAGTCCCAGAAGGAGCCGCCCGCGAACAGCACCATCAGCAATATGCCGAACAGGAAGGCCGGTATGGCATAGCCGACGATGATCACGCCGCTGGTCCAGACGTCGAAGGCGGAGCCGTCCTTGACCGCTTTGCGGATGCCAAGGGGGATCGAGATCAGATAGGACAACAGCGTGATCCACAGCCCAAGCGAGATCGACACCGGCATCTTCTCCAGGATCAGGTCAAGAACCGAGATGTCACGGAAATAGCTGTCGCCGAAATCGAAGCGGGCATAGTTCCACAGCATCATGCCGAAGCGTTCGAGCGGTGGTTTGTCGAAGCCGAATTGCTTTTCCAGCTTCTTGATGAATTCCGGATCGAGCCCTTGCGCGCCGCGATACTTCGAGCCGACGTCACCGGCCACATCGAAATTGCCGCCGCCTCCTGCATCGCCGCCGCCGCTGCCGAGGCGGTCGCTGCCGCCCTGGTTGGTCAGGCTGGCGATGACCTGCTCGACCGGTCCACCCGGTGCGAATTGAGTGACGACGAAAGCAACCGCCATGATGCCGAACAGGGTCGGTATCATCAGCAGGATACGGCGCAGTATGTAGGCGCCCATCAGCTTTCACCCTCCCCCTTGTGGGGAGGGTCGATCCGCGAAGCGGAGCGGGGTGGGGGTAGTCTCGATCCGGCGTACGCCGTCACACCCCCACCCCGGTTCGCCATTCGCGCTGCGCACGAAGTGCTCACCGACCCTCCCCACGAGGGGGAGGGTAAAGTGCCGCGCAACAGCCTACCCTTTGCCAATTTTTGCCGCCTTGCCCTTGTCGACCCACCACAGCGCTTCGACCGGGAAGTCGAAATCGGGTTTCCGCTCGGGAAAACCGAACATGTCCCAATAGGCGCTTCGATGATTCGCCAGGAACCAACTTGGAATCCAATCCCTCCGTGCACGCAAGACCCGGTCGAGCGCGCGCATGGCAATTGTCAGGCTTTCGCGACCCTCGGCGGCACCTGCGGCGTCAACCAGGGCGTCGATGGCCGGGCTCGACGTTCCCGGCAGATTGCGAGAGCCCGATACGGTAGCTGCTCGCGAATGGAAAATGGTTTCGAGGTCGTCACGGGTTGGCGTCGCCGGAAACGAGGCCGCGACCGAGACGAGGTCGTAGTCGAACGAATTCTGCCGCAGCTGATATTGCGCGGCATCCACCAGCCGGATCGAGGCATCGATGCCGACCGCCTTCATGTTTTCGACCCAGGGCGAGTAGACCTGTTCGAAGACTTCGTCGTCGACAAGAAACTCTGCGGACAACCGACCACCCTTGTCGTTCACGACGAAATTGCCGGACCGTTTCCAGCCGGCCTCGGCCAGAAGCTTGGCCGCCTTGCCAAGCAACTGCCGGTCGCGGCCGGAGCCGTTCGACGCGTCCTGGATCACGGCTTCGCCAAAAGCCTCGGCGGGAATCTGCTCACGCAGCGGCTCAAGAAGAGCCAATTCTTGTGGCGACGGTCTGCCCTCGGCGCGAAATTCGGATTTCTCGAAGCAGGATTGCGAGCGCTCATAGGAACCGTAGAAGAAATTGCGCCGCGTCCATTCGAAGTCGAAGCAGAGCCCGATCGCCTGCCGCACGCGCGAGTCGCGAAACTGCTCGCGCCGCTGGTTGACGGCGGTGCCCTGCATCGAAGGCACCGTTTCGGCCGGGAATTCGTGCTTCACCACCTTGCCGGCAGTGAACGCTGGGAAGTCGTAGCCGGTCGCCCAGACGCGCGAGGTGAATTCCTCCCTGTAGAGGATTTCTCCCTTCTTGAACGCTTCGAAGGCAACGCTACGGTCCTGATAGAACTCAACGCGGATCCGCTGAAAATTGTTCTGGCCGCGATTGACCGGCAGGTCGTTGCCCCAATAATCAGCCACACGCTCATATTCGATCCAGGCCCCTGCCGACCAGCGACCGACCTTGTAGGCGGCTGACCCCAACGGCGGGTTCATCTGCGAGGAATCGAACGGGTTGGCCGTGTAGAACGCCTTCGACAGGACCGGGAACTCGACGACGTTGAGGATGGTGCGGCTTGTCTGCTTGCCGGAAAACCTAAGCTGCAGCGTGTGGGCATCCACGGCAATCGCGTCATCCAGATGCGTTAGCGGCAGGGAATAGTACGGGTGCCCCTTGTCCTTGAGCAGCTTGAAGGTGAAGGCGGCATCCTCTGCCGTCAATGGCGTGCTGTCATGGAAGCGGGCCTGCGGGCGCAGCGAGAAGGTGAAGTCGTTGCGGTCGTCGGAAATCGTCACGCTGTCAGCGATCAGCCCGTAAACGGCGTCAGGTTCGTCGTACGCTCTCACCATCAGTGAATCGAAGCACATCTCCGTGCGCTGGGGCGAATCGCCTTTGGGAACGAACGAATTCAGCGTGTTGAAGGTCAGCGGCGTCTGGTTGGCAAGCCAGTTGCGCGGCAGGAAGTTGAAGACGCCACCTTGCGGCGCATCGACATTGACATAGTCGAAATGAGTGAAGTCCGGCTTGTATTTGAGGTCGCCGAAAGCCGACAGTCCATGCAGTTTCACGCCGGTTGGGCTGGCGGCGAAAGCCTTGCCCGGCAGCAGCGCAGCAACGGCCGCGGCGCCACTGAGGGCCAGGAAATCGCGGCGAGGGAGCCCCGCCATCAATTGCTGCCCTTGTACTTGGCGGCCAGGGCCTTTTCCTTGTCCGCATCGATCCACCAGGAATCGATATCGGCGCCACGGTAGCCGGGCTGCTTTTCCGGGATGCCGAACTTGTTCCAGTAAGCCAGCCACACAACGGCGCGATAGTATTGCGGCACCACATAGTAATTCCACAGCAGCACGCGATCGAGCGCATGGGTGGTGGCGACGAGGTCATCGCGATCCGTGGCAAAAATGATGCGGTCGACAAGGGCGTCAACGACCGGGTTCTTGATGCCGGAATAATTGCGCGATGCCGGTGTGTCGGCGGCCTTGGAGCTCCAGAAATCGCGCTGCTCGTTGCCGGGCGATTCCGACTGTTGGAGCTGTCCTGTGATGACGTCGTAATCGAAGTTTCTGACGCGGTTGGTGTACTGGCTCGGGTCGACGATGCGCAGTGTTGCATCGACGCCGATCTTGCGCAGATTGGCGATCCAGGGGCTGGAAATGACCTGGTCGGTTTCATTCGAGCCTAGGATTTCAAACTTGAATGGCTCGCCGGTCTTGGCGTTGACCATCTTGCCGCCCTTGATCACCCAGCCGGCCTGGGCGAACAGGTCGACCGCCTGCTTCAGATATTTGCGCTCCGCCTGCGGCGAATCGTAGACCGGCAACTTGAATTCCTGGGTGAATACTTCCGGCGGCAGCTTGTCGCGGTACTTCTCCAGGATCTCCAATTCCTTGCCTTGCGGCAAGCCGCTGGAGGCTAGGTCCGTGCCCTGGAAATAGCTGTGGGTGCGAGTGTTGAAACCGAAGAACAGCGTGCGGTTCATCGATTCGAAATCGAACGGGTAGGTGAGCGCGGCCCTGACCAGACGATCGGCAAACAACCTATGTCTCTGGTTGAGCATGAAAGCCTGCATCGGCTCGGGCGAGGTGGTCTTGAACTCCTGCTTGATCACATCGCCGGCCTTGATCGCCGCGAAATCATAAAATGTCGCCCAGCGCTTCGAGCTGTTTTCCGGCTTGATATCGTCGAGGCCACCTTTCTTGAACGCCTCCCAGGAGGCGTTGTCGTCAAGAATGTAGGTGAAGTGCTGCGTGTCGAAATTCTCCCGGCCGATCTTCACAGCCAGCTTGGCGCCCCAATAGTCGGGGACGCGCTGCCAGACGATTTCCGACCCCGCCTTGAAGCTGGCGATCTTGTATGCAGCCGAGCCCAGCGGCGGCTCCAGCGTCCCCTTGGTGATGTCGCGCTTCTTGCCATTGTCGTCGGTGCCTTCCCACCAATGCTTGGGCAGCACGACAAGGTCGCCGAGGATCTTGGGCAGTTCGCGATTGCCCTTCTGGTCGAAGTGGAACTCGACCTCACGGTCCGAGACAGCGACGGCGTCGGTGACGTTTTCGAAATAGCGGCTGTACATCGGGCTGTTGGCCTTCAGCACCTGGAACGACCAGATCACGTCGTCAGTGGTGATCGGCTGTCCGTCATGCCATTTCGCCCGTGGGTCGAGCCGGTAGGTGGCCGAGGAATAGTCGGTAGGGTACTTGTAGGCATCGGCGATGAGCGGGTGGCTGACGCTGCCTTCGTCAGTCGCTTGATCCATGAGCGTGTCGTAGAGCAGGCCGCCGCCAAATGGCTGCAGGCCGGCCGCCGGCGAGCCCTGCACGACGTAGGGATTGAAGCTGTCGAACGTGCCGGAAACGACCGAATTGTAGGTACCGCCCTTCGGTGCATCCGGATTCACATAATCGTAGCGCTGGAAGTTCTCGCCATATTTGGAGGGGCCGATCAGCGAAGAGGTGGTGTGCCATTCCTGGGGGAAGGATGCCTGCAGGCCGCCTGCGAGGGCGCCCACAACCAGAAAGGACCTCAGAAGCGTTCGGCCAACCGTCATGCGTTCTCCTCGTCGCGATGCCCGGCAATCCTAAATGATTTGACGCCGGTGAAAACCGCCATGCGGCGGCTTTGTCGCCGCATATGCGATTTTCCTAACAAAAAGCCGGGCTGAACCCGGCTTTTTTGAGGTCATGGAGATGACAATTCGGTTATTTGGCGGGCGCCGGTGCCGGCGTCGCAGGGGCTGGAGCTGCACCTTCAGCCGGCTTGGCCGGAGCGGCACCCTCGGCCGGCTTGGCCGGCGCCGTTGCATCGGCGGCGGCACCTGGCGTCGGCAGCGGCTTCGGGCTATCCGACAGCGTGCGCAGATAGGCAATGACGTTGGCGCGGTCCTCGTCCTTCGGCAGGCCGGCAAAGCCCATCGCCGTGCCCTTCACGAATTTCTTCGGCGAGGTGATGAAGTGGTTGAGATTGTCATAGGTCCACTTCTCGGCGCCGCCCTTGGAAAACTCCTTCATGCCGGCCGAATAGGCAAAGCCCTCATGCTCGGCGACGGGGCGGTCGACGATGTCCCAGAGATCCGGGCCGACCTTGTTGGGGCCGCCTTTTTCGCCGGAATGGCAGGCCTGGCATTTCTTAAAGACGGCCGCACCTTGCTCGACATTGGCGGTGGCCAAAAGGTCGGCGATCGGCTTCGCCTCTGCTGCGGGTCCGGCGGCGCCGCCTTCGGCAGGCTCCGTCGCCTCGACGGCAAAGCCGGGTTTTTCCGGCGCCGGCGAGGCAAACAGGGCGTCGGACACCAAACCGACCGAGAAGACGACGAAACAGGTTCCAAGCAACCCGGCGAGCAGTTTGTTGACTTCGTTGGAATCCATACGCCCCAGGGCTCCCTTTTCCGGCGGACCTCTCCGTCCACTCCGTCCGTCGGTATCGTGACCCACCCCGTCGAGCCGGTCAAATCGGGCGGAAACTAGGTCTTTTGCTTGGGCGTTGCAACACCTATAAGGGCGCTTCCAGTGAGACCTTTTGCCACTTTCCCCATCCTCTTTCGAACGCCTTGCAACCTCGATGTCCACGCTCATCCTGATCCCGGCCCGCATGGCCTCGACGCGCCTGCCGGGCAAGCCGCTGGCCGACATAGCCGGCGCGCCGATGATCGTCCATGTCGCCCGCCGCGCCGCTGAGGCTGGGCTTGGCCGGGTAGTGGTGGCAACCGACACGCGCAACGTGGCCGAAGCGGTGCGCGCGCACGGTTTCGAGGCGGTGATGACGCGCACCGACCACGAATCCGGTTCCGACCGTATCTTCGAGGCGCTGACCGCCCTCGACCCCGATCGCAAGGTCGAAACCATCGTCAATGTGCAGGGCGACCTGCCGACCATCGATCCCAAGATCATCGGTGCGGCGCTGAAACCGTTCGAGGACGCTGCGGTCGACATCGCCACGCTCGGCGTCGAGATCGTCCGCGACGAGGAAAAGGCCAACCCCAACGTCGTCAAGATCGTCGGTTCGCCGTTGTCGGCGACGCGGCTGAAGGCGCTCTATTTCACCCGCGCCACCGCGCCCTGGGGCGAGGGGCCGCTCTATCACCATGTCGGCCTCTACGCCTATCGGCGCTCAGCCCTCGAACGCTTCGTCGCGCTAAAACCTTCGCCGCTCGAACGGCGCGAGCGGCTGGAGCAGTTGCGGGCGGTGGAGGCCGGTATGCGCATCGATGCCGAGATCGTGCAATCGCTGCCGCTGGGCGTCGACACGCCGGAAGACCTCGAACGCGCCCGACAAATTCTTTCCTGAGACCTTCAACCTGAGATATCGGCATGCCTGACAAGACCAACAGAATAGCCTTCCAAGGCGAACCGGGCGCCAATTCCGACACCGCCAGCCGCAACATGTTCCCTTCGATGGAGCCGTTGCCGTGCCCCACCTTCGAGGATGCCTTCAACGCGGTCGAGACCAACAAGGCCGACCTCGCCATGATCCCGATCGAAAACACCATCGCCGGCCGCGTCGCCGACATTCATCATCTCTTGCCGGAATCGAAACTCCACATCGTCGGCGAGTATTTTCTGCCGATCCACTTCCAGCTGATGGTGCTGCCAGGCGTCAAACGCGAAGAGATCAAGACCGTGCACAGCCATATCCATGCGCTGGGACAGTGCCGCAAATACATCCGCAAGAACGGTTGGAAGCCGGTGATCGCCGGCGACACGGCGGGCTCTGCGAAGCTGGTCTCGGAGCTCAAGGACCGCACCATGGCCTCGCTCGCCCCGGCGCTAGCCGCAGAACTCTACGGCCTCGACATCATCGAGAAGAACGTCGAGGACACGGATTCGAATGTCACCCGCTTTGTCGTGCTGACCAAGGACAAGCGATTGGCCGAACGGCCCTCGGCCGACACCAAGATGATGACGACCTTCATGTTCCGTGTCCGCAACGTGCCGGCTGCGCTCTACAAGGCAATGGGCGGTTTCGCCACCAACGGCGTCAACATGACGAAGCTGGAGAGCTATCAGTTGGGCGCCTTCACCGCGACGCTGTTCTACGCCGATATCGAGGGCCATCCCGACGATCCACTGGTCAAGCTGGCGCTGGACGAACTGCGCTTCTTCTCGCGCGAAGTGCGCATTTTGGGTGTCTATCCCGCCAGCGAGTCGCGCGAGCAGTGGAAGGTCGCGGACTAAGGTTCCCTAAACCAGCAGGGTCAGCGGCACATAGTCGATTTCCATGAAGGTTTCGACTTCCGGGATCCAGCGGTCGCGCACGAAGGCAACGTGGTCGGGATGCTCGTTATATCTGGTGTAGGCGGCCTGATCGACGAACTCCATCGAGAAGCCGAAGTGATAGTCGTTTTTCGGGCTGACTTGCCGCAGCGGCTCGAAATGGGTGACGCCCTTGATTGCGCTGAGAATGCGCTTGGCATCGGAGAGGAACCGCTTTTCCTCCAGCGAGTACTGCGGGTGCTTCAGGGTGAAAACCACGGTGTGACGGATCATTTTTTGCTCCCGTTAAGCAATTCCAGGAAAAGTGTGAAGCGGTTTTCCGTCCGGAATTGCGTAAAATAACAAGTCTTATTCGCTGTCGACCCAGGCGCGGATCAGATGATGCGCGATCGCGCCTTTCGGCGGCGTGACCAGATTGTCCTTGTGCGTCCTCTCCAGCATGGAACGCACCTCGTCGCGAAAAAACCAGCGGCAATCTTCCAACTCGTTGAGATCGGCCTGGATGTCGTCATTGAGCGGTTCGCCGAAACAGCCGATCATCAGCGAATAGGGGAACGGCCAGGGTTGGCTGGCATGGTAGACGACGCGGCCGAGCCGGATGCCGGCTTCCTCCAGCGTTTCGCGGCGCACCGCCGCCTCGATCGTCTCGCCCGGCTCGATGAAGCCGGCAAGCGCCGAGTACATGCCGGGCCCGAAATGCCGGCCGCGGCCGAGCAGGCATTTTTCCCGCGTCGCCGTCAGCATAATCGCCACCGGATCGGTGCGTGGAAAGTGCTCGGTGCCGCAATTTGGGCAATGGCGCTTGTAGCCGCCGGCCCGCATATGCGATTCATGGCCGCATTTGCTGCAGAAGCGATGGGTGGCATGCCAGGCAAGCAGGGCGGCGCCTTGCGCCAGCGCGCCCGCTGCCGCCTCGTCGATCAGCCCCTGCATATAGACCGAGCGATAATCGATCGCCTTCATGGTCTCCGGTAGCTGTTCGGGATCGAGGCCGACCGGCACGGCAAGGACCGGGCCGCTCTCGGCAAAGCCAAGCAGCACGCCTTGTGCGAGTGATGGCTGCAGCTTCTGGCTCTCAGCCAGATCGAACCAAGGGTCGAAGCTGCCATCGTGCAATTTCAGATACAGCCGTCCGCCATGCATCGGCAGAAGACGTGCCGAGGGATCGGCCAACGCCCTTTCGACGGAATCGTCGGCGCGGTTCTCGGATTGCCGATCAATCGTGTTTCCGGCGAAGCCGACGAACTGGCTCGGTTCGCGCAAGGGCGCGTCAAAAAGGCGAAAGGTCATGGAAGCTCGAACGTCTAGGGATGGACACAGGCGGCTTATAGCGCCGCCTTGATCTGTTGCGCAAATTGGCGGATGCCTGAACGCTCATAGGGCTCGCGCATGCCGTGCCCCCACACCGGCCCCGGCCAGCCCGGATCGCCTTCCGAGCGGGCGATGACGTGGACATGCAATTGCCGAACGATGTTGCCGAGCGCGCCGGTGTTGATCTTGGTGCAGCCCGTGGTTCTTTTCAGCGCCTGCGCCACCATGTTGGTTTCGAAGGTCAACATCGCCTGGTCGAGCGGCGTCATGTCGTGGATTTCTTCGGCCCCCGGCCGCTGCGGCACCAGGACCAGCCATGGCCAGCGGCTATCGTTCATCACCCTGAGCTCGCACAGGCCGAGCCACATCAGCTGCTCGCTATCCGCCTCCAGCCTGGAGTCGAGCGTGAATCCGGCCTTGAGGCCCGGTAGCATTGGCGTTTCCCTTGCGCTTCTCGCATTATTCCCAAACTCATGACGCTAGAGCGGCTGCACGGGGGCTGCAAGCGATTCATTGAGCGGCGGAGTTCAAGGGCATCCGATTCTCAATGCACCCTTGCATTTGATCGCTGAATTGCCGATATGGAACGCGGGAGGTTGGTGGTGGACGATCCACTCGCCAACCGGGTCAGGTCCGGAAGGAAGCAGCCCTAACGAGCCCGGAACGGGTCATTGTTCCAGCCTCCCACCTCATCGGCCCCTCTCGCGACATTGACGACGCATTGCAGCGCGGGCGAGACTATTGGAGCAATTCCAGGGAAAGTGTGAGCGGTTTCCCGTCCGGAATTGCGTTAAAGCAAAGGGTAGAGCGGTTTGCCGTTTCAGAAAACGGTGAAACGATCTAGCAGGAATCGGCTACGCTGAGACGCGGCCTTTTGGAGCTTTACGGGCGAATGAGCGAAGCCGGAAATTCGGACCCCGAAAACCTGGAGAAGCAAAAGGCCGTCGCCTATCGCGTGCTGGCGCGCAAATATCGTCCGTCGAATTTCTCGGAACTGATCGGCCAGGAGCCGATGGTCCGCACTTTGACCAACGCTTTCTCCACAGGCCGCATCGCCCAGGCCTGGATGCTGACCGGCGTGCGCGGCGTCGGTAAGACCACGACGGCGCGCATCCTGGCGCGGGCGCTCAACTACAAGACGCCGACGGTCGACCATCCCTCGGTCGACCTCGCCCTCCTGGGCGAGCACTGCCAGGCGATCATGGAAGGCCGCCATGTCGACGTCATCGAGATGGACGCCGCGTCGCATACCGGCATCGACGACATCAGGGACATTATCGAGCGCGTGCGCTATGCCCCGGTGTCGGCGCGCTACAAAGTCTACATCATCGACGAAGTGCACATGCTCTCCACCCAGGCCTTCAACGGCCTGTTGAAGACGCTGGAAGAGCCGCCGCCGCACGTCAAATTCATCTTTGCCACCACCGAAATCCGCAAAGTGCCGATCACCGTGCTGTCGCGCTGCCAGCGTTTCGACCTGAGACGCATCGATGCCGGCGCGCTGGTCGCGCATCTCGCCTCCATTGCCGGCAAGGAAGGCATTTCGGTAGACGACGACGCGCTGGCGATGATCGCGCGCGCCGCCGAAGGCTCGGCCCGCGATTCGCTCTCCATCCTCGACCAGGCAATCGCCCATGGCGGCGGCGCCGTCAGCGCCGAAGCGGTGCGCGCCATGCTGGGTCTCGCCGACCGCGCCCGCATCGTCGACCTGTTCGAACATGTCATGAAAGGCGATGTGGCGGCCGCCCTTGCCGAATTCCGCAACCAGTACGACACCGGCGCCGATCCGGCTGCCGTGCTGACCGATCTGGCCGAATTCAACCACCTCGTCACCCGGCTGCGCTTCGTGCCGACGGCTGCCGACGACGCTTCCCTGTCCGAGGATGAGCGCCGCCGCGGCGCCGACTTCGCCAGCACGCTGTCGGTCAAGGTTCTGTCGCGAACCTGGCAGATGCTCTTGAAAGGCATTCCCGAGGTGCAGTCGTCCAACCGACCGGTCAGCGCCGGCGAGATGGTGCTGATCCGGCTGGCGCATGCCGCCGACCTGCCGACGCTGGACGAGGCGCTGAAATCTCTAGAGAGCGGCGCTCCGGCGTCCGGTGGTGTTTCACGCCCGAATGGTGCGCCGGTAAATGCCGGCAATGGCGGCGGCGCCAGCGCGGTAGCGCAGACCCGGATGCCGTCCGGGCCAGCCGGTGCGCAAACCATGCGATTGGTCGACGCGCCCCCGGTCGCCTTTGTCGCGCCTCCGCAGCCGGTCGTCGAGCCGCAATCGCCGCCGCTGAAATCGCTGGCCGATATTGTCGCTCTTGCCGACGCGCAGCGTGACATCGCCTTCAAGGTGCTGGTCAAGAGCTGTATTCGCCTGGTGCGCATCGAGCCCGGCCGTATCGACGTCGGCCTGACCGCCGATGCGCCCAAGATGCTGCTCAACGACTTGACGACGAAGCTGCGGGCCTGGACCGGCCGCAACTGGCTGGTGTCATTGTCGAAGGAAGAGGGCGGCCAAACGCTGGCCGAGATGGAATCGACCAGGCGCGAGACCGCTTTCTCCGACGCGAAAAGCGATCCGGCGGTGGCCGCCATCCTCGCGCGCTTTCCCGGCGCCAAGATCATCGACGTGCGCATTCCCGACGCGCCGGAAGTCGACACCGACAAGGCCGAAGCGCCGGTCGAGCCGCCGTCCGACGACGACGAAACCTGACCATAGCCACGAATCCGCAAAGGACCCGACCATGAAAGATCTTCTCGGCCTGATGGGCAAGGCGAAGGAAATGCAGGCCAAGTTCCAGGCCATGCAGGACGAGATCGCGACGATTGAAGCAAGCGGGCAGGCGGGCGGCGGGCTGGTCAATGTCACGCTGACCGGCAAGTTCGAAATGAAGTCGCTGAAGATCGATCCGTCGCTGTTCAAGGAGGACGAGGTCGAGATTCTCGAAGACCTGCTGCTGGCCGCTCACAATGACGCCAAAAATAAGGTCGAGCAGATTATGCAGGAGAAGACCAAGGCGCTGACGGCAGGCTTGCCGATCCCGCCCGGAATGAAATTGCCGTTCTGAGCCGGCTCCAACCAGTTAATTGATTATGAAGGGAAATCGGCTGCGGGGGCTGTTGTTAAGACTTTCTCCGGCTTTGCTCACGCGGACATATCCGGGCATTTATAAAGTTTTACCTATGCTGCACGAAAGCTAATCCTTTAGCCATCTTTTTGCCTTTAAGAGTCTCATTCTTGCCACATCTCGGGGCGGGCTGGCATCTGGACAATGAGGCATTTTTTGTTGATCGCGACGCGATGGAAGACGCCGCTTCTGCTCGGCATCATCTTCTCCCCTATGTTCCTGGCCGGTTGCAGCCAGACCACGTCTTCGCACGGCCTGTCGGTCGCCAGCCTGACCGACGCCATCACGCCCAGCTTCCTTTCGACGCGCGCCTACCGCAACACGCCGAAGGAGAAGGAATGCCTGGAGCGGGCGATGTTCTTCGAGTCCAACCGCTCGAGCCGTGACGGCATGATCGCCGTCGGCACGGTGGTGATGAACCGGCTGCGCTCCGGCAATCATGGCAGCACCATTTGCCAAGTGGTTGGCGAACCGGGCCAGTTCGCGCCCGGCGTGATGACGCGGGCGATGAATTCGAAAGCGATGCCCGATGTCGAGGAGGCCGCCGATGCGGTGCTCAAGGGCGAGCGCAAGGCCAAGCTGAAGAACACGATGTACTTCCACACCGCCGGCCTGAGGTTCCCCTACAAGAACATGCATTACACCATGGTTGCCGGCGGCAACGCCTTCTACGAGAAGCGCGGCCGCAACTGGCAGCCGCTGCCGGATGAATCCACGACCATGGTTGCCTCGGCGCAGCCGCGCGCTCCTGTGCCTGAAGCGCCGGTGCAGGTTGCCTACGCCGAGCCGGTGGTGAAGACCATTGTCCGTCCAGATCCTGCCAAGCAGGCCGCGGCGGTTCGCGCAGCCAAGGCGACACGTGCCCCGGCCGAGCAGACCTATGTGACGGCTTCCGCGGCGCCCGCTAAGAGCGCCCGCGTCGCCGCCAAGCAGACGGAGGTGGCGATGCAGGAGCCGATGGCCGAGCCCGATGCCTCGCGTTTCGGCGGCACGCTGAACGCCCGCTACGTCACCTTGGTGCCATCGGCGACGCAGGAAGCGTCGATGGGCTTCCAGTCGACGCCTGAGAACACCGACGATATCGGCGCAATGATCGTCGATCAAACCCGGCCGCTCTCAGCCTACTGACGCCCAGAACATTTTCCGAGCCCGCCATGGCAGCATGGCGGGCTCGGTGCGTATGCGCATGTTTCAAAGCGCGCGGAAAAATCCTAGATCAGTGCGATGTCAAAGCGAATCGCCGGTCCCGAGATCGAACGCCTGATCCAGCTCCTGGCCAAGGTGCCGGGGCTAGGGCCTCGTTCGGCCAGGCGTGCGGCACTGCACCTGATCAAGAAGAAGGAGCAGCTTTTGTCACCGCTCGCCGCCGCCATGGCTGAAGCCGCCGACAAGGTGCGCATCTGCACGACCTGCGGCAATGTCGATACCTCCGACCCTTGCATGATCTGCACCGATCCGCGCCGCGATGCCTCGACGCTGATCGTCGTCGAGGATGTCTCCGATCTCTGGGCGCTGGAGCGGGCGGCGGCCATGAATGTGCGCTACCACGTGCTCGGCGGCACGCTGTCGCCGCTCGACGGCATCGGTCCCGAACAGCTCAACGTGCGCTCGCTGGTCGACCGCGTTGCCGGCGGTGAGGTGAAGGAGGTGATCCTTGCCGTCAATGCCACCGTCGAGGGCCAGACGACGGCGCACTATCTCACCGACCAGTTGTCGGGCTTCGAGGTCAAGGTGACACGACTTGCCCATGGCGTGCCGGTTGGCGGCGAGCTTGATTATCTGGATGAGGGTACGCTGGCAGCCGCGTTGCGATCGCGGACGGCGTTTTGACGCAATTGGCGGGGATGCTCCGGAGATGACAGCATTCCTTCGGGCCCCCCTCTGTCCTGCCGGACATCTCCCCCTCAAGGGGGGAGATCAGCAGCTTCTCGGGCGGCATTCTTCTTTCAACGCTGGTGGTAGGCGAAAACCGAAGCGACAGCCAATCTCCCCCCTTGAGGGGGAGATGTCCGGCAGGACAGAGGGGGGCGCGACAGAACGCGGATCTTTCGGATTGGCGCTCGTTGCGCTCCTCGCATCCCTTGTTGCCCTGCTTTTTGTAGCCCCCGCCTCCGCCGCCAAAATCGACGACCAGTTCCGCGCCTGGCTGCAAACCGATCTCTGGCCGGAAGCCCAGACCAAAGGCATCTCCAAATCCACTTTCGACGCCGCTTTCGACGGCGTGAAGCCGAACCTCAAATTGCCCGACCTCGTCCTGCCCGGCGAGAAACCCAAAACTCCGCAAAAACAGCATCAGGCCGAGTTCGGTTCGCCCGGCGCCTATTTCGCCGAAAAGACGGTGCGCGCCGTCACATCAGGCGGGCGCACGCGCGAGGCGGCCAACGCCAGGACGCTGGCTGCGATCGAAAAGCGCTACGGTGTCCCGGGCGAGATACTGTTGGCGATCTGGGGCCGCGAGACCGGCTTCGGCGCGGCGAAAATGCCCTACGACGCCTTCGAGGTTCTCGGCACCAAGGCGTTCATGTCGACCAAGAAGGACTTCTTCCGCACCGAGGTACTGGCGGCGCTCGAGATCGTCGAGCGTGGGTTGGCGCCGGTCGGCGCCATGAAATCGTCCTGGGCCGGCGCGCTCGGCCAGCCGCAATTCATGCCGACCTCGTTCCTGAAGCACGCCGTCGACTACGACGGTGATGGGCACCCGGACATCTGGAATTCGACGCCGGACGTGCTGGCCTCGATCGCCAACTATCTCGTCCGCTATGGCTGGGTGAAGGGGCGTGTCTGGGGTTTCGAGGTGACGGTTCCGGAAAGCGTTTCCTGCTCGCTCGAAGGTCCCGACCAGGGCAAGAAGATCTCAGCCTGGGTGGCGATGGGAATCAGCCGCGTCGGCGGCAAAGCCTTTCCGGCCGGCGAACTGAAAGCGGAAGGATTCCTTTTGATGCCGGCCGGACGCAGCGGCCCCGCCTTTATCGCCACGCCCAATTTCTACGTGCTGAAACAGTACAACACCAGCGACCTGTACGCCCTGTTCATCGGCCATGGCGCTGACCGCATTGCACATGGCGATGCTGATTTCGTCGGCAACTGGGGTGCGGTTGGCGGCCTGCATCGTTCCGACATCGCCGCGCTGCAACGGGCGCTGGAGGCCAAGGGCTACGATGTCGGCAGCGCCGACGGCCTGCCCGGCTTCAAGACCCGCCGCTCGATCGGCAGCTGGCAGGAAAAGAACGGCCGCCCCGCCACCTGCTTCCCCGACGCCGATCTGGTTGCTGCCATCAAGTAACACCGAAAAGAGCAGATTTTTCCCCATCGGCGGCTGCAATTGGCTCGCCCATGCTTCGACGCGCACAGCATATTCCGGTCCAGTATGCCGGCTCGCAAAAATGCCCGTTGCCGGTTGGAGGGCTGCCGGATAGGGTGTTGACCAACTGGAAAAAAATCAACACGGTATGGGGTCTAACGGTCGTCCTCCGGCCGCGAAAAAGATTACTGCAGCCCTGAGCCGGGAACTCGGGGTCAACAATCAACAAAACAGGGAACAATCATCATGATGATGGAAAAGTTTGCTCTACGTTCGCGCGTCTGGCTCGCAGGTGCTGCCATGTCCGCTCTGCTCATTGGCGTCGCGCCGGCCTTTGCCGTGACCCCCGCCGACACGCTGGTCGAAGGTTTTGCCATCGACGACATCATCTCCATGGATCCGGGCGAGGCGTTCGAACTGTCGACCGCAGAGGTCACCGGCAACACCTATGATCTGCTGGTCCGCCTCGACCTCAGCGACACCTCCAAGGTCAAGGGCGACCTTGCCGAGAGCTGGACCGTTTCCGACGACGGCCTGGTCTATACGTTCAAGCTCAAGCCCGGCCTAAAGTTCGCTTCGGGCAATCCACTGACCGCGGCCGATGTCGCCTATTCCTTCGAGCGCGCCATCAAGCTGGACAAGCCGCCGGCATTCATCATCAACCAGTTCGGCATCAGCGGCGACAATGTTGCCGACAAGGCCAAGGCCGTCGACGACACCACCTTCCAGTTCACCGTCGACAAGGCCTATGCGCCGAGCTTCGTGTTAAACTGCCTGTCGGCAACGGTCGCTTCGGTCGTCGACGCAAAGCTGGTCAAGGAACATGTCGCCGCGGTGACGCCAAGTGCCGACTACAAATGGGACAACGATTTCGGCAACGCCTTCCTGAAGACCGGTTATGCCGGCTCCGGCGCCTACAAGCTGCGCGAATGGCGGGCCAATGAGGTCGTCGTGCTCGAGCGCAACGACAATTACAATGGCGAGAAGGCCAAGCTCGCCCGCGTCATCTACCGCAACATGAAGGAAAGCTCGGCACAGCGCCTGGCGCTCGAAGCAGGCGACATCGACGTTGCTCGCAACCTCGAGCCGAACGATCTCGACGCCATCGCCAAGAATGCCGATCTCACCACGACCAGCGCGCCGAAGGGCACGGTCTATTATATCAGCCTCAACCAGAAGAATCCGAACCTCGCCAAGCCCGAGGTTCGCCAGGCGTTCAAATATCTGGTCGACTACGATGCGCTGAGCACGACCATCCTCAAGGGCATTGGCGAGATTCACCAGACCTTCCTGCCCAAGGGCGTTCTGGGCGAACTGGACGAAAATCCGTTCAAGTTCGACGTCGCCAAGGCCAAGGAACTGCTGACCAAGGCCGGCCTGGCCGACGGCTTCAGTGTAACCATGGACGTACGCACGGGACAGCCGACCACCGGCATGGCGGAATCGATCCAGCAGACGCTTGGCCAAGCCGGCATCAAGCTGGAAATTATCCCCGGCGACGGCAAGCAGACGCTGACCAAATACCGCGCCCGCAATCATGACATCTATATCGGCCAGTGGGGCCAGGACTATTTCGATCCGAACTCCAACGCCCAGACCTTTGCCTCAAACCCGGACAATTCGGATGAAGGCAAGACCAAGACGCTGGCCTGGCGCAATGCCTGGGACATCCCGGACCTGACAAAGCAGACCGAAGCAGCCTTGCTGGAGAAGGATGCCGGCAAGCGCGCCGATATGTACAAGAGCCTTGAAAAGACGATCCTCGACACCAGCCCCTTCGTCATCATCCACCAGCAATTGGAAGTGGCAGGCCTGCGCAAAAACCTGAAAGGCTTTGCGCTCGGTCCGAGCTTCGACACCAACTTCGTCGGCCCGGTCTCCAAGGAATAGCGCCGGCGGACGCGCCCTGATGAGCGCGATTGAAAACCAGGCGACGGCGGGGCAGGGAAGCGCCCGCGCCGTCGCTATCTTGTTGGCGATCGGCCGCTTCCTGGTCATCGCCGTCACCACCTATCTCGGCCTGCTCGCGGTGACCTTTTTCATCGGCCGCGTCATCCCGATCGATCCGGTGCTGGCGGTGCTCGGCGACCGCGCACCGGCCAATGTCGTCGAGCGCACCCGCCGCGAGATGGGGCTCGATCTTCCGTTGATCGAGCAATTCTATATCTATCTCAAGCATGCGCTGAACGGTGATTTCGGCACCTCGGTGCTGACCACCAATCCGGTGATGACCGACATCCGCCGCGCCTTTCCGGCAACGATCGAACTGGCGACGCTGGGCACTCTGATAGGCTCGTTGATCGGCGTGCCGCTCGGCGTGCTGGCAGCGGTAAAACGCGGCAGTCTCATCGACCAGATCGTTCGCATTGTCGGCCTGATTGGCTATTCCGTGCCTATCTTCTGGATCGGGCTTCTGGGGCTTGTCCTGTTCTACGCCAAGCTCCAATGGGTAGCTTTTCCCGGCCGCCTCGACATCGTCTACGAGTACACATTCACACCGATCACCGGCTTCTACCTGCTCGACGCCGCGCTGCAGGGCCAGTGGGATGTCTTCTACGACGCTTACCGCCACATCATCCTGCCGGCAGGGCTGCTGGGCTATTTCTCGCTCGCCTATATCAGCCGAATGACGCGCTCCTTCATGCTGAACGAGCTGTCGCAGGAATACATCGTCGCCGCGCGCGCCAAGGGCCTGTCTGAAACGCGAATCATCTGGGGCCATGCGCTGCGCAACGCCGCGGTGCCGATGGTCACGGTGATCGCGCTGTCCTATGCCGGGCTGCTCGAAGGTTCGGTGCTGACCGAGACGGTGTTCTCCTGGCCCGGCATCGGCCTCTACATCACCAATTCGCTGCAGAACGCCGACATGAACGCCGTGCTCGGCGGCACCATCGTCATCGGTTCGGTGTTCATCGGCATCAATCTCCTGTCCGATGTTCTCTACAAGGTGCTCGATCCGAGGACGAAGACAGGATGAGCGCCGAAGCAATCCAAACGCGCCGCGATTGGCTGCTCAGCGATCGGCCGGCCTCGCGCATGCAGGCAAGGCTCGGCCGCGCCTATGTCGCCTGGCGGCGCTTTTCCGCCAACCGGCTGGCGTTTCTCGGCCTGCTCATCATCATCGCGCTGCTGCTGGTCGCCGCCTTTGCCGATGTGCTGGCGCCCTATTCGCCGACCATCGGCGATCTCAAGAACGCGCGGCTTTTGGCGCCGAGTGCGGCGCATTGGTTCGGCACCGACGATCTCGGCCGCGATATCTATTCGCGCATTCTTTTCGGCTCGCGCTGGACGCTCTACGTCGTCATTCTTGTCGCCGTCATCGCAGCCCCCATCGGCCTTTTGGTCGGCACCGTCGCCGGCTATGCCGGCGGCTGGACCGATGCCATTCTGATGCGCATTACCGACATCTTCCTCGCCTTTCCCAAGCTGATCCTGGCGCTGGCCTTTGTCGCGGCCCTTGGCCCCGGCATCGAAAACGCGGTGCTGGCCATCGCCATCACCTCGTGGCCGCCTTACGCCCGAATTGCGCGGGCCGAGACGATGACCGTGCGCAATTCGGATTACATCAAGGCGGTGCAATTGATGGGCGCCTCTCCGTTCCGCATCGTGCTGCGCCACATCATGCCGCTATGCATCTCTTCGCTCATCATCCGGGTGACGCTCGACATGGCCGGCATCATCCTCACCGCCGCCGGCCTCGGCTTCCTTGGCCTCGGCGCGCAGCCGCCGCTGCCGGAATGGGGCACCATGATCGCGTCCGGCCGTCGCTTCGTGCTCGACCAATGGTGGGTGGCCGGCGCGCCCGGCTTCGCCATCCTGATCGTCAGTCTCGGCTTCAACCTGCTGGGCGACGGCCTGCGCGATGCGCTCGATCCCCGGAGTGGCGACCAATGAGTGGTGACCAATGAGCGGTGCACTTCTCGATGTCGACGACCTGCGCGTCACCTTCCCGACTCGGACCGGCCTCATCCAGGCGGTGCGCGGCGTCACTTTTTCGCTTGGCCGAGAGCGGCTGGGCATTGTCGGCGAAAGCGGCTCCGGCAAGTCGCAGACCGGCCGCGCCATCATGGGGCTGACGCCGCCGCAGGCCCTTGTGTCGGCCAAGAAGCTCGCCCTCGACGGCATCGACCTTCTGGCCATACCGGCCCGTCAGCGCCGGGCGCTGCGCGGCAAACGCATCGCCATGATCCTGCAGGATCCGAAATATTCGCTCGACCCCGTGATGAGCATCGGCCGCCAGATCGTCGAGACGCTGCGCACGCATGAAAAGGTCTCCAAGGCCGAAGCGCGCGAGCGGGCGCTGGCCATGCTGGAAGCTGTGCAGATCCGCGATCCCTCGCGTGTCTTCGACCTGCATCCGCACGAGGTGTCCGGCGGGATGGGCCAGCGCGCCATGATCGCAATGATGCTGATCGCCGGACCGGAACTGATGATCGCCGACGAGCCGACCTCGGCGCTCGACGTCACCGTGCAGCTCGATGTGCTCGGCATCCTCGACCGCTTGGTCAGTGAGCGCGGCATGGGCCTGATCTTCATCTCGCACGACCTGCGGCTGGTCGCCTCCTTCTGCGACCGCGTCATCGTCATGTATGCCGGCAAGGTGGTCGAGCAGCTCAAGGCGTCGGAGCTGCGCGACGCCCAGCATCCCTACACGCGCGGCCTGCTCAACTGCATGCCCAGGATCGGTTACGAACGCCACCCGCTGCCGGTGCTCGACCGCAAGCCGGAGTGGGCGGCATGACGCCAGCCATTTCGATTGAAGGGCTGGAGGTGGTGTTCGACCGTTTTCGCGCGCTGAAAGGGGCGAACCTCGAGGTGAAGTCCGGCGAATCCTTCGGCCTGGTCGGCGAGAGCGGTTCCGGCAAGTCGACGCTGCTCAAAGCCATTGCCGGCCTGGTGCCTGTCGCATCCGGTACTATCACGGTCAATGGCAAGACGCTGGGAGCGCGCCGCGACAAGGCTTTTTATCGCGAAGTGCAGATGGTCTTCCAGGACCCCTATGGTTCGCTGCACCCGCGTCAGACCGTCGACCGCCTGCTACAGGAACCGCTCGCCATTCACGGCTTTGCCGATGGCGAGCAACGCATCCAGCGCGCCCTCGACGAGGTCGGATTAGGCAACGGTTTCCGTTTCCGCTACGCGCACCAGCTCTCCGGCGGTCAGCGTCAGCGCGTGGCGATCGCGCGCGCGCTCATCCTCGAACCGTCGATCCTGCTGCTCGACGAACCAACCTCGGCGCTCGACGCTTCGGTGCAGGCCGAAGTGCTCAACCTGCTGGAAGAGGTTCGCCGTCGGCGCAAGCTGACCTTCCTGATGGTCAGCCACGACCTCGCCATCATCACCCATATGTGCGAGCGCCTGATGGTGATGCAGAACGGCGAAGCGGTGGAAAATCTCACCGCGAGCCAGCTGATCGGGCATCGCGTAGAGAAGGATTATACGCGCAATCTGTTGAGGGCGAGCGAGGGGTTTGTGCGGACCGCTTGAATCTGGGGTTTCCTATGGCGGAATGGACGTTCGAAGACCCACCCAATGTCGCGGTGTTGTCGGACAGAAGCATATTTAAACGTGCTGACTGGATCGCATACGTTGTGCACGAAGCTGATGACGACGATAACCACAACGATGAGGGTGGCAGTTGGCAATTTCATAGCAACGACAAGCAAAATCGAGATGAACCCGAGCTAATGCTCGTCAGCCTCCAGAATGTGGTTCAGCGGGATGAGAGCATCCTGGAATTGGCCGATTTGCCAAAAGGCTGGCATGCTTGGCGCAGTTCAAAATTGTCGCCTTGGCAGCGCGCTAAATCACTCCCTGTACCCTCCAACGACAACGAGTGATGCAGGAGGGCTAAGTCGAGCTTTGCGCCAGTTCGCCGTTCTCTGGAACAGATGGTTCGTCCCCCTGCTTAGGCTCCTTGATCCTGAACCACGTCACATAAAGCGCCGGCAGGAACAGCAGCGTGATCGCCGGCGATGATGCCGCCCATCATGGCGTATGCCATCGGGCCCCGGAACACTTCGCGCGCGATCGGGATCAGCGCCAGGCTGGCGGCCGCGGCCGTCAGCGCGATCGGCCGCATGCGGTGCTCGGTCGCTTCGATACGGCTTCCCAGCGGTCTTGGCCCTCGGCCACCAGATCCTCGATCTGCACGATCAGGATCATCGAGTTGCGGATCAGGATGCCGATCAGCGCCAGGACGCCCAGAATGGCGACGAAGCCGAGCGGTGCGCCGCTCGGCACCAGGGCCGCGACCACGCCGATCAGGCCGAGCGGCGCCACCGCCACCACCAGGAACAGGCGCTGAAAACTTTGCAACTGGATCATCAGGATGGTCGCCATCACGAACAGCATCAGCGGCACCACCGCTGCGGCTTTTTGCGCTTTCTTCGACCGAGCCGGCGGTTGCAACGGAATAGCGGGCGGTAGTTTGGCGATGAAGGCGTCGACCGACGGCTTCAATTCGTTCACGACGGTGGCCGGCAGCACGTCGCCAACGAGGCCTGCGCGAACGGTGATCATCGGGATGCGGTTGCGCCGCCACACCGTCGGCTGTTCGAGGTCGTAGCGGAAGTTCGCCACCGCGGCGAGCGGGATCGCTTCGCCGTTCCCGGTGACGGGTGAGCTGTCACGGACTGCCCCGTACGTGTATCGGTCGGCTGGTTAAGACCGGTCTGTCGAAGTGGCCCGCATCGACGACAGGCCCAATCGCCCGGCGGCGGTGCCAACTTGAGGAAAACGTGAAATAAGGTCAGAAGAGGCCTTGGCATTCATCTAACGAGAACGGGCGTCGGCCCGATGAGGGACGAAATGAAGAACGCAGCCATTTCTGAGCGCAAGAACCAGTCGATCTCGCGCGGCGTCGGCATGACGACGCAGATCTATGCCGACCGCGCCGAGAATTCGGAGATCTGGGATGTAGAAGGCCGCCGATACATCGATTTCTCCTCCGGTATCGCCGTCGTCAACACCGGCCACCGCCATCCCAGGGTGATCGAGGCGGTCAAGGCACAGCTCGACCGCTTCACCCATACCTGCCACCAGGTCGTGCCCTATGAGAGCTATGTCAGGCTGGCCGAACGGCTGAACGGCATGCTGCCCGGCAAGTTCGAGAAGAAGACCATCTTCGTCACTACGGGTGCTGAAGCCGTCGAGAACGCCATCAAGATCGCCCGCAACGCCACTGGCCGCCAAGCCGTCATCGCCTTTGCCGGCGGCTTCCACGGCCGCACCTTCATGGGCATGGCGCTGACCGGCAAGGTCGTGCCCTACAAGGTCGGCTTCGGCGCCATGCCGGGCGACGTCTACCACGCGCCGTTTCCGGTGCCGCTGCACGGCGTGTCTACAGCCGATTCGCTGGCCGCACTCGACAAACTGTTCAAGGCCGATGTCGATCCGGCTCGCGTTGCCGCCATCATCATCGAGCCGGTCCAGGGCGAGGGCGGCTTCTACGACGCGCCGCGCGAATTCCTGACGGCGCTGCGCAAGCTCTGCGACCAGCACGGCATGCTGCTGATCGCCGATGAGGTGCAGACCGGCTTTGCCCGCACCGGCAAGATGTTCGCCATGGATCATCATGAGGTCGCGGCCGACATTACCACCATGGCGAAAAGCCTGGCCGGCGGCTTCCCGCTGGCGGCGGTCACCGGCCGCGCCGAGATCATGGATGCGCCCGGTCCTGGCGGGCTCGGCGGCACCTATGGCGGCAGCCCGATCGGTGTCGCCGCAGCACACGCCGTGCTCGACGTAATCGAGGACGAAAAGCTGTGCGACCGCGCCAATACGCTGGGCGCCCGGCTGAAACAGCGGCTGCAGTCGATCCGCGACGATGTGCCCGAGATTGTCGACATCAGGGGTCTCGGCTTCATGAACGCGGTCGAGTTCAACGACGTCAAGAAGGGCCTGCCGTCGGCCGAGATCGCCAATGCGATCCGGCTGAAGGCGCTCGACAAGGGGCTGATCCTGCTGACCTGCGGCGTCTACGGCAACGTCATCCGTTTCCTGGCTCCGATCACCATCCAGGACAATGTCATGAACGAGGCGCTCGACATTCTGGAAAGCTCGATCCGCGAAGTCTGCGCTGCCTAGCGCAAACCCTACCTCCCCCTTGTGGGGAGGTCGGACCGCAGGTCCGGGTGGGGGGCCTCGCGCCGACCCCAACCCCGCTGCTTCGCAGCGACCCTCCCCACAAGGGGGAGGGTAAGTGCGTCTAGCCCGCAGCCCGTGCCGGCTCATCCTGCTGGAACGCTGCCAGTGCAGCCTTCAGCCCGTCAGGTCCCTCAGCAATCGTCTGCGCCATCGGCGAAAACCCGGCCCCGAGCATCTTGCGGCCCAGCATATGGTCGCCCGGCCTGTTGACGGATTCGATGCCGAGCAGCCGGCTTCCAGCATAGTGGTAGATCGAGAACTTGTTCTCAGCGAGGTCGCCCAGCACGACATGGCTGTCGCCGCCCGAGGTCAGCCCGACCATCTGCAGTTTCATGTCGCCGATGTCAGACCAGAACCACGGCACCGCCGCATACGCGTCCGTATGGCCGGTGATCGTGCGTGCGGCAAGCCGCGCCTGGTCGGTGGCGTTCTGCACCGATTCCAGCCGCACGTCGCCGCCGGTCGACCAGTGGCGGTAGGAAGCGGCGTCGCCGATGGCCAGAATATCAGGCACTGAGGTGCGCATCTGTTGGTCGACGCGGATGCCATTGGCGACAGTCAGTCCGGCAGCCTGCGCAAGTTCGACATTCGGCACGGCGCCGATGCCGACGATGACCATGCGCGCGGGCAGCCTTTCGCCGGTGGAGGTGATGGCAGCGCAGACATGGCCGTTTTCCCCTTCCAGCCCGGCAATGGTGGTGCCGGTGAGGATACGCACGCCGATCGCCTCCAGCCGTTGGCGGACATGGCTCGCCACCACCGGCGCCACGGCGCGGCCAAGCAGCCGGTCGACAGCCTCGACCAGGGTGACGTTGCGGCCGGCGGCCCTCAGCGTTGCCGCGATCTCCAGCCCGATGAAGCCGCCGCCGAGGATGACCACGTCTTCGCTTTGGGCGCTGAGCGCGCGGATCAGCCGCGCATCGGCGATCGAGCGCAGCGACACCACGCCCGAGAGGTCGGCGCCCGGCAGCGGCAGAAGCCGCGGCCGCGAACCGGTGGCCAGGATGAGCCGGTCGAACGGCAGCACGCCGCCGCCCGCTACCTCCAGCTTGCAGCCTGCCGTATCGAGGCTGTCTATTCGGATGCCCGGCCTGAAGTCGATGGCGCTGCCGGTGTAAAAGGCCTCGCCGCGCAAGGGTTGCGGCTTGGCATCGGCGTCCTTGATGAAGGTCTTCGACAGCGGCGGCTTGTGATAGGGCAGATCGGTTTCGTCGCCGATCAGTATGACAGGCCCGTCATAGCCTTCCTCGCGCAGGCTGGCGGCCGCTTGCACGCCCGCATGACCCGCACCGACAATGACGACCCCGTTCTTCATCGCAACCCGAATTCCTGTTTCAAATCTGGAGCATGATGCCGAAAAGTGTGAAGCGGTTTTCGGACGACATCATGCTTTGATTGTGAGCCGTTCCGCCAGATGGCGATTGTCTGCCGCCGTCGCAAGAGCCCCGGTCCGGGTCGCACCCGGAACGGTCGCTTGTCAATCGCGGCGTCTCTCACCTTGGCTGCTGGCTACGATTTAAAGTTGATAGTGCTAGTTTAGAATAATTCTAAACTGTTGTTTCAATTGAATTTTCTAGGGTTCACCAGTTGACTTGCGGCCTCGCCATCGTTTTATGGAGGCTCGCGCGTCAGCGCATCCCTTTGATGTTTGGGCCTTGAACCCGTTCGATTGGAGGCATTTGGTGTCTTTCTCCCGTGAGCCGCAGAGCGGCGCGGCATCTGTGGTGTCCTACGGCATGCCTATGTCCCGGCACCGTTTGGCACGCGCGCCTTTTACCGAATCCCCTTTGGACTGGAGACTGATGATGACAGCGCGATATGGCGGCAGACTGGCTGCGATCGGTGCCACGGCTATGTTGACGGCGGCGGTTTTCATCCTGCCGGCCAAGGCGGCGGAGATCGATGCCAAGGCGGTCATCAAGACCTATTCCGACATCGCGCTGGCCAAGTACGAGGATTCGCTGACCACGGCGCAGGCGCTCGACAAGGCTGTCGACGCGCTGCTTGCCAACCCGTCGGCGGACACGCTGAATGCCGCCCGCGATGCCTGGAAGGCGTCGCGCGTGCCCTACCAGCAGACCGAGGTCTACCGCTTCGGCAACAAGATCGTCGACGACTGGGAAGGCAAGGTGAACTCCTGGCCGCTCGACGAAGGCCTGATCGACTACGTCGCCAAGAGCTACGGCACCGAGTCCGACGCCAACGCGCTCTACACCGCCAATGTCATCGCCAACAAGGACATCGAGATCGACGGCAAGAAGGTCGACGCCTCGAAGCTTTCGCCGGAGTTCCTCGCCGGCACGCTGCAGGAGGCCGGCGGCATCGAGGCCAATGTCGCCACCGGTTATCACGCCATCGAATTCCTGCTCTGGGGCCAGGATTTGCACGGCACCGGCCCGGGCGCCGGCGAGCGTCCGTTCACCGACTACGACCTCAAGAACTGCACCGGCGGCAATTGCGATCGCCGGGCCGAGTATCTGAAGTCGGCCAGCGATCTTCTGGTCTCCGACCTGCAGGAGATGGTCGGCAACTGGAAGGAAGACGGCGCCGCCCGCAAGAACCTCGTCGATGGCCAGCCGAACACCGCTATCTCGGTGATCTTCACCGGCATGGGCTCGCTGTCCTACGGCGAACTGGCCGGGGAGCGCATGAAACTCGGCCTGCTGCTGCACGATCCCGAAGAGGAGCACGACTGCTTCTCGGATAATACCTACAACTCGCATCTCTATGACGCCATCGGCATCCGCGCCGCCTATCTCGCCAGCTACACGCGCATCGACGGCACCGTCGTTTCAGGCCCGTCGGTGCACGATATGGTCAAGGCGGCCGATCCGGCGATCGACAAGGAACTGTCCGACAAGCTCGATGTCTCGGTCGCCAAGATGGAGGCGATCAAGGCGCGGGAAGTGGCCGGCGAGGCCTACGACCAGCAGATCGCCGAGGGCAACACCGAAGGCAATGCTACCGTGCAGGCGGCAATCGACGCGCTGGTCGACCAGACCAAGTCGATCGAACGCGCCGTCGGCGCGCTGAAGCTGAACAACATAGCCTTCGAGGGGTCCGACAGCCTCGACGCACCGGACAAGGTGTTCAAGTAGCACCCCAACCAACTACCAGCCAAACGGCGCGGAGGGGCGCCGTCAGCCAGAGCCAATCCATGCTGATCTGCCATTGCAACATCATCACCGAAAAGGAGATTGAGCAGACGATCGTCGATCTGCTGGATCAGGACCCCTGGCAACTGATCGTGCCGGCGAAGGTCTATCACACGATGCAAAAGCGCGGTCGCTGTTGCGGCTGCTTCCCAAATGTGGTCGAAACGATCATTCGGGTCACCGAAAATTACCACACCCGTTCGGAGGCGAGCGGCGTGGACATCGTTTCACACCTGGATCGCGTCAGAGGCCTGCGCGTCCAATATGGGAGCAGAATCCATGAAAGGCGAACCGCAGATCATCGAGCGGCTTAACGAGGCTCTGTTCCTGGAGCTTGGCGCCGTCAATCAATACTGGGTGCATTTCCGCCTGCTCGAAGATTGGGGATATGCCAAGCTGGCAAAGAAGGAACGCGCCGAATCGATCGAGGAGATGCACCATGCCGACCGGCTGGTGGCCCGTATCATCTTCCTCGAAGGGCATCCCAATTTGCAGTCCGTGGCGCCGTTGCGCATCGGCCAGAACGTCAAGGAAGTGCTCGAATCCGATCTCGCCGGCGAATATGACGCACGCACCGCCTACAAGCGTTCGCGCGAGATCTGCAACGAAGCCGGCGACTACGTGACGATGAAGCTGTTCGAGGAATTGCTGGCGGATGAGGAAGGTCACATCGACTTCCTCGAGACGCAGCTCGACCTCCTTGCCTCGATCGGCGAGGAAAAATACGGCCAGCTCAACGCCGCATCGGCGGACGAGGCGGAATAGGACCATGCAGGAATGCGGCGCCCCATAGATATTCTGCGCCGCTTGCGGCGGGCCGCCGGCCCGCTGCTCCTCAAAAACCCGCGATATCAGGCCTTTCGCGGGCTTTCGGTTGTAACCCTGGCGGCAATTTTGGCCCCGGCCCTGGCCGGATCGTCGGAACCGGTCGGCCTCGCCACGAGCCGCACCGACCTGACGCCGAAGGACCAGGCCCGCGTCCTTGCCGTTACCAGGCCAACCCAGGATTTCTCCAAGCCCGAATCCTTCGAAACGATGCAAGGCGGCGCCGGCACGTCGCGCAAGCAGGTCGACCGCGACGCCTTCTCGCAACCCTCTGAAAACATTACCTTCGAGGAACAGGGCAATTTCAAGCTCGGCAATGCGCTTTTCCGCAAGAACTGGGTGTCGTCGCCATCCTCGACCCAGGCCTCGGACGGTCTCGGACCCCTGTTCAACGAGCGCGCCTGCCAGAATTGCCATTTGAAGGATGGCCGCGGCCGCCCGCCGGCCGCCGACAGCCGCACCACGTCGATGTTCCTGCGGCTAGCGCGCGATGCGAGCACGGCCGAGGAAAAGACCGAGATCGCCGCGCACAAGGTGCTGAACTTCCCCGATCCGGTCTACGGCGCGCAGTTGCAGGAACTGGCGGTGCCCGGCCTCAAGGGCGAAGGCCGCATGTATGTCGACTATCGCGAGGAAAAGGTCACGCTCGGCGACGGCAGCGTGGTTTGGCTGCGCAAGCCGAGCTATTCGGTCGACGGGCTTGGCTACGGCCCGCTAGACCCGCGCACCACGCTGTCGCCGCGCCTGACGCCGCCAATGATCGGCCTTGGCCTGATCGAGCAGATCGCGCCGGCCGACCTCCTTGCCCATGCCGATCCCGACGACCGCGACGGCATTTCCGGCAAGCCCAACATGGTGCGTGACCTCAGCAGTGGGCAACTGACGCTTGGCCGCTTCGGTTGGAAGGCCCAGACCGCGTCGATCCGCCAGCAGGCGGCGGACGCCTTTGCCGGCGACATCGGCATTTCGACGCCGGAAGAGCCCAGTCACTGGGGCGATTGCACCGCAGCCGAAGAGGCCTGTTTGGCCATGCCCAATGGCGTGCAGAAGCGGCTCGGCCCGGTCGAGGCGCCACCACCGGTGATGGACCTCGTCACCTTCTATTCGCAGAACCTTGGGGTGCCGGCGCGGCGCGATGTCGGCGCACCCGCCGTGCTCGCCGGCAAGAAGCTGTTCTACGAGATGGGCTGCATTGCCTGTCATACGCCGAAATTCGTCACCATGCGCGGGAACAAGGCGCAGGGGTTCCAACTGATCTGGCCCTATTCCGACTTTCTGCTGCACGACATGGGGCCTGGCCTTGCCGACGGCCAGGCGGTGGGCGATGCCACGGGCAGTGAATGGCGCACCCCGCCGCTATGGGGCATCGGCCTGACAAAGACCGTCAACGGCAACGCTTTCTTCCTGCATGACGGGCGTGCGCGCACGCTTACCGAAGCGATCCTGTGGCATGGTGGCGAGGGGCAGAAAGCGCGCGATCGCTTCGCCGCCGCCAATACGGCCGACCGCGATGCTCTCATCAAATTCCTGGAGTCATTCTGATGCTCAAGCGGGTTTTGCCTGTTCTACTCCTCCCATTGGCTCTGTTCGGTGCGTCCCCGGCATCGGCCTCGGTGAAAGCCTCCGACGTGATCCAAAGAGCGATCGACGGCTTTGTCCGCCCCGCCTATGCCAGCCTGCATGGCCATGCCGGCACCTTGGCGAAGGCCATGGACGCGCTCTGCCAGGCGCCGTCGCAGGGTAACCTCGATGCCGCGCATGCCGGATTCTCGGCCACGGTCGCAGCCTGGTCGTCGGCTGAAATCATCGGCTTCGGGCCAATCAAGGAGAACAACCGGCTGGAGCGCATGCTCTACTGGCCGGACCGAAAGAGCATCGGCCTGAAGCAGGTGCAGGCGGCGCTGGCCGGCAAGGATCCGACCGTCACCGATCCGGCGCAGCTGGCGGGCAAGAGTGTCGCGATGCAGGGATTAGGGGCGCTTGAGTTCGTGCTTTACGGCGACGGCGCCGAGACGCTCGTCGGCAAGGACGAGCCCTATCGCTGCGCCTATGGCGCGGCGATCGCCAAGAATATCGAGACCATGGCGGCCGATGTCGACGCCGCCTGGAAAAAACCGGACGGTTTTGCAGGCCTGTGGGCCAATCCCGGACCCGACAATGCGCTTTACCGCGACGGCACTGAAGCGGTGACCGAATTGGTCGGCGTGTTCATCAATGAACTCGAAATGGTGCGCGACGTGCGCCTCAAAGGTTTTCTCGGCGCCAAACCGCAGGGTGACAAGCCGAGGCAAGCGATCTACTGGCGCTCGCAAAACACCGGCCTTTCATTAGCCGGCAACCTCTCCGGCATTGATGCGCTGTTCCAGGCCTCGAAGCTCGGCGACGCGCTGCCCGAGGATAGCAGATGGATGGCGGAATCCATCCATATCCAGCTCATCAATGGCGTTGCCACTGCCAAATCCATCCAGGGTCGGATCGACAAGACGCTCGCCGATCCCGCGGAGCGCGGAAAACTCGAACATTTCGCGCTGATCACCTCCAGCCTGTCGGGCTTGATCGGCACCCGGCTAACCGCCGAGTTCGGCCTGACCGCCGGCTTTTCGTCACTGGACGGGGACTGACCAATGGTTGCGACACGCACGCCGCTGATGGACCGCCGCGATTTTCTCAGAGCTGCCGGCGCCGGCTTCGTCGCGTCAATGGCGCCGCGGGCCTGGGCGGACACGCTTGCCGCCGATGCCGTCTTTGCCACCGCCTTCGTCAAGCGCGACGGCAGCTTTGGCGCCGCTGTGTTGTCGGAAGCCGGAAAAGTATTGCATGCGATCGACCTGCCCGACCGTGGCCACGACGTCACCTTCGATCCGGTCTCGAAGCGCTCCGTGGTCTTCGCCCGGCAACCCGGCACCTTCGCCGTGGTCTTCGACCATGCCGGCCGCGAGCCGCCGCTGACCATCGCCAGCATCACCGGTCGGCATTTCTTCGGCCACGGTGTGTTTTCCACCGACGGCGCGCTGCTTTACGTCACCGAAAACAATTTCGACAATGCCGCCGGCGTCGTCGGGATCTACGACGCACGGGCCAAGTTCAGCCGCATCGGCGAGTTTCCGACCTATGGCATGGGGCCGCATGAGCTCTTGCTGCTCGGAGACGGCCGGACGATCGCCATCGCCAATGGCGGCATCGAGACCCATCCCGACTATGGCCGCGCCGAGCTCAACATCGCCACCATGAAGCCGTCCTATGTGCTGGTCGATCGCACAACCGGCGATCTCATCGAAAAGCACGAACTGCCGCCGGCTCTGCACCAGCTGTCGATTCGCCACATGGATGCCGACCCCACAGGCACCATCTGGTTCGGCTGCCAGTACCGCGGGCCGGGCACCGAGCGGCCACCGCTGGTCGGCCGCGCCACGCGCGGCAAGGGGCTGCAGCTGCTCGACATGCCGCAGGACGTGCTATCCGGCTTCCGGAATTACATCGGCTCGGTCGCCGCCAACCCGATTGCCGGCACGGTCGCGGTGTCTTCGCCGGAAGGCAATTCGCTGGCCGTCATCGACGCCGCCAGCGGCAAGATCGTCGCCACCAAGGCGCTGGTCGAGGTCTGCGGCCTGGCGCCCGACGGCCCGGGCTTCATGGCAACCACGGGTGCCGGCGAAATCATCGAAGGCAGCGGCGCGACGCGCTCCGAGCCCGACTATGTCTGGGACAACCACATGCTGCGCATCGCGCCGGCGGCGTAAGCCGTCCGGCCTGCACCGAAGCGAAGCCGCTTAACAATTTACGCGCTGGCTCTTGCGGCGGCGCGCCGTGGCGGGCAGAGGGAGACTGTTTTTCGAACCGGTCGCCCATGAAACTGCTCGCCATCGACTGTGCCGCCAATCTCTGCGCCGCTTGCGTCTATGACGCATCGGGCGACAGAGAGCTCGGCCGCTCGGTACTCGATCTCGGCAAAGGCCACGCCGAACACCTGATGGCTGTCATTGACGAAGCGTTGAAAGCGGACGGCACCGATTATGCCGGCCTTGGCGCCGTTGCGGTCTCCATCGGTCCGGGTTCCTTCACCGGCCTGCGGGTGGGCGTCTCGGCGGCGCGCGGCCTGGCGCTGGCGCTGAAGATCCCGGCGATCGGGGTAACGACACTGGAGGCGCTGGCGGCCGAGGCGAGGGCGGCATTTCCCGGCCGCCCGATCCTGGCGGCTCTCGATGCAGGCCGCGAGGAGATCCATGCGGCGTTTTACGATGCGGAAGCGATTTTGCGCTATGGTCCGGCTGTGACCACACTTGCCCAAGCCGCGGGAATGGCGGCGGACAATCGTCCGGTGCTTGCCGGCACGGCCGCCGTGCAGATCGCAGCCGCGGCCGGTCGCGATTTCGATATCGGCCCGACGGCTGCCACCGCCGACATTGCCGTCTACGCCCGGCTCGCCGCTGCAAAAGGTGAGGGCGACAAGCCGAAGCCACTCTATCTGCGCGGCGCCGATGCCAAGGCGCAGGCCGGGTTCATCCTGTTGAGGCAGGAAAAGTGATGCGCATCCCTTTCCTCCAGCCGCGCCGCAGGGACTATGCGCTCGAGCCGCTGACCATCGCCGACAGCCCGGCAGCGTCGGTGCTGCACCGCGAGGATTTCGTCCGGCCCTGGACCGATGGCGAGTTCGCCGCGTTGCTCGAACAGGAAACCGTGTTCGGCTATGCCGCGCGCGAAATCGGCCAGGGCGCCAAGCCGCCGGTCGGCTTCGTGCTGGCCAGGCTTGCAGCCGGCGAGGGCGAGATTCTGACCGTGGCGGTGGCGCGCTCGCATCGCCGCCAGGGGCTCGGCTGGCAGTTGATGGACGCGGTACTGCGCGAATTGCATGCGCAGCGGGCCGAGGCGCTGTTCCTTGAGGTCGACGAGACCAATGTCGCTGCCATCGCCCTCTACCGGCGGCTGGGTTTCCGCCAGGTCGGCCACCGCGCCAATTATTACCGCTCGACCGAACATGGTCCTACCGGCGCGCTTGTCATGCGCCGCGATCTTCGCTAGCCAAAGTTTTGGGGCAGGGCCAAGCTGCATGATCGGAAAAATCAGGATCTTCCTGGCGCTGAGCCTCGTTGTCATCGGTTCGCTGGTCCTTGTGCCTTTGCAGCTGCTGTCGATGAAGACCGGAATCTGGCGCGAGACGGTCATTCTGAAGGCCTGGCACAGCCTCATCGTCCGGACGCTCGGCCTGCGCATCCATGTCAAAGGTGCGCTGTCCAGCCAGCGCCCGCTGCTGGTCGCCTCGAACCATATCTCCTGGACCGACATCATGGTGCTGGGCTCCTTTGCCGATGTGACCTTCATCGCTCGGGCGGACATGGAGGGATGGCCGCTGATCGGCTGGCTGTCGAAACTGCAGCGTACGGTCTTCATCGAACGCGAGCGCAAGCGGACAGCTGGCGACCAGGCCAGCGAGATCGCCAGCCGCATGGCCAAGGGCGACGCCATGGTGCTGTTTGCCGAGGGCTCTACCGGCGACGGCAACACCATCCTGCCGTTCAAGAGCACCTTGTTCGGCGCCGCCTCGATGGCGATTTCGGAAGGCGCGGCCGAGCAGGTCTTCATCCAGCCGCTGGCGATTGCCTACACGCGGGTGCACGGCGTGCCTCTCGGCCGTCGCCACCGGCCGCTCGCTGCCTGGATCGGCGATCAGGACCTGATGCCGCATCTCAAGGTGCTGATGGCCGAAGGCGCCATTGACGTCGAGGTGCATTTCGGCGAGCCCATCGCCTTTTCCAAGGGCTCGAACCGCAAGGAAACGTCGAGGCTGATGGAAAGCCAGGTGCGCGCCATGATGCAGGCCGCGCTCGCCGACCCGCGCCAGAGTCGGTAGCGCAACCTAGAATCGTCTGTTTTTTGTCACGGAAAGGCGTTAGAAGCCGCCGGATGGATTTGAACACGATAGAGCGGAACGAAACCGACAGCGCCTTGCAAAGCGCTGCTGTGGCGTCCGCCTCGGCCAAAAAGGTCTTCGTCAAGACCTATGGCTGCCAGATGAATGTCTATGACTCACAGCGCATGACCGATGCGCTGGCAGCCGACGGCTACACCGCGACCGATGTCATCGCCGACGCCGACCTGGTGCTGCTCAACACCTGCCATATCAGGGAGAAGGCGGCGGAAAAGGTCTATTCTGAGCTCGGCCGCATCCGCGACATGAAGGCTGAACGCGCAGCAGTTGGGCGCGAAATGCTGATCGGCGTCGCCGGTTGCGTCGCGCAGGCCGAAGGCGCGGAAATCATCCGCCGTTCGCCTGCTGTCGATCTGGTCATCGGCCCGCAGACCTATCACCGGCTGCCCGGTGTGCTGGCCCGGGTGCGTGGCGGCGAGAAGATCGTCGAGACCGAATACGCCATCGAGGACAAGTTCGAGCATCTGCCGCAGCCGAAGCGTGCCGAAATGATCAAGCGCGGCGTCACCGCCTTCCTCACGGTGCAGGAAGGCTGCGACAAATTCTGCACCTTCTGCGTCGTGCCCTATACCAGGGGCTCGGAAGTGTCGCGGCCGGTGGCGCAGATCGTCGCCGAAGCCGAGCGGCTGGCCGATGCCGGTGTGCGCGAGGTGACGCTGCTGGGGCAGAACGTCAATGCATGGCACGGCAAGGGTGAGGATGGCATGGAATGGGGGCTTGGTCGCCTGCTGTTCCGGCTAGCCGAGATTCCCGGCTTGGCGCGGCTGCGCTACACCACCAGCCATCCGCGCGACATGGACGACGAATTGATCGCTGCCCATCGTGACCTCCCGGCTTTGATGCCTTATCTGCACCTGCCGGTGCAATCCGGGTCAGACCGCATCCTCAAGGCGATGAACCGCAGGCACACGGCCAAGGACTATCTGGCGCTGCTCGAGCGCATCCGCGCTGCACGCGGCGACATCGCGCTGTCCGGTGACTTCATCGTCGGCTTCCCCGGCGAAACCGAGGCCGATTTCGAGGCGACGATGGGTCTGGTGCGCCAGGTGAACTACGCCTCGGCCTTCTCGTTCAAATATTCGCCGCGTCCCGGCACGCCGGGCGCCGATATGCCCGATCACGTGCCGGAAGCGGTCAAGGATGAACGCTTGCAACAGCTGCAGGCATTGTTGCTCAAGCAGCAGCAGGATTTCGGCCTGGGCCTGGTCGGCAGCACCATCGACACGCTGATCGAGAAGCCCGGCCGTCAGGCCGGCCAGAAGGTCGGCCGCTCGCCTTGGCTGCAGCCGGTTATTGTTGATGAAAAGGCCGGCGAAATCGGTGACATTATCCGGGTGCGAATCACGAAGACGGGCTACAATAGCCTGTTCGCCGAGTTGGCTTGATGGCCTCGGCAGATGAGGAGAGACGGTTGAGCGCTGCTGAAGTGAAGACTCTGCCCCAGAACCAGACATCCGGGGCCTCTGACATGGCGCACATCGTTCTGACTTTCGACAACAACAAGCTTGCCAGCGCCCTGTACGGTCAGTTCGACGAGAATTTGGCCCGGCTTGAGCAGAAGCTCGGCGTCGATATCCGCTCGCGCGGCAACCAGTTGACCATCAAGGGCTCGGCCTCGGCGGCCGAACAGGCGCGCCGCGCACTCGACAATCTCTACGGCATTCTCCAGAAGGGCACCGACATCGGCCAGTCCGACGTCGATGGCGCCGTGCGCATGGCGATTGCCGCCGACGACCAGCTGACGCTGCCGACGCTTGAACGCAAGGGCAAGGTTTCGGCCGCCCAGATCTCCACCCGCAAGAAGACGATCTATGCCCGTTCGCTCAACCAGGACGCCTATATGCGGGCACTGGAGCGTTCGGAACTTGTCTTCGGCATTGGCCCGGCCGGCACCGGCAAGACCTATCTGGCGGTGGCGCATGCGGCGATGCTGCTCGAACGCGGCATGGTCGAGCGCATCATCCTGTCACGCCCAGCGGTCGAGGCCGGCGAGCGGCTGGGTTTTCTGCCCGGCGATATGAAGGAAAAGGTCGATCCGTACCTGCGGCCCCTCTATGACGCGCTCTACGACATGATGCCGGCCGACAAGGTCGAGCGTGCTATCGCTGCCGAGGTCATCGAAATCGCGCCGCTGGCCTTCATGCGCGGCCGCACGCTGGCGCATGCCGCCGTCATCCTCGACGAGGCGCAGAACACCACGCCGATGCAGATGAAGATGTTTTTGACCCGCCTCGGCGAGAATTCGCGCATGATCGTCACCGGCGATCCGACGCAGATCGATCTGCCTCCAAGCACCAAGTCGGGCCTCGTCGAAGCCTTGCGTGTCCTTGACGGCGTGGCCGGCGCGGTAACCGTGCGCTTCAACGATGTCGACGTTGTGCGCCACCCGCTGGTGGCCGAAATCGTCAGGGCCTATGACCGCGACGCCAAGCTGGCGCGCGGCCTCGGCGCCGAGAGCTGATGTGACGATGCGGGCTCATGCCTGAAGACATAAGACCTGGCGGCGGGGATAGTTCGGTTCCCGTCGAGATCGATATGTCGGTCGAGGCCGGCGACTGGCCCGATGAGGCGGCGCTGACGCGTCTGGTCGATCGCGCCGTGTCGGCTGCCTTTGCCGAAACCGCTGCTGCCGGTCCTTCCGAACTCAGCATCGTCTTTTCCGACGATGCCCATATCCGTACCCTCAATGCCGGCTGGCGCGGCAAGGACAAGGCGACCAACGTCTTGTCTTTCCCTGTTTTTCCGTTCCCCAGGGGTGGCAAGCTGCCGCCCATGCTGGGTGACATCGTGCTGGCCGCCGAGACGGTGGCGCGCGAAGCAGCCCTGGAAGACAAGCCCTTCGAGAACCATATCACCCATCTCGTCATCCACGGCCTGCTGCATTTGCTGGGCTACGATCACGAGACCGATGCAGAGGCCGATGAGATGGAAGCCATCGAGCGCTCAGCGCTCGCAAGGCTTGCCATTCCCGATCCCTACACGTAATGACAAAAGACCAATTGACCGGACGACGATGAACGACAAACCAGAAACTGCCGCCCGCCCCGAGGCTGGCAGTGCGACAAAGCCTTCCGATACGACGGAAGAGGGATCGAGTCCGAGTCCCAGTTCCGGCAGCCCCGCTTCTGGTAGCATTGCCAGCGAGCCATCGCCTGCCGGTCCGTCCCTGTTCGACCGCGTCTTGGGCCTTTTCAGGCAGCGGAACGGCACCAGCCTGCGCGAGGAAATCGCCGGCGCGCTTGCCGAAACGACCAGCGATGCCGGGTCTTTCTCGCCCGGCGAACGCGCCATGCTCAACAACATATTGCGCCTGCGCGAGGTACGCGTCGAGGACGTCATGGTGCCGCGCGCCGATATTGAGGCCGTCGAGATCACCACGACGTTGGGCGATCTGCTCGGTCTGTTCGAGCAGTCCGGCCATTCCCGCATGCCGGTCTATTCCGAGACGCTCGACGATCCGCGCGGCATGGTTCACATCCGCGACGTGCTGGCCCACATCACCAAGGTCGCCCGGGTCAAGAAGGGCAGAACATCCAGGAAGACGCCGGCAACGACGCTTCTCGACCTCGCCCAGGTCGATCTCGGCCGCACCATCGGCGACCTCAATCTAATCCGCCCGGTGCTTTTCGTGCCGCCCTCGATGCTTGCCTCCGACCTGATGGGCCATATGCAGACGACGCGAACCCAGATGGCGCTGGTCATCGACGAATATGGCGGCACCGATGGTCTCGCCTCGCTGGAAGACATCGTCGAGATGGTCGTCGGCGATATCGAGGACGAGCATGACGAGGACGAGCCGCTGATCACCCAGACCGGCGAGGGCGTGTTCGTCGTCGACGGCAAGGCCGAGATCGACGAGGTCGCCAAGATGATCGGCGAGGACTTTACCGCCGGTGAGCATGGTGAATATGTCGACACGATCGGCGGCATGATCTTCAACACGCTGGGCCGCGTGCCCGCGCGTGGTGAGGTTGTGCAAGCCATCCCCGGCTTCGAATTCCACGTGCTCGACGCCGATCCGCGCCGCGTCAAGCGGGTGCGCATCGTCCAGAACCAGAAGGGCGAGCGTCGCCGCCGCGTGACCGCCCCCCGCACCGAGCAGGCCTAGGACAGAACGTCGCCCGGCCGATGACGATCGACGATCCCTTCAAGCACTCAACCTTTGGCTCGGGTGTGTTCTACAGGACCCGCGAGCCGCATTGAAATGGCTCGAAACGGCCTTCGGCTTCGAGCCGAGCATGGTGGTCAGCGACGCCGACGGACGGCTGGTCCATGCCGAAATGCGTTTTGGCGACGGCTACATCATCGTCGATTCCGAATGGGCCGATCATATTGCCAGTCCGGTAAGCGTCGGCGGCAAGAACACTCAGTCGGTCTGTGTGCATCTGAAAGACGGCCTGGACGTGCATTGTGGGCGGGCAATGGCGGCTGGAGCCCAAATCGTCGAGGAGCCTGCCGCCCATTTCTACGGCGAACGGCAGTATCGGGCGCGCGACCCCGAAGGCCATGTCTGGACCTTCACCCAGACCGTGCGCACCGTGCCGCGCGAGGAGGCCGAGCACCTGAGCGGGCTCACCATCGAGGGATGGCACCGATAGCGCAGCGATCGGCCGGTTCGCGTTTCAATAAATCTGATAAATCTTGGCTCCTGATTCGCGCGACTTGGGAAGTCTGTATGGAGCGCCTTGCCGGCCGGATAATTCTGCTTTGGGGCTGGCGGCGCGCGCTGGTGGCGTTTCTTGCCGGGGCGCTGGCGGTGCTCGCCCAGGCGCCTTACGATTTCTTCGCCGTCTGTTTCGTCTCGTTTCCACTGCTGGTCTGGCTGCTCGACGGCGCCACCGGCGAGGCTTCCGACGGCTGGCTCAGGCGCCTGCGGCCGACTTTTGCCATCGGCTGGTGGTTCGGTTTCGGCTATTTCCTCGCCGGCCTGTGGTGGATCGGCGAGGCGCTTCTGGTCGAGGCCGACAGTTTCGCCTGGGCCTTACCCTTCGCGGTCGTCGGCATTCCTTTGGCGCTGGCATTTTTCTACGGCTTCGCCGCCGTCGTCGCGCGGCTGTTATGGACCAACGATATTGGCCGCGTTGCCGCCCTTGCCTTTGCTTTTGGCCTGACGGAATGGCTGCGCGGCTTCCTGTTCACCGGCTTTCCCTGGAATGCCGTCGGCTATGCGGCGATGCCCGTGCCGCTGTTGATGCAAAGCGTGTCGGTGACCGGCATGGTCGGCATGAACGCGCTGGCGGTCTTTGTCTTCGCCATGCCGGCCTTGCTTGCAGCACGCCGGCATGTCCGTCTCGGTGTGGTCCTGCTTGCCATTCTCGTCGCCGCCCATGCTGGCTTCGGCTATTTCAGGCTCGCGACCCCCGACAAGCCGACAACCCGCACTCTCGATGTCCGTATCGTGCAACCGGATGTCGACCTCAGCGAAAAATGGGACGCCTCGGTGCGCGACCGCATCTTCGCCACGATGATGGGCCTGTCGGCCGCAGCGCCCGATCCCGGCCATAACAAACCGCAGTTGATCCTGTGGCCGGAGACCTCGGTACCCTTCCTGTTCACCGAGCGTCCGGACGCGCTGACCGCGGTCGGCGACATGCTGCAGCCTGGTCAGATGCTGATTGCCGGCGTCGTGCGCGAGGAGCGCGGATCCGGGGCGGATGCCGACAGCCGCTACTACAATTCGGTGGTGGCGATCGATGACAAGGGCGAAATCGCTGATGCCGTCGACAAGGTCCATCTGGTCCCGTTCGGCGAGTATCTGCCGTTTTCCGGTCTGCTCAGCCGCTTCGGCATCGGACAGCTCGTCGCCGGGCCGATGAATTTCGCCGCCGGCAACGAGCGCCATCCGATCGCTTTGCCCGGCGGCATCAGCGCCTTGCCGTTTATTTGCTACGAGGTGATCTTTCCTGATCTTGTGGCTGTTGACGCAACGTCATCCCAGCTTATTGTGAACGTCACCAACGACGCATGGTTCGGCGACACGCCTGGGCCGTACCAGCATTTCAGGCAGGCTCAGATTCGCGCGGTGGAAAACGGATTGCCGCTGTTGCGCGCCGCCAACAACGGCATTTCCGCCGTTGTCGATACGCGGGGACGCATCGTCGACGCATTGGCGGTCGATGCACGTGGCGCCATCGACGTGCGGGTGCCGATCTCCGGCCAAGCCTTCATCTCCGCCGCGGGGCGGCGCATTAACGGAATGCTGATCATGTTGGTGTTTGCCGCAATCGCCCTCAGCTTGAACGTAAGGCAACGGCTACGGGTGAATTGACAGTCGACACATTAGAAACTCATACTGTTACCGCCTAATTTTCTCGAAGTCGGTTGGTGTTTCTGTTGGGGCAGTTGGCTCCGGCTTCGTTTGGGCGAGAAAAATAGAAAAGGCCGGAAAAATTCGGCGAGGAAAAAATGACAGAAGAAAACAAGAAGAAACCGAATCCGATCGACATCCATGTCGGAAGTCGCGTCCGCCTTCGGCGCAATATGCTTGGAATGAGCCAGGAAAAGCTTGGTGAAAATCTCGGTATTACGTTTCAGCAGATCCAAAAATATGAAAAAGGAACGAACCGCGTCGGCGCCAGCCGTCTGCAGGCAATAGCCTCGATACTCAGCGTGCCTGTCGCCTTCTTTTTCGAGGATGCGCCAGGGCAGGAGCCGGTGGGTAATAGAGGATTTGCCGAGGACACTTCGATGGCTTTCGCCGTCGAATTCTGCGGCAGTCCGGAAGGGCTTCAGCTCAACCGCGCGTTCGTCAAGATCGCGGATGTGAAGGTGCGCCGCCGGATTATCGACCTTGTGAAGTCCCTTTCTGCCGAAGATGCCGAGTGATTCGGTGGGTCGATTGACCCATTGGCCCCAGTAATCCCCCGGGCCCGAGTAGCCCAGAGGCTCGACTGCCGGCGGCGCCAAGCCGCCGGTGGTACAAGATATATTGCTGCGGCACTCATGCCAGAACCGCGGCACCGCTTGACGAGCGGCGCCCGGCACCGTTAACACGTGGCGCGCCAAAATCGGCAGCCCTGCCGATCGTTTTTTCAAGAGGGGACACCCGTGACGCGGCAGAACTACTTCTTCACCTCGGAATCCGTGGCCGAGGGTCATCCCGATAAAGTCTGTGACCGCATCTCGGACGAGATCGTCGATCTGGTCTATCGCGAGGCCAAGAAGACCGGCATGGACCCGTGGAAAGTCCGCGTCGCCTGCGAGACGCTCGCAACCACCAACCGCGTCGTCATCGCCGGCGAAGTAAGGGTTCCCGATACTCTGCTGAAGCGGGACAAAGCCGGCAACATCCTCAAGGACGCCGCCGGGCATTCGGTCGTCAACCCGGCCAAGTTCAAGTCGGTCGCCCGCAAGGCGATCCGCGAAATCGGCTACGAGCAGGCCGGCTTCCACTGGAAGACGGCAAAGATCGAGGTTCTGCTGCACGGCCAGTCGCCCGACATCGGCCAGGGAGTCGACAACGCCGCCGACCGCCAGGGCGAAGAGGGTGCCGGCGACCAGGGCATCATGTTCGGCTATGCCTGCCGCGAGACCCCGGACCTGATGCCGGCGCCGATCTATTACAGCCACAAGATTCTCGAACTGCTCGCCGCTGCCCGTCACGAAAACAACGGCGAAGCCGGCAAGCTCGGACCCGACGCCAAGAGCCAGGTCACCGTTCGCTATGTCGATGGCAAAGCCGCCGAAGCGACGCAGATCGTGCTGTCGACGCAGCATCTCGACGCGACCTGGGATTCCAAGAAGGTCCGCAAGGTCGTTGAGCCTTACATCCGTGAGGCGCTCGGCGACCTCAAGATCGCCGACGATTGCATGTGGTACATCAACCCGACGGGCAAGTTCGTCATCGGTGGACCGGACGGCGACGCCGGCCTGACCGGCCGCAAGATCATCGTCGACACCTACGGTGGTGCTGCCCCGCACGGCGGCGGCGCCTTCTCCGGCAAGGACACCACCAAGGTCGACCGCTCCGCCGCCTATGCGGCGCGCTATCTCGCCAAAAATGTAGTGGCGGCCAAGCTCGCCGACCGCTGCACCATCCAGCTGTCCTACGCCATCGGCGTTGCCCAGCCGCTGTCGGTCTATGTCGACCTGCACGGCACCGGCAAGGTCGACGAGGCCAAGCTCGAGGAAGCGCTGCGCACGGTGATGGATTTGTCGCCATCCGGCATCCGCAGGCATCTCGACCTCAACAAGCCGATCTACGCAAAGACCTCGTCCTACGGCCATTTCGGCCGCAAGGCCGGCCGAGACGGGTCCTTCTCCTGGGAAAAGACCGATCTGGCCAAGGCGCTCAAGGACGCGATCGCTGCTTAGGCATGATTCCAAAAAGTGGTACCGGTTTTTGGAAAAGATCATGCTCCAACAAAGGATTAGATTGAGAATGAGATTTCAGCCAAATCTCATCTCAATCTAAGCGCGGCGCGCGACCAGGCCATGGATCCACAGGACAGGCGGAGCCGCGCGACCGAAGGGTTCTTCGGCCGCCGGCACGGCAAGACCATTCGCCCGCAGCAGGCCGCGGCGCTGGAAAGCGGTCTTGGAGCGTATGGCCTCGACCTCTCCGTCCAGGCACCGGCAGAATTGCGCGCGCTATTCTCAGCGGATGTTTCAACGGTTCGGCTGGAAATCGGCTTCGGCGGCGGTGAGCATCTGCTGCACCGTGCCACGGAGGCACCGGCGACCGGCTTCATCGGTGTCGAGCCGTTCGTCAACGGCATGGCCAAGTTGATGATGGCGGTGCGGGAAAAGCCGCTTGCCAATCTTCGCGTTTATGACGACGACGCCACGCGCCTGCTCGATTGGTTGCCGCAGGCGTCGCTCGACGGCATCGATCTGCTCTACCCCGATCCCTGGCCGAAGAAAAAGCATTGGAAGCGGCGCTTTGTCAGCCCGCTCAACCTCGATCGGTTCGCGCGCGTGCTGAAGCCGGGCGGAAAATTCCGCTTCGCATCCGACATCGACACCTATGTGAACTGGACCTTGTTGCACTGTCGGGCGCATGGCGCGCTCCTCTGGCAGGTGCAAGATGGGGCCGACTGGCATCGGCCCTATGAAGGCTGGCCGGGCACACGCTACGAGGCAAAAGCCATTCGCGAGGGCCGACGGCCGGCCTATCTCACCTTCATCAGAAAATAGTTCGATGCGGGAAAGTGTCCCGCATCGACAGCCGGTCTGGTTCAGAAACGGCCGATCTTGCCGAAAGCGGTCGGGTCCATGCCGAGCCGGCGCAGATCGTTGGCGCGCGGCTTGCGGCCGGCTTCGACGGCCCGCGAGGCGGCAACGGCGCTGCCGAACAGGGCAAAGGCGTCGCCTATGGCGGAAAACACGGTACGGTTGCTCATTGTCTTGACCTTTCGCGCGCCACCGCGCGCTCATCTTTGATTTGTGCAGTGCAACATAGATAGGGATGTGAAATCCGGGATCACAGGGCCGTTACCGCATAGCCGGCATGCGCCGCGCGCAATCCTGCCAGCCGTCCCCGGCTGCACTCTGCCCGGCCCGTCAACAGACTTGAAACACCGGCCGGGATCGTTTATATCAGCCTCAAATTCTTGGTCGGTATGACGAAGAGTGGGTCCACCCGGTCCCGCTCTTTTTTATTACCTGCCGGTCAGCCATCAGCAAAGAGATGGTTCGGGACGACGATCATCCTGATCCAGAGAACGACAGGAACCGCATGACTGCAACGGCAAGCGAAGCCGACGACCGCATCATCCGCGAAAGCGGTATCGATGCGCGCATCGCGCTGATCGTTCAGCCGGTGTTGCGAGGCATTGGCTTCCGCCTCGTGCGGGTGCATCTGTCGGGCCAGAACGGCCTGACGCTGCAGATCATGGCCGAACGCGAGGACGGCACCATGACCGTCGAGGATTGCGAAGAGGTCAGCCGCGCTGTGTCGCCGGCGCTCGACGTCGATGACCCGATCGAGAAGGCCTATCATCTCGAAGTGTCGTCGCCGGGCATCGACCGGCCGCTGGTACGCAAGTCGGATTTCGTCACCTGGACCGGCCATCTGGTGAAGATGGAAACCTCGGTGCCGGTCGCCGACCGCAAGCGCTTCAAGGGCAAGATCGCCGAAGCCGGCGAAGACGACATGCTGCTCGAGCGCGACAAGGCCGCCTACGGCGAAGAGCCGACGGTTCGCATTCCTTATGACGCGATCGCCGATGTGCGGCTGATCCTCACCGACGACCTTATTCGCGATGCCCTTTCGAAGGACAACCGGGAACGCAAGGAAGCCAAGAAACGCCGCGGCGAAGCTGATGATGCACCCGAAGGTGCTGAAGGCGGCGCGGAAGACGAAATCGAACAGGAACTATGATGAGCGGCCGGGCCTAAAAGCTCGGCAACAAGCTCGGGAGAAATAAGATGGTTGTAAGCGCCAACAGACTTGAACTGCTGCAGATCGCCGACGCGGTGGCGCGTGAAAAGTCGATCGACAAGTCGATCGTCATTGCCGCCATGGCTGATGCGATCCAGAAGGCCGCGCGCTCGCGCTACGGCCAGGAAACCAACATCCGCGCCGACATCAACGCCAACACCGGCGAGATGAAGCTGCAGCGGCTGATGGAAGTGGTCGAGAAGGTCGACGACTACGCCACCCAGATCGCCATTTCCTCGGCCCGCGAGCGCAATCCGGACGCCCAGCTTGGCGACTTCATCGCCGAACAGCTGCCGCCAATGGATTTCGGCCGCATCGCCGCCCAGTCAGCCAAGCAGGTCATCGTGCAGAAAGTGCGCGAGGCCGAGCGCGACCGCCAGTATGACGAATACAAGGACCGCATCGGCGAGATCGTCAACGGCACCGTCAAGCGCGTCGAATATGGCAACGTCATCGTCGATCTCGGCCGTGGCGAGGCGATTATCCGCCGCGACGAGTTGATCCCGCGCGAAAACTACAAGTACGGCGACCGCGTCCGCGCCTATGTCTACGACGTGCGCCGCGAACAGCGCGGCCCGCAGATATTCCTGTCGCGCACCCATCCGCAGTTCATGGCCAAGCTCTTCACCATGGAAGTGCCGGAAATCTATGACGGCATCATCGAGATCAAGTCGGTCGCCCGCGACCCAGGCTCGCGCGCCAAGATCGCCGTCATTTCGCGTGACTCGTCGATCGATCCGGTCGGCGCCTGCGTCGGTATGCGCGGCAGCCGCGTCCAGGCCGTGGTCGGCGAATTGCAGGGCGAAAAGATCGACATCATTCCGTGGTCGCCTTCGGCCGCGTCCTTCATCGTCAACGCGCTGCAGCCGGCGGAAGTCGCCAAGGTCGTGCTCGACGAGGATGCCGAGCGCATCGAAGTGGTGGTTCCCGACGACCAGCTGTCGCTGGCCATCGGCCGTCGCGGCCAGAACGTGCGTCTTGCCTCGCAGCTCACCGGCTGGGACATCGACATCCTGACCGAGGCCGAGGAGTCCGAGCGCCGCCAGAAGGAATTCGTCGAACGCTCGTCGCTGTTCATGGAAGCCCTTGATGTCGACGAGATGGTCGGCCAGGTGTTGGCCTCCGAAGGCTTCACCAGCGTCGAGGAAGTTGCCTACGTCGATTCGGGCGAGATCGCCTCGATCGACGGTTTCGACGAAGACACCGCTTCGGAGATCCAGACCCGCGCCCGCGAATATCTGGAGAAGATCGAAGCCGAGCATGACGACAAGCGCAAGGCGCTGGGCGTCACCGACGAACTGCGCGAGATCCCTGGCGTCACCACCGCCATGATGGTGACGCTCGGCGAGGATGGCGTGAAGACGATCGAGGATTTCGCCGGCTATGCCGCCGACGACCTGACCGGCTGGAAGGAACGCAAGGACGGCGAGACCAAGGTATTCCCGGGTGTGCTCGCCAATCACGGCGTGTCGCGCGCCGACGCCGAGCAGATGGTTCTGGCAGCCCGCCTCAAGGCCGGCTGGATCACCGAAGACGAGCTTTCAGCCGAACAGGTCCCGGCTGACGAAGCCGTTGGTGCGTGAGGTGAAACCGCATCGCACACAACCCGCCCCAGGACGAGATGAACGATCGCACCTGCATCGTCACGCGCAAGCAAGCCGAGCCGGATGAGCTGATCCGTTTCGTCGTCGGCCCGGATTCGGCCGTCGTTCCTGACCTGAAGAGAAATCTGCCCGGCCGTGGTTGTTGGGTGAGCGCCGACCGCCTACATATCGACAAGGCGGCGGCGAAGAACCTGTTTGCCCGCGCCTTCAAGGCGCAGGTCGTCGTGCCGCCCGATCTCGGCGGCATGGTCGACGGACTGCTTGCACGATCCGCTTTGGGTATGCTTGGCCTTGCCCGCAAGGCTGGCTCGATCGCACTCGGCGCAACCAAGGTCGAGAGCGCGGTGCGCTCGGGGTTGGCGCTTTTCGTGCTCCACGCGACCGAGGCATCCGACGATGGCGTGCGCAAGATCAGTCAGGCGCGGCGGGCAACTGTCCACCTCGGCGGGCCGGCAGTCCTTGCCTACAAACTTTTCTCCGAGGCCGAGTTGAGCTTGGCATTGGGGGGTACAAATGTGATACATGCTGCCGTTCTCGCGGGAGACGCGGGCAAGGCGGTTGAGAGGCGCATGGTTGCGCTCGACCGATATCGGGGCGGAACCCCCGACGATCTGGCAATGCTTGCGGCCGTTGCTGACGAAGATGATGCTGCAGAGGATATGGAATGAGCGATACGAAATCGGGCGACGACAAGACGTTGAGTGTTACACCGAAGAAGACCTTGACGCTGAAGCGCCCCGGTACCGAGCAGAGCGTCGTGCGACAGAATTTCTCGCATGGCCGCACCAAGCAGGTCCAGGTCGAGATCAAGAAGCGCAAATTCTCCATGCCCGGCGACAAGCCGGAGCCGGTGGCTGCACCCGTATTTACGCCCAAGCCCGCGGTAGTGGCAGCCCCCGTCGTGCAGGAAGCGCCCAAGGCGCCGCCTCCGCCGCCGCCGGCCGAACGCGGCGGCATGGTGCTGAACGAACTGTCGCGCAATGAAATGGAAGCGCGCCGCAGGGCGCTCGAAGGCTCCAAGGTTCGCGACGTCGAGGACCGCCAACGCGCCATCGAAGAGGCCAAGCGCCGCAACGAGGATGAGGAACGCCGCAAGCGCGAGCGCGAGGAATCCGCGCGCCGTCAGGCCGAGGAAGAAGCCCGCCTGCAGACCGAGGCCGAGTCCCGCCGCCGCGCCGAGGAAGAAGCGCGCCGCCGCGCGCCGCAGGCTGCCGAGCTTGTGGCAGCGGATGACGAGGAAGAGGTCAAGCCGAAGCGCACCGCCGCCGGCGCCCCGGTACGCCGTCCGGTTACGCCCGAAGTGGCGCGCCCGGCCAAGCCGACCAAGGCCGAGGAAGACCGTCGTCGCGGCAAGCTGACCCTCAACACGGCTCTTTCCGACGAGGACGCGCGCGCCCGCTCGCTGTCGTCGATGCGTCGCCGCCAGGAAAAATTCAAGCGCGCGATGCACAATGAGCCGCGCGAGAAGGTTATGCGCGAAGTGATCCTGCCTGAAACCATCACCATCCAGGAACTGGCGCAGCGCATGTCCGAGCGCGCTGTCGATGTGGTCAAGTACTTCATGAAGCAGGGCCAGATCCTGAAGCCGGGCGACATCATCGACGCCGACACGGCCGAGCTGGTCGCCACCGAATTCGGCCACACGGTCCGCCGCGTCGCCGAGTCCGACATCGAGGAAGGCCTGTTCAACATTGCCGACAATGCCGAGGACCTGGTGTCGCGGCCGCCTGTCGTGACCATCATGGGCCATGTCGACCACGGCAAGACCTCGCTGCTCGACGCCATCCGCAATGCCAATGTCGTCTCCGGCGAAGCCGGCGGCATCACCCAGCATATCGGCGCCTACCAGGTCGAGAAGAACGGTCAGAAGATCACCTTCATCGACACGCCCGGTCACGCCGCCTTCACGGCGATGCGCGCCCGCGGCGCTCAGGCGACCGACATCGCCATCCTGGTGGTGGCGGCCGACGACAGCGTCATGCCGCAGACCATCGAATCGATCAGCCATGCCAAGGCGGCCGGCGTTCCGATCATCGTGGCGATCAACAAGATCGACAAGCATGATGCCGATCCGCAGAAGGTGCGGTCGGAACTGCTGCGCCATGAGGTGTTCGTCGAATCGATGGGCGGTGAAGTGCTGGACGTCGAAGTGTCGGCGACCAAGGGCACCAACCTCGACAAGCTGCTCGAGGCGATCCTGCTGCAGGCCGAAATCCTCGACCTCAAGGCCAATCCGGACCGTACCGCCGAGGGCGTGGTCATCGAAGCCCAGCTCGACAAGGGCCGTGGCCCCGTCGCCACCGTACTGGTGCAGACCGGCACTTTGATGCCGGGCGACATCCTCGTCGCCGGCAATGAGTGGGGCCGGGTGCGCGCTCTGGTCAACGACCGTGGCGAGCAGATCAAGGAGGCGCCGCCGGCTATGCCGGTCGAGGTGCTCGGCCTGCAGGGCACGCCGCAAGCCGGCGACCGCTTCGCTGTCGTCAACAACGAGGCCCGCGCCCGCGAGATCACCGAATATCGCCAGCGTCTGGCGCGCGAGAAGGCAGTGGCTCGCCATGCCGGCCAGCGCGGCTCGCTCGAACAGATGATGTCGCAGCTGCAGACAAGCGGGTTGAAGGAATTCCCGCTGGTCATCAAGGGCGACGTGCAGGGTTCGATCGAGGCGATCAACGCCGCTCTCGACAAGCTTGGCACCGACGAGGTGCGTGCGCGCATCGTTCATGCCGGCGCCGGCGCCATCACCGAAAGCGACGTGTCGCTGGCGGAGACCTCGGGGGCCGCGATCATCGGCTTCAACGTCCGTGCCAACGTGCAGGCACGTGCGGCCGCGGCGGCCGCGGGCATCGAAATCCGCTACTACTCGATCATCTACAACCTCGTCGATGATGTGAAGGCAGCACTTTCCGGCCTGCTGTCGCCGGAACGCCGAGAGACCTTCATTGGCAATGCCGAGATCCTCGAGATCTTCGACATCACCAAGGTCGGCAAGATCGCCGGCTGCCGTGTCACCGAAGGCAAGGTCGAGCGTGGAGCGGGCGTGCGCCTGATCCGCGACAACGTCGTCATCCATGAAGGTACGCTGAAGACCCTCAAGCGCTTCAAGGATGAAGTCGCGGAAGTTCCGGGCGGCCAGGAGTGCGGCATGGCCTTCCAGAACTACGAGGACATGCGCGTCGGCGACATCATCGAGTGCTTCCGCGTCGAGATGGTGACCCGGACGCTCTGAGTTCGCATACTGTCGATACGACCGGGCGGTGGTCGAAAGACCGCCGCCCTAACATTAATGCCTGTCGCCCAAAAGTGCGGGATAAACGACATGCATAGAACAAATATGAGACATGGCGGCACGGTCCCATCCCGCGCCTCACGCTTTCCGGATTGAGAAAAATGCCCCGTCCAACCGCCTCCAGCCCATCCCAGCGCATGCTTCGCGTCGCCGAACAGGTGCGCCATGCGCTGTCGGAAACCTTGCAGCGCGGCGAGATTATCGACCCGCTGATCGAGAACACCGTGGTTTCGGTCTCGGAAGTGCGTATGTCCACTGATCTGAGGGTCGCAACGGCCTTCGTTTCGCCGCTCGGCGCCAAGGACACGGGTGCGGTCATCGACGCGCTCAACAAGCACGCGAAGTTCGTCCGTGGCCGCGTCTCCGGCGCGCTCCGCCAGATGAAGTTCATGCCGGAGTTCCGCTTCAAGCTCGATACGTCCTTCGACAATTTCGCCAGGATCAACGATTTGCTGAAATCGCCGGAAGTCGCGCGAGACTTGGGTACCGATGGCGAAGACAACGACAAGGACGAGAAATAGTGGGGCGCCGCGGCAAGAAGAAGGGCCGGCCGATCTCCGGCTGGGTGGTGCTGGACAAGCCGGTTGGCATGGGTTCGACCGAAGCCGTCTCCAAGATCAAATGGCTTTTCCAGGCCGAAAAGGCCGGCCATGCCGGCACGCTCGACCCGCTGGCCTCTGGCATGCTGCCGATCGCGCTGGGCGAGGCAACCAAGACCGTGCCTTATGTGCAGGACGGCGCCAAAATCTACCGGTTCACCGTCGCTTGGGGCGAGGAGCGTTCGACCGACGATCTCGAAGGCCCGGTGACGCAAAGTTCCGACCGCCGTCCGGCGGAAGAAGATGTCAGGGCGCTGCTGCCGAACTACACCGGCGTCATCATGCAGACACCGCCGCAATTCTCGGCCATCAAGATATCAGGCGAACGCGCCTACGATCTCGCCCGTGGGGGCGAGACAGTCGACATCCCCGCGCGCGAGATCGAGATCGGCCGTCTGGACATCGTCGAGCACGCTGCCGACCACACTTTGTTCGAGGTCGAATGCGGCAAAGGCACCTATGTGCGCTCGCTGGCCCGCGACATGGGCCGCGACCTCGGCTGCTTCGGCCACATCGCCGAATTGCGCAGGGTCGAGGTCGAGCCGTTCACCCAGGAGGATTTCGTCACCGTCGCCGAACTGGAAGCCGCCCGTTTCGGCGAACAGCGCGAAGCTGACAAAGAGGGCGACGCCGATGTTGCCGACGCGCCGATCGACTTTGGCGCAATCGATGCGCTGCTCGTCGACACGGCCGCCGCGCTCGACTGCCTGCCGCAGATTGCCATCAGCGACGAAGCGGCGACCAAGATCCGCCTTGGCAATCCCGTCATCATCCGCGGCCGCGACGCGCCCGTGGAAGCCGAGGAAGCCTGCGCCACCGCGCGCGGCAAGCTTGTCGCCATCGGCGCCATCGAGCAAGGCATGTTCAAGCCGAAGCGGGTCTTTGCCGGCTGACCACTCCCGTCTAGTTTTACGTCGACGTCACATCCGAGGGGCACATGGCAAAGGCTGAGGCGGTGAAGAAGCGGGCGCCGGTGACAACGCGCCGGCCGCCGGTTGGAGCCTCGCCCGGCACGCTGATCGCCGATCCGGCGGCGCGACGGTCCGAGCTGCGGCTGACGCTGATTTCGCCTGAAAAATTCAAGACCATCAACGATGCCAGCATCGACGATCTCAACACCCATTGCGACAACTGGCCGGTCGTCTGGTTGGACTGCACCGGTCTCGCCAACATCCAGCTGATCGAGGAGATCGGCCGGATCTTCAACCTGCATCCACTGGCTCTGGAAGATGTCGTCAACACCGGCCAGCGGCCGAAGGTCGACTTCTTCGAGGACCACGCCTTCGTCGTCATGCGCATGATCGACGACGTCAAGGTGCATCGCTATGAGCAGATCGCGGTGTTCTTCGGCAAGAAATTCGTCGTCACCTTCCAGGAGCGCGAAGGCGATCCGTTCGACCCCGTGCGCAAGCGCATCGCCGCAGCGTTGCCCAACCGCTTGCGGATGCGCGGCGCCGACTATCTGGCCTATGCGCTCATCGATTCCATCGTCGACAGCTATTTCCCGCCGATTGAGGCCGCTAGCGAGGAGGTCGATGGCATCGAGGACGAGATGCTCAACACGCCTCACAAGCATCAGATGCGCCAGCTGCACGAATTGCGGCGCGACGCCAATGTGCTCAAGGGCGTGCTGTGGCCGATGCGCGACACGCTGGCGACGCTGATCCGCAACGACGTGCCCTATGTGAAGCCGGAGACGAAAATCTTCTTCAACGACACGCTCGACCACGCATTGCGGCTGATCGAGCTGGTCGAGAACCAGCGTGATATGCTGACCGGCTTGATCGAAATGCATTTGTCGCTGAGCCAGGCGCGCACCAACGACGTCATCTCTTATCTCACCATCGTCTCGGTGATCTTCATGCCGCTAACCTTCCTGGTCGGTATCTGGGGGATGAATTTCGATCCCGATATCTCGCCGTGGAACATGCCGGAACTGAAAGCCTACTATGGCTACCCGGCTTCGCTGCTGTTCATGCTGGCCGTTGCTGTCGGGCTGATCGTCTTCTTCAAAAGCAAGAAGTGGCTGTAAGCTTCCGGTGTCAGGGGAATCCTGGATTCCCGAGCAAAGGCTGCGACAAGCCGGCTTTATGAATGGGCTGGTGTTTTCCGGGGAATTGCCCTATATGCGCCGCAGCATCGCGCCATGTCGCTTTGCTTGCACCGGCCCCTGCTGGACGACATCCCGGCTGAGGGCGACCCGTTTCCTCAAACAGATAAGGAAAACACGATGTCGATTACTGCCGAGCGCAAACAGGAATTGATGGGTGAATTCGCAACCGCCAAGGGCGATACCGGGTCTCCGGAAGTCCAGGTGGCCATCCTTTCCGAGCGCATCAAGAACCTGACCGACCACTTCAAGGACCACAAGAAGGATAACCATTCCCGCCGTGGTCTGCTCGCTCTCGTCTCCCAGCGCCGCAGCCTGCTTGATTATCTCAAGCGCAAGGATGACGCGCGCTATCAGACGTTGATCGAGAAGCTCGGTCTGCGCCGTTGACGAATTGACCGGCGGGCTTTCGAAGGAGAGCCCGCCGGTCGCGCATTCTGCCAGTCGCATCGATTGGCCAGACCCGGTTTCGAGCGTGCAGAGGCCACTCGAAACCGCCCATGGACGGTCATGGGGCAGGATTGCAGGACGCTCGTGCGCTAACCAGCGCCGAAATTTACCGAGCTTCCCGTTGTCTTGCCCGTGGCTGCCCGAGAAAGGAAGCCAGGGAAAGGGCATCCGCGCACCGTGAAACGGCGCGGCCCTTTCCGCTTATTAAGGACAAGATATGTTCAACTACCACAAAGTGGAAATCGAATGGGGCGGCCGTCCGCTCATCCTGGAAACCGGCAAGATCGCACGTCAGGCTGACGGCGCGGTGCTTGCGACCTACGGCGAAACTAAGGTTCTCGCCACCGTCGTTTCGATGAAGGAGCCGAAGCCAGGCCTCGATTTCTTCCCGCTGACCGTCAACTACCAGGAAAAGACCTACGCCGCCGGCAAGATCCCGGGCGGCTACTTCAAGCGCGAGGGACGTCCGAGCGAAAAGGAAACGCTGGTTTCCCGCCTGATCGACCGCCCGATCCGCCCGCTCTTCGCCGACGGCTACAAGAACGACACCCAGATCGTCGTCACCGTCGTCCAGCATGACCTCGAGAACGATCCCGATATCCTGTCGATCGTCGCCACCTCGGCCGCTTTGACGCTGTCGGGCGTTCCCTTCATGGGCCCGATCGGCGGCGCCCGCGTCGGCTACATCAACGGCGAATACGTGCTCAACCCGCATGTCGATGAGATGCAGGAATCCAGGCTGGACCTGATCGTCGCCGGCACCACCGACGCCGTGCTGATGGTCGAGTCCGAAGCCAAGGAACTCGGCGAAGAGCTGATGCTCGGCGCCGTCATGTTCGGCCACAGGGGCTTCCAGCCGGTCATCGACGCCATCATCAAGCTGGCCGAAGTTGCCGCCAAGGAGCCGCGCGATTTCACGGCGCCGGACTACTCCGCGCTTGAAGCCGAAATGCTGAAGATCGTCGGCGACGAGCTCAGCAATGCCTACAAGAACGTCGACAAGCAGAAGCGTTACGCCGCCGTCGACGCCGTCAAGGCGAAGGTCAAGGCAGCGTTCGCCCCGGCCGAAGGCGAAGACGCCAAGTACACCTCCGAGCAGATCGGTTCGGTGTTCAAGGAACTCCAGGCCAAGGTCGTGCGCTGGAACATCCTCGACACCGGTTCGCGCATCGATGGCCGTGACCTCAAGACTGTCCGCAAGATCGTCTCGGAAGTCGGCGTCCTGCCGCGCACGCACGGTTCGGCGCTGTTCACCCGCGGCGAGACCCAGGCGCTGGTCGTTGCCACGCTGGGTACCGGCGAGGACGAGCAGTATGTCGATTCGCTGACCGGCATGTACAAGGAGAAGTTCCTCCTTCACTACAACTTCCCTCCCTACTCCGTCGGCGAGACCGGCCGCATGGGTTCGCCGGGCCGCCGCGAAATCGGCCACGGCAAGCTCGCCTGGCGCGCTATCCGTCCGATGCTGCCGAGCGCGGACCAGTTCCCCTACACGCTGCGCGTCGTCTCGGAGATCACCGAGTCCAACGGTTCGTCGTCGATGGCCACCGTCTGCGGCACATCGCTGGCGCTGATGGATGCCGGCGTTCCGCTGGCCAAGCCGGTTGCTGGTATCGCGATGGGCCTGATCAAGGAAGGCGAGCGCTTCGCGGTTCTGTCCGACATCCTGGGTGACGAAGATCACCTCGGCGACATGGACTTCAAGGTTGCCGGTACCGAAGGCGGCATCACCTCGCTGCAGATGGACATCAAGATCGAGGGCATCACCGAGGAGATCATGAAGATCGCGCTGGACCAGGCCAAGGACGGCCGCCAGCATATCCTCAGCGAGATGGCGCATGCTCTGACCGGCGCCCGCCCCGAACTCGGTGAGTTCGCACCGCGCATCGAGGTTATGCACATCCCGACCGACAAGATCCGCGACGTGATCGGCTCCGGCGGCAAGGTTATCCGTGAGATCGTCGAGAAGACCGGCGCAAAGATCAACATCGAGGACGACGGCACGGTCAAGATCGCTTCGTCGAACGCCAAGGAGATCGAGGCGGCCAAGAAGTGGATCCATACCATCGTCGCCGAGCCGGAAGTCGGCGAAATCTACGAAGGCACGGTCGTCAAGACCGCCGACTTCGGGGCTTTCGTCAACTTCTTCGGTCCGCGTGACGGCCTCGTCCACATCTCGCAGCTTGCCAACGACCGGGTCGCCAAGACCTCGGACGTCGTCAAGGAAGGCGACAAGGTCTGGGTCAAGCTGATGGGCTTCGACGAGCGCGGCAAGGTCCGCCTGTCGATGAAGGTCGTCGACCAGGCCACCGGCAAGGAAATCGCCCGCGACAAGAAGGCCGAAGGCGAAGAAAACGCCGCCTGAGTGGTCTGACAATAGAGTTGAACGGGCGCGGCTTATGTCGCGCCCGTTTTCGTTTAATACCCGTCTACGACATGAGAATCGAAGAATGGCCGCTGAGCCGCTGAAGACACTGTTCCATCCCTTCGAGGCCGAGGGGTTCCCTCTGCCGCAAAAGGGCGAGCGTGTGTTGTTCCTGGGTGCGGAGCCCGGCTTCCGCTTGCCGGAAGGCTTCGAGGCAGAGCTCCATCTTGCACAGGGTTTCCGGCCGCATCTCCGAGCGCTGGAGCGTGCCGGTCACAAGGTAACGCCGCGCGCGGAAGGCGATGCATTCGATGCAGCGCTCGTGCTTGCCGGCCGCCATCGTGGGCTAAACGAGATGCGTATTGCCGAGGCGATCGAACGCGTCACGCCGGGCGGTCTGATCATTGTCGCCGGCGGTAAGGACGAAGGCATCGCCAGCCTGCGCAAGCGCATCGACGAGCTTGTTCCCATCGAAGGGCATCTGCCGAAATATCACGGCATCGCCTTCTGGCTTCGCCGTCCGGCCGATCTGGCGCCTGCGGAAAAACTGCGCGTCGCCAATCCCGCCTTGGTCGTAGAGGACCGCTTCCGTACCGCGCCTGGCATGTTCTCCTTCGACCGGATCGACGTCGGCTCGAAACTTCTGGTCGACAACCTGCCCAAAGACCTGCGCGGCAACATTGCTGATTTCTGCGCCGGCTGGGGTTATGTCGCCGCCGAGGTCGCGGCACGTTCATCCGGCATAACGGGGCTCGACCTTTACGAAGCGGATTTCGACGCGCTTGAGGCGGCCAAGGGCAATATCGGCCAGACAGGCTTCGAGCCCGGCTTCTTCTGGACCGATCTGCTGAGCGAGCCGGTCGAGCGGCGCTATGATGCCATCGTCATGAACCCGCCCTTCCATCGCAGCCGGGCGGCCGAGCCGGAAATCGGCGCCGGCATGATCCAGGCGGCGGGCAAGGCGCTGAAGCCGGGCGGGCGGCTGTTCATGGTGGCGAACCGTCAGCTGCCTTACGAACCGGTTCTGAAGGCTGTCTTCTCCAGCCATGCCGAACTCGCCCGCGACGGCATGTTCAAGGTTTTCTCCGCGCGCCGATAGGACGGTGCCGGTCGCCTCAATGCATGCTGACGATGCGCGCCGGCTCGTGGACGGGAATGGTCGGTCTGATATCGCCAGGCTTGATCTTGAGCGGCGCCGGCCTGCCGAACAGATAGCCCTGCACCATCTCGCAACCAGCTGCTCGCAAAAGCGTCGCCTGGTTCTCGGTCTCGACGCCTTCGGCGATGATGCCGACGCCGAGCGCCCGCGACAGGCCGACGATGGTAGAGACGACGGCGCCCGAATTGGAATCGGTGTCGATGCGGCTGACGAAGGAGCGGTCGATCTTCAGCTTGCCGAAGGCGACGTCGATCAGGTAGCTGAGATTGGAATAGCCGGTGCCGAAATCGTCGACGGCCACCGAAATGCCCATGTCGGCAAGCTGCTGCAGGATGATGGCGGCGCGGTCGCGGTCCTGCATCATCGCCGTCTCGGTCACTTCGAGCTCCAGCCGCGACGGCTTGATGCCGGTGCTGGCCATCGTGTCGCGCACGATACCGACGAAATCCTTGGTCCTGAACTGGACCGGCGAGATGTTGACGGCAACGAAGCAGTCCTCGGGCAAATGACGGGCATCGCTGCAGGCCTTGTTCAGCACCCAATTGCCGATCGGGTGGATCATGCCGGTCTCTTCGGCGATCGGAATGAATTCCATCGGCGGGATCATGCCGCGTTCCGGGTGCTTCCAGCGGATCAGCGCCTCGTAGCCGACGACACGGCCGGTCGGCAGGTCGAGCTGCGGCTGGTAGTGAAGGTCGAAATCGCCACGGTCGAAGGCGATGTGCAGTTCGGATTCGATCCAGTGGCGGTAGTCGGCGACCTGGCCCATGTCGGAATGGAAGACCGACCAGTTGCCCACGCCGCCGGCGCGGGCATTCTGCAGCGCCAGGTTGGAGCGGCGCAGGATGAGGACCGGATCGACGCCATCCTTTGGCATCGCCACGATGCCGACCGACAGGCCGACCGACTGCAGGTGGGAATCGAGCTGGTACGGCTTCAGCATCTCCTCGATCATGGTTTCGACGGTGCTTTCCATGGACCTTTGGAGTTGGTGTTCCCAGACAAGGATAGCGAACTCGCCGGCGCCGATGCGCCCCATCACCGCGCCTTCGGGCATGCAGGCCTTCAACCGCTTGGTGAAGCCGCGGATCAGTTCGTCGCCATGGCTGTAGCCGATGGCGTCGTTGATCTGCTTGAAGCGGTCGATGTCGATGTCGATGAGGAACACCGGCTCACCGGTCCTGATCGTCGCGGACGCCGCGTCGGCAATCCTGCCGACCATCGCCGGCCGCGCAAAAAGCCCGGTCAGCTTGTCGAAATGGGTTTCGTTGAAAACGTAGTCCACCGATTCATCGACGCCGGCGAAGAAGGACAAGGCAGCACCGGCGGCGGCCAGCGCGCATAGCGCCGACGCGATGCCGATCATGGTTTCCGCCTGCATGCCGGCAAAGCCGTCCCCGAAACCATGCCGGAGGCCCCAAAGCCCAAGGATGAAACTGCCAAGGCCCGAACTGGCGACGGTGAGCAGCCGGAACACAGGTGTTCGCTTCGGGTTGCTGACAGCAGGCATTGCTCAGTCCCTGTCGCATGATCCCGAAATCAACTCGACTTCGGGAAATATCAAGCGCAAATTCATAAAGGCTAAAGCATCCTTTGCGCCCAGCAAGAACGCGCAGAGCCCAAGCCCATAGGACTTCTAGCGGATATCTCCTTAAAATGAGTTTCCGCCCATGCATCTAATTTTACTGGTGAATTAATCGCGTACGCTGTCGGTCTGCTTCAACTCATCCAGGGTTGGCATCGACACGATGTGATAGCCGGAATCCACATAATGGATTTCGCCGGTGACGCCTGACGAGAGGTCGGACAAAAGATAGAGCGCCGAGCCGCCGACCTCGTCGATGGTCACCGTGCGGCGCAGCGGCGAGTTGCGCTGCTGGTAGGAGTACATGTGGCGGGCGTCCGAGATTCCGGCGCCGGCCAAAGTACGCACCGGTCCCGCCGATATGCCGTTCACCCGAATGCCGCGCGGGCCATAGTCGTTGGCGAGATAGCGCACGCTGGCTTCCAGTCCGGCCTTGGCGACGCCCATGACGTTGTAGTTCGGCATGACGCGGACAGAACCGGCATAGGTCAGCGTGATCATCGCGCCGCCTTCGCTCATCAGCGGGGCGGCATGGCGGGCGACCTCGGTGAAGGAGTAGCAGGAGATGACCATGGTGCGGACGAAATTGTCGCGGCTGGTGTCGGCGTAGAGCCCCTTGAGCTCGTTCTTGTCGGAAAAGCCGATGGCGTGGACGACGAAGTCGAGCCCGCCCCATTCCTTGCCGAGCGTCTCGAAGGTGGCGGCGACCGATGCGCTGTCCTCGACGTCGCACGGCACCACCAGAGACGCCCCAAGCTTCTCGGCAAGCGGCTTGACGCGGCGCCCGAATGCGTCGCCCTGATAGGTGAAGGCAAGCTCCGCTCCGTGTTCGGACAATTTCCTGGCGATGCCCCAGGCGATCGAATGATCGTTGGCGACGCCCATGACAAGCCCGCGCTTGCCCTTCATCAGTCCGTCCATGGCCGGCAATCCCCCTACAAAAAAACGCTGGCCTTATGCGGAATAGCGCTGGAAAATCAGCGTTGCGTTGGTGCCACCGAAGCCGAACGAGTTGGACAAAACCGTGTCGATCCTGGCGTCGTCGATGCGCTTGCGCACGATCGGCATGCCCTCGAATTCGGGATCGAGGTTTTCGATATGGGCGCTCTCGCCGATGAAGCCGCCTTGCATCATCAGGATCGAGTAGATCGATTCCTGGACGCCGGCGGCACCCAGCGAATGGCCGGTCAGCGACTTGGTCGAGGTGATGAACGGCATCTTGTCGCCGAACACCTCTCGGATGGCGCCCATTTCCCGGGAATCGCCGACCGGCGTCGAGGTGCCGTGGGTGTTGATGTAGTCGACCGGCGTGGACACCGTCGCCAGAGCCTGGCGCATGCAGCGCACCGCGCCTTCGCCCGACGGCGCCACCATGTCGTAACCGTCCGACGTCGCGCCATAGCCGACGATCTCAGCGTAGATCTTGGCCCCGCGCGCCTTGGCGTGTTCGAGCTCCTCCAGGATGAGGACGCCCGCGCCACCCGCGATGACGAAGCCATCGCGGGTGGCGTCATACGCGCGTGACGCTGTTGACGCCTTGTCGTTATACTTCGACGACATCGCCCCCATGGCATCGAACAGGTCCGACATCGTCCAGTCGAGGTCCTCATGGCCGCCGGCAAACATCACATCCTGCTTGCCCCACTGGATCAGTTCGTAGGCGTTGCCGATGCAATGCGCCGAGGTCGAGCAGGCCGACGAGATCGAATAGTTGACGCCGTGGATCTTGAACCAGGTGGCGAGCGTCGCCGACGCGGTCGACGACATCGCCTTCGGCACCGCGAACGGACCGATGCGCTTGGGGCTGTTGTTCTTGAGCGTGGTCTCGGCCGCCTCGACGATGGTGCGGGTCGAGGGGCCACCCGAGCCCATGACGATGCCGGTGCGCTCATTGGTGATGTCGCTTTCGCCAAGCCCGGCGTCGGCGATCGCCTGGTCCATCGCGACATGGTTCCAGGCCGCGCCCTGGCTCAGGAAGCGCATGGCGCGCCGGTCGATCATAGGGGTCGGGTCGAGCGTCGGCGCGCCCCAGACCTGGCAGCGGAAGCCGTGTTCGGCGAAGGAATCGGAGAAGCTGATGCCTGATTTGGCATCGTGGAGCGAGGATTGCACCTCGTTGGCGTTGTTGCCGATCGACGATACGATGCCGAGGCCTGTGACGACGACCCTTCTCATTCGCAACTCCTTCCAGCGGATGATCCCGAAACCCTAGTCGGTTTTCGCCGGCGATCATACGCAAAACCAAAATGCCGCAGCGTCGTTGCGCGTCCGGGAACGCCCTGCTGCAGTGGCGCCGGTCAGGCGGCCGATTGCTTGGACAGCCCCACTTTGAGGTCTGTCGCCGCGTATATGGGTTCGCCGTCGGCTTTAAGCCAGCCATCGGCGATGCCGAGAACCAGGCGTCCGCGCATGACGCGCTTGAAATCGATGCCGTATTCCACTTTCTTGACCGAAGGCGTCACCATCCCCTTGAACTTCACTTCGCCGGTCGACAGCGCCATGCCCTTGCCCGGCTCGCCGAGCCAGCCGAGGTAGAAACCCGTCAATTGCCACATGGCGTCGAGGCCCAGGCACCCCGGCATGATCGGATTGCCGATGAAATGGCAGGCGAAGAACCACAGGTCCGGTTTGATGTCGAATTCGGCACGGATGAAGCCCTTGTCGTGGGCGCCGCCGGTCTCGCTGATCTCGGTGATGCGGTCGAACATCAGCATGGGCGGGTAGGGCAACTGGGCGTTGCCGGGCCCGAACAGCTCGCCGCGGGCGCAAGCGAGCAATTCCTCATAACCGTAGCTGGATTTAGTACCCGCCATATGTCTCGTCCCCATATTCGTCCCGGGCGGTGGGGCGCCCTTTTCGTTGGTTTCCTAACACAATCCCTTTCGGGCCGGAAACCGGCGTTTGCGCTTAACCCGCCCGTCTGCCCGGGTCAATGCGCGCTCTCGCATCGGCCGGAAATCGATTTCGATTTTCCGGAAAGCACGATGCGACGCCAAAAAGTGATAGAGCGCACTTAGTGCGTCCAACTGGACGCATGTCGCTCTATTGATCGCATTCGGCCAACAGAATATATGTCGAGAGGTATCCAGTTTCGGTCGATGACGTTTTTTCGCCACTCTGGGCGTGTCTTGAGGCAGAACTGTGGGCTTGGACGGATAGATGGATCTGGGCTGCCGGAAGGAAAATGTCGCTGTGGACAAGCGGGTTCGCGAAGCCGGCCTGAGGCCGACGCGCCAGCGCATTGCGCTGGCCGATCTGCTGTTTGCCAAGGGCGACCGCCACCTTTCGGCCGAGGAACTGCATGAGGAGGCGATCGCCGCCGGCGTGCCGGTTTCGCTTGCCACCGTCTACAACGCGCTTCACCAGTTCACCCAGGCCGGCCTGCTGCGCATCCTGGCGGTCGAGGGGTCGAAGACCTATTTCGACACCAACACCTCCGATCACCATCATTTCTACATCGAAGGCGAAAACCGGATCTTCGACATCGAAAGCGGTCCGGTGACCGTTTCCAACCTGCCGGAGCCACCCGCAGGCATGGAGATCGCCAATGTCGACATCGTGGTGAGGCTGCGCCCCAAACGCAGCGTTTAAGCTGCACCCCATGAAACCTGTCGATCTTGCTATCCGGCTCGAATGGGTTGCGGTCGCGGTGGTGGCGATCGTCTTCTATGCTGTGTCAGGCGTTTCCTGGTGGCTGTTTGCCCTGCTCATCCTGGCGCCTGACCTGTCGATGCTGGGCTATCTCGCCGGGCCGCGTGTCGGCGCCGTCGCCTACAACGCTTTGCACATCCTGATTGTCCCGCTTTTTCTGGCGCTCGCCGGATATGTTCTGGCCAATTCGACGGCGACCGCTATTGGTCTGATCTGGATCATCCACATCGCCATCGACCGCGCGCTCGGCTACGGTCTCAAACTGTCGACCGGTTTTCAGGACACCCATCTCGGCCGTATCGGCCGTTAGGCCTCCAGCAATCTCAATTCTTGACGTGCTCGCCGGGATAGGCGCCCCACACCTGCGACTGGGCGATCCAGCCGGTGTGGCCGTCGAAGGTCATTTCGCACCACTGGCCATCGCAGGTTTTGATCGTGCCCGTAACGCCCGGCTCGATGATGGCGATGACGCTGGCGTCCTTGTCCGCATCGTCGAGCAGATTGATTCGGCCACCTTTGGTGCGTTGCCAGGGGGCGACGATCGCGGTCCGGCGGCCGGACAGCAGCGACTGGTTGATCCAACCCTCCGAGCCATCGGCATCGCGCACGCGCCGCCAGGTATCGAATTCCTGGATGATTTCCATCGGCAGGCCGGCCTTTGTGTACATCCAGTCGACGGAATAGTTGGCGCCGGGGCCAACGCGCGAGTTGACGCGAGCCGATTTCAGGCTGACGAAACGCGGCAGCGGCAGGCCGCTCGGCCCGAGCGTGACCGTCTGCACAGGTGCCGCGGCTCCTTGCGCCGCGGCTTGCGGGGAATGCAGGAGAGCGCCGAGAAGCGCTGCGCTGAGGATCAGGCGAAGCGACGCGAAACCAGACACTTTCATTCCTTTCGGCGCGTGCCCTTTGGTCCGGGCGCCCCTTTTTCTTTGTCTTCGGCGGCACCGCTTGTTACAGGAGTGGCAGGCACCGCGACCGGTATTCAGTTTCGCCTGTCTTGGTTAAAGAGGTCTCAACGAGATCGGGTTCGAGGAAACAATGGCAGGCAAAAAACGGCCTCTCGTCGTCATCACGCGCAAGCTGCCCGATCCGGTCGAGACCCGCATGCGCGAACTCTTCGACGCCAGGCTGATTGTCGAGGACCGCCCGATGACGCAGCCGGAGTTGGTCGCGGCGATCAAGGAAGCCGACGTGCTGGTGCCGACCATCACCGACCAGATAGACGAGGCGCTGATTGCCCAGGCCGGCGACAACCTCAAGCTGATCGCCAATTTCGGCAATGGTGTCGACAAGATCGACGTGGCGGCGGCGGCCAAGAAAGGCATCACCGTCACCAACACGCCGAACGTGCTGACCGAAGACACCGCCGATATGACCATGGCGCTGATGCTGGCTGTGCCGCGACGGCTGGCGGAAGGCGCCGCCGTGCTGACCAGCGACAAGAAATGGGCCGGCTGGTCGCCGACCTGGATGCTCGGCCGGCGCATCTGGGGCAAGCGCCTCGGCATTGTCGGCATGGGCCGCATCGGCACCGCGGTGGCGAGACGCGCCAAGGCCTTCGGCCTGTCGATCCACTACCACAACCGCCATCGCGTGCTGCCGGCGGTCGAGGAAGGGCTGGAGGCGACCTATTGGGAAAGCCTCGACCAGATGCTTGCCCGCATGGACATCATCTCGGTCAATTGCCCGTCCACCCCGGCGACTTTTCATTTGCTGTCAGCGCGGCGCTTGGCGTTGCTGCAACCCACAGCTTACATCGTAAACACCGCACGCGGCGACATCATCGACGAGGAGTCCCTGGTCAAGCTGATCCAGGACGGCAAGATCGCCGGCGCCGGCCTCGACGTCTACGAGCACGAGCCGGCGCTGAACTCGAAGCTGCTGAAGCTCGCCGCCAAGAACAAGGTCGTGCTGTTGCCGCATATGGGCTCGGCGACGCTCGAAGGCCGCATCGACATGGGCGAGAAGGTGATCATCAACATCCGCGCTTTCTTCGACGGCCACCGTCCGCCGGACCGCGTGCTGCCGCTGCGGACGTGAGATAAGCGATCAGGCGGCGCTTGTAAGGGCGCCGTCCTCAGCCACACTTACATGCTTGCCACGGTAGGCCTCAAACGCATCGCGTCCGAGCCTGAGCGCCAGCGGCGTCCGCCAGCCCATTTCCCTGGCAACGATCAGCCCCAGCAGCAGGATCGCGTCCGGCTCGTGCAGCACGAGTGCCGCCGGTGCATGGCCATTGTGGACCAGTTCCATCAGCACGGCGGAGGCCGAGGACGAGCCGATCGTGCCCGGCAGGAACAGCACGCGTCCGGCAATGGTCTCGCCATGTTGCGGGTGGCGGACATCGGCGATACGGCCGCTCTTCGGATCGACGCCGCCCCAGAAGCTGATCGGGGCGGTCAGCACCAGTGCGACGCCTTCGCCACCGCTGCCCTGCACCAGGATTTCGGCGACGGCGCTCATGCGGCGATATCCGTAAACCTTGGTTTACCGGCAACCGCGCTTTCGACGCAGTCGGCCAGCGAGCCGTAAAGCACGGCGTAACCGATATTGCCCGGCGCGTATTGCGCGAATTTTCCCGAATTGGTCATCAGTACACCGCCGGCAAGCTCCGGCAGGATCGGCGTCACCACAACGCAGGTGTCGGCGACGATGATCACGCCGCTGGCCTCAAGCGTCTTGCGCTGTCCGCTCTGTTCCAGCGTTGTCAGCACGTGCCGGCCGGTGCAGGCGTAAATCGGGACGCGCAGCCGCCGCCCGCCGATCAACTGCTCCAGCGCTTTGAATTCGGCCGCCGACAGATGCGGACTGCCGATCGCTACCGCATCGATGACGGTTTGCGTGGCTGCCGTTGACAGGCCCGCGCGGGCTTTGGCGGCCATTTCCGGCGTGACGCGGATCACCGTTTCCGACCTGCCGCTGGTCAGGATGGTCTCGGCGTCGGGCGCCTCGGGCGTCACGCCGGCAATGTGGAAGAGGCCGACTGCGCCCGACGATGCCGCTGCCGCGCCGAAGGCTTTCAGCGCGTCCTCGCCGGGATGGTGGGAGATGCCGGTGACGACGCCGACGGCACTACCCACCTCGCGGCCATAGAGGCTGCCCAGCACCGGCCAGGCGATCTCCGAATCAAGGAACGAGGCGGACAGGCCGGAGACGTCGAACACCAGCCTGGCCTGCCGGTTCTCGACGCGGTGCAGGCCGTAATAAGGCGCGCGGCCCGATATGGCGCAGGCAATGTCGAGGAAATCGCCATAGCGGTTGGTGCGCGCGCCCAGCACCGAATTGCAGAACACCACGGCGTTGGATTCACCCCAGGCGACATCGCTGCCAAGCGCCGGCCTGTGGCCAGCCTGATAGGGCGCGCAGGTCCAGCTCTGCTCGCAGCCCAGTTTGCGGTAGGCCTCCATCATCCGCCGGGCCATGCCGCGCGCCGGCTCTTCGAGGCGCACGCGCGAGCAGCCCATCAAATCGAGCGCGCCGACATTGAGCGTCGAACGCACGGCAACGCGCGCGCCGCCCTCGACCAGCCTTTCGGCAAACAGCGTGCCGGAATCGCCGTGATAGAGCGCGCCGTCTATATGCGTCGAGGCGATCGGGATCAGCCGCGGCGCGCCAAGCAGCGCAGCGCTTTCGGCAACGATGCGCATCGCCATCGCCGCTCCGTCGTGGCCGGAGGCGATTGCCTGCTCCTGCGCGCTGAGGGCGAGGCTCACTTGAGCTCCTTGCGCATGGTGATCGAAGTCGGCCGGTCATAGCCCTGATGTGCGGTGCGTGCGGTTTCGCGAAAGCCGAGACGGGCGAAGGTCGCGTGGTTTGCGGTGAGTTCGACCCGGGTCTGGAGTTCGATGGCTGACTTGTTGCGGCTGCGGGCAAGATCCTCGGCAGCCTGCATCAGCCGCCGGCCGATGCCTCGCCCCTGGAGCTCAGGCTGGATGGCGAGCTTGCCGACATAGAAGTCAGCGTCCCTTTCCGAGGCGAAGACGCAGCCGGCGATCCTGTCATCCTGCAGCGCCAGGAACACCGTCTCCTGGCTGGCTTTGTCTCGGAGGCTTTCGGCGCTCAGCAGATGCGCCGAGGATGGCGGGTCTATGACGCCGTCCATTGGCGCAAAGGCCTGCATGATCAAGCTGAGCAGTTCGTCCCAGCGATCGAAGCCGGGGGCAAGCCGCGTGACCAAAACGCCGGCGGGCTGATCCATGCGCTCAGTTTCTCTTGTAGCGGATCGTATCGAAGCGCGCCGACAGCGCATCGTAGAGCAGCAGCCGGCCGACCAGCGGTTCGCCGATGCCGGTGATCAGCTTGATCGCTTCCATCGCCTGCAGCGTGCCCACGACGCCGGTCAGCGCGCCAACGACGCCGGCAACGGCGCAGGACGGCACCAGCCCTTCAGGCGGTGCCTCGGGGAACAGATCGCGATAGCCTGGGTTCGGCCTGCCGTCGGCGCCGGTCGCGAACGGCATCAAGACGGTTACCGAGCCGTCAAAGCGGCCGACCGCCGCATGCACCAGCGGCCGCTTCTCCGCCGCGCAGGCATCGGCCACGACATAGCGCGTCTCGAAATTGTCGGAGCCGTCGACGACGATGTCGTAGCGTGCAATGAGAGCAGCGGCGTTGTCGGCCGTCAGCCTGAAATCGTGCAGTTCCACCGCGACGTGGGGATTGATCCGGGCGATCGCCGCCTTGGCGCTGCCGGTCTTTGCCGTGCCGATCGTGTCGGTGGCGTGGATCACCTGCCGTTGCAGGTTGGACAGCGAAACGGTGTCATCGTCGACGATGCCGAGCGTACCGACGCCGGCGGCGGCGAGATATTCCAACACTGGCGCGCCGAGCCCGCCGGCGCCTATCACCAGTACACGCGCCCGCTTCAGCCTCTGCTGGCCGGCGCCGCCGATTTCCGGCAGCACAATGTGGCGCGCATAGCGCTCGAGCTCTTCGTCGGTGAGGGCGGCAGTCATTGCCGGAGCATATAGCGGTGGGAAAATCTTGTCAGGAGCCTTCGGTTGGCCCAACCGTGCCGTGGACGACCGTCAGGAACTGCGCGCGTCCCCTGAGGCTGGAAAACAACGCCGCGTCGGTTCCGGTCATGAAGGCCTGGCAGTTCAGCTCTTCCAGGATTGAGAACAGTGCGGCGCGCCGGCCGGCGTCGAGATGGGCGGCGATCTCGTCGAGCAGCAGGATCGGCGTCATCCCCGACATCTCGCCCGTAAGCCTCGCATGCGACAGCACGATGCCGACCAGCAGCGCCTTCTGCTCGCCGGTCGAGCAGAGTTCGGCCGGCATCGCCTTCGGGCGGTGGCGCACGAGGAGATCGGAACGGTGCGGGCCGTCCAGCGTGCGTCCGGCGGCGCGATCGCGCTCCCGGCCATCGGCGAGGGCGGCGCGATAGCGTTCCTCGACATCCACGGCGGGTGCTGTGGCGACGTCGCTTTCGAGATCTCCGGAGAGGCTGATATCAGCTAGCGGAAACGGCCCGCTGCTGGGCAGCCTGTCGATCATGGCGGCGAGCAGGCGCACCAGTTCGGCACGCGCCGCGGCGATCGCCACACCGGTCTCTGCCATCTGCATCTCGATGGCGTCGAACCAAGCGCCGTCGCGCGAGCCTTCCGTAAGCAATCGGTTACGACCGCGCATCGCCTTCTCATAGTCGAGCGCCCGCTGGCCGTGGCCGGGATCGATCGCCAGCACCAGCCGGTCGAGAAAGCGCCGCCGGTCTGCGGCCGGACCGGGAAACAGGCCGTCCATGGCCGGCGTCAGCCAGACGACGCGCAGCCACTCCAGCATGGCATCGGCCGAGCGCGCCGGCGCACCATTGATGCGCACCTTGCGGCCGCCCTCGCCGGTGGCCTCGCCACCGGTGACACCGGTGCCGATCTCGACCTGTCCCTCAGGCCCGTCTAGCCTTGCATGCAGCGCAAAACCGCCATCGCCACCTTCGCGCGCGACGTCGGCATAGGGCGCGCGGCGCAGGCCGCGACCGGGCGTCAGCAGGGATATGGCTTCCAGGAGATTGGTCTTGCCGGCGCCATTGTCGCCGGAAAACACCACGGCGCCCGGGGAAAAGTCGATCGAGAGCGCCGCATAGTTGCGGAAATTAGTAAGTGTTAGCTTACTTATGTGGTTTTGCTCGCGCAACCGCTATCCGCCTGTAGAAGTCGCCGCAATCGTCGCGCCGAAGGTTTGCCGCAGCGCGGCTACACCCGCATCGGCATCAGCACGTAGAGCGCGGTCTCGTCGGCCATGTCGTGGATCAGCGTTGGCGAACCGGCATCGGCCAGCATGAACTTCGCTTCCGTGCCGGTCAGCTGGGCGGCGACGTCGAGCAGATACTTCGCATTGAAGCCGATCTCGATCGGGTCGGACGAATAGTCGGCGGCCAGTTCTTCGGTGGCGCTGCCCGAATCCGGATTGTTGACGGCCAGCGTGACCTGGCCCTCGGCGATCGAAAGCTTCACCGCGCGGCCGCGTTCGGAGGAAATCGTCGAGACGCGATCGACAGCGGCGGCAAAGCTCTGGCGGTCGATGATCAGCTTCTTGTCGTTGCCGGTCGGGATGACGCGCTGATAGTCGGGGAAGGTGCCGTCGATCAGCTTCGAGGTCAAAACCACGCTGCCGATGGTGAAGCGGATCTTGGTGTCGGACAATTCGGTGGTGACAGCGACATCCGGATCGTCGACCAGCTTCTGCAGTTCGCTGACCGTCTTGCGCGGAATGATGATGCCCGGCATGCCTTCGGAACCAGCCGGGGCGTCGATTTCGGCGCGCGCCAGGCGATGGCCGTCGGTTGCCACTGAACGGAGCTTCAGCTTGCCGCCGGCTTCATGCGTGTGCAGGTAGATGCCGTTCAGATAGTAGCGCGTCTCCTCGGTGGAGATGGCGAACTGGGTCTTCTCGATCAGGCCTCTCAAGGCGACGGAATCGAGCCGGAAGATATGCGAGAAGGATCCGGCCGAAAGCTCGGGAAAATCGGACTGCGGCAGGCACTGAAGGCGAAAGCTCGAGCGGCCTGACGTCACCGTCATGGCATTGCCGTCCTCGTCGGTCTTCAGCATCACTTCGGCGCCGTCGGCCAGTTTTCGCACGATGTCGTAGAGCAGGTGCGCGGGAACCGTCGTCGCCCCGCCGCGCTCGACCTTTGCGGGTGTCGCCTCGGTCACTTCGAGGTCGAGGTCGGTGGCTTTCATTTCAAGGCTGGCGCCCTCGGCGCTGAGCAGCACGTTCGACAGGATCGGTATGGTATTGCGCCGCTCGACCACGCGATGAACGTGGTTGAGCGACTTCAGGAGATTGGACCGTTCCAGGATAACACGCATGACGAAACAGGCTCGCTTGAATGAATGGACGGGTCACCAGTGGGCGGCGCCCCGCGAAAGGTCTGAACAGGCTCAGAATCTATGCAAACTGACAGGAAAAAGCCAGCAAACGCAAGTCCGGGCCACCGGTTCGCGCCGGTTAAGCGGGCTTTCTGGGGATAAAGCGGACGTTGGCCGGCAACCGATGCATGTCGCCGAAAACTGCGCAGCGGTTTTGGGACAACGACATGCATCAAAACAAGAAAATTTAAAGCGCGACGACCGTTTGCCGCGCCGATCAGGCTTGGTCGTTGATCAGCCTGCGCAACAGTTCCAGTTCCTGCGCCAGCGTGTTGTCGACGCCGGAAAGGTCCTCGATCTTGCGCACCGCATGCAGCACCGTGGTGTGGTCGCGCCCGCCGAACCGCCGGCCGATCTCCGGCAGCGAGCGCGGCGTCAATACCTTCGACAGGTACATGGCGACCTGCCTGGGCTTCACGATGGTGCGCGTGCGCCGGTTGGACAGCAACTCGGTCTTCGACACATTGTAGTGGCGCGCCACGATGCGCTGGATGTCCTCGATGCGCACCCGCTTCGGCTCGCCAGAGCGATAGATGTGCCCCAGGATCTCGTCGATGCGGTCGATGGTGATCGCCGGCTCGAACGACTGACGAAACAGCAGTTGGTTGAACGCGCCTTCCAGCTCACGCCCGCTGCCGGTGACGGTACGGGCGACATGGTTGAGGATCTCCTCCGAAATATTGAGCGACGCATCGTCGACTTTGGCCGTGGCAAGCCGCAGCTTGAGCATGCCGATGCGCATGGCGAAGTCCGGCGCCGACATTTCCAGCGCGACACCGCCATTGAGGCGCGAGCGCACCCGCGGTTCCAGCGATTCCAGTTCCGACGGCGGCCGGTCGGCGGCAACCACCACTTGCTTGGCGCTGTCGAGCAGCATGTTGATGAGATGGCAGAATTCGTGCTGGATCGACTTGCCCTGCAGGAACTGCATGTCGTCGATGATCAAGAGGTCGATGTCGCGCAGCTGTTCCTTCAGCGTCAGCGCATTGTTGTCGCGGATCGCGGTGGCGAAGCGCCACATGAAATATTCGGCCGTCAGATAGACGACGCGCGATTTCGGGTTCTGTTTCAGGGATTCGGCCGCAATCGCCTGCAAAAGGTGCGTCTTGCCGAGCCCGACGGTTGCATGAAGGAACAGCGGGTTGAAGCGCACCGCGCTCGACTGCGATTCCGCCACGGCTTTGGCTGCGGCGAAAGCCACCCGGTTCGACGGGCCTTCGATGAAGGAGCCGAACGTGTAGCGCGGGTCGAGCGGCGACCCCAGCACATTGTGCCGGAATTCGCTCTCGATCGGCGTGCCGGGACGAGGGGCGGGCGCCCGCTCCATCCTGCCGGGGCCGACCGTGCCGGCCGCCAATGCGGTCTGCGTATGCTTGGTCATCTTGCGCGCCGGCACGACCTCGGGTTCGACGCCATTGCGGGCCGGACGGGTCGCGGTGCGCACGACCATCTCGATCTTGAGGATTTCGGGATCCTCGTGCTTCCACAGATCGGCGATGAGATCGAGATAATGGCCATTGATCCACGAGCGCAGGAAGGCCGTGGGCACCGAGATGCGTACAATGCCCCGGGAAGCCTCAGCCACCTTCATACGGCCGAACCAGCTCGAATAGACCTCGGTTCCCAGGCGCGCCTTCAACTGGGCCTTGACCCGGTCGAACTTCTGTTCCGCGTCGTTGGAAGCCGCCATATCGTGCGCTCCGATCAATGTTCCGGGAAATGGCAGGTCGCCTGTAAGCTCCCGCTCGATGCCGCTCTGCATGATTGTGCGTCCCTTTTCCTTTGTACCTTTTTTCCGCCGGGAGTGCGCCTCCTGCACCCATGTTTCCGGCGACCGTATCTTCGCTACAACACCACCGCCGCCGCCGGCGGATGACGTTGCCTCGCCAGAATGGGATCGGTCCCGGCTGCTTAAGGCCAGTCCGTCTGACATGTTCGGGCAAAGCGGTGCTACCCGGCGAAAACGCCGGTGCGCCATCAAGCTGCCATGTACAATTACGCCAGTCCCCTATCGTATCGAAAAGGCAAGCCATACCCGTTCGCGGAATTGATCCACGTCATGAATTCTGCCACTGTTAGCTGGCCGATTCAGGCTGGGTTAAGGGCTAATGGCCCGTCCCTTTCGATAGATCGACATTACCGAAATCGCTGTGGATAGGGCAAGGCCACCTCTAACGGATTTTTAAGGAATCTGGTTAGTGAACAACGGTTCGGGCTCCGTGCTGGAAGCGCATATTTTGACAAAGCCATTGGGATTCAAACCCTTTTGCCGCGAATATGAAAATGGCTGTGCGGTTTGAAATTTTCTGAAATAATTCGCTTGACACCAACTTGCTGCCTATCGCCCACAGGCGATGTGAACAAGCTGTGGATCACTTCCAGCAAGTCGTTGAAAAATATCAGCAATTTGTGACAGCCAAATTTATTGGCGTGGGCCGTTTCGGCGGATTGGAATATCAGTGGGAGTGTATGTGCCGGCAAAGCATTCCAGACTCTGGAATGCGGCTCGGGCGTGCTTTGCGGCCGTTCTTTTTAAGTGCCGGCAAACGAAAAAACCCGGCGCGATTGGCCGGGTTTGAAAGAACGACAGTTCAGGAACGGTCGATCAGGCCGACAGCACCTTGAGGCGGTGAGCCAGACGCGACACCTTGCGCGATGCCGTATTCTTATGGATCACGCCCTTGGTCGCGGCGCGCATCAATTCCGGCTCTGCGGTCTTGAAGGCTTCCAGCGCGGCTGCCTTGTCGCCGGCAGCCAGTGCCTCTTCGACCTGGCGGACATATGTACGCACGCGCGAGCGGCGGTTCTTGTTGATCGCTGCGCGGCGGGCGATCTTGCGCGTTGCCTTTTTGGCCGAGGAGGTATTGGCCATGATGCCTCTCTTCTGATCTGGTGGGCGCATGCGGGATGCCGCAGGGCGCAAAAAACAAACGGGCAGCCAACGGCCGCCTCGGTTGGAGCGGCTTATAGTTCAGCTTTTCCGGCGCGTCAACGCCGCTTTGGCTTCTTTTTGGTCCTCGCCGCCGCCACTCTAGCGATTGGTGAAATTCGGCTTCCGCTTCTCGGCAAAGGCGGCCATCCCTTCCTTCTGGTCGTCGAGCGCAAACAGCGAGTGGAACAGCCGGCGTTCGAAGCGCAGTCCCTCCGCCAGCGTCGTCTCGTAGGCGCGGTTGACTGCCTCCTTGGCCATCATCACCGATGGCAGCGAAAACTCTGATATCCTGGCCGCGGCCTTCATCGCCTCCTCGATCAACTCGCCGGCCGGCACGACGCGCGACGCCAGGCCGCTGCGCTCGGCTTCGGCGGCATCCATCATCCGTCCGGTCAGGCACATGTCCATGGCCTTCGACTTGCCGACAAAGCGGGTCAGCCGTTGCGACCCGCCCATGCCAGGAATGACGCCGAGCGTGATTTCGGGCTGGCCGAATTTCGCCGTGTCGGCGGCAATGATGAAATCGCACATCATCGCCAGTTCGCAGCCGCCGCCCAGTGCATAGCCGGCGACCGCCGCGATCATCGGCTTGCGGGTGCGGGTAAACTCTTCCCAGCCGACGAAGAAATCCTGCACATAGGCCTCCGCGTAGGTGACGGCCTGCATTTCCTTGATGTCGGCGCCCGCCGCAAAAGCCTTCTCGGAACCGGTGATGACCATGGCGCCGATGCCGGGATCGGCGTCGAACCCCTTTGCCGCCGTCAGCAAATCCGCCAGCACCTGCGCGTTCAGCGCGTTCAGCGCCTTGGGCCGGTTCAGCGTGATCAGGCCGACCTTGCCGCGCGTCTCGACGATGATGGTTTCATAGCTCATGGGCTGGCCTCCTGGTTGCGGCACTGAAGGACCGTCTAGCTTACCGCTGGCAGGTCCGGCAATAAAAGGTCGAGCGGCCGCTTTGCACGATGCGCTCGATGTGGCCGCGACAGCCGGGCGTCGGACAGGGCTCGCCTTCGCGATCGTAGACCGCGAAGGAATGCTGGAAATAGCCCAGCGACCCGTCTGTGTGCACATAGTCGCGCAGCGAAGACCCGCCGGCGGCGATCGCATCGGCGATCACCGAACGGATTGCCTCGGCCAGTCGTTCGCTCTGTTCCTTGGCCTTCTTGCTGGTCCCGGCGATGGTGCCTGCCTCGCGCAATGGCGACAGGCCGGCGCGCCACAGCGCTTCCGACACATAGATATTGCCGAGCCCGGCAATCAGCTTCTGGTCGAGCAGCGCCGCCTTCAACGGCGATCTGCGGCCCTTCAGCAGCGAGGCGAGCAGGGCGCCTTCCAGCGCATTGCCGGTCGGCTCGACGCCCAGTCCCGCCAGCATCGGATGCGCCTCGGCCAGGCCTTCCGCAAACAGCATGAAGCCGAAGCGACGCGGGTCGTTGAAGACCACGCGAGACTGGACGCCGACAGGCGACAAGACATGGAACACCACATGGTCGTGCTTGGCTTTCTTCGAGCGCTCTTGATGGAACGTGCCGGGCGTCTCTTTGTCATCGGCGGTCTCGATGCGGAACGAGCCCGACATGCCGAGATGGCAGATCAGCACCGGGCCACCGTCCAGGTGTATGGTGAGATATTTGGCGCGGCGGCCAAGCGCGGTGACGGTCTTGCCGGTCAGCCGCAGCGCAAATTTCGCCGGAAACGGAAATCTGAGATCGGGCCGGCGCGCCTCGACGCGCACGATGCGCGCGCTTTCCAGAACCGGCTGCAGCCCGCGCCGGACCGTTTCGACCTCGGGCAGTTCAGGCATGGCCGCCTATCGCTGCATGGAAGGAAGCGCCGTGGCGGCCGCGCGCCAGCTTGAGGTGTTCGGCGACCGTCTCGCCGATATCGGCGAAGGTGGTCCTGAGCCCGATGTCGCCGCCCGTGAGACCTGGTGCGGTGCCGATGACCGGGACGCGTTCGCGCGTGTGGTCGGTGCCACGCCATGTCGGATCGTTGCCATGGTCGGCGGTGAGGATGAGCAGATCGCCCGGCTTCAGCTTTGCCAGTGCCTCCGGTAGCCGGCGGTCGAAGGCTTCGAGCGCCGCAGCATAGCCGGCGACGTCGCGGCGATGGCCGAACTCGGTGTCGAAGTCGACGAAATTGGCGAACACCAGGTCGCCGTCGCCGGCATCGTCCATCGCGCCCAGCGCCTTGTCGAACATTGCCATGTTGCCGGGCGCCTTGCGTACTTCCGAGATACCGCGGTGGGCGAAGATGTCGCCGATCTTGCCGACCGCGATCACCCGGCTGCCGCGCCCGGTCAAGCGGTCGAGCAGCGTCGGCTCAGGCGGCGGCACGGCGTAGTCATGGCGGTTGTAGGTGCGCTCGAACGTGGCTGATGTTTCGCCCAGGAAAGGCCGTGCGATCACCCGTCCGATTTTCAGCGGATCGACCAGCCGGCGTACCGTCTTGCAGAACTCGTAGAGCCGCTCCAGGCCGAAATGAACTTCGTGCGCTGCTATCTGCAGGACGGAATCGACCGAGGTGTAGCAGATCGGCTGGCCGGTGCGGATATGCTCCTCGCCGAAGCGCTCGATGATCTCCGTGCCGGGTGCATGGCAGTTGCCGAGGATGCCCGGCACCTTACCCTCGCGGATCATCGCTTCGGTCAGTTCGGCAGGGAAGGCGGGCACCCTATCCGGGAAATAGCCCCAGTCGAACCGCACGGGCAGCCCGGCGATTTCCCAGTGACCCGACGGCGTATCCTTGCCGCTCGAAATTTCCTGCGCGGCGCCGTGGAAAGCGGAGGCTGAAACAGCGGTTTTGCTGTCGAATTGGAAGCCGGTTGCGGTTTCTGCTGCGCGGCCGAGACCGAGCGAAACCATGGTGGGCACCTTCAGCGGTCCCTCGCGCAGGCCCTCGCGATCGGCGCGGGCTTCCGCGCAGGCCAGCGCGATATGTCCGAACGTGTTCGAGCCGGCGTCGCCATAGCGTTCGGCATCGGCGGCGCCGCCAATGCCGAAAGAATCGAGAACGAAGAGGAAAGCGCGTGACATCGGTGCCGTCATTGCCAGTCTGGTTGACCAGACATAAGGTCCCGTCGCGGCATTGGCAAATCGTAAACCAGGCGGCAACGGCCTGACGCGATGGTCGCGAGGTCGGGCAGGCGCGCTGTACGCATCCTTGAGACATGCGATGCGCTTCAAGGAAACGGTGTGCGGGGCATGGATCGATGAGACGGGCTGACCTCGGTTGGAGTGCACTGGCGACCACTGTAGCGCTCCTGGCCTCGCAGCTCGCCGCGCACGCCGACTGGCGCGACCAGATCGGCACGTTTCGCATCGGCATCGTTGCCGACCCGGGCGCCGGCAACACGGTTCCGGGTCTGGCCTTGCTGACTGACGCCTACGGCAAGGCGCTCGGCATGAAGGTGGAATTCGTCGTCGCGCATGACTATGCGGCGCTGATAGAGGCACAGGCCAATGGCCGGATTCAGTACGCGGTCTATTCGGCGACCGCCTACGCCACCGCCTCGGAGCGCTGCGCCTGCGTCGAACCTCTTGTGGCGCCGGTCGATGCCGACGGTGCCACGGGCATCCGCTCCGTGCTTTTGACGCGCGACGGCAGGCTTTCCGATCTCGCGGCCCTGGAAACGCACCGCATCGCCATGGCGCCGTCCGGCAATGTCGGCGGTTCGCTTCTACCGCTCGCCGGGCTGGCGGCCGACGGCATCAAGATCAGCCAGAATGCGCCATTCCTCGCTCATGCCGGCTCGGCTGCTGCCGCAGAAGCGATGCTGGTCGATGGCCAGGCCGATGCCGTGTTCGGCTGGGAGCGGGCCACGGCGGAAAACCGGACGGGGATTGCTGGCGATCAGCCGGCTGATCCGGACGGCACGGCGGCGCGACTGGAGGCGGCGGGCATTCCAGAAGCCGCGCTCCAGATCATCTGGACCTCCGGCGTGCTCAGATACGGCCCTCACGCCGTCCGCAGCGATCTCGACCCCGAAGCCAAACGCCGACTGACCGTCTTCCTCACCAATCTCAGATCGCAGTCGCCGGAAGTCTACGATTTCGTGGAATCGAGACATTCGGGAGGGTTCGCGCTCGCCGCTGCGAGTGACTATGCGATGGCCGCTTCCATCGTGCGCCTGGTGTCAGCCAGCACCGACAGCAGCGCGCAATGAACCGGGTTGAATGGGTAGAACTGCTTCAGCAATTGCTGCAGGGGATCGACGTGGCCCGGCGCGGCCTGAGATAGTAGGTTTCGCTCATCGTTATCTTGCCTTCGTTGAAGGCCGAGATAAATCCGAGCGGCTTTTCGGAGCCTTCCGACCAGGAGATGATCGGTTGGTATGCTAGAGTGGTTTTGACACGAATGAGGAAAGTCCCCGCAACATTGAGCGTCGCCGGGACGGTGGTGGAAGTTGTCGGGTTGGAGTCGCGGCCAGTCTTCCCATCCAGCACGCTCCAGGACCACGCCACCTTTGCTTGCGGTGTCGGATTGTTCGGGTCGGTTCTGATGTCGATTGCCGTAATGGAGATGTTGGCGACCGAGCGGTTGTAAGGCTGAAGGCTGGAGTTTCCGATCTTCATGATGTCGGTGAGATCTGCGTTGACCACCGACGTCTGCTGCGTGACGAGGTCGGCAACCATGGAGCTGATGCGGCTGACCTTCTTGCTGGCCTCGATGGCTTGCGAGGCCTCCATGGTAATGAAATACATGATCAGCAAGACAGGCACGATGAGGGCAAACTCGACGGCCGCTATGCCGCGCCGATCGGAAAAAAACCGCGCCGCTCTCTTCCAGCTAACCGACATCCCCGGATGTGCCCCCGCACGAAACATGCACTTTTCCTTTTGCTTACACGTGCAATTTCAGTTGTCGAATGGCTCGTTCTGCCACGTTGTCGTCGCGTAATGCAGAGTCTTGCCGCCATCCATATTCGACATGTATTGAGCCATGAAATCGGTCATGACCGGCCAAGGGTAAAAGACCCGCAGCATGTTTTTTGATTCTGCCGGACCTATTGTAGGGGTCCCGAAAGCCGGGTCCTTGCCTGTATCCGGATCCTTGCCCGTCAGCGTGATGGTCGAGCCGGAAATCGTGAAACCCGCACTGGCTGCCCCGGCAAAGGTCTTGAACGGGCGCAGATCCACCAGCAAACCGGGGCAACCCTTCGCGACAATGATCTCGAGTCTGGCGCAGACCAAGCCCTTCAGCTTCTCTTCCGTCACATCGGCTTGCCTCAACTGGCCAGTACGCAACTGACGGGCGATATCATCGGTGATGTTGGCCATCACCTCCTGTCCGGCAAATGAAACGCAGCTCTCGAGGATGGCGAAGACGAGAGCCGCAAACGGTAACGCAAGCATCGCGAATTCTATCGCCGTGCTGCCGCGCCGATCACGAAGGAAACGACGGGCAAACGTCACGCGCCCTGCCTTGGCCTTGCAGATCTCGCGTTCTGAATCCTCGTCCAAAACGTCGCCCATATCCCGTTCCTGCCGATCCTGATGCGGTGCCGTCAGCACCACTATCAAGAACCCATTTAGCTCCGGTTTGAATGACCGTTAAATTCGACCAGGCGACATTAACCGGCCGCTAACCGACGCGGCTTTCCCGAGACAATCGAGCCAACTGAGGCGCTTACTGCCCAGCGCTCATCTCGGCTTCGGACGACTTTTCCGAGTCGCTCTTGTACGAGCTTTCGCAATAGGGCGTGCAGGACATGGTCTGTACCGAGGCGCGCCTGTAGATACGCACGGACGACGCGTCCTGGCGCACCACGGTCACCTGCTCGTCGACGATCGGGCTGCCATCGTGGTCGAGGACAACCAGATTGGTGACGCCGAACCCCTTGCCAGTCAGTACGATCGTCGATGCATCCTGGACGGAGGCGTCGGCAATCGCCGGATTGCCGACGACTATCGTGTCGGCGGGGCGTGTCAGTTTGACGATCTTGGCCTGATTCATCGTCACTTCGATGCCGGCTCCGGCCTTGGCCGGCAGCACAAAAGCCGGGACGGCGAGAAGCGCGACAAGCAGGAATGACGATTTCATGGCAGTCATCAAGGCGCTCCACGGCGGCAAAACTTGTTCAAAGAAACATGAAGGAGATTGGTGAACCAACGGTTAAACCCTTGACCGGCGCCGGGGTATTCGCACCAATCCTGCTGCCAGCTAATATAACAATGCATCCTGCCGATAGCCGTGAAATTACAGCTCTTCACGGGCAGGCGAGCTACTGTCCAGCGTTTAGTTTACGGTTAACCACGCAAGCTGTTCGGAGCGGGAAAGGAATCGGTAAGGCTGTTTATTAAGCCGATTGAAAGAGCTTCTCCGTAGATTGGCAGCATCCGATCAACCACCACAGAAGTTGACGGAAGTGCTGTAACACGTGGAGTAGGAGCTCTCGAATGTCTAATCTCATCGCACGTTTCGCGAAGGACGAATCCGGCGCGACCGCTATCGAATACGGTCTGATCGCCGCTCTCATCGCGCTTGCCATCATGGTTGGCGCTGGTCAGCTCGGCAATGCCCTGAACGCCAAGTTCACGACCATCGCGGATTGCGTGAAGGATCCGACGAACGCTGCTTGTAAGTAATGATCTAGCATCCTGTTTCGACGGGTAGACTGGAAGGGCCGCCTCGCTGGCGGCCCTTTTGTCTTTTGAAGATCGTTTGGCTTTGGTCTTGCTGCGCCGCTTAGCGTGCTGACATTTCCCAGGATTTGGCCCGGATGAGCAGAACTCACCAATCCTTAACCCAAGCCGCCTAACCTGCAGCCATCGTTGCCTTTCCAACCATGAGAGACCGATGCTCAACGCACTGATCTTCGTTGTCTTTCCGTTTTGCATGCTTTTTGCGGCGATCTCCGACGCGCTGTCGATGACAATCTCCAATCGGGTGCCGGCGCTGCTTGTGGCCGTCTTTGCCGTGGTTGCGCCACTGACGGGTATGGACTGGGCAACTTACGGCTGGCATTTCGCCGCCGGCGGCCTGGTGCTGGCCGTGACTTTCGGTCTGTTTGCGCTCGGCGGCATGGGCGGAGGCGATGCCAAGCTTTTGGCAGCCACGTCCATCTGGATGGGGCTCAACATTCACCTTGTCAATTACCTCGTCGCTTCGACGTTCATCGGTGGCATGCTGACGCTCGCCATTCTCTTCTATCGGAAATCGCCGCTGGCGACCTACACCAGTCACAATCCGGTCCTGCGCCATTTCGCCGACGAGATGAATGGCGTTCCCTATGGCATCGCACTCGGCATTGGCGGGCTGCTGACCTATCCCGATTCGCCCTTGATGGAATGGGCATTGGCAAGGTTGGCGACCTGATGTAGCGAACCTCCTCTGCCCTTTCGGCATCGATCCTGAAGAGGCGGCTTAGCCGCCTTTTTCATTTGTTGGAGCATGGTCGTGTAATTATGTAAACCTTGAATTAATCACGATCGTAAGCATTGTATTAACCTTGTTTTGACGATTGCCGCTGCAAAGTCCGGCCTGGCTAGGTGGTTGCCTAAAGGCGAGGGTTCGGACAGATGCCAGCATCCCGACTGATCATTCTGGGCGTGGCGGTGGCCGCGGCGGGTGGTGCAGGTTATGTTGCCAAGAATATGGTGGCGGTCCCGCCCCAGCAGGTCGTCGTCGATGCCCCGCAGGCGCCGGCCATCGCCTTGCAGGATGTGCTCGTGCTTTCCGGCGACGTGCCTATGGGAAGCCCGCTTGAAAACAATCTCAGCTGGGAGTCCTGGCCGTCCGATGGCATCAATGCGAATTTCATCACCCGTGCCGCCGAACCCGAAGCGCGGGAGAAGCTGAAGGGCTCCGTCGCCCGCATGGCGATGTACACCGGTGAGCCGCTGCGGCGCTCCAAGCTGATCGGCGAGGGGCAGAGCTTCATGTCTTCGATCCTGCCCACCGGCATGCGTGCCGTCGCCACCGCGATCTCGGCCGACACGTCGGCAGGCGGCTTTATCCTGCCTAACGATTTTGTCGACGTCATCATGACCCGCAGATCCGACACCGGCAACGCCGGTAGCGGATTCACCACCGAGACCATCCTCAAGAACATCCGCGTCCTGGCGATCGATCAGACCATCCAGGAGGACGAGGAAGGCAAGAAGACCAGGGTCGGACAGACGGCGACGCTGGAGCTGACGCCGCAGCAGGCCGAGATCATCACCGTCGCCCAGCAGATGGCCGATCGCCTGACGCTGGCGCTGCGCTCGATCACCGACAACAAGGAAAAGGGTACCGATGAAGCCGACTACCTCGTTTCCGGCAATGGGCGACGCGGAACGGTGCGGTTGATCAAATCGGGCGAAGTTTCCGAAGTAGGGGCAAGGAAATGAGGTTAGTCGCTAGACTGCCGGTCACCACGGCTGCGGCCATCGGCCTGCTTTTTCTCGGAGCCCATGCAAGTGGCCTTGTCTACGCCAAGGCCGCCGGAAAGAGCGTCGGGGTCACGGCCTCGTCGGCCACGCAACGTGTCAAGCTTGGCCTCAACAAATCGGTGGTCATCGATCTGCCGAGCGACGCCTACGACATCCTGGTCGCCAACCCCGCGGTCGCCGATGCGGTGACCCGCACCGCAAGGCGGATCTATCTGTTCGGCAAGTCGGTGGGCGAAACCAACATCTTCGTCTTCGGTCCCAATGGCAAGCAGATCGCCAGCCTGGATCTGGCCGTCGAACGCGACGTCGCCGGATTGGAAGATTATCTCAAGCGCTTCCTTCCGAATGCCGAGATCAAGGTCGAGTTGCTGAACGACAACGTCGTCCTGACCGGGACGGTGGACACGCCGCTCGATGCCAAGCGCGCCGTCGATCTGGCAACCATCTTCGTGTCCGGCGGTGAAGCGACGACCGGTCAGTATTCGCAGACCGCGGCGGGCGGCAATGCCAATGGCGGCGTCGACATCAACAATCCGGATGCCGAACGCCGGGTCTCGAAGATCGTCAACCTGCTGCAGATCATCGGCGACGACCAGGTGACGCTGAAGGTGACCGTGGCCGAAGTCAGCCGCTCGGTGATGAAGCAGCTCGGCGTCAACATGGTTGGCAAAGGCAGCTCCAACGGCATCAGCTTCAATGCGACCAGTGACACCTTCCCCGGCCTAGGCAAGCCGTTGTCGAGTTCGGGGGTCAATTTCGCCACCTCGGCTCTGCAGGGCTACATCACTGCGATGGAGCAGTCCGGCGTCATGAAAACGCTGGCCGAGCCTACTTTGACGGCCGTCTCCGGCGAGAAGGCGACCTTCAGGGTCGGCGGCGAGTACAATATGGTCAGCGCCGTTACAAACGCCAAGTCGGACGCCAATCAGAATGCCGACAGGGTTTGGACGGCTCAGAAAATCGAATACGGCATCGGCCTGGAATTTCAGCCTGTGGTGCTGTCGCCCGGTCGCATCAGCCTGAAGGTCAGGACGTCGGTTTCTGAACCGACCACCGAAGGCGCGGTCTCTTTCGGAGACACCAACGTCATATCGCTGCGCAAACGTTTGGCCGACACGACCGTGGAACTGCCTTCGGGTGGATCGATGATGATAGCCGGCCTCGTCCGCGACGACGTCAGGCAGGCGGTTAACGGCTTGCCCGGACTGACCAAGATCCCGGTGCTCGGCACGCTGTTCCGCAGCCGCGATTTCGTCCGCAACGAAAGCGAGTTGGTCATCATCATCACGCCTTATCTGGTGCGGCCGGTGGCGCGCAACGACCTGGCCAAGCCGGATGACAATTTCAACGCCGCTGGCGATGGCCCGGCCATGTTCCTTGGCCGCGTCAACCGCGTCTACGGCACCATGCAGACAGACAAGCCCAACGGCCGCTACCACGGCGTTGTCGGCTTCATCTACAAGTAAGCGGGGAGCGGACATGTCTCAGTCAGCATCGAAGGCAATGGCGGTCGCCGCGACAGTGCGGTCCGGCCGTGCCCGGATCAGCCGATCGGCAATGCCGATCCTGGCGATCGCGATCGCCGCCTCGCTCGCCGGTTGCGCCAAGCGCGACAGCATCACGGTTGGGGCGATTCCCGATGATTATCGCACCACGCATCCGATCGTGATTGCCGAGAAGAACCAGAAGCTGGACCTCCCGGTCGGCGCCGGCGATCGCGGCATGACCGGCTCGCAGCGCGACACGCTTCTGGGCTTCCTTGACGGCTACGACAGGAGCGCTGCCCCGGCGCTGACGATCGCAATCCCGATCGGCTCGGCCAATGAGGTGGCGGCGACTGCCGCGGCGCGCGATTTCGCCAGGCTGGCGGTTGCCGGCGGCATCAAGCGAAACCGGATCGTGGTGACCTCCTACCAGTCGGTTTCCCCAGAAGCCTCGGCGCCTATCCGCGTTTCCTATATTTCGGTGAGAGCCCAGACCGACAAATGCGGGCGCTGGCCCGAAGACATCCTCGCAACCTCCGAAAACAAGCACTACGCCGATTACGGCTGCTCCTCTCAAAACAACCTCGCTGCGCAACTCGCCAATCCGGCCGATCTGCTCGGGCCAAGAAAGTCGTCCGATATCGACGCCGAGAACCGCGGCGCGGTGATCGACGTCTATCGCGGCAGAGGTATTTCGGACGAGTTCCTCGGCAGTTCGGAAGTGACGTATTAGGAGCGCCGGTCCCGCGTAGAGCCGGAACGAGAAGTTACGGAAAAGAGCATGACGATGAGCAATCTTGCCTACGACACGCCCGGAGACGGCGGCGACAGCTCCCAATCGGATGTTGCAGCGATGCAGGCGCTGCGGCCGGTGCCGCGTATTTCTATCCAGGCATTTTGCGAGACGGAAGGTGTCGCGCATCCGGTGGAGCGGGCCGGCGAGGATCGCCGCATGGCCAAGGCGCATCTGAAAGTGCATATGGGCGGCATCGCCACGGCGATCGAATTCTATCAATCGGCGCCGACGCCGAACCTCATCCTGCTGGAATCGCGCAGCGAACCGAAGCAATTGCTGGAGCAGCTTGCCCAGCTTTCAGAATATTGCGATCCCTCCTCCAAAGTCGTGGTGATCGGCCACTACAACGATGTCGGTCTCTACCGCGAACTCATTCGCTTCGGTATTTCCGAATATGTCATCGCACCGGTGTCGATGGCCGATATCGTCTCCGTGGTGTCATCGATCTTCGTCGATCCGGAAGCCGAGCCGATCGGCCGCTCGATCGCCTTCATCGGCGCCAAGGGCGGCGTCGGCTCCTCGACCATCGCCCACAATGTAGCGTGGGCGATGTCATCGCTGTTCAAGTCGGAAGTGGTCGTCGCCGATCTCGACCTGGCTTTCGGGACGGCCAACATAAATTTCGACCAGGACCCTGCGCAAGGCATCGCCGAAGCCGTATTTTCGCCCGAACGCGTCGACGAGGTCTATCTCGACCGTCTGCTTGCCCAGTGCGCCGAACATCTGTCGCTGCTCGCCGCGCCCTCTACACTGGAACGTGTCTATGATTTCGATCCCGATGCCTTCACGCAACTCATCGATACCGCCCAGCGCAGCGTGCCGCTGCTGGTGCTCGACGTCCCCCATATCTGGACGGGCTGGACCAAGAACACACTGATCAAGGCCGACGAGATCGTCATCACGGCGACGCCGGAACTGGCCAATCTGCGCAACACCAAGAACCTGGTCGATATGCTGACGAGGCTTCGCCCGAACGATCCGCCGCCGAAGCTGATCATCAACCAGGCCGGCGTGCCGAAACGGCCCGAGATTTCCGCTTCCGACTTCGCCGAGCCGCTCAGCCTCACGCCGATGTCGGTCATCGCCTTCGACCCGTTGTTGTTTGGAAATGCCGCCAACAACGGCCGCATGCTGGGCGAGATGGATGCCAGGAGCTCGGTCGTCGGCATGATCAACGAAATCGCGCATGTCCTGACCGGTCGCAGCGAAATCAAGGCCAGGAAGAAGGCAGGCCTTGGCGGCCTGCTCGGCAAGCTCTCGCGTAACAAGAAATGACGCTCCCCTCCAAATCAAGAAGTAGAGCATGATGTCGTTCGAAAACCGCTTCGGCATCATGTTCTGGACGGAATTGGTAGTCGATCATGTTTGGTAAAAGAGGCTCCGACGACGGCGGCCGGTTCACCCCGGAGTTCCGTCAGCCAGCACCGGCGCCAGCGGCGCCGGCCACTGCAGCGCCTGCGGACATGGCGGTACTTGCCCGGCCCGCGGCAGCGCCGCCTGGAGCGCCGGGAACACCGCCAACTCGCCGTGCCGTTGAGGCGCCGTCGATGGCGCCGGAGCCGCCAAAAAAGATCCAGCGCGAAAAAAGTGAAACCTACTACGACACCAAGAGCCAGGTCTTCTCCGCGCTCATCGACACCATTGACCTGTCGCAACTCGCCAAGCTCGATCCCGAGAGCGCGCGCGAGGAAATCCGCGACATCGTCAACGACATCATCGCCATCAAAAATTTCGCAATGTCGATTGCCGAGCAGGAAGAGTTGCTCGAGGACATCTGCAACGATGTGCTGGGCTACGGCCCGCTGGAGCCGCTGCTCGCCCGCGACGATATCGCCGACATCATGGTCAACGGCTCCAAGAACGTCTACATCGAAGTCAACGGCAAGGTCGAGCAGACCGGCATCCGCTTCCGCGACAATCAGCAGCTGCTCAACATCTGCCAGCGTATCGTCAGCCAGGTTGGCCGCCGCGTCGACGAATCGAGCCCGATCTGCGACGCCCGCCTACCCGACGGCTCCCGCGTCAACGTTATCGCCCCGCCGCTCTCCATCGACGGCACCGCGCTCACCATCCGCAAGTTCAAGAAGGACAAGCTGACGCTCGATCAGCTGGTCAAGTTCGGCGCCATCTCGCCGCAGGGCGCCGAGATTCTCAAGATCATCGGCCGCGTCCGCTGCAACATCGTCATCTCCGGCGGTACCGGCTCTGGCAAGACGACGCTGCTCAACTGCCTGACCAACTATATCGACCGCGAGGAACGCGTCATCACCTGCGAAGACTCGGCCGAACTGCAACTGCAGCAGCCGCACGTGGTGCGTCTCGAAACCCGCCCGCCCAATCTCGAGGGCGAAGGCGAGGTGACAATGCGCGACCTGGTCAAGAACTGCCTCCGCATGCGGCCCGAACGCATCATCGTCGGCGAAGTGCGCGGACCGGAGGTTTTCGACCTGCTGCAGGCGATGAACACCGGCCATGACGGGTCGATGGGAACGATCCACTCCAACAGCCCGCGCGAATGCCTGAACCGTATCGAATCGATGATCGCCATGGGCGGCTATTCGCTGCCGCAGAAGACCGTGCGTGAAATCGTCGTCGGCTCCATCGATGTCATCATCCAGGCAGCACGCCTTCGCGACGGCTCGCGCCGCATCACCCACATCACCGAGGTGATCGGCATGGAAGGCGACGTCATCATCACGCAGGATATCGTGCTCTACAACATCAAGGGCGAGGACTCGAATGGAAGGCTGCTTGGCGAGCACGTGTCGACCGGCATCGGCCGTCCGCATTTCTGGGATCGCGCCCGCTACTATGGCGAGGAACAGCGCCTCGCCAATGCGCTGGAATCGATGGAGAAACGCGCTGACTGACGCATATCGAGGTTGGAAGCAATTCCAGGAAAAGTGTGAAGCGGTTTTCCCGGGAAAAGCGCGTAGCGCTTTCCCTTGGGAATTGCGTCAAAACAAAGCGATAGCGCATATCGCCGTTTCCTTGAAACGGCGATATGCGCCGGGGACCGAGGTCGATGTTCGGAATTGACACCACCGTACTGGCGTTCATCGTGCTCGCCGGCTTCAGCGCCGGTGCGGTCGCCTATGCCTTCCTGTTCACCAAGATGAGCAACGAGAAGCAGGCCGGCAAGCGGCTCGAGACGATCAAGGCCGCCGAGACCGATCGTTCGGTCGTCAAGGCTTCGCGCGACCGTGTCGCGGAGGCGGTCAAGCGGCGTAAATCTGTCCAGGACACGCTGAAACAGCTCGACGAAAAGCAGAAAACCAACGAACTCGCCGTCAAGAAGCCGCCGTTGAAGGCCCAGATTCGTCAGGCCGGCATGCAGGTCTCGATCGAGCGTTTCTATATCTACTCCGTCATTTGCGGGATCGCGCTGACGGTGCTTGCCTATCTCGCCGGCGCGCCGCTTCTGGTCCTGCCGGGCGCGCTGCTGGCGGGGGCGCTCGGCCTGCCGCGCTGGTTCGTCTCGTTTCGCCGCGCGCGCCGGGTCAAGGCGTTCCTCAACGAATTTCCCAACGCCCTCGACATCATCGTGCGCGCCGTCAAATCCGGCCTGCCGCTCAACGACGCCATTCGCCTGATCGCCAGTGAATCGCCGGAGCCGGTCAAGACCGAGTTCCGCCGGATTGTCGATTCACAGCAGATTGGCATGTCCATCCCCGATGCCACCTTGCGCATGGCTGAAACCATGCCGTGCAGCGAGGCAAGCTTCTTCGGCATCGTTATCCAGATCCAGTCACAGGCCGGCGGTAATCTCTCCGAGGCGCTTGGCAACCTGTCGCGCGTGCTTCGCGATCGCAAGAAGATGAAGGCCAAGGTCCAGGCGCTTTCCATGGAAGCCAAGGCGTCGGCCGTCATCATCGGCGCGCTGCCTTTTGTCGTCGCCCTTCTCGTCTATCTGTCGAGCCCGAACTACATCATGCCGCTGTTCACCACCAGCACCGGCAATCTGATCCTCGGCTGTTCCGGCGTCTGGATGTCGATCGGCATTCTGGTGATGCGCAAGATGATGAACTTTGAAGTTTAGGCCGACCTTGGAAAGCTCGAAACGAAAAGACTGAAAACGAATGACCGACCAAGTCGTAAAATCGCTGACCGATCCTGCCTTCCTGATAGCGTTGCTGGTTGGCATTGCGGTGTTCGCGACCGTCTTCACGGTGCTGCCGGCCCTTGGTGGCAATCAGCTCAAGACTCGCATGAGATCGGTGGCGCTGGAGCGTGACGAATTGCGCGCCAAGCAGCGCGCGCGGCTTGCCAATGAAGCCGATCGTCGCCGCAAGGGGCTGCGCGAAGAGCAGTCGATCGGCATGCGCAACATCGTCGACAGGCTGGACCTGCGGCGTGCGTTGGCCGATGAAGGCACGTTGCAGAAGCTCAAGGTGGCGGGCTTTCGTGGCCAGAACCCGCTGACCCGCTTCCTGTTCTTCCGCCTGATCCTGCCTTTTGTCGGTTTCGCGCTGGCAGCGATCTATCTGTTCGTGCTCGGCGGACTGCCTGACCGGCCGGCCTTCGTGAAACTGTTCGTCTGCATCCTTGTCGCCTACGCCGGTTTCTACGCGCCGATCCTTTACGTCAACAATCGTGCCGCCAAGCGCAAGCAGTCGATCCAGGCGGCGTGGCCGGATGCGCTCGACCTGATGCTGATCTGCGTCGAATCGGGCATGTCGGTCGAGGCTGCCTTGCGCAAGGTCTCCGAGGAGATCGGTTCGCAGTCGGTGGCGCTGGCGGAGGAATTCGTGCTGACCAACGCCGAACTCTCTTATCTGCAGGAGCGCAAGCAGGCTTATGAAAACCTCTCGGCTCGTACCGGCCTGGAGTCGGTGAAGTCAGTGTCCCAGGCGCTGGTCCAGGCCGAACGCTACGGCACACCCGTGGCGCACGCATTGCGCGTGCTGGCCTCGGAAAGCCGTGACATGCGCATGAATGCCGCCGAGAAGAAGGCCGCCGCCCTGCCGCCGAAGCTTACCGTGCCGATGATCCTGTTCTTCCTGCCGGTTTTGTTCGCTATCATTCTGGGCCCGGCCGGCATTCAGGTCAGTCAGCGCGGCATCTTCGGCGACCAGCACAATTCCTCAAGCCAGTAGGCCTCGGTTGCAGCCGTACAAAAGAGCCGCACTGCCAATGCAGTGCGGCTCTTGGTTTTCAGCGTTGATGCGTGGACGGATTTGCGCTGTGCGGAGCCGGCGCCCATGCGGCGCTCAGTTGGTCGCCGGCTTTGCCTTGTCCTGATCCTTGAGCTGACTCCAGGCGTTCTGCTGGGCAAGCATCTGGCGAAGATAGGCTACATTGGCTTGCGCCTGTTCGGGTGAAAGCTCCTGCGACGCGATCTTCTCGGCCTCGTCGAAGCGGCCCTGCAGTCCCACGACCAGCGCAAGGTTCTGGCGCACCCGGCTGTCGGCATTCGGTTGCTGGGCTGCCGAGCGCATATAGGTCTCGGCGGTGCGCAGATCGCCTTCCAGCACATAGGACATACCGAGATTGGAAAGGATCGAGGGTTCGTTCGGCTTTAGGTCCAGCGCCTTGCGGTAGTTCTGGCGCGCTTCATCCTTCTGGCCAAGCTGGTCGAGAATGGCGGCCTCGGCCGACATCAGCCGCCAGTCCGGATATTCCGGCGTCTGCGCCCGGCGCACGGCGTCGAGCGCCGGCTCGAACTGGCCGTTGGCGGCCAGCGCCTTGCCGTAGGCGGCAAGCACGTCGCGATCCTTGGGGTAGGCGATCGCCAGCTTGCGCATCACGGCAAGCGACTGGTCGGCATCGCCGTCCATCTGGAGCGCCGCCGCAAAATTTGTCGCCAGCCGCTTGTCGTTGGGGTTCTTTGCGTAGGATTCGCCCAGCCGCCCGGTCGCCCCGTGCAACTCGCTGGCCGACATGGTTTCCAGCGGTTTGCCGCTGGTGCGCCCGATCGAGCCGGTCGTGAGCTTGCTGGTTCCGCACCCGGCAACACCGGCCGCCAGCGCCATCAGCAGTGCCGTGGTGACCAACCGTTTGCCCGTGACGTTCATCCTGCGGTTGGTGGGCATCGGCACGGGGCTCTCCATTCCTGCGCGTGGCCATTCACGTGGCCATCTTCATCCCCGCAGAAATATTCTGTTAACCCTAACGGACAGTTAAAAAGTGAGCCGTCGGATCGGTGAACGGCCCGCCGGAAGCCTTTGGCCTGGCAGTCCCATGCCGGCCCCTGTGCATAGATGTTGAAATCATCCGACGTCCCTGTCACTTGACTGAGGACGACCTGCAAGCCTCCCGGAGACCATCGAATGCCCGTCGAACTCATCGAGACACTAAACACTGCCCTGCCGGTCCATCTGGTCGCGAGGGATGGACTGGAGGCCTTGGGGCTTTCGCCTTCCATGACCGCATGGGCGGCCGCCAACGGCTTTTCCGGCGAAGCCGGTAGGACGCTCGCCGTCCCCGGCGACAACGGTTCCCTTGCCGGCGCCTTGTTCGGCGTCGGTGATGGCGAGGGCGCGCTGGCCGTCGGCATGCTGGCGAGAGCCTTGCCGGAAGGCGACTGGCATTTTGCCGCCGCTCCAGCCGAGCCGGAACTCGCGGCCATAGGCTTGGTGCTCGGCGGTTACGTCTTCACTCGCTACGGAAAGAAATCAGGCAAGACGCTGCGTTTTGCGCTGCCGCTCGGCGTAGATGCAGGACGTGTCCGGCGCATCGCCGACGGCGTCTTCCTGGCGCGCGACCTCGTCAACACGCCGACCAGCGACATGGGACCGGACGAGTTGGAGAAGGCCGTGCGGACCCTGGCGGCCACTCACGAGGCCGAGGTATCGGTGATCAAGGGCGATGATCTCCTGAAGCAGAATTTCCCGATGATCCATGCGGTCGGCCGGGCCTCGGTCGGAGCGCCGCGCCTGATCGACATGGTTTGGGGACCGGAAGGCGCGCCGAAGGTGACGCTGGTCGGCAAGGGTGTCTGTTTCGACACTGGCGGCCTCGACATCAAGCCGTCCTCGGGCATGCTCTTGATGAAGAAGGATATGGGCGGCGCCGCCAATGTGCTGGGCCTGGCCTCGATGATCATGGCTGCCGGGCTGAAGGTGCGGCTGCGCGTCCTGATCCCGGCGGTCGAGAATTCGATTGCCGGCAACGCTTTCCGGCCTGGAGATGTACTGACCAGCCGCAAGGGCATTACCGTCGAGATCGGCAACACCGACGCCGAAGGGCGGTTGGTGCTGGCCGACGCGCTGGCGCTGGCCGATGACGAGGAGCCGGAACTGCTGATCGACATGGCGACGCTGACCGGGGCAGCGCGTGTCGCGCTCGGGCCCGATCTGCCGCCTTTCTACACTGGCGACGAAGCGCTGGCGTCCGAACTGGCTGCGGCCTCCATGGCCGTCGAGGATCCGTTGTGGCGCATGCCGTTGTGGCGGCCCTATGACGCCAGGCTGGCGTCGAAGATCGCCGACATCAACAACGTCACCACCGACGGCTTCGCCGGTTCGGTCACCGCGGCGCTTTTCCTCAAGCGCTTTGTCGAACGGACAACGGGCTGGGCGCACTTCGACATCTTCGCCTGGAACCCGTCCGATCGCCCCTACGGACCCGCCGGCGGCGAGGCGCAAGGCATCCGTGCACTGGAGCGGGTCATTTCGAGGCGCTATGCCTGACGCCCTGAGACGGCCACCAAAACTGAAACGGAACCGAAACAATTTGCCGTCATGCTCGGGCGATGTCGATTTCGATGCGTCCGAGCCAGGCGATGCGGCTGTGGCAGCAGGTGATGCTGTCGCAGGTGCGCGCCGGCGCGCCAGATCTCACCATGCGCCAGACGGCGATCCTGTTCACCATCTATCTCGACCCGCCGCCGCACACGGTGCGCGGTCTAGCCGCCCGCCTCAATGTTACCAAGCCGGTTATCACCCGCGCCCTCGACACGATGGGTGCGCTGAAACTGGTGTCACGCCATCGCGACGAGCTCGACAAGCGCAATGTGCTGATCCGGCGCACGGTCGAAGGCGCGCTCTTTGTCGAGCGCTTCGGGGATGGTATCGTTGCCAGGGCTCATGAACTGCCCATCTGATCAATCCATGAATTAGAACGAGTACCGATTTGACTGCCAGGGATGCCCGCCTCCACGCCTTCCGTTCCGACCTCGCCGATGCAAGGCTGAAAGGGGAGGTTTCGGCCGATCGCTTCGTCACCGGCCGTCGGGCTCGGATCACGGCCTCCGTGGCTGACGTGCGCAAGGCACCGCGCCCGGATGCCGGCGTCAACACGCAGGTACTGTTCGGCGACGATGTGCTTGTCTTCGAGGAAGCCGAGGGATGGGCCTGGGTCCAGGCCGAACGTGACGGCTATGTCGGCTACGTCGGCGCCACCATGCTGGGCGCACCCGAGCATGCGCCAACCCACATCGTCACGGCGCCGCGCACTTTTCTCTATCCAGGCCCGGATCTGCGCTTTCCGATCAGCGGGCAATTGTCGATGGGCTCGACGGTGACGGTGAGGGGCGCTGCCGAAACGCGCGGCACGCACTATGCGCTGTTGCCTTCCGGCGAGGCGCTGATCGCCGGCCATGTGCGCCCGGTCAGCGATATCGCCGCCGACTATGTCTCGGTCGCCGAGATGTTTATCGGCACGCCCTATCTCTGGGGCGGCACCTCCGGCTTCGGCATCGACTGTTCTGGCCTCGTGCAACTGGCCATGCGCATGGCCGGCCGCAATGTGCTTCGAGATTCCGACATGCAGGCGGCAGGCCTGGGCGAGCCGCTCGATCCGGGATCCGATTATGCCGGGCTAAAACGCGGTGACCTCGTGTTCTGGAAGGGGCATGTCGCCGTTATGGCCGACGCCGAGACCATGATCCACGCCAACGGCCACACCATGCTGGTCTCGCGCGAAGGGCTGAAGGATGCGGTTGATCGGATTGGGTATCTCTATGGCGGGCCGACTGGGTTTCGGCGGCCTTAGCGCCTCTTCCTTCGCCCCGTTCACGGGGAGAAGGTGCCCGAAGGGCGGATGAGGGGCGGCGCCAGCGATTGAAAGCTCGCGCTGTCCCTCACGTGCCTGCCGGCATCCTCTCCCCGTACGGGGTGAGGGCAACTCACCCGATCACCTTTTGTTCCGATTTTCCTTGGCGATCGCGCGCCGTCGCGCTACCTCTTTCGCGTGACCGAGCAGCCGCGCCTTGCCAAACAAAATGCCGCCGTCCTTCTGCCCGAGCCATTCATCAGATGGTTTGGCGAAAAAGGCTGGTCGCCGCGCGCTCACCAGATCGAGCTGCTGGCGAAGGCTCAAGCCGGGCAATCGGTGCTCTTGATCGCACCGACCGGCGCCGGCAAGACACTGGCCGGCTTCTTGCCATCGTTGACCGAACTGGCCAACCGCCCCAGACGCAAAGCCGGTATGGCACGGCGCGGCATCCATACGCTCTACATCTCGCCGCTGAAGGCGCTGGCCGTCGACATCGAGCGCAACCTCGGCAAGCCGGTGGAGGAGATCGGCCTGCCCGTCACCATCGAGACGCGCACCGGCGACACGCCTTCCCACAAGCGGCAGCGCCAGAAGCTGGCGCCGCCCGATATCCTGCTCACCACGCCCGAGCAATTGGCGCTGCTGATTGCGGCCGGCGATGCCGGGCGCTTCTTCGAGGATCTGCGCTATGTCGTGCTCGACGAGTTGCATTCGCTGGTGACATCGAAACGCGGCCATCTGCTGGCGCTCGGGCTGGCGCGGCTGCGCAGCATCGTGCCCGGCCTGCAGACGATCGGTCTGTCGGCAACGGTGGCCGAGCCCGACGAGTTGCGGCGCTGGCTGGTGAGCCAGAATCCGCCCAAAGGCCTGGCAAGTCCCGATATGTCTGAGCTCATCGTCGTAACCGGCGGCGCGAAGCCCGAAATCTCGATCCTCGATTCGGAAGAGCGCGTGCCATGGGCCGGCCATTCGGCGCGCTATGCGACGCCGGAAATCTACCGCGAGATCAAGCGCCACAAGACCACCCTGCTGTTCGTCAACACCCGCAGCCAGGCCGAGCTGCTGTTTCAGGAATTGTGGCGGGTCAACGAGGATACCTTGCCGATCGCGCTGCATCACGGCTCGCTCGATGTCACCCAGCGCCGCCGCGTCGAGAAGGCGATGGGAGACAATGCCTTACGTGCCATCGTTGCCACCTCGACGCTCGATCTCGGCATCGATTGGGGCGACGTCGATCTGGTCGTGCATGTCGGGGCGCCCAAGGGCGCCAGCCGGCTGGCGCAGCGCATCGGCCGTGCCAACCACCGCATGGACGAGCCGTCGAAGGCGATCCTCATCCCGGCCAATCGTTTCGAGGTGCTGGAGTGCCGGGCAGCGCTGGACGCCAACTATCTGGGCGCCCAGGATACGCCGCCGCTGGTCAATGGCGGGCTCGATGTGCTGGCCCAGCATGTGCTGGGCTGCGCCTGCGGAGCGCCGTTTCGCGCCGACGATCTCTACGAGGAAGTGCTGACAGCAGCGCCCTATGCCAGCCTCGACCGGCCGACATTCGACCGCGTCATCGATTTCGTCGCCACCGGCGGCTACGCACTGAAGAACTACGAGCGCTACGCCCGCATCCGCCTCAACAAGGACGGCATGTGGCGGGTCTCCAATCCCCGCGTCGCGCAGCAATATCGGCTGAACGTCGGCACCATCATCGAGGTGCCGGCGCTCAATGTGCGTTACGTCAAGGCCGGCAGCAAAGGCTCGGCTTCGCACGGCGGCCGGGCTCTGGGCAAGATCGAGGAGGCCTTCCTCGAAACGCTGACGCATGGCGACACCTTCATGTTTGCCGGCAAAGTGCTGCGCTTCGAAGGCATCCGCGAGAACGAATGCTTCGTCTCGAATGCGCCGGGAAGCGACGCCAAGGTTCCTTATTATGGCGGCGGCAAATTTCCGCTTTCGACTTACCTCGCCGAGCAGGTGCGCGCCATGCTGGACGACCCGCAGCGCTGGAAGAAGCTGCCCGAGCAGGTATCGGACTGGCTGCGGTTCCAGGCCGACAAATCGGAATTGCCCAAACGCGACGACCTCTTGATCGAGACCTTTCCGCGCGGCAACCGTCACTATCTCGTCGCTTATCCTTTCGAGGGCAGGCTGGCGCACCAGACGCTCGGCATGCTGCTCACCCGCCGGCTGGACAGGGCCGGCGCCAGGCCGCTTGGCTTCGTCGCCACCGACTACGCATTGGCCATCTGGTCGCTGGGCGATATGGGCGCGATGTTCAAATCGCGGAAACCTTCGCTTGGCGCTCTGTTCGACCAGGACATGCTGGGCGACGACCTCGAGGCTTGGCTGGCCGACAGTTGGCTGCTCAAGCGCACCTTCCGCAACTGCGCGCTGATTTCAGGCCTGATCGAGAAACGTCACCCCGGCCAGGAGAAAAGCGGCCGCCAGGTCACCGTCTCGACCGATCTGATCTATGACGTGCTGCGCAGCCATGAGCCCGACCACATCCTGCTGCAGGCGACGCGCGCCGACGCGGCGACCGGTCTGCTCGATGTCAGCAGACTTGCCGACATGCTCTCGCGTATCCAGGGTCGAATCGTGCATAAGGCACTCGAACAGATATCGCCGCTGGCCGTGCCGATCATGCTCGAAATCGGCAAGATGCCGGTGAACGGCGAGGCCGACGAAACGCTGCTGATGGATGCCGCGACTTTGGTCGAGGAAGCCATGGGTCCTGGGATGGTTGAGGAATGAATTTTTCGCTGGCGCGGGCATCGCTGATCGCCGAGGCCGACTTTGTCGGCATCGCGGGCGAGCGCGCGGTCTGTGATTCGCGCGGCGTGCTCTATTTCCCCGATCTGAGGCTGCTCGCGGTCTCCGACCTGCATCTGGAAAAGGGCTCGTCCTTCGCCAGGCGCGGCGCACTGATCCCGCCCTACGATACCGGCGCCACTCTGCTCCGGCTGCAGGCGGTAATCGCGGACTATCAGCCGGCCATCGTCATCAGCCTGGGCGACTCCTTCCACGACGGCGGCGGCGCCGAGCGCATGCATCAAACCTTCCGCGATCGGCTGGAAGCATTGATGGCCGGCCGCGACTGGTTCTGGGTCGCCGGCAACCATGACCCGGAAGCGCCGGCGGATTTGCCCGGCGAGACGGTGCGCGAACTCGCCATCGGCTCGCTGCTGTTCCGCCACGAGCCGTCGAAGATAAGAACCGAGGGCGAAGTTGCCGGCCATCTTCACCCTTGCGCCCGCATCGTCCAGCAGGGCCGCTCGGTGCGGCGGCGCTGCTTTGCCGGCGATGGCGGCCGCATGATCATGCCGGCCTTCGGCGCTTATACCGGCTCGCTCAACGTGCTCGACCGCGCCTATGCCGGCCTGTTCCGCCGCGAGACGTTGATAGCTTATATGATGGGCGCCGCGCGCATCTTCGCCATTTCCGGTTCGATGCTGCGGCCGGGCTGAGTTTCTAGGGTATAAGCACGGTTGCGCCTGTCGTCTGCCGTGCTTCGAGCCGGCGGTGCGCCTCCGCCACTTCGGCAAGCGGCATGCTTGTGTGCACCGGGATTTTCACTGCGCCGCTGAGGACGACGCTGAACAGATCCTCGCTCATGGCGACGACGTCCTCACGCCTGGCGAGATGATGGAACAGCAACTGCCAGGTGGCGAACAGCGAACCCTTTTGCATCAAAAGCATGATGTCGAAGGGCGGGATCGACCCCGACGCTGTGCCGTAGCTGACGAAGGTGCCGAACGGCCGCAGGCAGTCGAGCGAGGCCGGGAAGGTCGCGTTGCCGACGCCGTCATAGACGACGTGGCAGCCTTCGCCGTTGGTGACCTCTTTCACCCGTGCGGCGAAATTCTCTTTGCAGTATTCGATGACATGGTCGCAGCCATTGGCGCGCGCAAGTTCGGCCTTTTCGGGTGAACCGACCGTGCCGATGACGGTCGCGCCGAGATGCTTTGCCCATTGCGTCAGGATGAGTCCGACGCCGCCCGCCGCGGCATGCACCAGGATGGTATGGCCCGCCTCGACGCGAAACGTGCGACGCAGCAGATATTGCGCCGTCAGCCCCTTCAGCATCATGGCCGCGCCCGTCTCGAAATCGATGGAGTCGGGCAGATGCACGACGAAATGCGCCGGCACGATGCGTTCTTCGGCATAGGCGCCGAGGGTCTCGACATAGGCCACTCGGTCGCCAGGCGCGAAGCCGCTGACGCCTTCACCGACGGCGACGATTTCGCCGGCGCCTTCATTGCCGAGAATGAATGGCAGAGCGGGCGGCGCGTATTCGCCGGTGCGAAAATAGATGTCGACGAAATTGAGACCGACCGCCCGGTTGCGCACGCGCACCTCGCCCGGTCCGGGCTGGCCGATGTCGACATCTTCGTAGGCGAGCACATCTGGCCCGCCATGGCGGTGAACACGGATCGCTTTCATGGTTTTCTCCCCTGCGCTGTTCCCTTGAGTGTGAGATAGCGCGTGGCGGGATATCATTGTAGACTGATACCGGTGACATCAGAGTTCAAACAAAATGATATCTGAACAGATCGGCCTCGACCTTCTCCGCACCTATGTCGCGGTCTGCCGGCAGGGTAGCCTGAGCAGGGTCGCCGCGCAGACCGGCAAGACCCAATCGGCGCTGAGCATGCAGATGCGCCGGCTGGAGGGCCTGCTCCAACGGCACTTGTTCCAGCGCACCGGCCGCGGTGTCGTACCGACTGCGGAGGGAGAGCTCTTTCTGGGATACGCCACCCGCATCCTGGCTCTCGGCGATGAAGCGGTGGCGCGTCTGCAGCAGACCGGCATAGGCGGCGGCGTGCGAATCGGTCTCGCCGAGGAGGTCACGACGGCAGCGCTTTCGGCCGCGCTCGGGCGGCTGCATCGCACCTATCCCGACATCAGCCTTGGCGCGATGGTCGAGCACAGCGTCTCGCTCGGACGGCTATGGAGCGAGGATGCGCTGGATGTCATGATTGCCCCGACATCCGTCGTCGCGGCCGATGCCGTGACGACATGGAACGTCGAACTGCAGTGGGTCTGCGCCCAAGACTATGTGCTGGACCATGACCGGCCACTCGATCTCGCCGCCTTCGGCGCAACCTGCCCTTGGCGCAGGCGGATGATCGAGGCGCTGGTCGCCGCCGGCCGGGAGCACCGGATCGTCCTGTCGTGCCAGAGCGTCACCGGCCTTCAGGCCGCCATCGAGAACGGACTGGGCGTTGGACTGCTTCCGCCCGAATCGGTGCGCACCGCTTCGATGCGGGTGCTGAAGACGTCAGCCGGTCTGCCCGAGCCGCTCACGGTCCAATACGGCCTTTACGCGCACGACCGCAGGACAGCTGTTGTCGATGCCGCGATCGAAATCCTCCTTAAGGATTTGCCCGTCGCGCCAGAAGCGCGAGCCGCCTGACGGCGGGACGCTCTACCGGCCGTAATAGAGGGTGACGGTGTGCTTCGCCTCGGCGAAGAACAGCCAGCGCTCGACCAGCATGCCGGCAAACTGGACGATTGCCGCAAGCACCGACAGCGCCGCTGCGAACGGCCAGGGCAAAGCGAACAGAACAGCAAGCAGCAGGGCAGGCAAGGCGAAAGCCAGCACCTGCGTGATACGACGCAGCCTGGCGCCGTGCTTGCGCGCGATGCGAAAGCCCATTTCCTTGAGCAGGTAGTTCTCTTCGGTGTGCGGCCATTCCAGTGAGCGCACTGTACCCCCGGCGAGCCCCGTTGCCGTGTTGGCGGTGCTCGCAATCTCCAGCGCGTCATTGTATCGCCACGTCGCCAGCTTCCAGCCCCAGCCGAGCAAGGTCAGCAGCAGGGCGGCTACCGCAACGGCGGTCGGGCTGATGGCGAAAGCCTGCAGCAGCGCGTTCAACAGCACGCTGCCGGTCATCGCCGAAAAGATGAGATAGCCCGGCAGCGTATACGGGCTATGCCACTGCGCGATCGGCTTCAGCGAGGCATAGATCATGCCGGTGGTGCAGACGGTGACGATTGCGCCGATAGTTGCGAAAAACCCGGCGATGGCCATCCAGCCTCCGGTGCGGCCAAAAAACACCCAGCCGATGCCGAACAGCCCGGCGGGAATGAAGGTCGCGACCGAGGCCACTCCTTCGCGCGACAGCCAGGAACTGCGCCATTGCGAGAAGGCGCGCCATGCACGTTCGGGGCGGCCGAGATGGCCGGTCGAGGACAATAGGCCGGCGGCGATCAGGCCGAGCGACAGCCCCATGCCGATAAGGCCGAGCCAGAAATGGGCCGGGATAAAACCCAGTCCGCCAAGCACGCCGAGCAGCGCCAGCAGTCCGTAGCCCGCTCCTGTAGCAGTGGTGAAGAAAACGACGGAAAAGGCTGGATGCATTGGTCAGTTCGAAAGCATGCGGTCGATCCAGCCAAGAAAACCGCCTTCGACCGCGACTGGCTCGAGCCTTGGCGCCGGCACCGATGCGGCGCGCTGGGCGCGCGGCGGCAGATATTTGTTGGTCGGCTTGTAACCCATCTCCGGCATCAGGTCGACGCCGCCACGCTCCGCCACCAGTTGCGATACCGCCGAGGTGGGATCGCCGAGGTCGCCGAAATGCCGGGCGCTGGTCGGGCAGGCGGCAACGCAGGCCGGCACGCGGTCTTCCTCGGCCAGATTGTCGTTGTAGATACGGTCGACGCACAGCGTGCATTTCTTCATCACGCCGACGTCGGTATCGAATTCGCGCGCGCCATAGGGGCAGGCCCAACTGCACAGTTTGCAGCCGATGCATTTGCTTTCGTCGATCAGCACGATGCCGTCCGATGCCCGCTTGTAGGAGGCGCCGGTCGGGCAGACGGTGACGCAGGCCGGCGTCTCGCAATGCAGGCAGGAGCGCGGAAAGTTGACCGTGCGCCCGCCCGCCTCGGTCGTGTGCTCGTAGCTGTGCACGCGGTTGAACCAGACGCCGTCGACACGGCCGCCATAGGGGTCGATGTCGGTCAGTGGCGCCATGTGGCCGCCGGTGTTCCACTCCTTGCAGGCGGTGACGCAGGCCTGGCAGCCGACGCAGGTGTCGAGGTCGATGACCAGGCCAAGCTTCTTGTCTGTATGGGCGGGAAGGCAGGTCATTCCACGGCTTCCCTATGGACGCGGAACTCGGCGCCGAAGCGAAGGATGTCGGGCGAAGGCTCGACATTTGGCGGCTGGCTGAACCGCTCGAATTGCGGTTCGGTGAAGCCGGCTTCCTCATCAGAGCATTTGACAATGCGTACCCTGAGGTCGAACCACGCCGCCTGGCCGGTCACCGGATCGGAATTCGAATAGCGTTTGCCTTTCGCGTCAGCCGATGTCTGGTCGCCGATAATGTGGTTGAGCAGGAAGCCGCGATTGCTCTCGGCAGCGTTGTCCTTCAGACCCCAGGCGCCGCGCCTTTTGCCGATGGCGTTCCAGGTCCAGACCGTATCCGCATTGACCCCGTCGACCAGCTTGATCTGTCCCTTCACCCGGCCGTTGATACTTTCGATCCACACCCAGTCGTCGTCGGCCAGGTCGAGAACTGCCGCGGTCTGGTGGTGCACGAACAGGCGGTTCTGGCTGGTGATTTGCCGCAGCCACGCATTCTGCGAGCCCCAGGAATGATACATGTGCATAGGCCGCTGCGTCAGCGCATGCAGCGGGTATTTCTGCGGATCGACCGCGGCCTCTTCGAACGGGGTAAACCAGAACGGCAGCGGATCCATATAGGTCTCGATGCGCTGGCGTTCGCTCTCGGGCGGCTGGACGCGACCATGACCGCGCGCGGCGAGGCGAAAGCGCTGCATCGGTTCGCAATAGAGCTGGAACACGATCGGCTCGGCCTTGGGGATGAACCCCATCTGCTCTGCGAAGTCGAGATAGGAGCGGTTGGCCATCTTGTAATAGCGCTGGTCCTCAGCAAAATCCTGGTGCCAGAAGCCGCCATTGTAGATGTAGCGCTGCAGCTGGTCGGGATTGACTTCGCCCTTGCCGACAGACGTGCCGTCCTTGCCGCGCCAGCCGGCGAGCGGGCCAATGCCGGGCGTGCGTTCGTGATTGACGATGTAGTCGGCATAATCGGCATATCTGGCCGAGCCATCGTCCTCGACGAAGCCGGGCAGGCCAAGCCGAGCGCCAAGTTCGATCAGCACCGATTGGAACGGCCTGACATCTCGGTCCGGTTCTACCACCGGATGGCGGATCGCGTCGCCCGGCCCGTCGGCATGGCTGATCGGCCGGTCGAGCAGGCTGATGCAGTCGTGACGTTCGAGATAGGTGGTGTCGGGCAGCACCAGATCGGCGAACGGCACCGTCTCGGAATAATAGGCGTCGGAATAGATGATGAAGGGGATCTTGTAGTTACCCGCTTCGTCATGGTCGGTGAGCATGGCAATGGTCTCGACGGTGTTCATCGAGGAATTCCAAGCCATGTTCGACATGTACATCATCAGCGTGTCGATCGGGTACGGGTCACCGGCCCACGCATTTCGGATGACCGTATGCATCAGCCCATGCGCGGCGAGCGGCGCATCCCAGGAATAAGCCTTGTCGATGCGCAAAGGCGTGCCGGCCTCGTCGACCAGGAGATCGTCCGGCCCGCAGACGAAGCCGAGCGGCATACCGCCCAGCGGCGTCATCGGCTTGACCACCTTGCCGGCCGGCTTCGGTCCCGGCGGCGCCGAGCGCGGGTAGGGCGGCTTGAAACGGAAGCCGCCGGGCACGTCCACCGTGCCGAGCAGCACCTGCAGCAGGTGGATGGCGCGGCAGGAGTGAAAGCCGTTGGAGTGGGCCGAGATGCCGCGCATGGCATGCATCGACACCGGCCGTCCCTTGATCGTCTCGTGCCGCCGTCCGGCCCAGTCGGTCCACGCAACCGGCAGTTCGATCGTCTGTTCGAAGGCGACGTGGGCGAGTTCGGCGGCGATCCGGCGGATGGTGTCGGCCGGAATGCCGCATCGTGCCGCGACCGCATCGGGTGCGTAGCTGTCGTCCATGTAGCGGTCGGCGATAAGCCGAAACACCGGCACGCAGCGGCGGCCGGCGAACGTGAAGCTGCCGGTCAGCGCCGGCTTCGCATCCGCATCGGCTGCGTTGACGGTTGTCTTCGCCACTCTGTCCCACGCGAGAATATTGTTGTCGCTGTCGCGCAGGAATAGCCCGTCATCGACCGCGCCCGGCTCCTGGATGACCAGCACATGGGCGTTGGTGTAGCGGAGCAGATAATCGAGATCGATGCGGCCTGCCTTGAGCAGTTCGTGGATGAGGGCGAAGACGAAGAGGCCGTCGGTGCCGGGCCGGATCCCGATCCAGTCGTCGGCAATCGCGTTGTAGCCCGTGCGGCACGGGTTGATCGACACCACCTTGGCGCCGCGCGCCTTGAGTTTACCCAAGCCGATCTTGATCGGGTTGGAATCATGGTCCTCGGCGACGCCGAACAGCATGAAGTATTTCGCATTGTCCCAGTCCGGCTCGCCGAACTCCCAGAACGAGCCGCCGATCGTGTAGAGCCCGCCGGCCGCCATGTTGACCGAGCAGAAGCCGCCATGGGCGGCGAAGTTCGGCGTGCCGAACTGGCTCGCCCACCAGCCGGTCAGCGACTGCGACTGGTCGCGCCCGGTGAAAAAGGCGAGCTTTTTCGGATCGGTCCGGCGGATATTCGATAGCCGCCCGGTCGCAATCGAAAACGCTTCCTCCCACTCGATCTCGCGGAATTCGCCCGAGCCGCGCAGGCCGCTGCGCAACAGCGGCTTCTTCAGCCGCGCCGGGCTGTAGTGCTGCATGATGCCGGAGCTACCCTTGCCGCAGATTACGCCGCGGTTAACCGGATGGTCCTTGTTGCCGTTGATGTAGCGCACCTTGCCGTCCTTGATGTGGACGTCGATGCCGCACCGGCAGGCGCACATATAACAGGTGGTCTTGGCGATGCTGTCGGAGATAGCGGGCGAGGTGTCGACGCCGTCGCCTTCATCAGGCGCGCGTGTATAGCCAAGCGGCCGTTGCGACGGTGCGGAATTGGCTCCGCGCGGCGCAGCTGGGTTCATGATGCCGGCGTGCTTTTGCTACCTGCGAATTTGGCCCGCGTCTTCGGTCCGGGGCCACGCATATAGTGTTCTTCAGGATGATAGCGGTCGCCGGCCAGCCGCCGCCTGAGGGCACGGGTCCAATGCGCAAACAGGGATCTGAACCGCCCGATCATTTTGTTGGCCGCGACTTGTTGGCGAAGTTTTGCTAACTTCGGCAGAAAAAGTAGAATAAACCTATCGATCCGTCTAATTAGTTGTTCTTGTAAATTCGATCGGAATTGGTTCTTAATGCACACATGACGCTGGACCAGTTGCGCATTTTCGTTGCCGTTGCCGAACGCGGCCATATGACCAAGGCGGCGGAGCTTTTGGGCATCTCCCAGTCGGCGGCGTCGGCGGCCATCCGCGCGCTCGAAGAGCAGCATGGCGTTCATCTGTTCAACCGTGTCGGCCGCAACATCGAGCTGGCTCAGACCGGCCACCGTTTCCTGCCCGAGGCCAAGGCGGTGCTGGAACGTGCCGCCGCCGCCCGAAATGTGCTGGAGCATGTCTCGCAGACGGTCGCCGGCAGCCTGTCGATCGCCGCCAGCCTGACCATCGCCAGCTACTGGCTGCCGCGCAGGCTGGCCTCTTTCCACGAGGCCTACCCGGCGGTGCGCTTAAGCGTCAGCATCGGCAACACCAGGCAGGTCGAGGCCAATGTGCTCGACGGCACCGCCGATCTCGGTCTGGTCGAGGGGCGCACCGAGTCAGACATCCTCCGCCGCACCAAGGTCGACGTCGACAGGTTGATGCTGGTCGTCGCCGCCTCGCATCCGGAAATCGCCGAGATCGCGCCGGGCCGCCCGGATATCAGAGGGCTGCGCTGGATCATCCGTGAGGGTGGTTCGGGCACGCGCGAGGTGCTGGAGGACCTGGCCCGCCGCGAGGGGATATCGCTTGGCGACCTGCAGATATTTCTGGTGCTGCCGAGCAACGAGGCGGTTCGCCAGGCGGTCGAGGCCGGCGCCGGCGCCACCATCATCTCGGACCTCGTCGTCGGACGCGCCGTCGCCGAGGGCAGTCTCCGGTCGGTGCCGCTCGAACTGCCGAAGCGCGACTTCGCCATGATCACCCATCGTGACCGCCAGGCAAGCCTGGCCCAGATGGCGCTCAAGGCGCATCTCGGCGCTGGAGCCGTCAGCAATCCGGCGTAAGCGATCAGGCGAACTTCCGCTGCGCATCCAGCGCCAGGCCAAGGCCGACCGAGCCGAACATGTCGCCCTCGATAACGGCGGCTTGCGGCACCAGCGACAGGATTTCACGCCGTGCCAGCGGGATCGCGGTCGAACCGCCGGTGAGGAATACGGCGGTGATCGCAGAGGCCGTTATGCCGGCATCGGCAATCGTCTGCCGCACCGTAGCGGACACCCGCTCGATGTCGGCTGCAATCGTTTTCTCCAGGCCAGTGCGCGTGATCTCGGCTGCAAAACGCGCGCCGGGCAGCGCCACCGTCACATCAGCCGAAGCCTGATCCGTCAGCGCGATCTTGGCTCGTTCGACGAGGCCGGCCAGCGCATGGCCGTAACGGTGCTCGACAATATGGATGAAGCGGTCGACTAGGTCGGCGCGGACGGCCTCGAAGCGGACTTGCCTCAGATGCGTCATCGCCTTGGCGGTGTAAACGAGGTTGATGCGTTGCCACGTCGCGAGATCAATGAAATAGCTCGCCGGCAGGTTGCGCTTGCCGTCTTTTGTCGACGTCAGATAGCCGAGCTTGGGCATGACATGGGCAATGCTGAGCAGCCGGTCGAAATCGGTGCCGCCGATATGGATGCCGCGGTTGGCCAGGATATCGTCCTTGCGGTCGCGTGAGCGGGCGCGTTGCGGCGAAACGCGCACGATCGAGAAGTCGGACGTGCCGCCGCCCATGTCGACGATCAACGCCAGTTCCTCGCGCTTCACGTCCTGCTCATAGTCGAGCGCTGCCGCGATCGGTTCGAACTGGAAGGCGATGTGCTTGAAGCCTTGCGCGCGCGCCGCCTTTTCAAGCTCGCTTTGCGCCTTGGCATCGGCTTCCACATCGTCGTCGACGAATTGCACCGGCCGGCCGAGCACAACGTTCTCCACCGGAGCGCCGGCATCTTCCTCAAGCCGCTTCTTCAAATGGCCGACGAACATGCCGACAATGTCGATGAAACCGATCTGCCGGGCCTTGATCCGCGTCTTCTCATGCGCCAGCGAACTGCCGAGCACGCTCTTCAGCGACCGCATCAGCCGGCCTTCGATGGCATCGGTGTAGTCGGCAATGGCGCGGCGGCCGAAATAGGTGTGACCGTCCTCGAAGTTGAAGAAAACCGCGCTTGGCAATGTCGGCTGTTCACCTTCCAGCGCCACCAGCCGTGCCTGGCCGTTGCGGATCACTCCCACCGTAGAATTGGACGTGCCGAAATCGATGCCGCCAAATGCCTGGTGCATTGCAGCCTCCTGTCATTGGGTCGTCGCTGTGGCAGGCGTCGCAAGACGCGCGCCGTCCAGAGGCCGGACCGTTCTGCCGAATGATTGTGCGTGTAACCCGAGGGTTGGGAGGCGGCGGTCTATCGCAAGACTGAGAAAAGGGGAACCCCCTTTCCCCGGAAATGGGTCGTGCGCGTCAATCCCTGCGGAAGATCAGCCTGCCCAGCCAGCCGGTGATCATGGCCAGCGACACGGAGAAGACGCCGTAGAGGAAGGAGTAATCATGCGCGACGCGGAAGATCGACTGTTCGAAACCCGATTTGCGGATTTCGAGCTGGGCCGAGCTTTCCTTGAGGAACAGGCCGCTCTTGAACAGGAACGCGCGGGCTTTATGCGTTCCAACCGGGACGTTGGGCGCCAGCCGCACCGTGGCGCGAAACAGGTTCTGCGACAGGAACTGCACGCCGCCGACATTCTCACTATAGAGGCCGATCGCCGCCTTGCGCTCGCGCAGCGCCACGGTGAATTCCTCGATCGTCGCCGGACTGTCGGTTACCTCGGCCGGCTGCATGTAAAGGTTGGAGGCGCCGAGCGACAGCTGCTTGTAGCTGTTGGGTTCGGTGATGTCCTGCAGCGGCCGCGTCGTGGCGACGGAGTAGGATACCGGCACGTTCTCGAAGGTCTCGGATTCCAGATTGACCCAGACGCCGAGCACGCGGTCCTTGCGGCGCACCACCACCGGCCGCGGCGGGCCTTCGAGCACGACGATGACGTCGTAGCGCCCCTGTCGCGCGACCAGCGGGTCGGGATTTTCCAGCGAACCGAAAATGGTCAGGTCGGCGCCGGAAAAACCGGCGGTGATCGACACGGCGTCGGTGGAGAGACCGATCTGGATGCCTTCCGGCAAGGGGTTCGGCGATTGCGCTGCCGCCGGCAGAGCGAGGGCGAAAAGCAAGGCGGCGGCCGAAAAAATCCCCCACCGCGGCATCAGTTCAGGCCCGCGGCGGTCAGCGAATAGAGGTTTGGCGGCGTGACGAAGAGATCGATGGCAAGCCGGATGGCAACCGCCAGCACCAGCAGCGCCAGCAGTGCCCTGAGCTGTTCGCCGCGCAGCTTCTGTCCTGCCTTGGCGCCATATTGCGCGCCGGCAACGCCGCCCGCCATCAGCAGGAAGGCAAGCATGACGTCGACCGTCTGGTTGGTGGTGGCGTGGACCAGCGTGGTGTAGGCCGAGGTGAAAATGATCTGGAACAGCGAGGTGCCGATGACGACGTTGGTCGGCACTTTCAAGAGATAGATCAGCGCCGGCACCATGATGAAGCCGCCGCCGACACCCATGATCGACGATAGGAAGCCGATGCCGGCGCCGAGCCCCAGCACCGGAATGACGCTGACGAACAGCTTCGAGGCCCTGAAGCGCATCTTTAGCGGCAGCCGGTGGATCCAGTTGTGCTGGCCGGATTTCTTCAAGACCGGCGCCGCACCGCTGCGCGTCGCGCGCAGCGCATTGACGCTCTCGACCAGCATCAGCCCGCCGACGGTGCCAAGCAGCACGACGTAAAGCAGTGAGATAAACAAATCGAGCTGGCCGAGCCGACGCAGGAAGGCAAAGACGAAGATACCGCCGGTCGAGCCGACGATGCCGCCGGCCAGCAGCACCCCGCCGAGCTTGAAGTCGAGCGTGCCGCGCTTCATGTGCGACAGCGCGCCGGAGAAGGAGGAGGCGATAACCTGGTTGGCGCCGGTAGCAACGGCGATTGCCGGCGGGATGTTGTAGAAGATCAAGAGCGGCGTGATCAGAAAGCCGCCACCGACCCCGAACATGCCCGACAGGAAACCCACCGCCGCGCCCATTGCCAGCAGCACGAAGACGTTGACGGAAATTTCCGCGATCGGGAGATAGATGCCCACCCGTCAGTCTCGATCAGTTTGCCTGTCGGCGATTGCAGCCATTCCAGGGCATTGTCGCACCGAAAAGCCAATTCTTTCTTGCACCGCCGGGGCAGTGGGATCAAACCCCGCCGCCCTACCGAAACAAAAAACATCTCAAGCAGTTAACAGGCAAATGTATGGCAAGGGCGTCGCGTTAGCGACGCATCTGCCGTTATTTGTGCGCCAGCAGCGCCTTCACCAGCTTTTCGTCGATTTCGCCGGTCGCCTGCATCTTGTTGTCGGTCTGGAAAGCCATGATTGCGGTCTTGGTCTTGCCGCCCATCACGCCATCGGCGCCGCCGGCATCGTAGCCGTTCTTGTTGAGGATGAGCTGGATGTTCTTGACCGCCTTCTTCATGTCGACGCTGGCGGTGGTCTGCGGCGTGCCTTCCTGCCAGGATTCAGGAATGTCGGCCGAGTTGGACGCCGGGTCGAGCGGCTTCGGCTTCCACAGTTCCGTGGCGGCGCGCGCCCGCTCCAGCTGTTCCGGGCGCAGCGCAGTGGCGACTTCGTCGCGCTTTGCAGCCGCGTCCTTGTCGCCGGTCTTGGCGACGAGCGCGAACCATTTGTAGGATTCCTCCAGGTTCTGCTTCATGCCGACGCCCTTTGCCGCCAGGATGCCGAGATTGAACTGGCTGTCCTTGACGCCGACATCGGCCGCCGCCTGAAACCAGTGCGCGGCCGATTCATTGTCGGTCACGCCGTCGGCGGCCATGGCAAACAGAACGGCCAGATTGTGCATGGCGCTGGCATTACCCTGCGCGGCGGCGAGCTGGTAGAAGGTCTTTGCTTTCTTGACGTCGCGCGTGACGCCGATGCCCTTCTCGTAGAAATTGCCGATGCGGTATTCCGCCGGTGCGAAGCCGAGCTCGGCCGACTTTTCGTACCATTTGGCCGCTGCCGCCATGTCTTCCTTGACGCCGCGCGATTCAGCATAGCGCGAGCCGAGCTCGAACAGCGCCTTGGCGTCACCGCCGGCAGCCGCGTCGCGCAAGGCTTGCGGGCCGGCATCGGCCGGAACGTCTATCTTGGCCACGACAGGTGCTACCGCGGCATCAGCCGGCGGAACGGCGCCGGTAGTATCCGAGGCCGTCGTATCCGAAGCCGAGGGCGCCACGACGGCGGCCGCAGGCTGCGCGTCGGCAGCCGCCGGTTCCGCAGTGGCGGTGGTCGGCAGCATTGCATTTGGCGTGGGGGCCGGATCGGCCAAAGCCATCGGCGCTGGCGCGGGCTCCACCGCCGGCACTTCGGGCGCGGCGACCGAGGCCGCATTCATTGGCGCATCGTTGCCAGCTGCCGGTTCCGTGGGCTCCGCCTGCCTGACGATCCGGGCCGGCAAGTCCTGCACGGCCACCTGCTGTTCTGCCTTGGGTTGGCTGGCAGCGTTGACCGAGGCAGTCTCGACCGGCTGCGAGGCGACGATCGGCGCTGTATCGTTGCTTGCGACCTCGACCGGGTCGGCGAAGAAGGCCTTGCCCAACCGGAGGCCGGCAAGCGCCAGCATGATCGCGACCGCTCCCATCAGGATCGGCTTGCGCCGCGCCTTGAGCAGGTCGCCGATACGAAGCGCCTTGACCGGGCCCTTCATGGTGGACTGGCGTTTCAACGCGTCGGCCTCGGCGGCCGCTGCCTGCGCCGCGCGCCTGGCAGCGGCAATGAAGTCGGATTTCGACGCATCGCCGGAGTTTTGGCGCACCGGCGGGCCGCGCTCGTCGCGCACGCGCTTCATGATGGCGTTGAGGTCGGGCGCGCCGGAGCCCGGCTCCAACGGCCGGTTGGCGAGCTTCGGATCGAGCGGCTCGTCGAGATCGACGCTCGGCATGTCGACATTAGGCCCCGAGCCGGCAAGCGGCGGCAAGTCAGCCGGCTTCTTGCCCCTGAAGGCGCGCGCCAATCCACCGAACAGCGACTTCTTGGCCGTGCCTTCGCCTTTCTCGGCAATCCTGTCGGAACCGAGCGCTGCCTGGGCAGCGGCCGCGGCAGCCTCGGCTGGCGAGCGCCGCACGGGTTCGCTGCCCATGACCGGGTCGCTACGCGTACCCGGATCGCTGCGCATGATGGCGGCGGCGCGGCCGTCCAGGTCGGCCATGTCTCCGGTCAGCGGCAGCGGCTGGTCGATATCCATCGACGGCGCGTCCTGCACCGAAATCTTGGGGGCGCGTGCAGCGCGGGCCCGCCGCGCCGGCTCGGCCTGGGCATCCAGAAGCTCGCTCACCGCCTCGGCCGGTTCGCTGGTCTCCAGCGAGCCCAGACGATCGACGATCTTGAGCAACGTGTCGTGGATAGCCTCGAATGTCCGTGAATTGCGCTCGTCCGAACGGCGCGTCAGCGCTTCCAGCGTCTTCAGATCCTGGGCAAGGCCGGTAACGGCCGCGGTGTTGGCGTTGGAATCTGCCAGCGAGCGCACGGCGCTCTCGGCTGCTTCGCGTGCCGCGCCCATGATGGATTCGCGGGTTCCGGCCAGCGACTTCTCGATTTCGTTGAGGCGCGGGCTGATGTCCTCGAATTCCGGCAGCGGCGTGCCGGGCTTCGACAGGTGAGCCGATAGGCCGGAGACCTGCGCCTCGAGGCTGCGGATCAGTGCCGGATCGATGCCGGCGACCTGCGCGGCCGACGATTCCAGCCTGCTTGAAATGTCTTCGAGCCGGCTTTCCAGGCCACGGATCGCCGCCTCGTTGGCAGGATCGGGAATGCGCGTCTCCATGCGTTGGGCGAGCGCGGTGAAGCGTGCGTCGATGGCGTCCATGATGCCGGCGCTGTCAGCCTGCGGCTGGCGCTGGTCCAGCCGGTCGGCAACCTCGTCCAGCCGCCGCTCGAGATCGCGAAACAGCATGTTGCCCTGTTCGATGGCATCGCCCTGCCGACGTTCCATCATGCCCGACAGCACGTCGAAGCGCTGTTCCAGACCCTGGAAGATATAGTCGGCGTCGGGCATGGCCGGGGCGCGGTCGATCTTGTCGGCGATCATCGCGATCTGCTTTCCGAGGCGCTCCATCGCCTGTTCCGGCAGATTGGCGCGGCCGGCAAGCTCGTCGACCCTGTTCGACAGCGTGCTGAGACGGTCGAGAACCTCGCCGCTCGGACGAACCTGCACGACTTCCTCGATCTGCTGCGCCAGCGAGGCGATCCGCTTCTCGATGCGCTCGAACGGTTCGGGGTCGAAGGAATTGGCCTGTGCGGCGACGGTCGAGGCGACGATGGCGCGCGAAATCTCGTCGAGCCGTTCGTCGATCAGGCCGAGCGTGTCGCCGCCGCGGTTGCTCTGCTGGCTGACGAAATGATCGACGGCGCCGGCAAGCGTGCGGACCTTTTCTTCCATCGAGCGCAGCGACAGCGATTCCGGCAGATTGTGGACCGCATTGCTTATCTGTTCGAGCCGGTCGGTCAGGGCCGAAAATCCGGGGCCGTCGGCGCGGTTGCGCTGGTCGGCGTCGACACGATCCTCGAACGCGCTCCAGCGGCGGTCGAAATCGTCCCAGCGGCGGTCGACCTTCAGCACGCTTTCCTCGCGCGCCAATGTGTCGAGCGCCGTCTTGACCTGCTCGAGCTCGAGCCGCAGCATGTTGACGCTTCGGTCGTCGCTCTTCTCGGCCAGCGTCTGGATGGCGCCGGACAGCCGCTCGAATTCGACGCCGAGTTCGGCGCTGCCCTTGCCGGGCAAGCCGCCTGCCTGACCACCTGATTGGTTGCTCGCCTGGAAGGCCCGTTCGATGTCCTTGCGCAACGCGGCGAATTCGCGCTGCAGGCCGGCCGTCATCTGATGGCGCAGTTCCTCGCGCAGGCCACGCAATTCGCCGGCGATCTTGCCGACCACGGCGACGCTGTCTTCTTGACCGCGCACGCGGTCGATGTCGCGCGCGATCGCCTGATAGTTCTGGTCGAAGCCGGCCGGCGCCGCTCCTTTCGGCCGCGGCGTGGGCTGCGGGTCCTCGTACCAGCGCGGCGGCGGGGCGTAGGGCTGGGCACTTGCGTAGCGCGGCTCCGGAGCGGGCCGGCGCGGATCGAAGCGCTCGGCGGCGTCCTCGCGCTTGCGTTCCAGCCGCTGCTCCAGCGTTTCCAGCGAGCGGTTCAATTCGTCAAGCGTGGTGTTCGGCCTGCGCGGCCTGCCGGCGTTGAGTGTATCGAGATAGGACCGCTTGCTGTTCATCGATGCGTCCGTTTTTCAGAATGGCCGGCTTGCTGCCAGTTTCCCAAGTCCTTGTCGGGAACGAAGGCGGCCGCGCGGCACTGCTGCGGCGGAAGACGAGCTTCCCGGGCCAGGCCCGCTCTCCGAAAAACCGTGAAAAATTCGCTACAGGATAAACACGGGTGACCGACATCCGCACATTTCACCCATCGTGGTAAACAAGGTGTTAACCAAGCTTAAGAAGTTACGGCATTGCTGAAATACAGGCGGTGCCCGTTCGGACCCGGCGCCGGGGGTGCGGCATAAGGTTTCGCAATCCCAGAACGCCCTTGCGTCATGCGGCGGCTATCGTTATAGAATTGACGTAAACGTAAGAGGGGCGCCGTTCGTCGTGCCTTTTGCGATGAATTAGTTGAAACCACGACTGGAAGCATGCCCCCGCTTCCACTCAGGCGTTGCAAGGTCCGAGACCGCGATGCCACGACAGGGGAAAGCCAGTGACTATGAAACTTGTTTCGCCCGGCGAAGCCGCGGCCAACACCAACAATATGTCTGCCGAAGCCAGTGAGGAGCTCGTGCGCATCGGCGAGATGGCCAAGAAATACGGCGTGACGCTGCGCACGCTGCGTTTCTATGAAGACAAGGGCCTGCTCAATCCGAAACGCGATGGGGCAACGCGCCTCTACACGCGCCGCGACAAGGCGCGGCTGAAGCTGATCCTCCTCGGCCGCAAGGTCGGGTTCTCGCTGCGCGACGTCAAGCAGATGATGGATCTCTACGATCCCACGGGATCCAACACCAAGCAATTGCGGCTGGCTCTCGACAAGTCGGAGAAGCAGCTAGCCCGCCTGCAGAAGCAGCGCGCGCTGATCGACGACGCCATCAACGAGCTGAGCGGCTCGATGTCGGCCGTGCGCCAGATGCTGTCCGAGCGTTCGGCCCCGGCCAGCGCCGCCAGCTGATTTTGCTCCGCAGCTCCCGGCGAAAGCTTTGAACTTAAGAGCCGCGCGGCCGCCGCGCGGCTCTTTTTGTTTGACCCCCCTCGCTTTGCACAAAGCCATGCACCGCTCGTGCCGATAGGCTGGCATCGGTAAATTTGTCCCGGCGACAAAATTGACGTTTACGCAAACGTCAATTTTTGCTATCCCGCTTTCAACATTGGCCCGCATGCCGCCCCAACCTCATGTTTCGGGGCTCGATCTCGCGGCCAAGACCCGCATGGTGGAGGAAACACATGCCGATCTACAGGGCGCCGGTCCAGGACACGCTGTTCGTGCTCAACGAGGTGCTGGGTTATCAGCGCTACTCCAACCTTCCCGGATTTGCCGACGCGACGCCCGACGTTGTCGAGGCGATCCTCGCCGAAGGCGCCAAGCTCGCCGAAAACGTTATGCATCCTCTGAACCGCGTCGGTGACATGGAAGGCTGCGTGCGCCATGAGGACGGCTCGGTGACGACGCCGAAGGGCTTCAAGGAAGCCTACGACCAGTATCGCGAAGGCGGCTGGATGGGACTGGCGGCGCCCGTCGAGTTCGGCGGCCAGGGGCTGCCCTATGCCGTGCACACCGCGGTTGCCGAATACATGGTTTCGGCCAACATGGCGCTGATGATGTATCCCGGCCTGACGCAAGGCGCGATCGCGGCGATCATCACCCACGGCACCGACGAGCAGAAGGCGACATGGCTTCCGAAGCTGGTCGAGGGGTCCTGGACCGGCACCATGAACCTGACCGAGCCGCATTGCGGCACCGATCTCGGCCTGCTGCGCACCAAGGCGGTGCCGAACGGCAACAGCACCTACAAGATTTCAGGCCAGAAGATCTTCATCTCGGCCGGCGAGCACGACATGTCGGAAAACATCGTCCATCTCGTGTTGGCCCGCATCGAAGGTGCGCCGGCAGGCGTGAAGGGCATCTCGCTGTTCATCGTGCCAAAGCTGAAGCTCGATGCCTCGGGCAATCCGGGCGAGAAGAACACGCTCTCCTGCGGTTCGATCGAGGAGAAGATGGGCATCCACGGCAATTCGACTTGCGTCATGAATTATGACGAGGCCGAAGGCACGCTGCTCGGTGAGGCCAATGGCGGCCTGAAGGCGATGTTCACGATGATGAACGAAGCCCGCCTCGGCGTCGGCCTGCAGGGCCTGTCGCTGTCCGAGATCGCCTACCAGAACGCGGTCTCCTACGCCAAGGACCGGCCGCAGGGCCGCTCGCTGTCGGGCGCCAAGGCGCCGGACAGACAAGCCGATCCGATCATCGTTCATCCCGACATCCGCCGCTCGCTGATGACCATGAAGGCCTTCAACGAGGCCGGCCGCGCGCTGGCGCTGTGGACGGCGATCAAGTCCGACATCGCGCACCGCTCCGCCGACGACAAGGATCGCCAGGCGGCCGACGACTATACAGGCCTGCTGACGCCGGTGATCAAGGGCGTGCTCACCGACAAGGGCTTCGACCATGCCGTCATGGCGCAGCAGGTGTTCGGCGGCCACGGCTATATCGAAGAACACGGGATGAGCCAGTTCGTGCGCGATGCCCGCATTGCCATGATCTATGAAGGCGCCAACGGCATCCAGGCGCTCGACCTCGTCGGCCGCAAGCTTGGTCTGAATGGCGGCCGCGCCGTGCAGGCCTTCTTCAAGGACGTCGGCGAGTTCTGCGAGGAGAACCGCGCCGACGAGAAGCTGGCGCCTTTCACCAAGGCGCTGAAGAAAGGCCTCAACGATCTGCAGGCGGCGACGATGTGGCTGGTGCAGAACGGCATGGCCAAGCCCGACAATGCCGGTGCGGCCTCGACCGATTACATGCATCTCTTCGGCCTGGTGGCGCTGGGCTACATGTGGGCGCAGATGGCCAAGGCCGCGCTCGGCAAGACCGGCGCCAATGGCTCCCAATCTGTCCACGAAAATGGGGCTTTCTACGACAACAAGGTGGTGACGGCGCGCTTCTTCATGGAGCGGATCATGCCCGAGACGTCGGCACATCTCGCCCGCATTTCCAGTGGTGCGGACACGCTAATGGCGCTGCCTGCGGAAGCGTTCTAGAAATGGCTGGCGTCCCCCTCCCCCTTGAGGGGAGGGTGGCCCGAAGGGCCGGGAGGGGTCCTTGCGTGCAGTGCGCCGGCTGGTTGGCGCTTTGGTAGGAGATGATCGCAATGCCCCAAACCCGCGTCAATTCCGAAGATAAGGTCGAGCACGTCATCGGCGACCCCACCCGACCGCTTCGCGGCCACCCTCCCCTCAAGGGGGAGGGGGACGTTGGCGCGGGAGAAACGGCATGACAAATCCATCAGAAGTGCTCTCTTTGCCGAAGCCAGCCTGGGCGGCGGACGAAGTCGGCATGCTCTACGACATGGCGCATCGCTTCATGTCGGAAGAGATCGCGCCGCGCTACGACGAGTTCGAGAAGAACGAGATGGTCGACCGCGAGAGCTGGCGCAAGGCAGGTTCCGCCGGCCTGCTCTGCGCCTCGATGCCGGAGGAATATGGCGGCTCCGGCGGCACCTTCGCGCATGAGAGCGCCATCATCGAGGCGATCGGCCATGTCGGCGTCGACGGTTTCGGCATCGGCCTGCACAATGCGATCGTTGCCCCTTACATCCTTCATTACGGCTCGGAAGAGCAGAAGAAGAAATGGCTGCCGAAACTGGCGACCGGCGAACTGATCGGCGCCATCGCCATGACCGAGCCGGGCGCCGGCTCCGACCTGCAAGGCGTCAAGACGCGGGCCGAGAAGGACGGCAACCAGTACAAGATCAACGGTTCCAAGACCTTCATAACCAACGGCCAGCTGGCCAATTTCATCATCGTCGTCACCAAGACCGATCCGGCCAAAGGCGCCAAGGGCACCTCGCTGATCGTCGTCGAGACCGACGAGGCCGAAGGCTTCGAACGCGGCCGCAACCTCGACAAGATCGGCCTGAAGGCCAACGACACGTCGGAGCTGTTCTTCAATGATCTGCGCGTGCCGACCTCGAACCTGCTTGGCCACGAAGAGGGACAGGGCTTCATCCAGCTGATGCAGCAATTGCCGCAGGAGCGCCTGCAGATCGGCACCGGCGCGATCGCCATGATCGAACGCGCCCTGGCGCTGACCATCGACTACGTCAAGGATCGCAAGGCCTTCGGCAAAGCGATCATCGAGTTCCAGAACACCCAGTTCAAGCTCGCCGAACTGAAGACCGAGGCCACCATCGGCCGCGTCTTCTACAATGATTGCGTCACCCGCCACATCAATGGCGGGCTGGATCCGGTGACGGCGTCGATGGCGAAATACTGGCTCTCGGACCTGCAGGGAAAAGTCGTCGACGAATGCCTTCAATTGCATGGCGGCTATGGCTACATGAATGAATATCCGATCGCCCGCATGTTCCGCGACGCCCGCGTCCAGCGCATCTACGGCGGCACCAACGAGATCATGAAATTGCTGATCGGCCGCTCTCTCTGAGAGCGACGTCGGCAAAGCAAGGAGCAAGCAAATGGCTGAAGCTTATGTCTATGACGCCGTGCGCACACCGCGCGGCAAGGGCAAGAAGGATGGCTCGCTGCACGAGGTGCCGGCGGTGCGGCTTGCGGCCAGGACGCTTGAAGCGTTGCGCGACCGCAACGGCCTCGACACTGCAAACGTCGACGACATCATCTTCGGCTGCGTCGATCCGGTCGGCGAAGCCGGCTCCGTCATTCCGCGTGCCGCCGCCTTCGAGGCCGGCTACGACAACAAGGCGCCGGGCATGCAGATCTCGCGCTTCTGCGCCTCAGGCCTCGACGCCATCAATTTCGGCGCCGCCAAGATCGCTCAAGGCGCCGACGAGATCGTCATTGCAGGCGGCGTGGAATCGATGTCGCGCGTCGGCATGGGCGCCTCGGGCGGCGCCTGGTTCATGGACCCGTCCGTCGGCCTGCCCGGCTGGTTCGTGCCGCAAGGCATATCGGCCGATTTGATCGCCACCAAATATGGTTTTTCGCGCGACGACGTCGATGCCTATGCGGTCGAGAGCCAGAAGCGCGCCGGCAAGGCCTGGGCCGATGGCCGTTTCAAGAACTCCGTCATACCGATCAAGGACCAGAACGGCCTCACCATCCTCGATCATGACGAGCATATGCGGCCGTCGACCGACATGCAGTCGCTGGCCTCGCTCAACCCGTCCTTCGTCATGCCTGGCGAAATGGGCGGCTTCGACGCGGTCGCCGTACAGAAGCATCCGGAAGTCGAAGAGGTCAACCACGTCCACCATGCCGGCAACTCGTCCGGCATCGTCGATGGTGCGGCCGCCGTACTGCTCGGCTCGAAGAAGGCCGGCAAGACGATGGGCCTGAAGCCACGCGCCCGCATCCGCGCCTTTGCCAACATCGGCTCCGAGCCGGTGCTGATGCTTACCGGTCCGGTCGACGTCACCGAGAAGCTTCTGAAGCGCGCCAAGATGAAGCTGTCGGATATCGACCTGTTCGAGCTTAACGAGGCCTTCGCCTCGGTGGTGCTGCGCTACATGCAGGCATTCGAAATCCCGCACGATAAGATCAACGTCAATGGCGGCGCCATCGCCATGGGCCATCCGCTCGGCGCCACCGGCGCGATGATCCTGGGCACGGTGCTCGACGAGCTGGAGCGGCGTGACCTGAACACCGCTTTGGTGACGCTCTGCATCGGCGCCGGCATGGGCACCGCAACGATCATCGAACGCGTCTGATTTCGGCCGGAAGGAGAGAGACATGACTTATACAAACTTCACGGTCGACACCGACGCAGACGGCATCGCGCTGGTCACCTGGAACATGCCGGACCGCTCGATGAACGTCTTCACCGAAGAGGTGATGAACGAGCTCGACAAGATCATCGACCAGGTGGTGGCCGACGCCGCGATCAAGGGCGCGGTGATCACCTCGGGAAAGGACAGCTTCTCCGGCGGCGCCGACCTGACCATGCTGCAGAAGATGCTGGCCGTATTTGCCAAGGAGAAGACCAAGGACCCGGAGAAGGCGGCACAGCTTTTGTTCGACAATGCCGGCCGCATGGGTGGCTTGTGGCGCAAGCTCGAAACGTCGGGCAAACCTTGGGTCTCGGCGATCAACGGTACCTGCATGGGCGGCGCGTTCGAGCTGTCGCTGGCCTGTCATGGCCGCGTTGCCGCTGGCTCCGAAAAGGTCAAGATGGCCTTGCCGGAAGTCAAGGTCGGCATCTTCCCCGGCGCCGGTGGCACCCAACGCGTGCCGCGCCTGACCGACCAGCAGCAGGCGTTGCAGATGCTGACCACCGGCCAGACGCTGTCGCCGCAGAAAGCCAAGGCGATGGGGCTGATCCACGAGATCGCCGAACCCGGCAAGCTGATCGAGACCGCCAAAGCGATGATCAGGAACGGCCTGAAAGCCGTCCAGCCCTGGGACGAGAAGGGCTTCAAGCTGCCTGGCGGCCAAATCTATACGCCGGCCGGCTTCAATCTGTGGCCGCCGGCCATCGCCATCCTGCGCCGCGAGACCTACGGCAATTATCCGGCCGCCGCGGCCATCCTGAAATGCGTCTATGAGGGCCTGCTGGTGCCGTTCGACACCGGTCTGCGGATCGAACAGCGCTATTTCACCGAAATCATGCAGTCCAAGGAAGCAGCAGCGATGATCCGCTCGCTGTTCGTCTCGCTGCAGGAGCTCAACAAGGGCGCCCGCCGCCCGGCCGGCGTGCCGGAGACCAAGTTCAAGAAGATCGGTATTCTCGGCGCCGGCTTCATGGGTGCCGGCATCGCCTTTGTCACCGCCAAGGCCGGCATCCCGGTCGTCCTGCTCGACCGCGACATGGCGTCGGCCGAAAAGGGCAAGGCGCATTCCGACAGCCTGATCTCCGATCAGGTCAAGAAGGGCCGCGCCAAGCCCGAGGAGAAGGACAGACTTCTGTCGCTGATCACGCCGACGGCCGACTATGCCGATCTCGCCGGCTGCGATCTGGTGGTCGAGGCGGTGTTCGAGGATTCGGCCGTCAAGAAGACTGCCACCGAGCAGGCCGAAGCCGTGCTGAAATCGTCAGCGGTCTTCGCCTCCAACACCTCGACCATCCCGATCACTGCACTGGCCAAGAATTCGGCGCGGCCGAAGAATTTCGTCGGCATCCACTTCTTCTCGCCGGTCGACAAGATGATGCTGGTCGAGATCATCCTGGGCAAGAAGACCGGCGACAAGGCGCTGGCCACCGCGATCGATTTCGTGCGCGCCATCAAGAAGACGCCGATCGTCGTCAACGACACGCGCGGCTTCTACGTCAACCGCTGCGTGCTGCGCTACATGTCGGAAGCCTACAAGATGCTGATCGAAGGCGTTCCGGCGCCGATGATCGAGAACGCCGCCAAGGCCGCCGGCATGCCGGTCGGCCCGCTGGCGCTGACCGACGAGACGGCGATCGACCTTGCCCAGAAGATCATGAAGCAGACCATCAGGGACCTCGGAGACAAGTCTGTCGACCCCAGGCAGATGGCGCTGATCAACACGCTGGTCGACACCCATGGCCGCTTCGGCCGCAAGAACGGCAAGGGTTTTTACGACTATCCGGCCAAGCCTGCCAGGAAGAAGCTGTGGCCGGGCCTGAAGGATCTCTATCCGCAGCTGGAGGCCGAGAAGGTCGACTATGAGGAACTGCAGCAGCGCCTGCTGGTAACCATTGCGCTGGAAGCGGCCCGGGTGATGGAAGAGGGCATCGTCACCGATCCGCGCGAGGCCGATGTCGGCTCGATCCTCGCCTTCGGTTTCGCGCCATTCACCGGCGGCGCGCTGTCCTATATCGACGGCATCGGCGCCGGGGAGTTCGTCAGAATAGCCAAGGGCCTGCAGAAGAAATACGGCGCCGAGTTCAAGGCGCCCAAGCTGCTGCTTGACCTGGCGGAGAAGGGCGAGACCTTCTACCAGCGCTTCGATCCCTATGCGAAAGGCGAAGTGCAGAAGGCCGCTTGAGCTAGCGCCCCATGTACATCTGAGGGCGCCTTGCGCGCATGGCCACGGCAAGGCGCGCCGTGACCCTTACGCGGTCGGCAGCGAAAGTCGGCTGGCTTTTCGCTGCCTGCCGACATCGACTTCAACCTCCATCTCAACAACGCCCGCTACATGATGCTCGCCGACCTCGCGCATGACCCCGAAAACCGGAGTCGATTTTCGGAAAGGATCATGCGCCAAATCAAATGCTACTGCGTCCTTGGCGCGTCCGATAGGACGCTCGCCCGCTCCGTTCAACCGCGGCCGCCGACCGAGGCCGAGCGGGTTTGCATGACCTCCACCAAGGATTGCGCAGCCTGCCCAAGGCAGTTTGAGGCATCCATGACGACTTCGCCGCACGCAGCTTTTTGAGAGATCGGGCCGCGCGCCGGTGGACAATCGGATGACCGCGCGTTAGAAGGAAAAGGTATTTTTTCCTGTTTTGAGGAGAGCGAATTGCTCTCGCATGACCGAGTTTGGGCCGCCATCGACGCTCTCGCCGAGCGCTATTCGTTATCGGCCTCCGGCCTGGCCCGGCGAGCTGGTCTGGACTCCACCGCTTTCAACAAGTCGAAGCGGCTGTCCTCGGATGGGCGGCCGCGCTGGCCCTCGACCGAATCGCTGGCCAAGATCATCGAGGCGACAGGCGCTTCGCTCGACGAATTCACCGGGCTGGTCGAAGGCCGCGCCAAGACAGCTTCGGGCCCGTTAGCCTCGCAGCGTTCGGCGGTGCCGCTGCTCGGCTTCGCCCAGGCCGGCGCCGGCGGCTTCTTCGATGATGCCGGCTATCCCTCCGGCCAGGGCTGGGACCTTGTCGAGCTTCCGGCGCGGGCAACCGAAACCTCCTATGCGTTGAAGGTGCAGGGTGATTCCATGCTGCCGCTGTACCGCAATGGCGATGTGCTGATCGTCGAGCCGGGGGCCGCTACCCGCAAGGGCGACCGCGTCGTCGTCAAGACCAATGCCGGCGAAGTCATGGCCAAGGTGCTGGAGCGCCAGACGACGAAATCGATCGTGCTGATCTCGCTCAACCCCGACCACCCGGACCGCGACATCGCGATGCGCGATGTCGAATGGGTGGCGCGGATCGTCTGGGCAAGCCAGTAGGTCTCGCGGTGCGTCTGCTTCAAATCCTCATAGCCCTCCTGGCGATCCCGGTGATGGTCGCCATTGTCGTCGCCGGCGGTCGCGCGCTGCATCGCGACGGCCCCGCCATTACTGTCGGCCAGATCGACCCGGACACCGAGGCCGTGCCCGAGGAGCCGGCGACGTCGGCGATCCCCGAGGTCCAGCCCGTCAAGCCTCCGATGCACTCGCCTCAGGTGCATTCGAGGGCGATCGATCCCGAGGCCATCGCTCCGCCGCCGCTGCTGGTAGAAGAACTTGAACGGGTTGAGCCACGCGCGCCGCTGAGCGACCTGGCGCTGGCCGGACCGCCCAAGCCGCGTGGGCGCAGAGCGGTCGACGACTGGGGAGGAACAAAGCTGTTCCAGCCGGTCGCGGCCGCCGCCGGCCTGATCGAAGCCAATGGTTATTCCGTGACGGTCTCCGGCATCGACATCGTCAGGCAAGACGAGACCTGCACCGAGGACGGCAAGTCCTGGGCTTGCGGTATCAGGGCGCGCACGGCGTTCCGGTCTTTCCTGCGCGGCCGGGCCGTTGCCTGCAAGGTGCCGCCGGAGGCCGACCGTGCGCTGATCGCCGCCGAATGCCGCATCGGCAAGCTGGATGTCGGCCAGTGGCTGGTCGAAAACGGCTGGGCGCGCGCCACGGCAGGCGGCCCCTATGTCGAAGCGGGCGACAAGGCGCGCGCCGCCAAGAAGGGCGTCTTCGGCGCCGCGCCCGATCTTGGCGGCCTGCCACCGGCGCCAACGCCTGTTGCGGCACCGACGGCGTCGCAACCGATCCTCGATGCCCCGGCGATAGACACGCCGCCGGCCGGGACGGAAATTACGCCGCCAACTGACCAGCCAGCGCCCGCTCAATGAGCGCGCGGGTTTCGGCGATGCCGTAGAGGGCTGCGAACGAACCGAAGCGCGGTCCGCGTTCCTGGCCGATCAGCACCTGGTAGATCATCTGGAAGAAAGCGCCCGAGACACCAGGGCCGCCGTCCGGGCTCTTCTTCGAATGGTCCTGATAGCGTTCGATCTTGCGCGCCACGTTGAGCGAAGCGTTCTGGATCGCTTCGCCGTCGGCGCCGGCCGGCAGGCCAGCAAGCGCGTTGCCAAGCGCTTCCAGCGCCACGCGTTCGACATCGTCGGCCGGCCGGAAGGTCTTCGTCGGCTTCACGAAATCGTCGAAGTAGCGGATAGCGAAACCGACCAGCTGGTCGAGTTCGGGATGCGTCGCCGGCGTCACGCCAGATGCATGGCGCGAGATGAAGCCCCACAGCACATCCTTGTTTTGCGCGTTGGAGGCGCTGACCAGGTTGAGCAGCAGCGAGAACGGCACCGGCATGTCGATGGAAGGCGGCTTGCCGTCATGCATGTGCCAGACCGGATTGCCCAGCCGCTCCTTCCAGTCCTGGCGCGGATAGGCGTTGAGGAAGGTGTAGTACTCGTCGACGGCGCGTGGGATGACGTCGAAATAGAGCTTTTTCGCCTGCCTTGGCCGCTGATACATATAGAGGCCGAGGCTTTCGGTCGGCGCGTAGCGCAGCCATTCGTCGATGGTCAGCCCGTTGCCCTTCGACTTCGAGATCTTCTGGCCGTTCTCGTCCAGGAACAGTTCGTAGACGAAATGCTCGGGCGCGCGCCCGCCGAGAATGTTGCAGATGCGGTCGTAGATCACCGCATTCGTCTGGTGGTCCTTGCCGAACATTTCGAAATCGACACCGAGCGCTGCCCAGCGCATGCCGAAATCCGGCTTCCACTGCAGCTTGACCTTCCCGCCGGTCACCGAAAGCGTGGTCTCGGTGCCCTCATCGTCGAAGGTGATGGTGCCGGCCTTGGCGTCGACATGCTTCATCGGCACGTAGAGCACGCGCCCGCTCTTCGGCGAGATCGGCAGGAACGGGCTGTAGGTTGCCTGCCGCTCCGGCCCCAGCGTCGGCAGCATCACCGCCATGATCTGCTCGTAGCGCTCGGCGGCGCACACCAGCATCGCATCGAAGCGGCCGGCCTTGTAGTACTGCGTGGCGCTGGCGAATTCGTAGTCGAAGCCGAACGTGTCGAGGAAGCGGCACAGCATCGCGTTGTTGTGGTCGGCAAAGCTCGCATAGTCGCCGCCGAACGGATTGGGCACTGACGAAAGCGGCATATGAAGATAAGGCTCGAGGGCTGCGCGATCCGGCACATTGTCGGGGATCTTGCGCATGCCGTCCATGTCGTCGGAGAAGCAGAGCAGCTTGGTCTTGACCTTGTTCCCGGTCAGCACGTGAAAGGCATGGCGCACCATCGAGGTGCGCGCGACCTCGCCGAACGTGCCGATATGCGGCAGACCCGACGGACCGTAGCCGGTCTCGAACAGGACGGTCTCGGGAAAGTCGGCGCCTTTGTAGCGCTCGATGATCTTTTTGGCTTCCTCGAACGGCCAGGCCTTGCTTTCGGCGGCTGCCGCAAGCATTTCGGGGTTGAGATCGGCGATGTTTGATCCCGTCATGTCAAAGTTCCAGTCATGGCCGGCTTTCGCGGCTGGTAAGATTTTTCAACCGGGTCTCTAGGCGCGACAGGGCGGAGCGTCAACGATATCAGGCGTTTTCGTTGCGACGGCGCCGTGGCGTCCCTACTTTCGACCCTCACTATCAAGGAGTTTTGAATGCCGTTGCCGTCCACCCATGAAGCCCTGATCTACCTGATGGTCATCACCTCGGCTTCCGATCGCGACATGACCGATATCGAACTGGCGCGCATCGGCGACGTCGTCCGCAGCTGGCCGGTGTTCGAGGATTTCAAGCAGGACAGGCTGATCGCCATTGCGCAGGACTGCCAGAAGATGCTGCATGAAAAGGATGGATTGGAAGGCGTGCTCGAGCGTGTCGCGGAGACTTTGCCCGAGCGGTTGCGCGACACCGCTTATGCCGCCGCCTTCGAAGTTGCCGCCGTCGATCTCGAAATGCGCATGGAGGAATTGCGGGTGCTGCAGTTGATCCGGCGTGAGCTCGATGTCGACACGCTGACCGCCGCGGCCATCGCGCGCGGGGCGAAGGCCCGCCTGCGCACGCTGACCTGATCCAGTCCGTAGAGGAAGCTGACCGGGGCCGGATCAGAAAAAGCTGACCGGGAACCGGATCAGAAGAAGCTGACCGGGAACCGGATCAGAAGAAACTGACCGGGAAATAGCGGAGGTAGAATTCGGCGAAGGTGCCTTTCACCGATATCTCCTGCAGCGCGTAGTCCATGGCTGCGGCCAGCGCTGGGTCGCTGGCCCGGGTGGCAATGGTCATGCCGGAGCCCAGATATTCCGGCGCCAGGTAGGGTCCACCGGCGAAGCGGCAGCAACCGGCGGCGTCCGTGCCGCCCAGCCAGAAGGAAAAGCGCATGCCGTCGCCGAAGGCGGCATCGATCTTGGCGCTCTTCAAGTCGCTGTAGAGGTCTTCCGGCCGGTCGAAGCGGATGATCTGCACGGTGCCGAAATAATCGCGCAGCATCTTTTCATGCGCCGAGCCGGCCAGCACGCCGACCCGCTTCGAGCGCAATTTGTCGAGGATCGGCTCGGCGAAGGCCTTGGTCTTCGGCATGATGAAGCGCGCCGGAAACTGTAGATAGGAGCGCGAAAAGCTGTACTTCGCCCGCGTCTCCGGCGTTGCGGCGATGCCGGCGATGATCGCCTCGCCTTCGCCCTTCTGCAACGCGTCGTCGAGTTCGGCCCAGGGCAGCGCCTGGATCTGGCATTTGTCGGCGATGTCGAGTTCGGCGCAAATCGCCCGCGCCAGGTCGATGTGGAAGCCGGACAGTCGGCCCGTGCCGTCGAGAAAATTGAAGGGCGGGAAATCGGTTGTGGTGAGGAACCTGAGCCTCGGCAGCGCCGCAAGGTCCGGCTTCGGCAGCCGCTCCTTGGCATCCCAAAGCACCGGCACCTGCGGTTCCGCTGCCCGCACAGCGCCGGCAAACGGCTGCACTCCGATCAGCATCGACAGCAAGGCGATGGTTATCCAGCGTGATGTCACAAAAAACTCCGCCCGTCTTGGCCGTTGGCTTGTGATACGAAAACGGCGCAGGCACAATTGTTTTTGATTTCAAAGGGCAAATTTCGGGTTATGCTTTGGCGAGGTTGCAAATAGCCGCACAGAGTCGGCCCGGGGTTGGCGGTCGCTGGCGTTAGAAAAGCTAAGGATGTGGCTTTGCAATCCGGGGTTGATGGCTAAGTGCGGGGCAGGCACGTAGCATCGGTCTCAAGAGCGGTAGGCAACATGGGGTAGATGTTGCGATGGGTTATTTTGACCGGACACTTGAATATATTGACCGGGTGCAGCGTGCCGACTCGTCGGCTGCGGTGTGCGAGCAGCTACTTAGTGTCACCTCGAATTTCGGATTGACGGCCCTGATAGCCGCAACGGTGCCGCAGCCCGGTACACCAAGCAGCCAGACGAAGGACCATGTGCTGCTCTGCGATTGGCCTAGCGAATGGCTGGAGCGTTACTTATCGCGCAACTACGTCGACCACGATCCGGTCGTCAGCCATTTGAAGCAGTTTCGGGCGCCATTCCAATGGCGCGATGCCGTTCAAAGCATGCCCGCCGACAAGAGCAGCGCCGAGGTAATGCGCGACGCCCGCCAGTTCAAGCTGCGTGACGGCCTCGCCTTCCCGCTGATCACGCTCGAAGGCCAGATCGCGCTGGTCTCGCTGGGCGGTGAGGCGGTCGAACTGTCCGAAGCCGAATTCGCAATGGTCTCGCTGGCCTCCACCTATGCCATCGGCCGCGCCATGCAGCTTCAAACGACGGCCGGCAAATCTATCGATCACATTGAATTGACGCCGCGCGAGCGCGAATGCCTGCAATGGGCGGCGGTCGGAAAATCCGAGTGGGAGATTTCGCAGATCCTCGGCATCTCGGAGCATACCTCTGAGAAACACCTTCTCAACGCCAAGAGCAAACTAGGCGCCGCCAACCGTGTGCAGGCAGTCGCCGAAGCAGTCAGGCACGGCTATATCAGCTAGGCTGGTTCTGGCGGCCCGAAATTTATGGCCGCATTGTTGGCGTCATATCTTCAGAAAAGACCGGCCCCTGTCGTCCTCTTGAGACGGCTAATGCTTTCTTAACGCCAAAAGCAGACTCGGCGTCGCCAACAGGGTGCACGCCATCGCGGAGGCGTTTAGACGCAGCTATATTAGCCATGTCGGCTGTGGCAGCCTGGAAATCCTTGCCAACACCTTCGCGCAATTTTTTCGGGAAAGCCCGGCCGTATCTTCCTCTTAAGCCCAGGAGACGGCTAATGCTATTTTCCCTTACCACTCAACAACTGATGGAACGTCCCGACCTATGGGAGGCCGTCCATCGCCTGCGTTACAAGGTCTTCGTCGATGAGATGCGGTGGACCGATCTCGATCGCCCGGACGGCCTCGAAATCGATCAATTCGACCATGATGAGGCCGAACACCACCTTGTCATACGCAATGGCGAGCTTGCAGGCTATCATCGGATGCTGCCGACCACACGGCCGCATCTCCTTAGCGATGTGATGCCGGAACTCTGCGAGGGAAAGCGCCCTTCGGGACCGAATGTCTGGGAGCTAACCCGTTACGCGGTGGCGCCAGGCTTTCGCGATGGTAAGCGCGGCGTGTCTACGGTCGGCACCGAACTGATCGCCGGCTTCGTCGAATGGGGCCTTGCTCGCAATGTCGATCAGGTCATTATCGAGGTCGAGCCGGTGTGGGTGCTGCGGACGCTGCAGTTGCACTTCCTGGCGACGCCGCTCGGTTACCAGCGCACCTATGGCAACCAGCAGGTCGTCGCCACACTGCTGACCTTCAACGAGCATACGCTGGATGTCGTGCGTTCGCGCCGCAACCATCACGCCCCGGTGTTGGTCAGGGGCACCCCCCACATGCTCGGCATGCGGCAGGCGTCGTGAGACTGTCTTCACCCGACGCGCTTTAATGCATGTCGCTCAAAAGTGGCCCCGGGTTTGAGAGAACGACATGCATGAAACAAAGACCTAAAGCGCGTCGCGTGGATCCGTTCAAATGCGACGCGCTTTAGACAATGGCCACAGAGCCCACCTCCGTGTGGGGGTGGGCTCTGTAATTTCAGCCTCTGCCTATCGAGGCCAGTCTCTACTTCTCGAGAAACGACGGCCCTTCGCCGACGATCTTCTTATCTTCCTTGCCGATGGCGTCGAGATCGCGCCCATCATAGGGCAGTGACAACAGGATGCGCCGCATGACGGCCAGCCGCGAGCGTCGCTTGTCATTGGCCCGCACGATGATCCAGGGCGCGAACTGTTTGTGCGTGCGCTCGACCATCTGGTCGCGCGCCTTGGTGTAGTCGTCCCATTTGGTGATGCCGGCAATATCGATCGGCGAGAACTTCCAGTTCTTCAGCGGCGACCAGCGGCGGTCGTGAAACCGTTCGAGCTGGGTCTCGCGGCCGATGTTGAGCCAGAATTTGAAGAAATAGATGCCCTCATTGGAGATCATCCGCTCGAAATGCGGCGTCTCGTCGAGGAATTTTGCATGCTGTTCCGGTGTGCAGAAGCCCATCACCGGCTCGACGCCGCCGCGGTTGTACCAGGAACGGTCGAAGGTGACGAATTCGCCCGATGTCGGGAAATGGGCGACGTAGCGCTGGTAGTACCATTGCCCGACTTCGGTTGGGGTCGGCTTGATCAGCGCCACATTGCGCGCGGTTCGAGGATTGAGATACTGGCGCAGCACCGAGATGGTGCCGCCCTTGCCGGCGGCATCGCGCCCCTCGAACAGCGACATCACTCTGCTGCCGGTCGCCTGGAGCCAGGCCTGCGCCTTGACCAGTTCGATCTGCAGCCGCTCCAGCGTCTCGTCATACTCCTCGCTCTTCATTTTCTTGTCGTAGGGGTAGTCGCCTGCGGTCAGTTTGTGGTCCTCGATCCAGCTGGGAAGCTCAGGGTTTTCGATGTCGAACTCCCGCTCCTTGCCGTCCACCTTGATCTTCAGCGGCCCCTTTGCCGGCTCTGCGGCGGGACTTTCCTTGGCTTTTTTCATCGAGACGAACCTTTCCAGCTTGCGGACTCATGCTATGGGGGGCCTCAAACCCGGTCCAGCGGAAGTTTCGGAGGGACCGGCGCAGAAGCACGGAAAGCACGATGGCTGACACCGGCGCAGAGCGGACAACCACGGGGCAGGCCGTCGCCGGCCGGCTGTGGAACAGCCGATGGCTGCTGGCCGCCGGTGCGATCGCTATCCTGGCCGTTTATGGTTTTGCCGGTATCTCCGCCTATGTCGTCCTGGCTGCGTTGACGGTGCTGCTGGCTGCCGCGCTTCTGCCAACCGGTGGCGCCAGCCGGTCTGCTGAGAAGACCATTACCACGGTCGAGGCGAGCGGGCTGCAGCGGCTTTCCGGCGAATATCTTGCGGCTGCCGTTGCCGATCCGCTGATCATCTTCGACCGCACCGCCACCATCGTCCACGCCAATGCCGCCGCCTTTGCCGCCTTTGTCGGTATCGCGCCCGGCCTGTCGCTGTCGCTAAAATTCCGCGCGCCGGAAATGCAGGCCTTGCTGGACGGCGTGCTGTCGGGAACCGTCGCCTCCGATGCCGTCGACTACACCGAGAAGCTGCCGGTGGAACGCGCCTACCGGGTCAGCGCGTCCTCGGTCGGCCACGCCACCGATCTCTATGTGCTGGTATTCAAGGACCAGAGTGAGACGCGCCGCATCGACCGCATGCGCGCTGACTTCATAGCCAATGCCAGCCACGAGTTGCGCACCCCGCTTGCTTCGATCTCGGGCTTCATCGAGACGTTGCGCGGCCCGGCCCGCAACGATCCGGCGGCGCGCGAGCAGTTCCTGCAGATCATGCAGAACCAGACCGGCCGCATGGCGCGCCTCATCGACGATCTCCTGTCGCTGTCGAGGCTTGAAATGAAGCCTTACCTGAGGCCGGGAACCGAGGTCGATCTGCGCCAGACCATCGACAGCGTCATCGATTCACTGGGCCCGCTCGCCAGCGAGAACGGCGTCGTCATCGAACGCGACTACGCCGAGGGGCCGCTCGACGTGCCCGGAGACCGCGACGAGCTGTTCCAGGTGTTCGAGAACCTCTTGGAAAACGCCTGCAAATACGGCCAGCCTGGCGGACGCGTCACGGTGTCGATCGCGCGGGGCGAGGCCGGCCCGGAACCGGGCATCGATGTAACCATCAGGGACTATGGCCCGGGCATCCCGGAAGAGCACATACCGCGCATTACCGAGCGCTTCTATCGCGTCGACGTGGAGAGCAGCCGCACCCAGAAAGGCACCGGTCTTGGCCTGTCCATCGTCAAGCATATTCTGACGCGCCACAACGCCCGGCTTTCGATCAAGTCGGAGGTTGGCAAGGGCGCGGCGTTCACGGTCCATTTGCCGGCAGGCTGAGGCGGTACTATCTGCTAACTGCCTGTTTCTTCTTTCTGTCATCCGGCTAGCGTATCAGCACAGGGTCGAGGAAAACGACTCAAAAGGCCAAAGATTTAAGGAAGGCATTTCGCCCATGCAGTCCGTACACATTGTCAGCGCCTATGACGAAGAGCTGAAATACCTGGCGAAGCGCATCGCTGCGATGGGCGGCCATGCCGAGCGCATGGTCGAGCAGGCGATCCAGGCGCTGGTCAATGCCGATCCCGGCCTCGCCCAGAAGGTCATTCGTGACGACATCGTGCTTGACGATGGCCAGCGCGAAATCGACGACAAAGCCATCGTCATCATCGCCAAGCGCCAGCCCATGGCGACGGATCTGCGCGAGCTCGTCGGCGCCATCCGCATTTCGGCCGACCTCGAACGGGTCGGTGACCTCGCCAAGAACGTCGCCAAGCGTGTGGTCAGCGTCATTGACGGCCGCCAGCCGACCAGCCTGTTTCGCGGCCTCGAGGCGCTGGCCGAACTCGCTTTGACCCAGCTCAAGGAAGTGCTCGACGTCTATGCCTCGCGCTCGGTCGAGAAAATAGGCTTCGTTCGCGACCGCGACGACCAGATCGATGCCATGTACACCTCGCTGTTTCGCGAGCTTTTGACCTACATGATGGAAGATCCGCGCAACATCACGCCGTGCACGCATCTGCTGTTTTGCGCCAAGAACATCGAGCGCATCGGCGACCACGCCACCAACATTGCCGAGACGATCTACTACATCGTCACCGGCGAGCAGTTGCCGGCCGAGCGTCCAAAGGGCGACAAGACCGACAAGATTGCCCTTCCGGCGCTGCCGGTGAAGTGATCGCGCGCCCCTCGAACGCTTAATCATATTGCGCTAAACTACCCGGATGTTAGCGTCTCGGTTCCTGGCCAAGGCCAGGCGCTCAGGAGGCTGCGATGGAATATGTCCGAGAGTTCAAGCCGGCGCCGGCATCGTCCGGCATCATCGCGTCGAGCGTCTACACCGCCGGCAAGCGCATCGCCGACATTCCGATCGAGGAAGCCGGTGAATGGGCCAAGAAGTCGGGCCATGTCGTCTGGATCGGGCTGCTCGAACCCGACCGCGAGCTTCTGCTGCGCGTCAAGGCGCAATTCCATTTGCATGAGCTGGCGATTGAAGACGCCGAACATCCGCACCAGCGGCCGAAGATCGAGCAATATGGCGATGCGCTGTTCATCGTTGCCCGCACTGCACAGCTGATCGACGGACGCGTCACCTTCGGCGAGACGCATCTGTTCGTCGGCTCAGGCTATATCGTCAGCGTCAGGCATGGTCCCTCGACCTCATACGCCGCCGTGCGCCAGCACTGGGAAAGCTGTCCGCACTCACTGGCCAAGGGCGAGGATTTCGTCCTCTACGCCATTCTCGACTTCATCGTCGACAACTACATGCCGGTGCTCGAGCAGATCGAGGACGAGGTCGAGGCGATCGAGGACAGGGTGCTGCTGAAGCCGATGACCGGTCCCGACATCGAGCGGCTCTATATGCTGCGCCGCGATCTGTTGCGCCTGCGCAATGCGGCGCTGCCGCTGGTCGAGGTCTGCCGCCGGCTGACCAGCGCCGACCTGCCGCAGATCCATACCGCCATGCATCCGCTGTTTCGCGATGTCACCGATCATATCCGCACCGTGCAGGAAAAGATCGACAGCCTGCGCGAGGTTCTGGCCTTCGCTTTCGAAGCCAGCCTGCTGGTCGGCCAGAGCCAGGAAACCGCGAACACCAAGAAGCTGGCCTCATGGGCCGCGATCCTGGCGGTGCCGACGGCGCTCGCCGGCATTTACGGCATGAATTTCGACGACATGCCGGAGCTGAAGATGCAATACGGCTATCCCGTCGTATTGGTCTCGATCGCGCTGATCTGCTCGTTTTTGTATTGGCGATTTCGGAAGAGTGGGTGGCTGTGATGGTAGGCAGTAGGCAGTAGGCAGTAGGCAGTAGGCAGAATAAGGTAGCGCCTCACGAGCGCTACCCCATTCCCTACTGCCCAGTCCCCAATCCCTATTCCTAACTACCGGCTTCTGCGCCGCTCTGAAGCCGGCTGGAACGCCACCCTTGCGTGGTACTTGCAGTAAGGTCCGGTTTCGGCCGCCTCGTTGCCGCAGAAGTTGAAGTCTTCCGACAGCGGGTCGCCATTCGGCCATTTGCAGGTGCGCTCGGTGAGATCGGTGAGCTGCAGATGCCGCGAGATCGGCACGACGACGTTTTCGACCGGGCGGATGTAGTGGCGCGCCACTGGCTCGGCGTCGAACTGCGCCTGCAGCGCGTTCGCCCCGATCGACGTCGTGACATGGCGCTGCGTGGTTGCGGCGCGCGGCACCGATTTCTGGATCGAAGATCCCTGCGTTGTCTTCTTCTGACGCGCCGGCGTCGCGGTCGAGCGTCCGCGGCCCGACAGCTTCAGCCGGTGCACCTTGCCGATGACCGCGTTGCGGCTGACCCCGCCGAGTTGTGCGGCGATCTGGCTTGCGCTCAAGCCCTCCGACCACAGTTTCCTGAGAAGTTCGACCCGCTCGTCAGTCCAGTTCATGAGACCGCGCTCCTGCTAAGTGTGCGGCAGCCGGAATCCGTTCCCGACCCGGCAATCTTTGCCGGGGCAGACACCACATATATTAGGTGATTAGGTCCGCCGCACGAAATCTAGTTATTTCCCGACTACAATTACCTCATGTGTTGACTCGGTGACAAGAGTCCCAGGTGCAACACGAATCGGTTTTTTAGGTTTTCCCCAACTTGCCCGGTCGCTTATGAGCCGGCGTCTCGTCGGGAGCTGGCCACGCGCCTCTGCACGACGTTTTCGTTGACTTCATGGCCGAAAAACACGATAAGCCGCAAAGGCCGCCGCTTTGGCGGCTTTTTTGATTTTTCCGGTACCGGAGACGCATATAATGAGCGGTTCGGCGCTTTACGAGACCTTTGCCCGCGCCCCTTTGGCCTTCGATCATGGCGAAGGCACCTGGCTGGTTACCGACAAGGGCGAGCGATATCTCGATTTCGCTGGCGGCATCGCGGTCAATTCGTTGGGCCACAGCCATCCGCATCTGGTCTCGGCGCTGACCGAACAGGCGGCCAAGCTCTGGCACGTCTCCAATCTCTACGAGATCCCGGGGCAGACCCGGCTCGGCGAGCGGCTGGCTGACGCCACCTTCGCCGACAAGGTGTTCTTCACCAATTCCGGCGCCGAGGCGCTCGAATGCGCGATCAAGACGGCGCGGCGCTCCCAGTTCGTCAAGGGCCATCCCGAGCGCTTCCGGGTCGTCACCTTCGAAGGCGCCTTCCACGGCCGCACGCTGGCGACCATCGCCGCCGGCGGCCAGTACAAATATCTCGAAGGTTTTGGGCCCAAGGTCGAAGGCTTCGACCAGGTCGGCTTCGACGACATCGACGCCGCCGAGAAGGCGATCACACCAGAGACCGCCGCGATCCTGATCGAACCGGTGCAAGGCGAGGGCGGCATCCGCCCGGTGCCGACGCAATCCTTGAAACGGCTGCGGCAGCTCTGCGACCAGCACGGCCTGCTGCTGATCTTCGATGAGGTCCAGTGCGGTATCGGTCGCACCGGAAAGCTGTTCGCGCATGAATGGACCGGCGTGACGCCCGACATCATGGCGATTGCCAAGGGCATTGGCGGCGGCTTCCCGATGGGCGCGTGCCTCGCCACCGACGACGCTGTCGTCGGCATGACGGCAGGCGTGCATGGCACCACTTTCGGCGGCAATCCGCTGGCCATGGCGGTCGGCAACGCTGTGCTCGACGTCGTGCTGGAAGACGGCTTCCTCGAAGACGTCCAGCGCAAGGCATTGCTGATGAAGCAGGGCCTGGCGGCGGTCGCCGACGAATTTCCCGATGTCATCGAAGGCATCAGGGGCAGCGGCCTGATGCTTGGCCTGAAATGCGCCATGCCCAACACCAAGGTCAACATGGCGCTGCGCGACCAGCATCTGCTGGCGGTGCCGGCCGGCGACAACGTCATTCGTCTGCTGCCGCCGCTGACCGTCACCGACGCCGAGATCGGCGAAGCGCTCGATCGCATCCGCGCCGGCGCCAAGGGCCTGACCGACGCCATCGCCGCGGCCGCCGCGAAGTAATCCCGAGAACCATTCCCGATGAGCCTTCGCCATTTCACCGATCTTTCCGCCGTTTCCGAAGGCGATCTGCGCCTGATGCTGGACGATGCGGTGGTGCGCAAGGCGCGCCTCAAGGCCGGCGAACGGACCAAACCGCTCGAAGGCAAGGTGCTGGCCATGATCTTCGACAAGCCGTCGACGCGCACGCGCGTGTCCTTCGACGTCGGCATGCGACAGCTCGGCGGCGAGACCATCATGCTGACCGGCACCGAAATGCAGCTCGGCCGTTCCGAGACCATTGCCGACACCGCCAAGGTGCTGTCGCGCTATGTCGACGCCATCATGATCCGCACCACGTCGCATGAGCGGCTGCTCGAGCTGACCGAGAATGCCACGATTCCGGTCATCAACGGGCTGACCGACGACACCCATCCCTGTCAGCTGATGGCCGACATCATGACCTTCGAGGAGCATCGCGGTCCGGTTGCCGGCAAGACCATCGCCTGGACCGGCGACGGCAACAACGTGCTGCATTCGCTGCTCGAAGCTTCGGCGCGGTTCCGCTTCAACCTGAACGTCGCAGTGCCGGAAGGCAGCGAGCCGGCGCAAAAGCATATCGACTGGTCGAAGAGCAATGGCGGCAAGCTGCACTTCACCCGCTCGCCCGAGGAAGCCGTCGACCAAGCCGACTGCATCGTCACCGACTGCTGGGTGTCGATGGGCCAGGAACACCGCGCCCGCGGCCACAATGTCTTCTCGCCCTATCAGGTCAATGCGGCGCTGATGGCCAGGGCCAAGCCCGACGCCCTGTTCATGCACTGCCTGCCGGCGCATCGCGGCGAGGAAGTCACCGACGAGGTCATCGACGGTCCGCATTCGGTTGTCTTCGACGAAGCCGAGAACCGGCTCCACGCCCAGAAGGCGGTTTTGGCCTGGTGTCTGGGCGCTTGATCTCCAGGCGCTTGATCTCCAAGCGCTTGATCCGGGGCGGCGCGATGCCTATTTGCGCCCCATCACGCAAATCAAGCGCGTTTGGACGCATGCACCCCTCCGGGCCGCATGGCCGCGCCCTGGAGCTTTGTCATGTTGGAAACGCATCAAGTGACTGAACATCACCCCAAACTCGGCGAGTTCGGCTATGCCGGCGACGATCATGTCGTACCCTTCGAGGTCGGCCCGCTCGACGTGCGCGGCCGCACCGTGCAACTCGGGCCGATGCTCGACGCCATCCTCAACCGTCACGACTATCCCGAGCCGGTCGCCCGCCTGCTCGCGGAAGCCTGTGTGCTGACGGTGCTGCTCGGCACCTCGCTCAAATTCGAAGGCAAGTTCATCCTGCAGACCCGCACCGACGGCCCGGTCGACATGCTGGTCGCGGATTTCTCCACGCCTTCGGCATTGCGCGCCTATGCGCGTTTCGACGCCGACCGGCTGGAGGCCCTGGTGGCCGCAGGCCAGACCTCGCAGCAGACGCTGCTGGGCAGCGGCGTTTTGGCGCTGACCATCGACCAGGGCGCGCACACGCAGCGCTATCAGGGCATCGTCCAGCTCGACGGCGAGACGCTGGAGGACGCCGCGCGCACCTATTTCCGCCAGTCGGAGCAGATCCCGACCGACCTCAGGCTGTCGGTGGCCAAGCTTCTGACGCCAGGTCCCGGCGGCGCTCGTGAGCAGTGGCGCGCCGGCGGCATCCTGGCGCAGTTCCTGCCGCAGTCACCCGAGCGCATGCGCGTGCCCGACATTTCGGGCGGCGACGGCGATCCGCGTGACGTGACGCAGGAGCCGGCCGACAATTCGTGGCGCGAGCTGGTGGCGCTGCTCGGCACCATCGAGCCGACCGAGCTGATCGACCCGACCATCGGCGCCGAGCGGCTGCTCTACAGGCTGTTCCACGAACATGGCGTGCGCGTCTTCGGCGGCGTGCCGGTCGCCGACCAATGTTCCTGCTCAAGGGACAAGATACGCGGCATCCTCGAGGGGTTTTCCGCGCAGGAGATCAAGGACAGCACCGAAGATGGCGGCATCCACGTCGCCTGCGAGTTCTGCTCGAAGCAGTACGACTTCGACCCGGCGGAGTTTGCAACTCAGTAGCATCTCTTCCTTCTCCCCGTTCACGGGGAGAAGGTGCCCGAAGGGCGGATGAGGGCAGCGCGAACTTTGGTGAATGGCCGCGCATAGCCTAGGTCATGTGCGTGGAAGATAACCTCATGACTCTGGCGCTGCCCCTCATTGCCCTGCCGGGCATTTCTCCCCGTATAGTGACGGGGAGAAAACCCCTAATTCACCGTCCGTCGGGTCCCCGGCAGATCCAGCGAAAACGCGGGAATAGCGACGTCGAACGTCTCGCCCTTTTTGTTGCGCATGGTGTAGTGGCCGACCATGAAGCCGGAGGGCGTCGAGAGCGGGCAGCCTGACGTGTATTGATAGCTGTCGCCGGGATTGAGCTCAGGCTGGTCGCCGACCACGCCGGCGCCGCGCACTTCCTCGACCCGGCCGCTGCCGTCGGTGATGTGCCAGTAACGCGCCATAAGCTGCACGAAATCGTCCGACTGGTTGTCGATCGTCACCTGGTAGCCCCAGACATAACGGTTCTCCGCCGGGTCCGAGCGGTCCTCCAGGTAGAACGGTCTGACCTGCACTTCGATGTTGCGCGTGACGGCGCGGTACATGGGCTGCTCCGGTTGCGCAGCAGGGAACATTTGTCGCGCCATGCGGTTTGATACGCGCAGAGCGGCATGTCCTGCCAGCCTCAAAGCGCAGTGCCGACAAACAATGTCATTTAAGTGACACATGACAATGTTGGTGTGCGCAAACCTTGCCGGCGACTCAAGGCCCATCTGTCGACTGACAAAGCAGCCGCGAGCGGCCTTTCCGGAGTGACCAGATCTCGATGGAACCAGCTCTCACAGCCGCCTTCGCTTCCTCCGCTTTGCTTCTTTCCAATCTCGCCAGCATCCTGCTTGCTTCGTCGAAACTGCAAGCGCGTCGCCTTATCCCTCCGCCGTCCGGCGAGCAGCCACCGGTCTCGATCGTCGTGCCGTCGCGCGGCGTGGAGCCGTTCACACAAGAGACGCTGCAGCGAGCCTTCTCGCTCGACTGGCCGCGCTACGAACTGATCTTCTGCGTCGCTCACGCCGACGATCCCGTCGTCAAACTGATAAACAGGGCGATCGTCCTGTTTCCCAACGTGCCGGCCCGGCTGCTGATCGGCGACGACCGCGTCAGCAGCAACCCGAAGCTCAACAACTGCGTCAAGGGCTGGGAAGCGGCGCGCTATCATTGGGTTATTCTGGCGGATTCCAACGTGCTGATGCCAAGGGATTACGTCCAGCACCTGATGGCGGCCTGGCGGACCAATACCGGGCTTATCTGCTCGACGCCGATCGGCTCTCGGCCGGATGGCTTTTGGGCCGAGGTCGAATGCGCGTTCCTCAACACGCTGCAGGCGCGCTGGCAATATGCCGGCGAGGCGCTCGGTCTCGGCTTTGCCCAGGGCAAGAGCATGCTGTGGAACAAGCCGATGCTCGATACCAATGGCGGTATCCGCGCGCTGGCCGCCGAGATCGCCGAGGATGCTGCTGCAACCAAGCTGGTCAACGGACTGGGCCTGCACGTCAATCTCGTTGCCTCGCCTTTCGAGCAACCACTGGGGCAGCGCCGACTTGCCGACATCTGGTCGCGCCAGGCGCGCTGGGCGCGGTTGCGCCGCGTCACCTTCCCACTGTTTTTCGCACCCGAGATCCTGACCGGCGTCGCCGTGCCGTTGGCGTTGGCGCTGGTGGCGGCCGCAAGTGCCGGCATCAGCCTGCCGGCCACGGTGATGGCCGTGCTGACGGCGGCCTACATTCCCGAATGCGCGCTGGCCGCGGCCAAGGGCTGGCATCTGTCGCTGCGCATGGTCCCGGCGATGATGGTCCGCGACATGATGCTTCCCGCCATCTGGGCGCGCGGCTGGCTGAGCGGCGCCGTCGACTGGCGCGGCAACACCATGACCATCGGCACCAAGACGGCCGAACTGGAAGAGGTTTCGTCGGGAGCGTGACGCCTCGCGGCCTATCCGGCTGCCTTCAGCGCCTGCGCAACGTCCTCCAGCAGATCGTCCGTATCCTCAAGACCGACCGACAGCCTGAGCGTTCCCGGCCCGATGCCAAGCTCGGCGCGAGCTTCGTCGCTGAGGTTCTTGTGCGTGGTGGTCGCCGGATGGGTGATCAGGCTCTTGGCGTCGCCGAGATTGTTGGAGATCAGCACGATGTCGAGCGCGTTCTGCAAGGCGAAGGCCGCCTGCTTGCCGCCCTTGACGTCGAGGCAGATCAGCGTCGATCCGCCCGTCATCTGCTTCTTGACGATGTCGGCCTGCGGGTGGTCGGCGCGGCCGGGATAGATGACGCGGGCGATTTCCGGCCGTCCTGCCAGGAAATCCGCGATCTTGGCCGCGCTTTCCGTCTGCTGGCGCACCCGAACCGGCAGCGTCTCCAGGCCCTTGAGCAGCGTCCAGGCGTTGAACGGCGACAGGCTCGGGCCGGTGTGGCGGAAATAGTCGTGCAAATTCTCGTCGATCCATTTCTTGTCCGACAGGATGATGCCGCCGAGACAGCGTCCCTGGCCGTCAATGTGCTTGGTCGCGGAGTAGACGACGATATGGGCGCCGAGCTGCAAGGGCTTCTGCTGCAAGGGCGTGGCAAAGACATTGTCGACGATCAGCCTGGCGCCGATCGAGGTGGCGAGCGCCGCCACCGCTGCGATGTCGACCACTTCCAGCGTCGGATTGGTCGGGCTTTCCAAGAAGAACAGTTTCGTGTTCGGCCGCACCGCCTTTTCCCAGTTGGCGATGTCGGTGCCGTCGACCAGCGTTGCCTCGATGCCGTATTTCGGCGCCAGCGTCTCCACCACCCAGCGGCAGGAGCCGAACAGCGCGCGCGCCGCAACGATATGGTCGCCGGCCTTGGCGCTGCACAGGAGCGCTGCCGTCACCGCCGCCATGCCGGACGCCGTGGCGCGCGCATCTTCGGCACCCTCCAGCGCGCACATGCGCTTTTCGAACATGTCGACGGTAGGGTTGGCATAGCGCGAATAGATGAAGCCCGGCTCCTCGCCCTTGAAACGGGCCTCGGCAGCCTGCGCCGTCTCGTAGACATAGCCTTGGGTGAGGTACATCGCTTCGGACGTCTCGCCGAACTGGGAACGCAGCGTTCCCCCGTGCACGAGTGCGGTCTGAGGTTTCCAGTTACGCTTCTTGGTGCTCATCGCTTTTGTTCCAGACACAAAAAAACCGGCCGCGAAAGTCGCAACCGGTCCATATGGCCTTGCGGCCCGACGGTCCTTTAGCGACTTGTTTAACGTGGCTGCAAGCCGACCGGCCAAATCACCACGGGATAACGACCCTTTAGACCTCACCTGCGCTTGCGTCAATTGCCGGCTTCATTAAGAGGTTTGTACCAGGCAGGTTCCGCAATAATATCCAGCGGTTTTGCGGCAAGAACCTGCCACAAAGAGACCGACCTTGGAGCGGAGCCAGCCTTTTGCGGCAGACAGGCATTCTTCCCGATCAGGACATTTCCGTGCTGTTTCAGTCCGGCGCGCTGAAGTCGCCGCGCGCGCTCGATGTCGACCAGGTGCAGCCGGCGAGCCTCGATCTCAGGCTCGGCGACAAGGCTTTTCGCGTGCGCGCCTCCTTCCTGCCGGGTCCCGATCATCTGGTGGCCGACAAGCTTCACCGGCTGAAATTGCATGAGTTCAGTCTCGCCGAGGGCGCGGTGCTGGAAACCGGCTGCGTCTACATCGTGCCGCTGCTCGAAAGCCTGGCGCTGCCCGCAAACGTGTCGGCCTCGGCCAACCCGAAGAGCTCGACCGGCCGGCTCGACATCTTCACCCGGGTGATGACCGATCGCGGCCATGAGTTCGACAAGATCGCCCCCGGCTATCACGGGCCGCTTTATCTCGAAGTCAGTCCACGCACCTTCCCGATCGTCGTACGCGCCGGATCGCGACTGTCGCAGATCCGCTTTCGCACCGGCAACGCGCTGTTGTCGGAGGCAGAACTGAACGAATTGCACCGCGCCGAGATGCTGGTGGCGACCGAGCCGCCCAACATTTCCGGCGGCGGCATTGCGCTGTCGATCGATCTTGACGGCGACCAGAACGGCCTGGTCGGCTATCGCGGCAAGCATCACACCGGCTTGGTCGATGTCGACAAGCGCGCCGCCCAGGATGCCGTCGATTTCTGGGAGCCGCTCTATAAGAGCGGCGCCGGCGAACTGGTGCTCGACCCGGACGAGTTCTACATCCTGGTCAGCCGCGAAGCCGTGCACGTGCCGCCGCTCTACGCCGCCGAGATGACGCCCTTCGATCCGCTGGTTGGCGAATTCCGTGTTCACTATGCCGGCTTCTTCGATCCGGGCTTCGGCCATTCGGCCTCAGGCGGCACCGGCAGCCGGGCGGTGCTCGAAGTGCGCAGCCACGAAGTGCCGTTCATCCTCGACCACGGCCAGATCGTCGGCCGGCTGGTCTACGAACACATGCTGAAGCGGCCGCAGGCGCTTTACGGCACCGATCTCGGCTCGAATTACCAGGCGCAAGGCCTCAAGCTCTCCAAGCATTTCCGCCCCGCCGGCTGAACCTTCGATCACCGTCAGGCAAAATACTTGCCTGCGCTGCCTCACCATGCTTGGCTGCCTTTCGGTGGCCGGCAAGAGAACGGCGCGCAAGGGGAACCAAAATGCAGATTTCAAGATGGATCATATCGGCAGCGGGCGCTGCCATGCTGGTGATATCGGCCGGCTCGCTGGCTGAGGCGCAGGAGAAATTGAAGATCGGCACCGAGGGCGCTTATCCGCCCTTCAACACCATCACCGCGGACGGCAAGATCGAGGGCTTCGACATCGACATTGCCAATGCGCTGTGTGCGCAGATGAAGGTCGAGTGCGAGATCGTCACCCAGGACTGGGACGGCATCATCCCGGCGCTGCAGGCGAAAAAGTTCGACGCCATCATCGCCTCGATGAGCATCACCGAGGAGCGCAAGAAACAGGTCGCCTTCACCAACAAATACTACACGACGCCGCTGGCGCTGGTGGCGCCCAAGGACAGCGACCTCACTTCCACCGAACCGGCAGCCCTTGCCGGCAAGACGGTGGGCGCGCAGGCCTCGACCACCCAGGCCGACTATGCGCAGGACGCCTATGGCAAGGCCGGCGCCGAGGCGAAACTCTACCCCACCCAGGAAGAGGCGATCACCGACCTGCAGAACGGCCGTCTCGACGCCGTCATCTCCGACAAGTTCGTGCTGATGGACTGGCTGAAGAAGGCGAGCGAAGGCTGCTGCAAGCTTGTCGGCGACGTCAAGGGCACCGAGACGCAAGCCGGCATCGCTGTCCGCCTGGAAGACACGGCGCTGCGCGACAAGCTGAATGCGGCGATAGACGCCATCGTCGCCGACGGCACTTACAAGAAGATCCAGGCCAAGTATTTCGACTTCGATATTTATTGACGGTGGGCGCTGCCAATCTCCCCCCTCAAGGGGAGATTACGTCTCAAAGCGCCTTCACCGCCACCTTCACCGGCTGCTCGATCTCCAGCGGGTTGCGCAGCGGCAGGCCGAAATCCCCGGCCTCGATCTCGAACACGTCGCCGGCCTGAGTCTTGATGCCGTCGGCAAAGGACAGCGTCGCCGTGCCGAACATGTGCACATGCACGTCGCCCGGCTGGCGGAAGGCCGAATATTTGAAGTGATGATGTTCGAGATTGGCGATTGTGTGCGACATGTTCGCTTCGCCCGACAGGAACGGCTTTTCCCACAGCAAATTGCTGTCGCGATAGATTCGCGATGAGCCCCTGACGTCGGCCGGCAGGTCGCCGATCAGGATTTCCGGCCCGAACGAGGCGTTGCGCAGTTTGGAATGTGCCAGGAACAGATAGTTCACCCGCTCGGTAACATGATCGGAAAACTCGTTCGACAGCGTGAAGCCGACGCGGAACGGCGCGCCGTCGTCGCCGATGACATAGATGCCGGCGATTTCCGGCTCCTCGCCGGCGTCCTGCGCGAAGGCCGGCGACATCAGTGCGGCGCCCGGCGCCACCGCCATGGTGCCGTTGCCCTTGTAGAACCATTCCGGCTGCACGCCGGTCTGGCCCTTGGCCGGCTTGCCGCCTTCGAGCCCCATGCGGAACATCTTCATGGAATCGGTAAGCTGCTCCTCGCCGCCATCGCTGAGCTTCTTGTGCATGGAATCGCGCGTCGCCGCCGAGCCGAGATGGGTCAGGCCGGTGCCGGTCAGATGCAGATGCGCAGGATCGGGATGGTTGATCGGCGACACCAGCCGGCCCTTCTTGTAGACGGCGTCGAGGTCTATCGCTTCACCGAACCCCTTGCGCTCGATCAGCGCGGCGAGGCCCGTTCCGGTGCGCGCGGCTTCCATGGCCAGCGAATAGACGCTGCGGGCGCCGTTGATGATCCTGGTCTTGCCGCCGCCATTGCGGGCGACGACGCGGATGGTCTCGGCGTCGTCGAGGATCTGGGAGATTAGCATGATGAAATCCTCTCTCATGTGCCTTGGCCGGGTTGCCCCTTGGCAAACCTTGACCTGCGCGGCTCGGACCTCGCCGCGCCACGGGTTGAACTCTTCGTCCGGATTGCGCTCGCGAGCTCCATCCCTCGGGGGACTTCTTATGCCGACAACTTGCCGGCTGCGCCGCGACCGTATGCCTCCTGCTTGCCTCGCTGAAGCTTGTCAGGCCTTGTTCTTGTTGTAGACGTCGAAGATCACGGCGCCGAGCAGCACCAGGCCTTTGACCACCTGCTGCCAGTCGACATTGACGCCCATGATCGACATGCCGTTGTTCATCACGCCCATGATGAAGCCGCCGACGACCGCCCCGATAACCTGGCCGACGCCGCCCATCGCCGAGGCGCCGCCGATGAACACTGCGGCGATGACATCGAGCTCCGAGCCGAGACCCGCCGCCGGCACCGCCTGGCCGAGACGAGCCGCGATGATCAGGCCGCCAAGCGCCGACAGCACGCCCATATTGATGAACACCATCAGCGTCAGCCGCTCGGTGTTGATGCCCGACAGCTGCGCCGCCTTGGGATTGCCGCCCATGGCGTAGATGCGCCTCCCGATGGTCATGCGCTTGGTGACGAAGACGAACAGCGTGATCAGCACGCCCATGACCAGCAGCACCACGGGCAGGCCGCGGTAGCTGGCAAACTCATAGACCAGGAACAGCGCCAGCGCGCTGGCGACCAGCGTCTTGACGACGAACAGGGTGAAGGGCTCGGCCTCATAACCATGGCGTTCTCGTTTGCGCCGGGTGCGGACCCCGAAATAGGCATAGGCGAGCACGGCGATCAGCCCCAGCACGACCGTCGTCATGTGCAGGGTCACGCCGCTGCCCATGATGGTCTTGCCGGCTGCGTTCACGACCGGCGGGACGAGCGTCAGTGGGCCGATCACATCCGGGATGAAGCCGGAGCTGAGCATCTTGAAGTCGTCGGGAAGCGGACCCACCGACGAGCCGCCGCCAAGCAACGCCTGGCAAATGCCGCGGAAGATCAGCATGCCGGCCAGCGTGACAATGAAGCTCGGTATCCGGTGATAGGCGATCCAATACCCTTGCGCGGCGCCGATCAGGCCACCCGCGACCAGGCAGACGATCGAAACCACCAGCGGATTGCTCAGCGGTCCGAGCTGCCAGATGACCATCATGTTTGCCGCCAGCGCGCCGATGAAACCGGCGACCGATCCGACGCTGAGGTCGATATAGCCCGATACGATCACCAGCAGCATGCCGAGCGCCATCACGATGATGAAGGAGTTCTGCTGCACCAGATTGCTGAGATTGACCGGCTTGAACAACGTCCCCGACGTGGTGAACTGGAAGAACAGCATGATGACGATCAGGGCTATGATCAGTCCGTATTCGCGTAAATTCGTCGCCAGCGCCGAGACGGCGATGCGCGGGCGCTGTTCGTCGGCGACGTTGCCCTGCGGGGCGGGGGCGCTTTCGGTGCTCATGCTGCTTTTCCTTCTCCCCGGACGATGGCGCGCATTATCTTTTCCTGGCTTGCTTCCGCCGCCGGCATTTCGCCCACCATGCGCCCTTCGTTCATGACGTAGATGCGGTCGGTAATCCCCAGCAATTCCGGCATTTCCGACGAGATGACCACGATCGCCTTACCCTCCGAGGCAAGGCGCGCGATGATCGTGTAGATTTCATATTTGGCGCCGACATCGATGCCGCGTGTCGGCTCGTCGAGGATCAGCACGTCAGGGTCGGCAAACAACCATTTCGACAGCACCACCTTCTGCTGGTTGCCGCCGGAAAGATTGCCGGTCATCTGATAGACGCTTGACGCACGGATATTGGTCTTCTTGCGATAGTCGTTGGCGACCGCAAGCTCGCGCATGTCGTCGATCACGCTGTGGCGCGACACGCCGTCGAGATTGGCCAGCGTAATGTTATGCTTGATATGGTCGATAAGGTTGAGGCCGTAGGTTTTGCGGTCCTCGGTGACATAGGCGATGCCGTGTTGGACCGCCTTGCTTACCGAGGAGACATCGACCGGCTTGCCCTTGAGCAGCACTTCGCCGGTGATGCGGCGGCCATAGGAGCGGCCGAACAGGCTCATGGCGAATTCGGTGCGGCCGGCGCCCATCAGCCCGGCGATGCCGACCACCTCGCCCTTGCGCACATTGATGTCGATGCCCTTGATCACCTGTCGCTCGGCATGGAGCGGGTGATAGACCGACCAGTTCTTCACCTCGAACACGACTTCGCCGATCTTGGGCTCGCGCGGCGGATAGCGGTCGTCTAGCGAACGGCCGACCATCGAGGTGATGATGCGGTCTTCGGAGATATCCTTCTTGGCCAGCGTCTCGATGGTGCGCCCGTCACGGATGACGGTTACCTTGTCGGCGACCCGGTTGATCTCGTTGAGCTTGTGCGAGATCAGGATCGAGGTCATGCCTTGGCGCTTGAATTCGAGCAGAAGATCGAGCAGCGCCTGGCTGTCTTTCTCGCTGAGCGACGCGGTCGGCTCGTCGAGGATCAAAAGCTTGACGTCCTTGCTCAGCGCCTTGGCGATCTCGACCAGCTGCTGCTTGCCGACGCCGATATTGGTGATCAGTGTCTTGGGGTCCTCCTTGAGGCCCACCTTCTTCAACAGGGCAGCGGTGCGCGCCTCGTTGGCATCCCAGTCGATGACGCCGTATCGGGCGTTTTCGTTGCCGAGGAAGATATTTTCGGTGATCGACAGCATCGGCACCAGCGCTAGCTCCTGGTGGATGATGACGATGCCCTTGTGTTCGCTGTCATGGATACCTTTGAACTGGCATTCCTGACCCTGAAAAATGATCTGGCCGTCATAGGTGCCGGCGGGATAGACGCCCGACAGGACCTTCATCAGCGTCGACTTGCCGGCGCCGTTCTCGCCAACCACGGCGTGGATCTCGCCTTCTTCGACGCTGAGGTTGACGTTCGACAGCGCCTTCACGCCGGGGAACGTCTTGGTGATGTCGCGCATCTCCAAAATCGTCGTCATCAGGGCAAGCTCCTCCTGTTGCATGTCGCTCCAAAGTGCTTGCGGTTTGAGACAACGACATGCACGCAAACTAAGTCCGGTAGAAACAATACCGGGGTCGCTTGTGAACGGACAGGGGTCCTGCGTCGCGCAGGACCCCTGTCTTTATAAACGGATTACTTCAGTTCGTCGGCCTTGATGTAGCCGGAGTCGACGACCAGTGCCTGGTAGTTCGACTTGTCGACCTCATGCGGCGTCAAAAGGATCGAGGGGACGACCTTGACGTCGTTGTTGTAGGTCTTTTCATCGAGGCCGTCCGGCTTGCCGCCCGAGAGCACCTTGTCGACGAGTTCGACGGTGGCCTTGGCCAGTTCGCGGGTGTCCTTGAACACGGTCGAGTATTGCTCGCCCGTGATGATCAGCTTGACCGAAGCAGTCTCGGCGTCCTGGCCGGTCACGATCGGCCACGGCTGGGCGTCGGTGCCGTAACCCACGGCGCGCAGCGAAGCGGTGATGCCGCGCGACAGGCCGTCATAGGGCGAAAGAACGCCATCGACGCGGCTGCCGTCCGAGTAGTTGGCCGACAGCAGGTTGTCCATGCGCGCCTGGGCGGTGGCGGCGAGCCAGCGCAGCGTGCCGACCTTGTCCATGCCGGTCTGGCCGGACTTGATCTTGATCGAGCCGTCATCGATCAGCGGCTGCAGCACCGAGATTGCGCCGTTGTAGAAGAAGAAGGCGTTGTTGTCGTCCGGCGAGCCGCCGAACAGTTCGACGTTCCACGGCTTGGTGTTCGGGAAGCGCTCCTTGAGGCCCTTGACCAGCGAGTTCGCCTGGATCACGCCGACGCCGAAATTGTCGAAGGTGGTGTAGTAATCGACATTGGCGGTCTTCTTGATCAGGCGGTCATAGGCGACGACGACGACGCCGGCGTCAGCGGCCTTCTGCAGCGCGTCCGACAGGGTCGTGCCGTCGATCGAAGCGATGATCAGCGCCTTCGGGCCCTTGGTGATTTCGTTTTCCAGCTGGCTGAGCTGGTTGGGGATGTCGTCCTGAGCGTACTGCAGGTCGACCGTGTAGCCGAGAGCTTCGAGCTGGGACTTGACGGCATCGCCGTCATTGATCCAGCGCTGCGAGGTCTTGGTCGGCATCAGCACGCCGACAAGACCCTTGTCGGCTGCATGCGCCGAGTAGGTCATGGCAGCGATGCCAAGGGCCGCGACGGCGGCCAGTGTCTTGATGATTTTCACGTAAAACTCTCCCTGGTTGATGGACGCGACACCTCGGGGCTTCGCGGGCCGCGCAGTCGGGCGGATGCGCCAAAGCGCCGCCGCCGTCATAATCGATCTCCGGTATCCTCCCAATCGGCCCTCAGATTTAAATCGATACGATTTTGCTCGTCATCGACCGTCAAGTCTTGAGGACGCGCGAAAGTGTGACCCTTTGCCATAACTGTCAAATGCGATCTTCGGTGGTTGCTATACCAAAACCGGTATATGACTAAACCGGGCTGGAACAGTGGCGGAAGCGGGAAAAGGCATGGCGGCTTTACGAGGTCCTCAGGGAATTTCAAGCGGTTACGATGAATTGCCGGGCGATGGCGAGACACTTCTGCGTAGCGGCTTGAGCCTGCGTCACATGCGCATGATCGCAGCACTCGACGATCACGGTCGGGTGAGTGCTGCCGCCCAGGTGATGAACATCTCGCAGCCGGCGGCCTCGCGCATGATTTCCGAGATGGAAGCGGTGCTCGAGGTGAAGCTCTGCGAAAGGCTGCCGCGCGGCATCACGCTCACCCCTTACGGCAAGGCGCTGGCCCGGCGCGCGCGCTCGATCCTGCTCGAAATGCGCGAGGCCGACCGCGAAATATCGGAGCTCAAGGCCGGCAAGGGCGGCTCGGTGTTCCTTGGCGCGGTGACGGCGCCGGCGATCGAACTGGCGGTCCCGGCGATCCGCGAGATACGCCGCCTCTATCCGCGCATCGAGATTACCATGCAGGTCGAGACGTCGAATGTGCTGGCGCGCGAACTGATCGCCACGCGCCATGATTTCATCATCGCCCGTGTCCCCGAAGACCTCAATCCGCGCCTGTTCGAATCGCGCGTCATCGGCGTCGAGAAGGCCTGCCTGATCGTGCGCCGAGGCCACCCGCTGAGCAACGGCCATCCTCTAAACAATGGGAAGGCGGTGAGGCTGGAGGACACCGCCGCCTTCGACTGGGTGTTCCAGTCGGGCGGGTCGCCGCTGCGCCAGGCGATGGAGAGCAATTTCCTGAACCGCAACATCGCCCTGCCGGACCGCATCCTCAACACCTCGTCGCTGCTGCTCACACTGGTCATGGTGGCGCAGTCCGACGCCATCGCCCCGGTGTCGATCCAGGTGGCAAAATTCATCCAGAACCCCGACGGTCTCGCCGGCGCGATCGATGTCGTCCAGACCGAGTTCGACATCGAGGTCCGCCCCTACAGCCTGATCACGGTGAAGAACCGCGTGCTGTCGCCGGCAGCCAAGATGCTGCACGATTTTATCTTGCGGGAAGTGGGATAGGAACTGGAGCGGGTAGAGGGAATCGAACCCTCGCGTTCAGCTTGGGAAGCTGACAAGCTACCATTACATCATACCCGCGTCGGCCTCTCGATATCATGATGGGCGTGCTTCGGGCAATCGCCCTTGGACAGCTGTTCGGAAACGGCTGTTGGAAACCCGACCGATTGCGCCGTCCGCCCGCCTTGATGCGGGCGCAGCAAGTGCGTATTCGTGGGTTTGTACCCCGAATCCGGGCAAACCAATCTGGAGGCAGGCCCCTTGTCCACAGTGACGCGCTTTCTCGGTGACTCGCCCGTCAGGGTGATCGTCAAGCTGCTGGTCGTGTCGTTCCTGGTCGGCCTGGTCATGAATGCGTTCGGCTGGACGCCGATGGACGTCTTCTACCGCATCCAGGGTTTCTTCATCGATCTTTGGAACCTCGGCTTCAACGCGGTCTATCGCTTCTTGGGCTATATCCTGCTCGGCGCCGCGATCGTCGTGCCGGTGTTCATCCTGCTCAGGCTCGCGAACTACCGGAAGTGAAGCGGACCACGATCCCGAAAAGTGGAAACCGGTTTTCGGAAAAGATTGTGCTCAAACCAAAGGCCACTCAGGCAAAGTCCGACGCCACCTCGAACAGGATGGCGTGGCGCGCCGCGAGCGCTGCGACATCGGTCGAATAGCCGCCGCCGATGACACCGCAGACCGGGATGCCCAGCGCGCGGAAATGACCGATCACCATGGCGTCGCGGGCACGCACGCCGTCATCGCTGAGCGATAGCCGGCCGAGCCGGTCCTCGGCATGCACGTCGACACCGGCATTGTAGAAGACGATGTCCCAGTGCGCCTTGGCCGAGAGCTCCGGCAGGAGGACACCCAGCCGTTCGAGATAGGCGCCATCGCCGGTGCCGTCCGGCAGGGCAACGTCGAGATCGGAGGCAATCTTGCGCACCGGATAATTGCGTCCGCCATGCATGGAGAAGGTGAAGGCGCGTGGTTCGTCTCTCAGTATATCCGCCGTGCCGTCGCCCTGATGCACATCGAGATCGACGATCAGGATGTTTTTCACCGCGTCTTCGGCTAGCAGCACCAGCGAAGCGACGGCAACATCGTTGAAGGTGCAGAAGCCCGCGCCTTGCGCGCGCCGCGCATGGTGGCTGCCGCCGGCGCTGTTGCAGGCAATGCCATTGATAAGCGCCAGTCGCGCCGCCAGCACCGTGCCGCCGGCGGCGAGTTGCGCCCTGAGCGAAACGCGCAGTCCCACGGGAAAGCCGATCTCGCGCTCGATCTTTTCAGGCACTGAACACGTGATGACCTCGTCGACATAATCAGCCGCATGGGCGAGCTTCAGCCAGGAGGCCGGCGCCGGCTCGGGCAGCGACAGCGCCCCGGCATGGATCAGACCCCTGATATGCAAGGCCTGCATCAGCAGCGGATATTTGCTCATCGGAAAGCGATGATTGACGGCGAAGCCGGCATCGTAGTCGGGATGATGGACGATCTGCAGGGGCATGGCTAAAGCAATTCCAGGAAAAGTGTGCAGCGGTTTTCCCGGGAGAAGCGCGTAGCGCTTCCCTTTGGGAATTGCTTAAAACCAGTACTGGGATCCGGCGGGCTCGCGCCAGAAGAACATTTCGGTTGGCCGTCACGGCAAGAGTGATTGCGAGGTGGCGGGAAAATGGGGCACATCGGCTGTTCGATCAAGCCGCAACCAGCAAGGCAGCAATCCCCTGGACACGGGTGCAACCCCAGCCGACGCGAGACCCTTCGCCGTCACCAACCGTTCGGTGCTCGCCATCGCCGTGCCGATGACGCTCGCCTATCTGACGACGCCGCTGCTCGGCATCGTCGACACGGCGGTGGTCGGGCAGTTCGGCGATGCCGCCCTGCTCGGCGGCCTGGCGGCCGGGGCCCTGGTCTTCGACGTGGTCTTCAGCACCTTCAATTTCCTGCGCTCCGGCACCACCGGCCTCGTCGCCCAGGCGTTTGGGCGCGGCGACGAAACCGAGGAGCAGGCGGTGTTCTGGCGCGCCGTGCTGATCGCGGTCGCCGCCGGCATCGTGCTTGTCGCCCTTGCGCCGCTGATCGCCATCGCCGGCCAGAAATTCATCGGCGGCGAAGCGCGCGTCGGCGAGGCGATGGGCGTCTATATCCACATCAGAATGCTCGCCGCCCCCTTCACGCTGATCAACTACGCCATCCTCGGCTATGTCCTTGGACGCGGCGAGGGCGGGCTTGGGCTGATGCTGCAGGCGGTGCTCAACGGCATCAACATCGTGCTTTGCATCCTGCTCGGCCTGAAGCTTGGCTGGGGCGTCGCCGGCGTGGCCTGGGCGACCGTCACCGGCGAATGTCTGGCCATGCTGCTGGGTCTCGCCATCGTTGTCTGGCGGTTCCGGGCCGCACCCCGCCTGCCGCGGCATCGCCTGCTCGACATGCCCGCTTTCCTGCGCATGCTGTCGCTCAACCGCGATATCATGATCCGCTCGTTCTCGCTGCTCGCCGCTTTCGCGCTGTTCACCCGCCAGGGCGCGCAGTTCGGCACGCTGACGCTGGCCGCCAATGCCGTGCTGATGAACTTCTTTCTCGTCGCCGGCTATTTCCTCGACGGTTTTGCCACAGCCGCCGAGCAGTTGGCGGGACGCGCGATCGGCGCACGCGCCGAGACGGCGTTCCGCCGGGCGGTGCGTCTGACCTTGTTCTGGGGGTTCGGCCTCGCCGGAACCGCGACGCTGATCTTCTGGCTCGGCGGCGCCGGCCTGATTTCTTTGATCACCACGTCGCAGGACGTTCGTGCTGCTGCCGACATCTATCTGCCGTGGGCGGCACTGACACCGTTGAGCGGCGTGCTGGCCTTCCAGATGGACGGCGTCTTCATCGGCGCCACGTGGTCGCGCGACATGCGCAACATGATGCTGGTGTCGTTCCTGGCCTTCAGCGCCGCATTGTTCAGCTTGGCGCCGTCTCTCGGCAATCGCGGCCTGTGGGCGGCGCTGCACGTTTTCCTGCTGGTGCGCGGCTTCAGTCTGCTGGCCATCCTGCGGCTCAGGCTGCGCACGGCTTTTTAGAGCGCCTTGGCAGCCCACTGATCGAGCCGGCTGTCGCGCAGTTCGCGCAAAGACGTCAGCCTTTCCTTTTCTGCAAAGCGCACCATGCCTGAAAGAATGCGGCCTGGCAGCGCGGGGCCGGCATAGATCATGCCGGTGTAGAGTTGCACCAGATCGGCGCCGGCGCGGATTTTTTCCAGAGCCGTCTCGGCAGAATCGACACCGCCGACGCCGATGATGGCGCACTCCGGCCCGAGCAGTTTGCGCATCTTGGCCAGCACGATCGTCGAGCGTTCGAACAGCGGCTTGCCGGAGAGCCCTCCGGTCTCGCTGGTGGTGCTACGCAATCCGGTCCGCGCCAGCGTCGTGTTGGAGACGATGACCCCGTCGATCTGCTTTTCGCTGACCTCGGCGGCGATGTCCTCCAGCTCGGCCTCGACCAGATCAGGTGCGATCTTGAGGAAGATTGGTGGCTGGGCCGATGCCGAGGCACGCGCCGATACGACGCGAGCCAGAAGTTCGCCGAGCTGTTCGCGCGCCTGCATGGTGCGCAGGCCGGGCGTGTTGGGCGACGAGATGTTGACGGTGAGATAGCTGGCGTATTTCGCAAAGCGGGAAACGCCCAACTCATAGTCACGGACACGATCGGCGCTGTCCTTGTTGGCGCCGATGTTGACGCCGACAATGCCGCCGCGTCCCTGGCGCGCGGCAAGGCGTTTTTCCGCCGCCTCGTGGCCCTCGTTGTTGAAGCCCAGGCGGTTGATCACCGCGTCATCCTGGGTCAGCCGGAAGATGCGCGGCTTCGGATTGCCCGCTTGCGGCAGCGGCGTCACGGTACCGACTTCGGCAAAGCCGAAACCGAGCCCAAGCAGCGCGTCCGGTACCTCGGCGTTCTTGTCGTAGCCGGCGGCCATGCCGAGCGGATTGGGAAAGGCGATGCCACAGAGGCTGACCTTCAACCTATCGTCTCGCACCACCCGTGCGCCGACCGGCAGACCGCATCGCAGCGCCGCGATCGACATGCCATGCGCCGTTTCAGGGTCGAAGGTGAACAGCAGTTTCTGGCCGATGCGGTCGAACACGCTCATTCGGCCTCCAGCGCCGGGAATTGATGCGTGCCGTCGGCGCCCAGCGGCAATGGCCGCACCCACAGGACTGTCTTCAGGTCGAGCTCGCCGTAAAGATGCGGAAACAGCGCGCCGCCCCGCGAGACCTCGTACTTCAGCGCGTCACCGAGCAGCGCCCCGTCGATGGCGATCAGCAGCAAATCCATCTGGCCGGCGAAATGCTTCGCTGCCGTCTCCCTGGCCTGATCAGCGGTGGAGAAATGGATGAAGCCGTCGGCGATGTCGATCGGAGCCCCGGTGAAACGGCCGTTTTTCTCGGCCGCGCGCCAAAGCGCTTCGGGCGCGATCTTGTAGATGATCTGAGACATTGTTGCGCTATAAAGCAATTCCAGGAAAAGTGTGAAGCGGTTTTCCGCCCGGAATTGCGTTAAAACAAGGAGATAGAGCGGAGCGCCGTGGAACGGCGACCCGCTCTGGTCCGGATGGCTCATGCGGGGAAGGGCAACTCGTCCGCATTTACGGCGCAAAGCTGTGATAGGTTGCGCATACTGGCTCGTGGAGGATGGAACATGCGTCTGCAGCACATACTGATCCCCGCCGCACTGGTCTCGCTGGTTGCGGCATCGGCCTGGTCCGAAGAGACCGACCGCTACCGGCTGGAAAAATCCGCCAACGGTTATGTCCGCATGGACACCCGGACCGGCGCCATGTCGATCTGCGAGGAGCGCTCCGGCCAGCTCGTCTGCAAGATGGCCGCCGACGAACGCGCCGCCTTCCAGGACGAAGTCGAGCGTTTGCAGGCCTCGATGAAGGCCATGGACGAACGCGTCGCCAAGCTCGAGAACTCGCTGTCCGCCCGCCTCGAATCGAAGCTGCCGAGCGAGGAGGATTTCGACAAGACGATGAGCTATATGGAGCGCATGCTGCGCGGCTTCATGGGCATCGTCAAGGAAATGGACAAGGATGACGGCGCCAATCTCAATTCGCAAAAGACCTGAACTGCCCGGCGGGGAATGCCCCGTCCGGCCATTGCCGCATGAAGACAAAGCGCTTCGCCGCATAATCGTCCGGTCCCCGTAAAAGCCGATAATCAATAAGGGATTTGGGGAGGAACATTTGCCGTCGGGTTACACCTTCGTCATCGCCGACGACCATCCGCTTTTCCGCGGCGCGCTGAAAGAGGCGCTTGCCGGCGTTGGTGATGTCGCCGCCATTCACGAGGCCGGCGATTTCGAAAGCGCCAAGGTCCTGGTCGTGGCCAATGAGGATGTCGACCTGGTGCTGCTCGACCTGTCGATGCCGGGCGCCAGCGGCCTGTCCGGTCTGATCGCGCTGCGCGGCATCCACCCGGCGGTGCCGCTGGTGGTGGTGTCGGCCCACGACGACCCGGTGACCATCCGGCGCGCGCTCGAGCTTGGCGCGTCCGGCTTCATCTCCAAATCGGCCAGTATGGAAGAGATCCGCGGCGCCGTGCAGACGGTCCTGGCCGGCGACATCGCCGCGCCCGTCGGCATCGACCTCGGCATCGAGCGCGACCCGGAAATATCGGACCTGATCAAGCGGCTGCAGGCGCTGACGCCGCAGCAGACGCGTGTCCTCGGCATGCTTGCCGAAGGCCTGCTCAACAAGCAGATCGCCTACGAGCTCAGCGTCTCCGAAGCGACTGTCAAGGCGCATGTCTCGGCCATCCTGCAAAAGCTCGGCGTCGACAGCCGCACCCAGGCGGTGATCCAGCTGTCCAAGATCGGCAGCGATCCGTTGCAGCCAGCAGGTTAAAGCGCGTCGCGCTGAAACGGATTCATGCGACCCGCTTTAGCTCTTTGTTTGATTCATGTCGTGGTCCCAGAACCGCGGCACACTTCTGGGCGACATGCATTGAACCCTACTCGGCCGCCGAGGCCAGCGGCCTGACCCTGGCCATCATCGAGCGCAGCACGGCCGGCTTCAACGGCTTGTTGATCACAGGCACGTCCAGCGCAGCGGCGGCAGTGCGGACCTCGGTGGAACGGTCGGCGGTGACCAGCACGGCTGGCAGGTCACGGCCGTGGACGTCACGCAGCCGCGCGATCATGTCGAGGCCTGTTCTGCCATCGAGATGATAGTCGGCAAGCACGATGTCGGGACGATCGGCCTTGGCGAAATCCTCCGAACCCGAAAACGTGCCGATGCTGCAGCCCCAGCCCTCGAGCAGAAGCCGCATGCCGTCGAGGATGCGGGCGTCGTTGTCGATGCACATGACGCGCAGGCCGGCCAGCGAATTCGCGGTGCGGGCAGGCGCCTTCGGCTCGACCTCGCGCCGCGGCGCCTCAACCGCCGCAACCGGCAGGATAACGGAAAAGCGCGTACCCTTGCCCGGGTTGGAAAAGATCTGGATCTCGAGCCGCAGCACCCGCGCGATGCGGTCGACGATGGACAGGCCAAGGCCGAGACCTTCGGCCTCGCGCACGCCTTCGTCCAGCCGGGTGAACTCGTTGAAGACCGTGTTCAGCTTGTCGCCGGCAATACCGATGCCAGTGTCGATCACCTGGATTTCGGCGAGTTCGCCGCGCCGTCGCACGCCGACCAGGATGCGGCCATGGGGGGTGTATTTGATGGCGTTGGAGACCAGATTCTGGATCAGCCGGCGCAGCAGGTTGCGGTCCGTCAACACGCTGAGCGACGAGGCTATGATCGTCAGATCGAGTTTCTTTTCGGCGGCGAGCGGCTGAAAATCATTGCCGATCTGGCGCAGCAGCCCGTCCAGGCGGAAGGCGCTGTCGTCCGGCTTCATCGCGCCGGCGTCGAGGCGGGAAATGTCGAGCACGGCGCCCAGGATCGTCTCGACCGATTCGAGCGAGGATTCGATGTTGATAGCAGCCTCCCCGGCCGGGCCCTTGCCGGCCTTTTCGATCAGCGACGAGCAGTAGAGACGGGCGGCGTTCAGCGGCTGCAGGATGTCGTGGCCGGCGGCGGCGAGGAAGCGCGTCTTGCCCAGATTGGCCTCCTCGGCCAGCATCTGCGCCTGCGCCAACTCCTCATTGACCCGGGTCAACTCCTCGTTGACCCTAGTCAGTTCGATGGTACGCGTCTTGACCCGCTGCTCCAGCGATTCATTGGCCCGCTTCAGCGCCAAATCCTGTTCGACGCGTCCTGATATGTCGGCATAGGTGGCAACGATGCCACCGTCCGGCATCGGGTTGGAACGCAGTTCGAGGATTCGGCCACTGGTCGTCAACTCCATCTGCCATGGGCTGACGAAGCTGGTCAGCCGGTTGAGCATCGCCACGCGCTGGTCGGCCGGGATATCGCCGCGCTCGGCGAGGTGGCGCAGGATGCGGTCGAGCGAGACGCCGACCTGGCCCATCTCGTCGGGCAGGTCGAACAGCGCGCGATATTGTCTGTTCCAGCAGATCAGACGAAAATCGCGGTCGAATACGGTGATGCCCTGCTCCATCTGGTCGAGCGCGATCTGCAGCAGGTCGCGATTGTGCTGCAGCGCTTCGGTGGCGTCGTCGAGCAGGCGAAAGGCGTCCTTGGACTCGCGGTCGTTGCGGCGAAACAGCAGCGACAGGATCAGCCGCGCCGAAGACGAGCCGACCGCGCTCGCCAGCAGCTGCTCGGAAAAGCGGATGACATCCATGCTGGCCTGCTCATTGCCGTGCAGCGAGACGCCATTGCTTTTCTCGAAGGATTGGAAGGAGCGCTCGGTGCGCTCGACGCCGAGGTAGCGCGAGATGGTGTCCTTCAGCACGTTGACGGTGATGGCGGTGCGGAAGCGGCGCAGGCTGGGCATCGGGCCGGATTCGCGCGGCACGAAGATCGACGCCTGGATTCGCTCCAGCGGCACTGACGCACGCGACAGCGAGCCGAGCACGAAGAACAGCGTGTTGACCGACAGGCTCCAGAGCACGCCGTGGTTCAACGGTTCGGCGACGGTGCCGAACAGAGCCTGCGGCCGCAGCGCCTCGAAACCGAACAACCCCTGCACGACGATGTCCGCGTCGGCTGCCGAGAGCGACGGCAAAAGCAGCGTATAGCCCCAGACGAGGATGCCGGCGACCATGCCAAGGGCCGCGCCGCGGCCATTGGCGCCGCGCCAGATCAGCCCGCCGATCAGCGCCGGCGCGAATTGGGCGATTGCCGCGAACGACATCAGGCCGATCGACGACAGCCGCGCCGAGTTGGTGCTTTCGCGGTAGTAGAGGAAGGCGATGAACAACAGGATGAAGATGGCGCCGCGCCGCACGTTGAGGATCAGCGTCGACCAATCCTCATTCTCAGAGGTCGTGGTCTTGAGCAGGCGGCGCACGAACAGCGGGATGACGAGGTCGTTGGAGATCATGATCGACAGCGCCACGCTTTCGACGATCACCATGGCGGTCGCCGCCGACAGCCCACCGATGAAGGCGGCCATGGCGAGGAAGTCATGGCCGCCGAACAAGGGCAGCGCCAGCACATAGAGGTCACTGGTGGTTTTGGCGCCGACCAGCGCCAGGCCGGCGAAGGCGATCGGCAGCACGAACAGGTTTATCGCCACGAGATAGAGCGGAAACACCCAGGTCGCGGTGCGCAGTTCGGCCTCGCCGCGGTTCTCGACGATGGTGACGTAGAACTGGCGCGGCAGCATGATGATGGCAAAGCCGCTCAGGCAAGTCAGCACCAGCCAGGTGGCGAGCGAGGTGTTGTAGCCCATGGCTTGCCGCACCTGGCTGTTTTCGGCCAGCTTGTCGATCATGTCGCCCGGGCCACCGAAGATCAGGAAGGTGACCATCAGGCCGATCGCCAGGAAGGCGGCGAGCTTGACCACGGTTTCGACCGCCACCGCCAGCACCAGCCCGTCCTGGTGCTCGGTGGCGTCGGCATGGCGGGTGCCGAACAGCACCGCAAACAGCGCCAAGAGCATGGCCACCACCAGCGAGATGTCGCTGACGAAGGGATCGAAGGAGGGCGGCGATCCCGTATAATGCTCGACCATCAGGCCGACCGAACCGGAGATCGCCTTCAATTGCAGTGCGATATAGGGCACCGCGCCGATGGTGGCGATCAGCGTGGCGATCGCCGAGACGGCAAAGCTCTTGCCGTAGCGCGCGCCGAGGAAGTCGGCGATCGAGGTGATCTTCTCGCTCTTGGCCAGCCGCACGATGCGATTGAGCAGCGGAAAGCCGAACACGAACACCAGCACCGGCCCGGTGTAGATGCCCAAAAATTCGAGGCCGCGCTCGGACGACAGGCCGACCGAGCCGAAGAAGGTCCAGGAGGTGCAGTAGATGGCGAGGCTGAGCGCATAGATGAAGGGCCGGGCGCGGCCGGGTCCCAGCGCCGTTGAACGCCGGTCGCCGAGGCTGGCGATGACGAACAGCAGCGTTACATAGGCGACCGCAATGATGACGATGAACCAGCCCTGCACGGCCCGAAAATCCTCCTCGGCCAGCTTTCACCCCGGCCTGCCCAGAGGCAATCACAGCTCTAAGGTCAAGTCCATCGCGGCTTTCCGGCGCATGGCCGCGACGCCGCCCTGTCGAACCGTGACCCAAGGTAAGGAGAAAGCGGTGTTCTCCAGCTTTTGCTTCTGTTGCAACCGCAGGTTTTTGTTATGGTGCGCACGGGCCGACGCCGGAGGGACGGCGGCAGCGCGGTCCGTCATGACAAGGAGGGTCGAATGCTGAAAGAATTCCAGGAATTCATTTCCAAAGGAAATGTGATGGACCTTGCGGTCGGCGTCATCATCGGCGCGGCCTTCAGCAAGATCGTCGATTCTCTTGTCAATGACATCATCATGCCTTTCATCGGCGCACTTGGTGGCGTCGACTTTTCCAACTACTTCATAGGCCTCTCATCAACAGTGCATTCGACCAATCTTGCCGACGCGCGTAAGGAAGGCGCGGTGTTCGCCTACGGCAATTTTATCACCGTGGCGCTGAATTTCGTCATCCTGGCTTTCATCATCTTCCTTATGGTCAAGGCCGTGAACAACATGCGCAAGCGGCTCGAGCGCGAGAAGCCGGCCGCACCTGCGGCTCCGCCGCCGGCTGACGTCGCACTGCTCACCGAAATTCGCGATCTCCTCGCCAGGAAATAGACAAGGCCAGATTTCTGGACCAAAACCCCGGTCGTTCGCGGCCGGGGTTTTCTGTTGCCGCATCTGCTAAGAGCATCCGCCAATGCATGTCGCCCATAAGTGCGCAGCGGTTCTGGATAATGACATGCATCAAAGCGGACATCAAAACGGACCTGTCATGACCCTGATCGATAGCTTGCGCGCCGAAGCGGTGGCCGCCCCCGAAAGCGGCATTGTCGCCGTCGTCAATTACGGCCGTACGCGCGAGGGCATGATCCCGCTCTGGGCCGGTGAAGGCGATTTGCCGACGCCTGCCTTCATTTCGGAAGCCGCCGCCAAGGGGCTCGCCAATGGCGAGACCTTCTATACCTGGCAGAAAGGCATTCCGGAGCTGAGGCAAGCGCTTTCTCGCTACTATGCCAGGCATTTCGGCAAGAGCTTCGCCGAAGAGGAATTCATCGCCACCGGTTCCGGCATGCATGCCATTCAGTTGGCATTAGCCGCGGTCGCCGGCAGCGGCGACGAGGTGGTCTATCTCTCCCCGGCCTGGCCGAATTTCGCCGCCGCCGCCGGTATTTCCGGCGCTACCCCGGTTGCGGTCACGCTCGACCAGTCGGGCAATGGCTGGTCCTGCGATGTCGACAAGATTGCGGCTGCGGTGACGCCGCGCACCAAGGCGCTGTTCGTCAACACGCCATCGAACCCCACCGGCTGGACGGCCGATAAGGAAACGCTGCAGGCGATCCTGAATCTCGCCCGCCAAAAGGGTCTGTGGATCATCGCCGACGAGATCTATTCGCTGTTCCACTACGGCCACGGCCGTGCGCCGTCCTTCCTCGACATTTCGACCGCGGAAGACCGCATCCTGTTCGTCAACTCCTTTTCCAAGAACTGGGCGATGACCGGCTGGCGCGTCGGCTGGATCAAGACCCATCCCGAGCTGCAGCAGGTGTTCGAGAACCTGATCCAGTATTCGACCTCAGGCGTCGCCCAGTTCATGCAGCGCGGCGCCGTCGCGGCGCTGGACCACGGTGATGCCTTCATCGTCGAGCAGGTGGAGCGCGCCAGGAAAGCGCGCGACCTGGTCTGCGATATTCTCGGCGCAACCGGCAAAGCGCGCTTCACCGTGCCGCAAGGCGCGTTCTATTTGTTTTTCACGGTCGACGGCATCACCGATCCGCGCCGGGCTGCTTTCGACATCGTCGACAAGGCCAATGTCGGCCTGGCGCCGGGCACCGCCTTCGGCCCTGGCGGAGAGGCGTTTTTGCGCCTGTGCTTCCACCGCCGCCTCGACCAACTCGAGGAAGCGGCACACCGGCTGGCGGGATGGATGAGGACGGTTTGAGGTGAATGGGCGGCGGCTTCAGCCGCCCGACTTCGGCACAAGCAGCGGCACAATCCGGTCGCTCTTGGCGACACTGGGCCGTCCGGCGGAGCCGTAGGGAATGCCCAGCGCATCCCATGTCTCGACCAGCGCGTCCTGCAGTCCCGCAATCAGCGCATCGGTATGGAACGGCGTCGGCGTGATGCGCAGCCGCTCGGTGCCGCGCGGCACGGTCGGATAGTTGATCGGCTGGATGTAGATGCCGTGCACGCCGAGCAGACGGTCGCTGGCCATCTTGCAGAGTTCGGGGTCACCGACCAGCACCGGCACGATGTGTGTCGGCGATTCCATCACCGGCAGGCCGGCTGCAGACAGAACCTCCTTGGTCCGCAACGCCTGGCGCTGTTGCGCATAGCGCTCGGCTTGCGACCGCTTGAGGTGGCGGATGGACGTGGTGGCGGCGGCGGCGATGGCCGGCGGCAGCGCCGTGGTGAAGATGAAGCCCGGAGCATAGGAGCGCACCGCGTCGATGACGGCGCTGTTGCCGGCGATATAGCCGCCCAGCGTGCCGAACGCCTTGGCCAGCGTGCCTTCGATGATGTCGATGCGGTCGGCCAGCCCCTCGCGCTCGGTGATGCCGCCGCCGCGCGGTCCGTACATGCCGACGGCATGGACCTCGTCAATATAGGTCATGGCGTTGTAGCGTTCGGCCAGTTCGACGATCTGCTTGATCGGCGCGATGTCGCCGTCCATCGAATAGACGCTCTCGAACACGATCAGCTTGGCGCGTTCGCGGCCCGCCACCTGCAGCAGGCTTTCGAGATGCGCGACGTCGTTGTGGCGGAAAATCTTCTTTTCGGCGCCCGAGCGCCGTACGCCTTCGATCATCGAGGCATGGTTGAGCTCGTCCGAAATGATCAGGCAATTGGGCAAAAGCCGCGCAATGGTCGAGATCGAGGCCTCGTTGGAGACGAAGCCGGAGGTGAAGACGAGCGCGGCTTCCTTGTCGTGCAGGTCGGCCAGTTCCAGCTCGAGTTCGACCAACGGGTTCGAGGTGCCGGAAATGTTGCGGGTGCCGCCGGCGCCCGAACCCATCTTGCCGGCCGCGTTCTGGAAAGCGGCGATGACATCGGGGTTCTGGCCCATGCCGAGATAGTCGTTGGAGCACCAGACGGTGATTTCCTCGGCGCGGCCGTTGGAACGCCAGATGGCGCGCGGAAACTTGCCGACAATGCGCTCGAGATCGGCGAAAACCCGGTAGCGCCGCTCGGCGTGGAGCTGGTCGATCGCTTCCTCGAAGAACCGCTGATAGTTCATGTCGCCTTCCCAGTTTTGCGCGGGATCATAATCGTTGGCCCATTCGTCGTCCACCGGGCCGTTTTGGTCAAAATGCCACGCCCCAAGCCTGTTCCTAACGATGCCAGATCGTGGCCTATTCCCTTGATGTGGATCAATTTTGTTTCCGTACGATGCCACAGGCCGGTGAGACTGTTACGGATTTAACATTCAGGCGTTTCTAATGGCCTTGCCGCAGGCTTTCCAGTAAGGCGGTGATTGAGACAGTTTCCGATAAATCATGAGTAAAAGAGGACACGGATGACGGTTTTGGTAACGGGCGGCGCCGGTTATATCGGCAGCCACATGGTCTGGGAACTGCTGGATGCCGGCGAGAGCGTCGTCGTTCTCGACCGCCTTTCCACCGGCTTCGAATGGGCGGTAGCGCCGGAAGCCAAGCTTGTCGTCGGCGATGTCGCCGATAGGGAATTGGTCGGCCAGATCATCCGGGATAACGAGGTCGACGCGATCATCCACTTCGCCGGTTCCATCGTGGTGCCGGAGTCGGTTGCCGACCCGCTCGCTTATTACGAGAATAACACCTCCAAGACCCGCACGCTGATCGAAACCGCGGTGCGCGAGGGCGTGCCGCATTTCATCTTCTCCTCGACCGCCGCCGTCTATGGCGGCGCCGGCCTGGAGCCGGTGCGCGAGGATGCCCGCCTGGCGCCGGAATCGCCCTACGGCCTGTCCAAGCTGATGAGCGAATGGATGCTGCGCGACGCAGCGCTTGCGCATCCCTTGCGCTACACGGCGCTGCGCTACTTCAACGTCGCCGGCGCCGATCCCAGGGGCCGGGCGGGGCAGTCGACGCCTGGCGCCACGCATCTGATCAAGGTCGCCTGCGAGACCGCGCTCGGCAAACGCCCCTTCATGCAGGTGTTCGGCACCGATTATCCGACGCCGGACGGCACCTGCATGCGCGATTATATCCATGTCAGCGACCTGGCTGCGGCGCACCGGCTGGCGCTGCAGCGCCTGCGCGCCGGCGGCGGCAGCCTCGTCGCCAATTGCGGCTACAGCCACGGCTATTCGGTGCTCGAGGTCATCGACAGCGTGCGGCGCGCCTTCGGCCGGGATTTCGAGGTCAAGATGGGCGACCGGCGCCCCGGCGACGCCGCCGCCGTGGTTGCCAATTCGGACCTTGCACGCGCCGAACTCGGCTGGACCCCGCAACGCGACGACCTTGACCAGATCGTCGCCGATGCGCTCGCCTGGGAGCGCATCCTCACCGGCAAGAACTCCGCGCGAGGCTGAGCCGGGCACTTCCGAGGGCTCGCAAGGCGCGCGGCGAAGCGCTATTGAAGGCATTGGCGATGCGGCGTGGAGGCGCTGCGCCGCGAAGAGGGGGTGGCATGAAGATAACGGTGCTTGGAGCCGGTGTTGTCGGTACCGCGGCCGCGTATTATCTGGCCGCCGACGGCCATGAGGTCACCGTTATCGAGCGCCATCCGGCGCCGGCGCGCGGCACCAGCCAGTCCAATGCCGGTCTGGTGTCGCCGGGCGACGCCACCGCCTGGGCCTCCCCGGCGGCGCTGAAGACCTTCCTGCGCGCGCTCTGGAACCATGATCTCGGCATCAAGGTCAGGCTGCGCTTCGATCCCTATTTCCTCGCCTGGAGCCTGCGCTTCCTGCGCCAGTGCACGGTGGCGCGCCTGCGCGCCAACAGCCAGGTCAAACTGCGCCTGGCGCTCTATTCGCGCGACTGCATCAACGCGCTCTCCGACGCCACCGGCATCCACTATGACGAGCGCAAGAAGGGCATTCTTTATTTCTTCCGCTCGCAGCACAGTCTCGACACCGGCACCGACAACTACCAGTTTCTGGCGAAGCATGGCCTGCCGATCGAGATCGTCGGCCGCGACCGGCTGGTCGAACTTGAGCCCGGGCTCGCCGGAGTGAAGGAAAAGATCGCCGGCGGCGTTTATTCGCCAATCGACCAGACCGGCGATTCCAGGATATTCGTCGATGGGCTGGCCGCCTATGCCGCCGAAAAGCTCGGCGTCAGATTCCTGTTCGACACCACGGTCGAGGGGCTCGACATAGAAGGCGATCGGGTGCGTGCGGTCATGACGTCGGCCGGCCCGGTGACGGGCGACGCCGTCGTCATCGCCATGGGCCCCGAGAGCGGCCTGATCGGCCGCCGCTACGGTATCGACCTGCCCGTCTATCCGGTTAAAGGCTATAGCGCGACCATCCCGCTGGAGGACGAGAGCAAGGGACCGACCATGGGCGGCGCCGACGAGGACCGGCTGGTTGGTTACTCCAGGCTCGGAAACCGCCTGCGCATGTCCTCGACAGCCGAGTTCACCGGCTTCGACCGCAGCTTCAAGCCCAGCGACTTCAAGTCTATGCTGAGCACCGGCAAAGACCTTTTCCCTGGCGCTTTCGACGAGAAGAAGGCGCTGTTGTGGGCAGGTCTGCGGCCGATGATGCCCAACTCGGTGCCGGTCATCGGCAAGGCGAAATACAAGAACCTTTACCTCGACACCGGCCACGGCCATGTCGGCTGGACCATGGCCTGCGGCTCGGGCAAGTTCCTGGCCGACCTCGTCGCCGGCCGCAAGCCGGAGATCGACCCGCAAGGGCTGGTCTACGGGAACTGAGGGAGCTCTAGTCGTCGTGTTGGCATCGAGTCCATTCGCCGTGCACCCATTCGGCAAGCCATCCGCGCTCAAGCTGGCCAATCTGTGCCAAGTTTTCCTGCCTGGAGGTCAAATGGCCGAGACCGATAACTTCGAAATCTCCACAGTCCGCGGGATGATCATGTTCGCCGCAGGTCAGTTGCCACTCACCATCGAAATGATGAACGACCAGCGTCACCGGCCTCTCCGATCGAAAGACGTGCCCACATACAATTGCTCTGGTTTCCAACATTGAGGCCGTCACTGCGCAAAGTTTGACAAATATCGTACGACGATCTGGAAGATGCATCTGGCTGACAGATTCTACAAACCCTGAGTGACGAAATGTCGGGACCGCAAGTCGCTATCGACCTTGGCCGCATCGAGCGCAACGCCCGCACCATCGTCGAGCGCTGCGCGCTGTCCGGCATCAAGGTGTTCGGAGTTACGAAGGGCACATGCGGCATGCCGCAAGTGGCGCGGGCCATGCTGCGCGGCGGTGTTGCCGGCATCGCGGAATCGCGCTTCGAAAACATCCGCCGGCTGCGCGACAGCGGCATCAATGCGCCGGTCATGCTGCTGCGCAGCCCGCCCATGGCGCGCGTAGAGGAGGTCGTGCGCACACATCAGCCTGCAGTCGGAACTGACCACCATCCGCGAGATATCGCGCATTGCCGAGCGCATGGGCCGCGTCCACGACATCATGCTGATGATCGATCTCGGCGATCTCCGCGAAGGCATCTGGCCAAGCGACCTGATCCCCACCGTCGAGCAGATCCTGGAATTCAAGGGCGTGCGCATCGCCGGCATCGGCACCAATCTCGGCTGCTTCGGCGCCATAATGCCGACGCCGGAGAACCTTGGCCAACTCGTCGCCCATGCCTACAAAACCGAGCGCCTGTCCGGCAAAAGCCTCGACTTCATTTCCGGCGGCGCCTCGTCATCGCTGACGCTGCTGCTCGAAGGCAAGCTGCCGCCCGGCATCAACAATCTGCGCGTGGGCGAGGCGATCCTGCAAGGCGGTGTCGAAACCTTTCGCGACGTGCCGTGGCCCGAACTCGAACCCGATGCCTGCCGGCTGACCAGCGACATCATCGAGGTCAAACTCAAGCCTTCGCGGCCGATCGGCACATCCGGCTACGACGCCTTCGGCAACCAGCCGGTCTTCGCCGACGAGGGCGACCGGCTGCGCGCCATCGCCAATATAGGCCGCGAGGACGTGCTGGTCGAAGGGCTGACGCCGATCGCCAAGGGGGTGAGGGTGCTCGGCGCTTCCAGCGACCATCTGCTGCTCGATGTGCAGGATGCCGATCCGCGGCCTACCGTCGGCGACCGTGTCGCCTTCCGCATGAATTATGGCGCCATGCTTCTGGCGATGACCTCGGAATATGTCGAGAAGGCGCCGATGCACGACGTCGCGGATTTCTCCGGCCGCAAGATGGTGTCGATCTCGGCCGAACCGGAAGCCGGCGGGATTATCGCCCGCGAGGGAACCGGCGCGCGGCTGGAGGCAATGAATTTCGACGTGGTCGAACTCGCCGACGTCGAGCGGCCGCCCTCGGGCTTGATCCGGCTCGCTGCCGGCGCCGATCGCCGTATCGCCCACAAGGCGCTGACCGCAACGGCGCGCGCGACGCATTCCTTCGGCCTGATCTGGATCGATTCCATCGCCGCCCTGATGCCCGAGTACGAGGAGGCCAAAGACATGCCTGAAGTCTCGGTGCTGGCCCGCGCGCTCGGTCTCGATCACAAGCCCTGCGCACTGCAGCCGCAGCTGTCGCCGGAAAATGTCGTCATCGTCGGCCTGCGCCATGCCGATCCGGCGGAGGCAAGGGTGCTCAAGGATTCGCGTGTCTCGGCCTTCACCATGACCGACATCGACGCCATGGGCATGCGCGACCTCATGCATGAGGCGATCCGCATCGCGACGTCGGGCACGCAGGGCTTTCACGTCAGCTATTCGCCGACGGCGACCGAATTTACCGGCTGGGCTGCGGGCTCGGGCGGGCTGACGGTGCGCGAGACGCATCAGGCAATGGAGGCGATCTCGCTGTCCGGCGGTCTGCTGTCGATGGATGTTTCCGGGCTGACCGCCGGTCTGGAGCCGCGGATCGGCGCCGACGCCATCAACTTCGTCATGTCGGCCTTTGGCAAGCGGATTTTGTGATCAGCCTTGCGCCTCGACTGCCGCGCGCCACGCGGTGACATAGGCCGCCCAGACCGGGTCGGTCTGCGGTTCAGTTCTCTCGCCCTTGCCGTGTGGAACGGACTGATCCGTTGCCAGCAGCGCCGCGCCGATGCTGGTGCCGGTGGCGGCCTCGGAGGCGATGACGATTCGCGCGGTCGCTGCCGCCAGCATGCCGACAAAGAGGCGGTTGCGGGCAAACGGTCCTTCCACGGTGGTCGGGCCGTCGGCGCCGATCAGCTCAAGGCAGGTCGCCGTCATCAGCGCCAGATAGAAGGAGATGGCGGCGAACCGCTCGCCTTTGCTGATGCCCTCGGCACCAAGCCATGCCGCGGCATGGTGCGGGAACGGTCCTGATCCCTGCTGGGTAGAAGGCAAAAGCAGCATCTTTTTTGTCAGAACGGCCAGCACCTCGCTGCCGCTGCAGTCCTGCGGCTTGTCCTTGGTCAGCTGGGAAAACTCACGGCCACCCATGAAACGCGCCGAGGGCACGGGGTCGCCCAGCGCGCTGACATTGACCAGCGTGTCGCGCGCAGCATCGAGCGCAATCTCTCTGCCGCCGACCGCCATCGATACCACCCAGGTGCCGGTCGAGACGACCGAGAAGGGCGGCTCGTCGGACAGAAGATGCGGCAATAGGGAGGCGTTGGAATCGTGCAGGCCACAGAATACCGGGGTCTGCGGATCGAGCCCGGTGCGCGCGGCAAGCGCCGGCAGGATCGGGCCGAGCTGGTCCCTGGCCGGCCGCACCGATGCCATCAGCCTGCGCCAATCCAGCCTGTCGACCATCGAGGAAAAGTCCGCCTCCCAAGGGCTCCACAGATCGGTGTGGCAGCCGAGCGAGGTCACCTCGTTGGCGGCAACGCCGGTCAGGCGCAGCGCCCAGTATTGCGGATACATCAGCATCGCGGCGGCCTTGGCGAATTCGGTGGGGAAACGCTTCTCAAGCCAGAAGAATTGCGCGCCGAGATTGAGACCGACCGGCAGGCGCGGTGTACCGGTTTCGGCGAAGGGCGGACGAACAGCATCATACTCCGCCGCCAACCTGTCGGGGCCATCGAACTCATAGTCTAGGACAGGCAGCACCAGCTCGCCCGAGGCGTCGACCAGCACGCCGGTCGCACCATGCGTGGTGATCGAAATCGCGTCGATACGCTGTTCGCGGTCGAGGCTGGCAAGGCTGTTGAGGATAAACGTCCACAGCGCCTCGACATCGTGATGCGGATAGGGCGCTTGTCGCAGCGGCGCGTTCGCCATGCGGCGCAACCCCACCTCGCTCAGCGTGACGAGATCGACCAGCGCCACCTTGGCGTTGGTCTTGCCGATGTCGATGACGGCGATGTGGCGCAGCGCACTCATGCCATATGGAACATTGTTTCCAGGGGGATGGCCACCGGTTGGTTGTCCGGCCTGGTCTCCATGATGTCGGCCATGTGCGCCCACCAGCGCTGCATCACCGGATGCTTCGGCAGGTCGGCCATGCCATGGTCGTCCCGCCGCCACAGCACGCCGAACAGGATGTTGGTGTCTTCATCGAGATGGATCGAATAATCGGCGACGCCGGCCTCTCTCAGCAGCGCCACCAGCGACGGCCAGATCTCATCGTGGCGCTTTTTGTACTCGGCTTTCATGCCGGGTTTGAGCTGCATCTTGAAGGCGTATTTCTCAGGCATCAGCTGTTACCACGCAGCTGTCGCCAGACGATCGGCAGCGCGATGACGAAGATCAAGAGCAGGCCGATGAAGATCGACATGACGATGCCGGGCACGTTGAGCAGGCCGAGGCCGAAGGTCACCAGCCCCATGATAAAGGCGGCGAGCACGACGCCAACAATGCTGCCGGAGCCGCCCAGAATGCTGACGCCGCCCAGCACCACCATGGTGATGACCTCAAGCTCGTAGCCCTGCGCGATGGACGGCCGCGTCGAGCCGAGCCGCGAGGTGATCAGCACCGAGGCGATGCCCGCCATCAGTCCGGTCATGCAAAACAGGATGAATTTGATGCGGCCGACGCGAACGCCGGAAAACTGTGCCGCGACCGGATTGTTGCCGATGGCAAAGACACGGCGGCCGAAGCTGGTGCGATGCAGCAGGAACCAGTAGGCGACGGCCGCGAGGAGGAAGAGCACCAGTTCGAACGACACCACCCACCAGACGTAACCCTGGCCCAAGAAAGCAAAACTCTCGGGATAGCCTTTGTAGGCCTGATCGCCCAGGATGATGAAGGCGATGCCGCGAAACAGGCTCATCGTGCCGATGGTGACGACGATGGAGGGCAGGCCGAGCCTTGTCACCAGGAGCCCGTTGAAGGCGCCGCAACCGAGCCCGACGACGATGCCGATAGCCACCAGCACCGGCGTGTCGGCGCCGGCCTGCACAGCCATGCCCATCATGGTCGAGGCGAGCGCTATGATGGCGGCGACCGACAGGTCGATCTCGCCCGAAATGATCAGCAGCGCCATCGCGAAGGCGATCAGGCCTTTCTCGGTGAAATTGAAAGTCAGATCCGACAGGGAGTAGGCGTCGAGGAAATAGGGCGAGGCGAAACTGTTGATGGCGAAGATGGCGACCGCCACGACGACCAGCAGCGCCTCCCAGGAAAAGATCGCCGAGGAGAGCGGCTTGTCGAGCCGGTCGGGAATGTGGCGCGGGGCGGGGGTGTCGGTCATGCCGCTTCCGCTTTCCTCAGGATAATCCGCCCCTGCTGACGTTCGCCACGCGCGTTGAGCACGACGGCCAGGATGATGGCGCTGCCTGAAATCGCCATCTGCCAGAAGGGCGAGATGTTGATGACGGGCAGCGCGTTGGAAATGATGCCGAGGAACAGCGCCCCTAACACCGCGCCCCCGACCGAGCCGATGCCGCCGGCAATCGAAATGCCGCCGATGACGCAGGCGGCGATGATGTTGAGTTCATAGCCGTTGGCGACCTCGACCGAGGCGATGACATAACGAGAAATCCAGAGATAACCGGCGAGCCCGCCGATCATGCCGGAAATGCAGAAGACGATGAATTTGGTTCGGCCGACATCGATGCCGGCATAGACCGACGCCGTCGGGTTGACGCCGATGGCATAGATCGAACGGCCAAGCGCGGTTCGCGTCATCACCACGAAGAACAGCGCGATGACCAGTATGGCGATCCAGGACAGAACCGGAATGCCCAGGAAAGCTGCGCGCTGGAAGCCGATGAACTCAGGGCTCATCTTGTCGGCATTGACCCATGCGCCGCCGGACAGGACGAAGGTGGCGCCGCGATAGATGGTGAGCGTGCCCAATGTCACCACGATCGAAGGGATGTTCAGCCGCCACACCAGCAGGCCGTTGATGGCGCCGAGCACCAGTCCGACGGCCAGCGCAATGACGATCAGCAGCGGGATCGGGATCGCCGGATGCGCGGCGTTCAGCATCGCCACCACCATGCCGGTGAAGCACAGGTTGGAGGCCATCGACAGGTCGATCGAGCGGGTCAGGATGACGACCATCTGTCCCAGCGCCAGGATCATCAGGATCGAGGTGTCGTTGAACACCTGGGCGAGATTGCCGGGGTCGGCAAAGGCCGGGAAGCGCGTCGAGATCAGAGCAATCAAAGCGACGATCGCCGCTGCCAGCCAGATCTCGCGGAATTTCAGGAGAGCCTTCATGCCGCGATCCCCGCTGCCGTCCGGACCAGCGTTTCGGCGTCCAGCCCCTTATTATCGTAGACCGCCGCAACCAGCCCTTCGCGCATGACGACGACGCGGTCGGACATGCCCAGAATCTCCGGCAGTTCCGACGACACCATGATCACCGACAGGCCCTGCGCGACGAGCTCGGCCATGAAGCCGTGGACGGCGGCCTTGGAGCCGATGTCGATGCCCTTGGTCGGCTCATCCAGGATGATCACCTTGGGCGCCGTCGCCAGCCATTTGGCGATGACGATCTTCTGTTGGTTGCCGCCCGACAGCGTGCCGACATCCTGGCTGAGCGAGGAGGCCCTGAGGTCAAGCCGCTCGGTGTAGGAGCGGGCGAGCGCGAATTCTTCCGACAATCGCAGCAGGCCGGATTTGGAGGTGCGCTTCAGCGAAGGCAGCGAGACATTCTGGAAGATCGGCAGGCCGATCACCACGCCCTGCTTGCCGCGCTCTTCCGGCACATAGACGATGCCGGCTTCGATGGAATCCGCCGCCGATTTCGGCGTGATCGTCTTGCCTTCCAGCGTGATCGTTCCACCCGATATGCGGGTGATGCCCGATATCGCCTGCATCACCTCTGACCGCCCGGCGCCGACAAGGCCGTAGAAACCGAGGATCTCGCCCTTGTGCAGTTCGAAGCCGATGTCGTTGAATTCGGTCGGGTGCGAAAGGCCAGCGACCGACAGCACCGGCGCGCCGATCTCGGCCTTGCGTTGCGGAAAGATGTGATCGACCGAGCGGCCGACCATCATGCGCACGATCTGGCTCTGGCCGGTATCCTTGATAAGGCCCTCGCCAACCATCTCGCCGTCGCGGAACACGGTGTAGCGATCGGCGATCCGATAGATCTCGTCGAACTTGTGGCTGATGAACAGGATCGCCTTGCCTTCCTCCTTGAGGAATTCGATCAGCAGGAAAAGCTCCTCGATCTCCTTCATCGAAAGGGCTGCGGTCGGCTCATCCATGATGACGATCTGCGCATCGATCGACATCGCGCGAGCAACCGCTACCAGATGCTTGTTGGCGATGCCGAGGTCTTTCAGCCGCGCATCGGCGTTGATATGGCCGGCATGCATGGTGTCGAGCACTTCGCGCGCGTGTTTTCGCATGGTGCGCCAGTCGATGGTGCCTAGCCGCGTGCGCGGCGCATGGCCGAGAAAAATGTTTTCGGCGACGCTCAGATCGTCGAACAGCACGGTTTCCTGATGAATGGCGGTGACGCCGTGGCCGAAGGCGGCATGCGCGCTGGGCAGGGTGACGGCCTGGCCGTCAATGCTGATCGTGCCGGCGTCGGGCTGGTAGATGCCGGTCATGATCTTGACCAGCGTCGACTTGCCGGCACCGTTTTCACCGATCAGCGCCGTAACCTGGCCGGGGTAAAGCGACAGGCTGACATTGTGCAGCGCGCGCACGCCGGGAAAGCTTTTGGAGACGCCGGACAGCGTCAGGCGCGGGGCAGGACCCGTGGGCTCCTCCTTCGCAATGCCGTGCTGGGCTGTCGTGTCCATATCCGTATCAAGCCCTGAAACAAGGTCCGTTTAAAGTCGCGGCGGGATTTTGGTCCCGCCGCGCTTGGTCCGAGACGTCCGAGATCAATAGATCTTGGAGAACTTTTCGATGTTGGACTTGTCGAACTGGAAGGGCGGAGCCATCGCAGCCGAGTTGCTGTCATCGAGCGTGACCTTGCCGACGCGGCCGATCGACAGCGTTGCGCCCGGCTTTGCCTCTTCCTTCTTCACCGCCAGATCATGAGCGAGGTAGACGGCGGAATAGCCGAGGTCGATCGGATTCCAGAGGGCAACCGCCTGGCTGGAACCGTTGTCGATGAACTTCTTGAACTCCGACGGCAGCGCCAGACCCGTGACATTGACCTTGCCGATCAGGTTCGCGTCGGTGACGACCTGGGCAGCGGCAACGACGCCGACGGTGGTCGGCGCGATGATCGCCTTGAGGTTCGGATAGGATTTCAGCAGGCCCTTGGCTTCGTCGGTGCTCTTGGCCGAATCGTCATCGCCGTAGACGGTGGCGACGAGTTTGATCTTGGGGAATTTCTCCGGCAGGATCTTCTTGGCCGCGTCGATCCAGGCGTTCTGGTTGGTCGCGGTCGACGAAGCCGACAGAATGGCGACTTCGCCGCCTTCCGGCAGATAGTCGGCGGCCAGCTTGATGATGGTCTCGCCGATCAGGCCGGTGTCGGACGGGTTGAGATGCAGCTGGCGGCCTTCCTTGGCGACGCCCGAATCCCACGAGATGACGGTGATGCCGCGCTCCATGGCCTTCTTCAGCACCGGCACCAGCGCGTCGGCGTCATTGGCCGAAATCGCAATGGCGTTGACCTTCTGCGCGATCAGCGAATTGACCACTTCGATCTGCGCTTCGGCGGTCGCCTTGGTCGGGCCGGTGTAGATGATGTCGACATCGCCGAGTTCCTTGGCCGCCTCTTCGGCGCCCTTGTTGGCGGCGTCGAAGAAGCCGTTGCCGAGCGACTTCACCACCAGCGCGATCTTGACGTTCTCGGCATAGGCGGCATTCACGAACATGGCGGCCGAGAACGCGGCCGTCACCATCAATTTCTTCAGAAAGCTCATCGTATTTCCTCCCTTGAGCGTTGCATTCCATCGTCGCTGCGGTTGGCCTCAGGCCTGCAGCGAGGATTCTTCCTTTGCCGACTTGCGGGCGACGATCAGCGTCACACCCGCGGCCTCCAGCATGTTGGCTTCGCGATCCTCGATGCCGTCATCGGTGATGACGGTGGCGATGCGCTTGAGCCCGCACAGGATCAGGCTCGAGCGCTGGCGGAATTTCGATGAGTCGACCAGCACCACCAGTTCGTCGGCCTGGTCGATCAGTTTCTGCTCCGCCTGGATCAGCAGCGGGTCGCCTTCCATCAGGCCAAGCGGCCCGAGCCCTTGAGCGCCCATGAACATGCGGCGCGCGTAGAAATTACGCGTCACGTCATTGTCGAAGGGCGAGAGGATGATGTTCTGCTCGCGGTAGATGGTGCCGCCCGACAGCATGACGGTGTTCTTCGAATGCTTGAGCAGGTGCTCGGCGATGGGGAACGAATTGGTGAAGATCGGCATGCGGCGTCCGGTCAGGAAATGCACCATCTGGAAGGTGGTGGTGCCGCCATTGATGATGATCGGTTCGCCGTCCTTGCACAGCTCCACCGCTTCGCGCGCAATCGCGCGCTTCTGCGAAGCGTTAAGCGTTTCGTTGACGGAAAAGGGCCGGCCGGCGAGGCCGATGAACTGCGGTGGCGAGATCGCCTCGGCGCCGCCACGCACGCGACGCAGGCGCTTTTGCACATGAAGAGCCGCGATATCGCGCCGGATCGTCGCCTCGGAGGAGTCCGTCAGGTCGACCATCTCCTGCACCGTCACCACAGGCTTTTCCTGGACGGCGGACAGAATGATCCTGTGGCGCTCTTTTTCGTGCATGGTTCCTCCCTGCATGGTCATGAGGCACTAAAAAACCACCAGTGTCAATCATTTCCGCTCATATAATTTCATTGTGCAGTGCAATATGATCGATCTTGATCGTTTATGATTGACAACCGAGATGCTTGCGTAGACATTTCCGGCAAAATGGACCGCGCCTTTTGCGTCCCAGGGAGGATAATCATGCTCGACAAGCGCTCCGGCTCGCGCCTTGCCAACCTTTGGGACGATGCTAAAGCCAAGGGGCTGAGCGAGCCTGAGCTTCTGGTCTATCGCTCCAACACGCTCGGCTCCGACAAGCGTGTCACCAATTATGGCGGCGGCAACACCTCGTCCAAGATCCGGCAGAAGGACCCGCTCTCTGGCGCCGAAGTCGAAGTGCTATGGGTCAAGGGCTCGGGCGGCGACAGCGCCTCGATCAAGCTGGACGGTTTCGCCACGCTTTACATGGACAAACTGCAGGCGCTGAAAGGCCTTTATCGCGGCGTCGCGCATGAGGACGACATGGTGGGCTATCTTCCCCACTGCACCTTCAATCTCAACCCGCGCGCGGCCTCGATCGACACGCCGCTGCACGCCTATGTGCCGAAGCCGTTCGTCGATCACATGCATCCCGATGCCATTATCGCGATTGCCGCGGCCAAGGATTCCAAGGCGTTGACCAAGGAGATATTCGGTGACGCCATCGGCTGGCTGCCGTGGAAGCGGCCGGGCTTCGAACTTGGCCTCTGGCTGGAGAAATTCTGCGTCGAACACCCCGAGGCCAAGGGCGTCATCCTCGAAAGCCACGGCTTGTTCACCTGGGGCGACACACCCAAGGAGTGCTATGAGACGACGATCTCGGTCATCAACCAGGCGATCGAATGGTTCGAGCGCCGCTCCGAGGGTCTCGCCATCTTCGGCGGCGAAGTCGTCAAATCGCTAGACGCCGCTGAGCGCCGCGCCATCGCGGCGAGACTGATGCCGAGGATCCGCGGCCTGATTTCGGAGAAGAGCCACAAGCTCGGCCATTTCGACGATTCCGCCGCTGTGCTCGAATTCGTCAACTCCAGGGATTTGCGCCCGCTGGCGGCACTCGGTACCTCATGCCCGGATCATTTCCTGCGCACAAAAATCCGCCCGCTGGTTATCGAGTTCGACCCAGCGAAGCCCGACGTCGAAGCCGTGATTGCGCGCCTCGCCGACGATATTGCTGAGTACCGTGTCGGCTACCAGGCCTATTACGACAGCTGCAAGCATCCGGACTCGCCCCCGATCCGTGACCCCAACGCCGTGGTCTACCTGATGCCCGGCGTCGGCATGTTCACCTTCGCCGGCGACAAGGCCACCGCCCGCATCTCTGGCGAATTCTACGTCAACGCCATCAATGTCATGCGCGGGGCCTCGACCGTTTCGTCCTATGTCGGCCTGCCGGCGCAGGAGGCCTTCGACATCGAATACTGGCTGCTCGAGGATTTGAAGCTGCAGCGCATGCCGAAGCCGAAGTCGCTCGCCGGCCAAATCGCGCTGGTCACCGGCGGCGCCGGCGGCATCGGCCGCGCCACCGCCAATCGCCTGCTGCGCGAAGGCGCCTGCGTCGTGCTGGCCGATATCGACGAGACCGCACTTGCCAACGCCAACGACGAACTGGCGAAAGCCTATGGCAAGGACTTCGTCCGGCCGGTGCTGATCAACGTCACCGCGGAGGAGCAGGTGATTTCCGGCTTCGCCCAGACAGCCGTCGAGTTCGGCGGCATTGATATTCTCGTCTCCAACGCAGGCCTCGCCTCCTCGGCCCCGATCGAGGAGACGACGCTGGCGCTGTGGAACAAGAACATGGACATATTGTCGACCGGCTATTTCCTGGTCTCGCGCGAAGCCTTCCGGCTGTTCCGGGCCCAGAAGATCGGCGGCAATGTCGTCTTCGTCGCCTCCAAGAACGGTCTTGCCGCGTCACCCAATGCCGCCGCCTATTGCACCGCCAAGGCGGCCGAAATCCATCTCGCCCGCTGCCTGGCGCTGGAAGGCGCGGAAGCCCAGATCCGGGTCAACGTCGTCAATCCGGACGCCGTGCTGCGCGGTTCGAAGATCTGGACCGGCGAGTGGAAGGAACAGCGCGCCGCCGCCTACAAGATGTCGACCGACGATCTGGAAGAACACTACCGCTCGCGCTCGATGCTGAAGCGCTCGGTGTTTCCCGAAGACATCGCCGAAGCGATCTATTTCCTGGCGTCCGACATGTCGGCCAAATCCACCGGCAACATCATCAACGTCGACGCCGGCAACGCGCAGAGCTTTACGCGCTGAGTTAAGGGCGGAGCGCTTCTCTTCTCCCCGTCACTATACGGGGAGAAGGTGGCCCGAAGGGCCGGATGAAGGGCAGCGCTGACTGAACGCATTGGGAGGAATAGCACTTGTCCGAAACCATCATCGCCGCCGATCTCGTCTCCAGCCACAACGCCCAGCGCAAACCCGACCTCGAGCGCGACTACGCGTCGCTCGGCGAACGCCTCGACCGCCGCGGCATCGCCATCGATGCCATCCGCGACAAGGTCGAGAAATTCGCCGTCGCCATTCCGTCCTGGGGCGTCGGCACAGGCGGCACGCGGTTTGCCCGCTTTCCCGGCGCCGGCGAGCCGCGCGACATTTTCGACAAGATCGAGGACTGCGCCGTCATCAGCCAACTGACGCAGGCGACGCCGACCGTCTCGCTGCATATACCGTGGGACAAGACCGATCCGAACCGGCTGAAGCAGGCGGCCTCGCGCTTCGGCCTCGGCTTCGACGCCATGAATTCCAACACCTTCTCGGATGCCAGGGACCAAAAACTGTCCTACAAGTTCGGGTCGCTGTCGCATGCCGATGCCGGCACGCGCCGGCAGGCAGTCGAGCACAATCTGGAATGCATCGAGATCGGCAAGACGCTTGGTTCCAAAGCGCTGACGGTGTGGATAGGCGACGGCTCGAATTTCCCCGGCCAGGTCAATTTCGCCAAAGTCTTCGAGCGCTATCTCGACGCGATGAAGGAGATCTATGCCGGACTGCCCGCCGACTGGAAGCTGTTCACCGAACACAAAATGTACGAGCCGGCCTTCTATTCGACGGTCGTGCAGGACTGGGGCACTAACTACCTCATATCCAAGGAGCTGGGCAACAAGGCCTACTGCCTGGTCGACCTGGGCCACCATGCGCCCAATGTCAACATCGAGATGATCGTGTCGCGGCTGATCCAGTTCAAGAAACTCGGCGGCTTCCATTTCAACGATTCGAAGTATGGCGACGACGATCTCGATGCCGGCTCGATCGATCCCTATCGGCTGTTCCTGGTCTTCAACGAACTGGTTGATGCCGAGCTTTCCGGCGCCGAGGGTTTCGATCCCGCTCACATGCTCGACCAGAGCCACAACGTCACCGACCCGATCGAAAGCCTGATGCTGTCGGCAGTCGAGGTGCAGCGCGCCTATGCGCAGGCGCTGCTGGTCGACCGCAAGGCGCTCGAGGGTTTCCAAGACGGCAATGATGCGCTGATGGCGACGCAGACGCTAAAAGCTGCCTACCGCACCGATGTCGAGCCGATCCTTGCCATGGCGCGGCTGAACACAGGCGGCGCCATTGATCCAGTCGCCGCATATCGCGCGGCGGGCTACCGGGCGAAGGTCGCGGCGGAACGGCCGGCGGTTGTGGGCGGGTCAGGCGGGATTGTTTGAGATTGGCTAATCTCCACCACGGGGGGAGATTAGCTTGCCTCTGCCGGCAGGCGAACACCAATATGTGTTAGCTCATATTGATGATGGACTCGGCCGCTCCATGTAGCTCTTCTAGGCACACCGCACTTGGAGCACCGCCATGCCCTTGACCCGCCGGACGCTGATTGGCGTCACCCTTTCGCTCGCAATTGCGCTCGCGCCATCCGGCGCGCTCCATGCCGCATCGCCTCAACCTGCGAAGGGCGAGCACGGCATGGTCGTCACCGCCCAGCATCTGGCGTCGGAAGCCGGCGTCGAGGTGCTGAAGAAGGGCGGCAATGCCGTCGATGCGGCGGTCGCCGTCGGCTATGCGCTCGCCGTCGTCTACCCTAATGCCGGCAATATCGGCGGTGGCGGGTTCATGACCATCCGCTTCAAGGACGGCAAATCGACCTTCCTCGATTTCCGCGAGCGCGCGCCGCTGGCGGCAACCAAGACCATGTATCTCGACAAGGACGGCAATCCGGTGAAGGGCGCCAGCCTTGATGGCTACCTCGCGGTCGGCGTACCGGGTTCCGTGGCAGGGTTCGAGATGGCTCGTGAAAAATATGGCACGCTGCCACGCCAGGATTTGATGGCGCCGGCAATTGCCTATGCCAAGGATGGCTTCATCCTCGACCAGGGCGACGCTGCTTCATTCGCAAGCAATGCCGCACGGCTGGCGAAGGACCCTGCCGCCGCCGCCATCTTCCTGAAGCCGGACGGCAAACCCTATGGCGCCGGCGAGCGTCTCCTCCAGCCCGATCTTGCAGCCTCGCTCGCCGCCATCTCCGAAAAAGGCGCCGACGCCTTCTACAAAGGCTCCATCGCCGGCGCCATCGTCAAGGCGAGCGGCGCCAGGGGCGGCATTCTGGCCAAGGCAGACTTCGAGCAATATAAGGTACGCGAGCTGCAACCGGTGAGCTGCACCTATCGCGGTTACGAGATCGTCTCTTCGCCCCCGCCAAGCTCGGGCGGCGTCATCATCTGCGAAATCCTCAACGTGCTGGAGGGCTACCCGCTGTCCTATCTTGGCGCCGGCTCGGCCGAGACGGTGCACGTCATGGTCGAGGCGATGCGCTACGCCTATGTGGACCGCAACTCGGCGCTCGGCGATCCCGATTTCGTCGACAATCCGGTCTCGAAACTGCTCGACAAGGGTTACGCCAAGGAGATCCGCGACAAGATCGACCCGTTCCGCGCCGGCGTCTCGCAGGATTTGATGCCGAAGGGCTTCGGCGAGTCGAAGGAAACGACGCACTATTCAATCATCGACGATGACGGCAATGCGGTCGCGGTCACCTATACGCTGAACGGTTCGTTCGGCGCCGGCGTGGTCGCCGACGGCACCGGCATCCTGCTCAACAACGAGATGGATGATTTCACCCAGAAGCCCGGCGTGCCCAACCTCTACGGTCTCGTCCAGGGAGAGGCGAATGCCATCCAGCCGAAGAAGACGCCGCTGTCTTCGATGAGCCCGACCATCGTCGCCAAGGACGGCAAGCCGTTCATGGTTATCGGCAGCCCCGGCGGCTCGCGCATCATCACCATCACGCTGGAAGCCATCGTCAACGTCATCGACCACGGCATGAACATCCAGGAGGCGATCGACGCATCGCGCATCCACCATCAATGGCTGCCCGACACGATCTATGTCGAACCGTTCGGCCTGTCGCCCGACACTGAAAAACTGCTGGCCGGCATGGGCTACCACCTCGATCTCGCGGATTCTACCTGGGGTCAGGCGGCCGGCATTCTTGTCGGCGGCAAGAGCCTGGCGGAAATCGAGAAGGGCGGCGGCGCCCGCTACAACGGCGCCATCGACAGCCGCGCCGCATCCGGCGAGGCGATTGGCTACTGATCAAAACAAGAGATTGATCAGAGGACGAGCGTAAGCGTCGACCCGACGAGCATCAGCGCCGCGATCACGACGAACGCCGCGTAGATGCGGGGACGGTCGAGGAGCAGCGCATTGCCCGATATCCAGGCCGCGGTTGCGCCGCCAAGCGCAAACAGGAAGCCGTTCCGGTGACCAAAGGTCATGGAAGCGGCCATCAGCCCGCCAATGATCAGCGCGCCGAAGACGATGATCACGGCAACGGCGTATTTCTCGAAGTCGTTGCCGCCGCCCATGGCCGGGCCGATCGCGTTCAAATTCGTCAGATCGTCCGGATCGAACGGGTTGGTCGATCCATATTCATCTTGACCGACAGGTTCTCGCATCATTCATTCTCCGCTGACCGGCAACAAATCATCAACATCTGCCGAGCGCAACCGGATCGCGCCGTGCCGAAGGCCGCCGATGCGGTCTTCAACACTTTCTGATGCCGACTTGCCACGGTTTTTTTGCGCCGGTTCACAAAATCTACCCTGCTTTCGGGTCCACACGCCTGAATACCTGGAAAATGAATTACCTGGAAAAATCGCTGCGCACGATGCGGTGCCGCTGCAGCTTGTCGTAGAAGGTCTTGCGCGGAATGCCGAGCGCTTCAATCGTGCGCCGGACATCGCCGTCATTGCGGCCAAGCGCCTCGCGGATGACATTGGCTTCATAGCGTTCCAGCCGTTCCGGCAGTGAGCTGGCGTCATCCGGCTCCGCCGGGGCGGAAGGTGGCGCTTGCGCCGCTTCCTCGAGTCCCAGCACGAAACGCTCGGCGAAATGCGCGAGTTCACGCACATTGCCCGGCCAGTCGTGCTGGCTCAGATGGCGGTGCACTGAGGCAGGCACGGCTGGCATTTGCCGGCGGAAGCGGCCGGCTGCACGCTCGGCGAAGTAGAAGAACAGCAGGGCGACGTCGTCGCGGCGTTCGCGCAGCGGCGGGATCGAGATCGTCACCACATTGAGCCGGTAGTAGAGATCCTCGCGGAAGGCGCCGCGCCGGCTGGCGTCGCCGAGATCGACCTTGGCGGCGGCGACGACGCGCAGGTCGACCGGCCGGATTTCATTGGTGCCGAGCGGCGTCACCTCGCGCATTTCCAGCACCCGCAGCATCTGCACCTGGGTCGAGGCCGGCATGCTTTCGATCTCGTCGAGGAACAGCGTGCCGCCGCTCGAATGCTCGATCCGGCCGATGCGCTTCTTCTGTGCGCCGGTGAAGGCGCCGGCCTCATGGCCGAACAGCTCGCTTTCGATGACCGTGTCCGGCAGCGCGCCGCAATTCAGCGCCACGAAATTGCCCCTGGCGCGGCGGCTCCAGCGATGCAGCAGGCTCGCCACCACCTCCTTGCCGGAGCCGGTCTCGCCGGTCACCAGAACGTCGACATCGGTATCGGCGATTTGCCGCAGCGTCCGGCGCAATCGCTCCATCGCCAGCGTCTGCCCGATCAGCGGCAGGCCGTCCTGCGCCTGTTCGGCGCTTTCGCGCAAGGCGCGGTTCTCCATCACCAGCCGGCGCTTTTCCGCCGCCCGTGCCACACTTTGCGCCAGCCGGTCGGCGGCGAAAGGCTTGGTGATGAAGTCGTAGGCGCCATCCTTGATCGCCTTGACCGCAACCGCGATGTCGCCATGCCCGGTGACCAGGATGACCGGAATGTCGGCATCAAGCTGCAAGACGCGGTCGAAGAGCTGCAGGCCGTCAATGCCGGGCATGCGGATGTCGGACACCACCACGCCGGGAAAATTGGCGTCGAGCCCGGCCAGCGCCTCGGCCGCCACCGCAAAGGCCGAGACGGAAAAACCAGCGAGTTCCAGCGTCTGCCGCGTGGCCCTCAGCAATTCGCTGTCGTCGTCGATCAATACGACCGGTGCGGTGTCCATCATGCTGCCCTGGCGAGGTGAATGGTAAAGCGCGTGCCGGCCTGGTCGCTCGCCACCTCGATGCGTCCGCCATAGTCGGCGACGATGTCCTGCGAGATGACGAGGCCGAGCCCGAGGCCTTTTTCCTTCGAGGTGTTGAACGGCGTGAACAATGACTTGAGGATGGCAGGCGAAATGCCCGGCCCATTGTCGGCGACGGCAAGCGCCACGCCGTCGGCCGTCTCCTGGGCCGAAACCTCCACCCTGGCGCCGTCGCGACCGTCCAGCGCTTCCAGCGCATTCTGGAACAGGTTGATCAGCACCTGTTCGAGCCGCAGACGGTTGCCCATCACCTTGAGCGTTACCGGCGGCAGTGTGATATCGAGCGCGTCCAGCCGGCCGGCAAAGCGGCTTCTGAGCAGCACCACGGCGCCCTCGATGACGCCGCGCAGTTCGACCGGTTCGGCTGCCGTGCGCCCCTTGCGGGCAAAGACCTTCAACTCTTCGGTGATGCCGCCGATGCGCTCGGTCAGCGCGGCAATCGCGCCAAGGTTCTCCTCGGCCGAGGCGGTCTGCTTGCGCTCCAGGAACACACGCGCATTGTCGGCATAGGCGCGGATCGTTGCCACCGGCTGGTTGATCTCATGCGCGACGCCGGCGGCAACCTGGCCGAGGGTAGCAAGACGGTTGGCCTGCACCAGTTCCTGCTGCATGACCTGAAGCTTGGCTTCGGTGCTGCGGTGATCGGTGATCTCGGCCTGCAGCCGGTCGCGAGCCAGACTGAGGTCATGCGTACGCTCGACGACGCGGCGCTCGAGCTCGATGCGCGCTGCCTGTTCGGCGGCGATGCGCATCTGCGCCGACTGACGGCGCCACAGGAGATAGCCGGCCAGCGCCAGCAACGGCACCACGACGCCCAGCGCCAGCAGCCGCATCTCACGCACCGCAGCCGCGATCGGCGCTTCGACCGGCACGAGATAATCGAGCCGCCATGGCGTCGATTGGACCAGTGTCGAAAGCCTGAGATATTCGGCATCGCTGCCGCCCGGTGTTATCGCATGCACCATCGACACGTCAGGGCTCAATGCCTCGGGGCGTGTGATCGGCAAGGGGATCAGCGGCGCGTTGCCGAATTGCTGGCTGCTCCGGATGGCGGCAGCCACCGGGCCGGTCAGCGGCGCGGTGGTCATGAAGCGCCAGGACGGCACGCTGGTGATCAGCACGACGCCGTGGTCGTCGCTGACATAGGCCGGCCGGTTGGCCTCATGCCAGTCGGCTTCAAGCTGGTCGAATTCCATCTTGACGACGACGACGCCGAGCGGTGCCGCCGCATTGCCGACGCGACGCGAAATATAGAGGCCCGGGCGCTTGCTGATGTTGCCCAGCGCAAAATATTCGGCCGTTCCCGATTGCATGGCGCCGGAGAAATAGGCGCGGAAACCATAGTCGTTGCCGACGAAGCTGGTTGTTTCGCGCCAGTTGCTGGAGGCGATCGCAAACCCGTCGACGCCGGTGACGTAAAGCACCGAAGCCTTGGTGCCTGAGACCAGCCCTTCGAGCTTGCGGTTGAGCACGTCGATCGTGACAGCGCCCTTGTTCTGCAGGGCGTCATGCACCTGCTGGTCCTCGGACAAGAGCAGCGGCAGCGCCCGCGGGCTTTCCAGCACGGCGCGCAGCAACGCAACCTTCAGATTGGCATCGGTGCGGCCTTGCGCCGCCAGTGCCGCGACCTCGGCGCGGCGCGCGTAGAGGCCGGCGCCGGTGAGCGCCGTGGCAACGATCACCAGCGCGATCGCCGCAAACAGCAGCCAGGCGCGACGCGCGCGTTTGCCGAGTTGCTCGGGCGTCGGCGACAGGACCGCGGCAGGGCGTTGCAGCATTCCCTATTTGTGCATGATTTCGCACAAAGCACAATTCAGTCATGCGGATGTCCGCACTTGCGTTGAGCGGCAGCAGCCTCGATCGGACGAATACCCAACAAAATCAATGGCTGCGGTATGCCGCACAGTCTGGCACGGCAGTTGCAGTGACCAATACAGCAGTCGCAAGGCTGCGGAAAACAACTGCCCCGGGAGGTCGAGCTTTCGATCGGGGCGCCATGGAGGACGTCATGCAGCCAGCATTCGCTGCCGCCGAACCGCGCGGCAAGCTACCCTTTTACCGTCATCTCTACGTGCAGGTCCTGACGGCGATCGCCGCCGGCGTGCTGCTCGGTCATTTCTATCCCGAACTCGGTGCTTCGCTGAAGCCGCTCGGAGACGCCTTCATCAAGCTGGTCAAGATGGTGATCGCGCCGGTCATCTTCCTGACGGTGACGACCGGCATTGCCGGCGTTTCCGACCTGAAAAAAGTCGGCCGCGTCGCCGGCAAGGCGATGATCTACTTCCTGGTCTTTTCGACGCTGGCGCTGGTCGTCGGTCTGGTCGTCTCCAACGTCGTCCAACCGGGCGCCGGCATGCACATCAATGCGGCGACGCTCGATCCCTCGAAGGTCGCCGCCTTCACCGAGAAGGCGCATGACACGACCATCGTCGGCTTCCTGCTCAACATCATCCCCGACACCATCACCGGCGCCTTCGCGCAAGGCGACATCCTGCAGGTGCTGTTCTTCTCGGTGCTGTTCGGCATCTCCCTCGCTCTGGTCGGCGAGCGCGGCCGCCCGGTCGTCGATTTCCTGCAGGCGCTGACCTCGCCTATCTTCCGCTTGGTCGCCATCCTGATGAAGGCCGCCCCCATCGGCGCCTTCGGCGCCATGGCCTTCACCGTCGGTAAATACGGCATCGGCGCGATTGCCAACCTCGCCTTTCTGATCGGCACCTTCTACCTGACGTCGCTGCTCTTCGTGCTGGTCGTGCTCGGCGCTGTCGCTTGGTACAACGGCTTCTCGATCCTCGCCTTGATCCGCTACATCAAGGAAGAGCTGCTGCTGGTGCTCGGCACCTCGTCCTCGGAAGCCGCTCTTCCCGGCCTGATGGCCAAGATGGAGCGCGCCGGCTGCAACCGCTCGGTGGTCGGCCTGGTCATCCCGACCGGCTACTCCTTCAACCTCGACGGCACCAACATCTACATGACGCTGGCGGCGCTGTTCATCGCCCAGGCGACCGATACGCCGCTCACCTATGGCGACCAGATCCTGCTGCTGCTGGTTGCCATGCTGAGCTCCAAGGGTGCCGCCGGCATCACCGGCGCCGGCTTTATCACGCTGGCCGCCACGCTCTCTGTCGTGCCTACGGTACCCGTTGCCGGCATGGCGCTGATCCTAGGGGTCGACCGCTTCATGTCGGAATGCCGGGCGCTGACCAACTTCGTCGGCAATGCAGTGGCGACGATTGTTGTGGCGCGCTGGGAAGGCGAACTCGACCAGACCAAGTTCGCCGCCGCCATGGCCGGCACATTGTCCGAGGAAGCCGACCTGGCGCTGTCGGGCGATCTGCAGCCCGCCTGACCGCTCCGGGCACTGACGTTTGAGCACAAGGCCGCAGCCGATTCGGTTGCGGCCTTTCCTTTTCCGCCTGCACGTGGCTGGCGCTGGCCGGGCCCTCCCGGGTAGGGTGCGGACGTAAAACCGAAAGGCCGGCGCATGAGCAATCCGTACCCCGAAATCTACCTCGTCCGTCACGGCGAGACGGAGTGGAGCGCTTCGGGAAAACACACCGGCCGCACCGACATACCGTTGACGGCAAAGGGCGAGGCGGCAGCTCGCGGCGTGGCGGACCGGCTCAAGGATCTGTCCTTCCAGGCGGTGTGGTCGAGCCCGTCGCAGCGAGCCTTCAGCACCTGCACGCTTGCCGGCTTCGGCGCTGCTGCCGTCAAGAAGGACGACCTGCAGGAATGGGACTATGGCGCCTATGAGGGCGTTAAGACCAAGGAGATTCTTGTGCAGCGCCCCGGCTGGCAATTGTTCCGTGACGGCTGTCCCGACGGCGAGTCGGTAGCGGATGTTGGTGCCAGGGCCGACAGGATCATCGCCGGGCTGCGGGCAATCGAGGGCAATGTGCTGGTGTTTTCAAGCTCGCATTTCCTGCGCGTGCTGGCCGCGCGCTGGCTCGGTCTGCCACCCGAAGGCGGTGCGCACTTCGTGCTTGATACCGCGAGCCTCAGCATCCTCGGCTATGAGCACGATCTGAGCGAGCCGGTGATACGCAGGTGGAACCAGAAGTAGTGTTTCTCAGCAAGCCTGCCTCTTAACGCGCGAGCACCGCCAATTCCTCCGATGTCAGATGCCGCGCCTTGCCCTTGGCGAGCTCGCCGAGCTGCAAACCGCCGATCGCCACCCGAACCAGCCTCAGCACCTCGATGTCGAATGCCCCGAGCAGGCGGCGGATCTGGCGGTTGCGGCCCTCGTCGAGCACGATTTCCAGCCAGGCAGTGCGGCCGCCGCTGCGCAGCAGTTCGATCGAACTTGCGGTCAGCAGTTCGCCGTCGACGATCGCTCCGTCGCGAAAGCGCGCCAGCATCGCTTCGTCGGGCGCGGTGCCGATCTGGACATGATAGGTCTTGGCGACATGCGAGGCCGGATCGAGCAGGCGGTTGGCCCAGCGCGTGTCGTTGGTCATCAGCAACAGGCCTTCGCTGGCCTTGTCGAGGCGGCCGACCGGCGACACGAAAGGCAACTCCAGTTCCACCAGGCAGTCATAGACGGTGCCACGATCCTGCGGGTCATCGCGCGTGGTGACCTGTCCGCGCGGCTTATTGATCATCAGGTAGACTTTTGCCTCGCCGACGATCTGCTCGCCGTCGACAGCGATGCGGTCGCGGCCGAGATCGACACGCAGCGACGGATCGCGCACCACCTTGCCGCCAACCTGCACGCGCCCTTCGGCGATCAGCAGCTCGGCCTGCTTGCGCGAACACAGGCCGAGTTTGGAAAGCGCCCGGTTCAGGCTGACGCCTGCGCTCGGGGCCTGGTGTTGGGCGATGTCTGGTGACCGTGCCATGTCCTGCTTGCCATCCCAATGATCGGCATCGACAAATGCCACGCCCCGCATTGGCTTCGCAACCTGCCGCGGCACCAACATCACCAGTTCGCGGGAGCGCGGCTGCTCTCAAATACGATGTGTCAGGGCGTCGGGCTCAACAGCCCGCCATGGAACGCTGCCCCGCGACGGACGTTGTTGCCGACGAGCGATTTGTCGCGAAAGGCACCGCCATGAAGAGAATCTACGAAAAACCGACGCTCGTGAAGCGAGGCAGGCTCACCAGCCTGACGGCTCAGATCGTCGCTTCTGGGGTCATTCTGGGTGAATGATCCCCAGATAACAGAAGGGATAAATCGATGAGCGAGCGCGCCGTTGATTTCCTGCAGGGCTGGATCCACGAGCACCTGCCGGGCGAACTGCCTGCCGACAAGGCAACGGCTCGAACCCTGACCACGCGAGCTGCCCTGGATGCTCGGCATTTAGGCCTTGAGGTCAGCGAGATCGAAGAGGAGTTCGGTTCGTTGGAACGGGTGATTCTCGAGGCACTCGATCAGCCCGATATCTGAGCCCCCGATATGAGCCCATCGCAGGCGAATATCGGGCCATCCCCATCCTGGCGGTGGGCTTTTCGGTGATGGCATCCGTGGGTGCGCAGCCCTATGCGGCCCGCACCGATGACGCGGCCCGTGCCGGCGGCAGTTCGAACACAGTGGCGCCGTTCTCCCGGCCGCGTTCGACATAACCGATGACGCGGAACCATTTGCCGACGTCCGCCCGCTGCAGCCAGCTGCGCGAGTGGATGGGAAGGTTGCCGGCCAGCGCCTGAATGTGGCGGATGTGGCGCCTGCAGAAGCGGACCGTCGCGGCGCTGAAGAAACCCTCCTGCGCGGCAAACAGCGTGTCGGCGGCGTCGCTGTTCTCGTACCAGGCGACGATCGCCACCGTCTTGTCGCCCTCGACCAGCGCGTGCGCTCGGCCTTCCTTCAAATTCATCATCAGATTGTCGTAGGCGACCTTGCTGTCCTTGCCGGCGGCCACATACTCGTCCGACATCCGCGTGGACAAATCCCGGAAAACACTTTCGAGGTCGCCGATCGTAGCTGCGCGTGCTCGCATTTCTCCTCCTGCAGCCCCGGCAGGCAGTTTGCCCCAGGGAGAGGGGATCACCAAGCAAATCAAATCCGTCATTTGGCCGATGCGCGCAAAGTGATTTCATTGGGCGGCAAATGTTGGACGCCGCCATCTCCTATCGCGGCAAGCCTGTCATTCGCGTTGCGCCGGTTTTCGTATTTGCTTGACATTGGGCTGATGGAGGCGCGGGTTGCGCCGGGCGTTTGGCCTTGGGGCATATTTCAATGAAAAAAGTATACGAAAAGCCGGTCCTGCACCGGAAGGGCAAACTTGCGGCGCATGTTGCTTCGCCTACGTCAGGTGGCGGCGGAACCATTGACGTTCCGCCATCCACTGACGAGACTTGATATAGAGCTCCACTGAGCGCGAGACTTGCTAATCAACAGAAAGCCCGCTGGCTCAGGCCGGCGGGCTTCTTTCGGCTTGTGTGCGTCAAGTTCTGCAAAATGGGGCGGCCATGATGCTGGTCATGCGGCTTGGCGCAGAGCGAGCTTCTTGTGCTCGCGCA